>JACKFN010000009.1 GCA_020632445.1 Candidatus Nomurabacteria bacterium | reverse complement strand
GTGAGTGGTATCCACGTATTATGCATAGCATAAAACGCTCGGATGAGAAGTGGAACAAGACATTGCGCAAAAAGTGAAAGTGAAAAAAAGGCCAGTGCATTCGCGGTCATAATTGTGTCGCCCCAATCAAACGCACCCGATCCCAAAAGAATTCTGACGATTTGTGCGCGTAGGAGAAGGAAGATGAGGGTGAGTGGAAGAATAAAAAAGAGTATTTGCTTTACGGTCGTTACGATATGGCTGATAAATGCCTCCTGATTCTCTTCTGCAAAAAGTTTGGAAAAAACTGGAAATGCTGCAACGGCAAACGAAATTCCGATGAGCCCAATAGGGAAGTGTTGCAAGTTGTTAGCAAAGTTAAATGCAGAAACGCTTCCCGTTCCAAGTGTTGATGCAAGTATGGTAATAACTAAAAGATTGAGTTGGACGGTTCCAAGGGTGAGAATACGTGGTATCATCAGTTTTCCAATATCAATAAGGTATCTGTTTTTTACATTGAGTAAGCATTGGTATCGATATCCATGGGCAAACAGGGTCGGAATTTGGATCAGGAGATGAAAACAGGCACCAATAATCACACCATAGGCAAGACCGACAATACCAAAATGGGGGACAAGCGCGACGGTTCCAAAAATAATTCCGAGGTTATAAACAATAGGGGTGAGTGAGTAGACAAAAAAGGATTTGAGCGATTGAAGCACACCGCTGACTATGGCGGAGAGGCCAAGGAGCAATGGTGACAGAAACATAATGCGAGTGAGTATTACTGTTTGGGACAGCTTTTCGTCATCAAATCCAGGAACAACAAGGTGCATCAGTTGCGGAGTAAAGATATAGAGCAACGCACAAACAAGGATAAGGGCAAGTCCAAGAATGTGGATCAGGCTGTTGGTCATTTCCCAGGCTTCCTTTTTGTTTTTGGTGTAAGCCTTGAGGAAAATAGGGATGAAACCTGCAGAAAGTGCTCCTACGATTACAAGATTGTATACAATGTCAGGAATGCGAAATGCCGCATAGTAGACGTCAAGCACATCTCCTGCCCCAAATGAATGGGCGAAGATTCGATCACGAATAACGCCAATAACTCGGCTGACAAAAGACGCAGCCGCAAGTACAATGGCGGCTCCGGTTATCGTTTTTGATTGTAGAGAAACAAGACGCTTAATCACAAATATTTTCGCTTCCGCATGATAATGATCAGCATGATGATGATCAGGGCGAGTGCCACAAACATTGCCCATACAAAAAATGGACTATGAGCAAATGGCAGTCCATCGATATTCATTCCGTAGATACCAGAAAGTAGAGTTAGTGGCAAAAGTGATACAGAAATAACAGTAAGGGCACTAATGACCTGATTGGTTTTTTGATTGATAAGTGACTCCACGGTAACGTGTAGACCGTTGATAGTATCTTTATAGCGTTCAAGAATGGCCCACAGTTTGCTTAGGTAGTCGTTGATATCATCAAAGTACAAGCTTGTGTCTTCGTTGAGAAACGGTTTTCGGGTATGCGAAAGATTGGACATGAGATAACGTTGTGGGTCGATGATCCGTCTAAAGTTGAGAACATTCCTACGAAGTACAGCGAGGCGTTTAACAATGGCTGGATCTGATGTGCCATCAAAAATTTCATTTTCGATTTTTGCGATTTGACGTCCCATGTTATTGAGCAGTGGTCGGCATTCATGAAAGAGGGAATCAATCAACTTGTAGAGTAAAAATCCAGAATCATGACTCATCCATTTTCGTTTTGTGTTTTTATTTTTGAGGCATTTGTAGAAGAAATTTTTGAGTTCTCGGACTTTGTTGTGCTGGATAGTGATGAGAAAGTTTTCACCAATAAAAATATCTACTTCACTATCAACAACCATTTGTTTGTCTGCCCGCCACTGTGGGAATTGCAATACAATAAAAAGATAGTTTTTATAGATGTCTATCTTTGGTGTTTGCGATTCACTTTGAATATCATCAATGTCAAGATGGTGAAAGTTAAAATTTTCTCGCAAATATGCCAGTGCCTCATCATCAACACTATCGATGTTGATCCATTTCAGTTGGTTTTCCTCAATTATTTTTATGGCCATAGTGTGGATCAAAGTGCATTTCTAGCAGAACCGTATCTGTGTGAGTGGTATCAGGGTCGTCAATAACTTGGATATATCCCTTGTATCGAGCATCACGTGACTGGAAATAGACGGTTTCGGTGTTTTCCTGTTTGGTTCGCGAGTAGACCGAGAGGTTAGCTCTTTCACACATTCGAATATAGTGCTCGAGAATAAAATCTGGCTTGGCGAGCATATTGTGCCATGTGAGATTGAGTGCTCGCTTTGAGCTACTATTTTTACTAAAAAGATCAAAAGGCAAAAATTCATGGAGACGCTCTTTGCGTAGCGTCATTTTTTCAACTTGATCACTATCATAGAGCTCAAGACCTGCGGGGAACCACTCTGGAAGCTGCTCAATCCGTTTTTCTCCGCTATGCAAAATAAGATTCAGCAAAAAAAGCGAACATATAAGCGGAATAATAATGCAACCGCACCCTGAAAGGCAACTGTACGTTAGGCAGGATTTTCCCTTTTTGAGCTCCTCAAGAGGAGGATCTTGTATTTCTACTGCCTCAGTTTCACTTCGCATAGTTTTCTTTATTATAACACAAAAAAGCAATATTGGTATAGATCGCCAAAAAGGTCTATACTAGAGCTATCTAACTATTTGAATGTATGAAAGTAACTTTTTTGGGGGCAGCACACGAAGTGACAGGATCATGTCACTTAATAGAACATGGTCAAAGCAAAATTTTGCTTGATTGTGGCATGTTTCAGGGGGGGGATTTTAATGAGGCAAAGAATGACGAGCAGTTTTCTTTTGATCCAAAGGAAATAGATGCAGTGGTCGTCTCACACGCACACCTTGATCATACGGGAAGAATTCCAAAATTGGTCAGGGATGGATTTCATGGAAAAGTCTACGGTACAAAAGCCACTTGCGATTTAGCATACATTATTTGGGATGACGCTCGTAAGATTATGTGGTATAACCACGAAAAGTTTGATAAGCCAATCCTCTATGATGAAGCAGATGTTGATCTGGCGCGTCAGCGTTGTCATGGCGTAGACTATGGGGAAAGTGTCACCATTGGTGAATTTGAAGTAACGTTTCGCGATGCTGGACATATTTTTGGATCTTCCTTTGTTGAAGTTCGAGCCGGTGGGAAGGTTTTGGGATTTTCCGGTGATATTGGTAATAGCAACGTACCCATTTTGCGCGAGACCGACCAGCTGGGGCAGGTGGATGTACTTTTGTGCGAATCTACGTACGGAAGTCGCAAGCATGAATCCGAAGAAATGCGTGTCAATATGTTGCGTGATTTAATTGTTGAAGGATACAATAAAGGGGGGACGATTATGATGCCGGCGTTTTCCATTGAGCGTACACAAGAAATTCTCTATCGATTGGACAGACTCATTGAGCATGACAAAACATTGCCAAAGTTTCCCATTTTCCTTGATAGTCCTATGGCTATTGATGCGCTTCCCGTGTACAAACGGTATCCAGAGTACTATGATCGAGAAGCCTGCCAGAAGTATATGGACGGGGAAGATTTTTTGGATTTTCCCAATCTTACGATTACACGAACCAAAGAAGAATCAAAAAAGATCAATTATGTCCCAAATCCAAAGATGATTATTGCAGGTTCGGGAATGATGACAGGTGGACGTATTTTACATCATGCCTTTCGATATCTTTCAGATCCGAATGCTACGCTGATTATCGTTGGATATCAGGCGCAGGGAACACTCGGGCGACGGCTCTATGAAGGTGCGGAGCACGTAACGATTTTTGGCGAAAGAGTTGATGTGAAGTGTAGTATCAAAGCTATAGGAGCACTTTCGGCGCATGGAGATCAGGATAAACTTGTTTCATGGATTCGTAATGCACAAAAAGTACCACAAAAGGTGTACTGTATCCACGGTGAACCCGAGTCCGCGACTACGCTTGCTCATAGGCTTCGTGACGATTTGGGTATTGAGGCTTTTGTGCCAGAGGTGGGCGATTCGTTTGAGATGTAGATACTCGAAGATCAACGTGCCGTATAAAAGGACACAAACAAAAAAACGCTTAAATGAGCGTTTTTTTGACTTCTTTTCCTACCTGCTGGTATGAGCAGATAAAGAAAGTGGCTGTTGGCATGGGTGGAACATGCCAGAGAGCCCCGGAGCTGGGCGCGTCGCAGATGGAGCAGAGGCACAAGGTGCCAGCATTGCTATCAGCTGCTCGCTGCCCAGCTCGACGGGGCAATAATAGTTGAAAGACGGGGCCCCGCCAATGCTGTCTTTGGTGTCCGTGGACACTACTGCAAAGTGGTTCCTGCCCACTTCACGTTCTCGACCGCACTGGCGAGGCACCCATAGAGAGGGTGAAACCGGGGCCTTCGCCCAGACCAGGGCCTGGCACCATCACGCGCAAGGGACGCGGGTTGACTCGGCCGGAGGGGTGGTTCCGGAAGAGTTGGCAACAGGTATCCTGATAGGGTTCGGGCCCCGGTGGCGACCCAGGGTGGGTCGCGTTTTCGTTTTTGGCAAGCCGCGTTCGGCGCTGCATTGCCGGGTGTGCAGTTCTGATCCAGACAGAACTTTACCGTAAACCTCCACACACAGGCGAACCTGCGTGTCTGGATATGGAGCGTAAGATTTTGCGACCGTCTTCGCTCGTCTTACTCGCCGTGGAAGGGTTTGCTCATCGGTTGACGGGATAGAGCAATCCCTGTTGTGTGCGGTCGCCGAAGCGACCCACCGCTGCTCCGCCCCCACACGGAGGAGCATTAGAGTTGGCTTGCGCCTCAGCGAGATATCTTTTTCCGACATCTCGCTGGGGCCAAGCGCAATGAATCTATACTACTCCTGTCTTATTTTTTTGTCAAATCTATTTGCCCGTGTAACAAAAGAATCCTGGTTAAAGGATTCTTTTGACTTCTCTTCTTACCTGCTAAGCAGATAATCATAGGAGAGGGTGCTGGCGACGCCCTGGGTGGCATGCAGGAGGTGGGGCGAGGGCGCCGCCAGCAATTAAGGAAGTGGGATATAAGGTTGAGCCGGACGGGCGTTTGGCCGCGTACGGGTGGAAGACGAGGCTTCTGCGCCCGTCCGGCTCGGTATCGCCTCTGGAAAGCATCCGGGGAGAGGAGTTGCTTGTGTTACCATTGGCGACATGTATAAATCAGAGACTTATAACTATCGCCAAGTAGAAGTAATATATATCAAGAGGTTAAAGTTGTCAACCCCCCAAATGATGAATCCCGCGGTGGCAAGCGGGATTAGGCGGCGGGACTCTGCAGGTGAGGGTGATTGGCGAGACCGGCGGACTGGGGGCTGGTGTAGACTGGACCGTCGGTGCGAGACGTGAGGCAGAGCACGGTCTGGCCTGGCTGAATGTGGTGAGGGGGGTTGTAGCTGCTTTCATCGCCGGGGATTTGGATCCTGCAGTCGAAGCACATCGTACCGAGGGGGGCGTGCCTGCCGACGACGAGAACCTCGAATGCAAGATTGGCGTAGTAGTCGACACTGTTACAGATGCAGCACTCGGCTTTTTTCAACTTCGAACTCCTGCCAGCAAAATTTCAAAAAGTATATCGTTTTTTTGAACCTATCGCAAGTATTGAGAGCATTGGTTGACTGTGCTATGATAGGATCATTATGAAGTTTGAACTTAAATCAAAATACAAACCCGCAGGAGATCAGCCGACCGCTATTTTTGATTTGGTTGCGAGCATTCAAAAAAACAATAAAAAACAAACGCTGCTTGGGGTTACTGGTTCTGGAAAGACCTTTACCATTGCTAATGTTATACAGCAGGTCCAGAAACCAACATTGGTGATAGCGCATAATAAAACGCTCGCTGCCCAGCTATGTAATGAATTTCGTGAGTTTTTTCCTAAAAATGCCGTGGAGTATTTTGTTTCATACTATGACTACTATCAACCGGAGGCATATCTTTCTGGAAGTGATACATATATTGAAAAAGAAGCGCAGATCAACGATGAAATTGATCGACTTCGACACGCGTGTACGCAGGCACTTTTAACCAGGCGGGATGTTATTATTGTGGCGTCGGTGTCTGCCATATATAATCTTGGTTCTCCAAAAGAATATGAGCAGGTGGTACTGCATCTTGAAAAGGGACAAAAGATTGATCGGCGTGGATTTATGGAACATATGGTCGAGATGCAGTTTGAAAGAACCAATGCCGATCTTCAGCGTGCACAGTTCCGTATGCGAGGACAAACGTTCGAAATAATGCCTGCCAATGAGGAACGCATTTATCGGTTTGAAGTAACCGATAAGATTGATCATATAGAAGTGCTTCATCCTGTGAGTCGAAAGGTGCTTTCGCAGCCCATCGATGCATGGTTTTTTCCAGCAAAACATCATGTTGCTGGTCCTGAGCTGCGTATGCGAGCAATGAAAGGCATAAAGGCAGAACTCAAAGAGCGACTAGAGTTTTTTAAGAAAAAAGGAAAACCACTTGAATATGAACGTCTCAAGCGTCGTGTTAAATATGATTTGGAAATGATTGCAAATTTGGGGTTTTGCAGCGGAATTGAAAACTACTCAAGGCATTTTGATGGCCGGAGTCCAGGGGAACCGCCATTTTCACTCTTGGATTTTTTTCATCATGGCGCAAAAGAGAGTGGATATATGGTGGTTATCGATGAGTCACACGTCACCATTCCTCAGATTCGTGCAATGTACAATGGAGATCGAGCAAGAAAAGAAAGCCTCATAGAACATGGCTTTCGCCTTCCAAGTGCTTTTGATAATAGGCCACTGAAGTTTGACGAATTTGACAAGCAAGCGCAGCAGTTTATTTATGTTTCTGCTACACCAAGCGAATACGAAATCAACGAAAGTGCTGTCATTGCCGAGCAGATTGTTCGCCCGACAGGTCTTGTTGACCCTGGTGTGGAAATCCGGCCGGTTTCAGAAAAGAAAGGCGTAAATGCGTCACAGGTTGATGACGTTATTGTTGAAATTCAAAGACAGGTTAAAAAAGGGGATAGGACGCTCGTTACCACACTTACCAAGAAAATGGCAGAAGATCTTACGGAGTACTTGCAGCAGAAAAAAATTAAAGTACGTTATCTGCACAGTGGCATTGATACTATCGAGCGAATTGAAATTATCACTGAGCTTCGCAAGGGAAATGTCGATGTTATTGTTGGTGTGAATTTGCTTCGTGAGGGACTTGATATTCCAGAAGTTTCATTGGTTGCGATACTTGATGCTGATAAAGAAGGCTTTTTGCGTAGTGAGACCAGTTTGGTTCAGACTATCGGACGAGCTGCGCGTAATGTCGACGGAAGGGTGATACTGTATGCAGATGAGATGACGGGTTCTATTGACCGAGCGCTTAAAGAAACAGAGAGACGTAGAAAGAAGCAACTCGCGTATAACAAAAAGCATGGCATTACTCCAAAGACAGTTGAAAAGAGAATTAAGAACATTCTAGAAGAGTTTGGGATTCAAAAGGATGTTTCTGACGGAAAGTTGCGCAAGAAGGGGAAAAGAGAAAGCAGTATTTTGGAGCTGGACATGATTGGTGATGATAGAAGTATTGAAGATATCATCAAGGACAAAGAAAAGAAGATGAAAGAGGCAGCGCAAAAACTCGAGTTTGAGCTCGCGGCCCTTTTGCGAGATGAGATACGTGAGCTTTCTGCACGAAAACGAGTACAAAAATCAAAGAAGAAGTGATATACTACAAAAAGTATGAAATTTCTCAAAAAATTTTTCTATCTTTTGGTGAGTGTTGTGGTGTGTGTCGCTATCTACGCAAATGTTATTATTTTACAGTATAGCCAAGGGATATATAGGAGTATATCGCAGGTGCAAGAAATGCCAGTGGCGATGGTTTTTGGTGGCGGGATGCTCGAAAATGGCGATGAGACGCCGATGCAGTATGATCGAGTTGAAGTCGGAGTGCAGCTCTATAAGGAGGGGAAGGTTGGAAAACTCTTAATTACTGGTGACGATGGCAGGCGGGTGGTTAACGAAGTTGATACCATGAAACAGCATGCTATCGAGAAAGGTGTTCCAGAATCTGATATTGTCGTTGACCCTGCAGGCCTGAGAACCTATGAGAGTTGTTACCGTGCCAAAGAGATCTATGGGATTACCCATGCTATTGGTGTCTCGCAAGATTTTCACCTTTCAAGAATTATTTACTTCTGTAGTCGCCATGGGATAAATATTGTGGGATTCTCCGCAGACAAACGTGTGTATGACAATCAAATGAAGATGGAAGTCAGAGAGGCATTTGCAAGGGTAAAAGGATGGTGGCAACAAGAGATTACCAAGCCTAAACCGACATATTTGGGGGAAAAAGTAAACATTTTTTAAGAGATAGCAAAAAAGAACGCCGTGCGTTCTTTTTTGCTTGAGTGTTTATTGGACGGTAACTTCAATGTTTTCACTATATTTATCGCAGCTACTGGAAATAAGATTACAGATACGAAAGTATTGTTTTCCTGTTGGAACATTTATCCATATTCTACTTCTGCGCTCGTGAGACTGCGTGAAATAGTAATTTTCTGGATAAGTCGGATCAGGGTTGACTGACCGAACGATGACAAAACCACCTGATGAGTTGAGGTTTTCTGAGGTAGACCAGGTGAATTGTACTTGATTATTTCCTAGAGAAGTTGCTGTCAAACGTATAGGATCCTGACTTTCGGTTTGAATGGTGTCTGGCGGATCTGCTGTTTTTGTTTGTTGTTGGAGAGGTTTAGGAGGAATAGGATTCTGATCCTCGGCGGTTCCACAACCAACAGCAAATATTGAAAAAACAAAGAGCGCTATAAGGGGTGAAATTTTCATCATAAAAAAAAGTTACGTGAAACTAGTGTAGCACGTAACTTTTTTTCATTCAAATGACGACAGCACTTGCTATCTTTTTATATTCATTTTATCCCAGCTCCAGTCGCGTGATTTGTTTTTTTTAATTTTTTGTATGATTGATTGTTCCAAGTTAATATTGAAACAACCAGCAAGATGCATAATCCGCTGCATGACATCACCAAGCTCTTCTATAAAGTCATCAGTAACTTGATGTCCATTTTTTCGATAGGCTTCGTAGGCCTCTGATACTTCACTGTGAATCAGTGCGAACTTTTCATGGATGTCAATTTCTTCATGCGTCGTTCCAAAGCCCTTTTCTTTGGCTTGGTGCATGACTGCCTGTTGGAGTTGACCAAGTGAATATTTGGACATGTTACTCTAATGTGACTTCGACATCGTTACTATACTGCATACATTCTTCTTCCGACATAACACAGACACGGAAGTGTGCGGTTCCTGTTGGGAGTCCTTCCCAGGTAAGGCTTCGATGGTCTGGACCTCTCCACCAATACCAGTTTGTTGGATACGTAGGATTGGGGTCAGTGCTTCGCAAGAACATGAACTTTTCAGCATCTTTTGCCATTTCTTCTGGAATTTCCCAGCTAAAGGTGATAGCTTGACCATTGGTAGCATCAACCTTCAGGAGAAAAGACGTGGTGCTTTCCTTTTCCATGCTCGTGGCGTCCTCTACCGGTGTAGTGTTATTGGCACGTTCAGGTGTCGGTCGTGCATCGTCCGCCGCAGGTTTTGTAGCAGTCTGGTTTGTATTCCCACACCCTGAAATCAAGAAAACCAAAAGAATGGCAAACAGTGTGGGTACAATGTTTCGATTTTTCATAGAATAAAGAGATTAATGACAACTCTGTTGAGTATAGCATGCATGTGCCATCGTGCAAGTAGATGTTTTCTGGCGAAATGTTTAGAATTGACAAAATTCCTCTAATGTTAGATAATATTTTCGTTATCAAAGACCGTATGCAAGATAAAATCGTTATCAAAGGGGCTCGTGAGCATAATCTCAAGAACATTCACTTGGAGCTTCCTCGAAACAAAATGATTGTGTTTACAGGACTTTCTGGATCAGGGAAGTCTTCTTTAGCTTTTGATACAATCTTTGCAGAGGGACAACGCCGTTACGTCGAAAGTCTTTCGGCATATGCTCGTCAGTTTTTGGGGAATATGCAAAAACCAGATGTGGATGAAATAGAAGGACTATCACCAGGAATTTCCATTGACCAAAAAGCGCATAGCGCCAATCCTCGCTCTACTGTTGCAACCATTACGGAAATTTACGATTATTTGCGTGTACTTTTTGCGCGTGTCGGAAAACCGCATTGTCCACTGTGTGGACAGCAGATTGAAAAGATGACCGTCGATCAGATTGAGGATCAAATTATTGCTCGCTTAAAACAAGATAAACAAAAGAAACAGGAACTTGTCATTTTTTCTCCTGTGGTACGTGGAAGAAAAGGAGAATACTATCAAATGCTCTATGACATGTATAATGCCGGGTTTGTAGAAGTGAGAATCGATGGGAAAATACACAGTTTGCGTGAGCAAATAAAACTTACCAAAAATAAAAAGCATACGATAGAAATTGTGATTGACAAAATACCGCTTGCTGGAACAGATTTTGAAAAGAATACTGATGATTGGCAGCGTCTGGCTGAGGCTGTTGAGACAGCAGTCGATATGTCCAATGGATTGTGTGTAGCAACGCATGGAAGCGAAGAGAAGATTTACTCTACGGAATATTCTTGCCCGAATGATGGATTTAGTTTTCCCGAAATCGAACCAAGACTTTTTAGTTTTAATAGCCCATATGGATACTGTCAGGGATGTACGGGGCTTGGAACTCGAGAATTGTTTTCTGAGGATCTTTGTGAATTATGTGAAGGTGCTCGGCTCAATGACAATGCCCTCAGTGTAAAGGTTGGTGAAAAAAGTATTTGGGAAATCGTAAAAATGTCGATCGCTGATAGTTATGATTTTTTCTTGCAAGCAAAAGAGTCACTTTCTGATCAAGAAAGGGAAATTGCTGGCGCGGCACTTCGCGAGATTGAAAACAGGCTCAAGTTTATGTTTGATGTAGGTTTGCATTATCTTTCGCTCGAGCGTCGTGCCGGAACCCTCTCTGGCGGAGAAGCGCAGCGTATCCGCCTGGCCTCACAAGTGGGGCAGCAACTGGTGGGGGCTATGTATGTTTTGGATGAGCCGACGATTGGACTTCACCAACGGGATAATGATCAACTGGTCGCGACGTTGCGTAATCTTTGTGATATTGGAAACACCATTATTGTCGTGGAACATGATGAGGATACCATTTTGGCAAGTGATTGGGTGGTCGATATTGGTCCTGGTGCCGGAAAGCATGGAGGACATATTGTGTATTCAGGTCCACTCCAAGACCTTCTGGAGAATAAAAAAGTGGAGTCAAGTCCACTGTGCAAGCCACAAGGCAAAGTTACACAGTCCCTTACGGGAAAGTTTTTGCGAGGGGAAGAAAAAATTGCAATGCCTGGGCAGCGCAGAAAGGTAGATCGGGCTACCCCAAAATTGAAGGTCAAAGGAGCGACAGAGCATAATCTTAAAAATATCAATGTAGAAATTCCACTCAAGCGTTTTGTGTGCTTGACCGGTGTTTCCGGATCTGGAAAGTCTACTCTCATGAATGATATCTTGTATCGTGCCGTTGCCAACAAGCTGCATCATGTTGACAAAAGAATTGGTGCGCACAAAGAGATTACAGGACTCGAGTACATTGATAAAATTATTCGAATAGACCAGAGTCCTATTGGGAGGACTCCTCGAAGTAACCCTGCAACGTATACCAAGGCCTATGATGGTATTCGAGATATTTTTACGGAAACACCAGAGGCGCGTGTTCGTGGTTACAAAAAAGGCCGATTTAGCTTTAATCGACCAGGTGGACGCTGTGAAAACTGTGAAGGACGTGGTACGCTTTCTATTGAGATGCATTTCTTGCCAAGCGTAGAAATTATTTGTGATGTTTGTAATGGGAAACGGTTTAATCATGAAACGCTTCAAGTTCACTACAAAGGAAAATCCATTTCACAAGTTCTTGAAATGACCATAGAAGATGCCGAGGAGTTTTTTCAAGATATTCCATTTATTGCGGACAAGCTCAAAGTACTCAACCAAGTCGGTCTTGATTATCTCACCCTTGGACAATCTGCAACAACGCTTTCTGGTGGAGAAGCGCAGCGAATCAAGCTTTCCAAAGAGCTTGCGAAGCGCTCAACGACCAAGACACTGTATCTACTCGATGAGCCGACAACAGGACTTCACTATGAAGATGTGCGCAAGCTCATTGGCGTTTTGCAATCGCTCGTATCAAAGGGGAACACGGTTATGGTTATTGAACACAACTTGGATCTCATCAAATGCGCTGACTGGATCATTGACCTGGGTCCTGAGGGAGGAGACAAGGGAGGAGAGCTCATAAAGGCCGGCACACCAGAGGAAGTAGCTCGCTATGCGCATAGCTTTACCGGAAAATATTTGAAGAAGTATCTTTAGCATATATGATTTTCCGTTTTTGTAAGCAGGTTTTATACACCGCTATCATTGTTGTTATTTTGCATATTTTTGTCATTGTTGGATTTTCGTATACGCAAACCGTTCGTGATGCTGATATGGTTGTCATCCTGGGAAATACAGTCAACGTAGATGGAACACTTTCTGATAGACTTAAGAGCCGTCTCAATCGGGCAAAGGAAGTGTACGATGCCAAGCGAGCCCAGTATGTGATTGTCAGCGGCGCGCTTGGCAAAGAAGGACACTTGGAAGGGGATGCGATGAAGTCATATCTCGTACAACTAGGTTTACCTGAAGATCATGTAATAGTAGATAACCATGGCGTGAACACAAACGCGAGTGCGCACAATACCAAAACCATTGCCACAGAGCATGGCTGGACTTCTGCAATTGTCGTTTCCAACTATTATCATCTTTTGCGCAGCAAGATCGCCTTTCAAAATGCAGGCATTTCTGAGGTATATGTTACCCATCCCAAGTTTGCCGAGCTTCGAGATGTGTATTCTTTGGTGAGAGAAATACCGGCGCTTTGGTGGTATGTGTTTTCACGCTAGTTGGTAAGTGTCACTGACGAAGAACCTCTCAAGTTCTTGGTACAGTTCTCGAAAAGATTGAATTGAAAAGTACCGAGGTTGTAAAAATGAGTAATTAAAATCGGTTTCTACGATTTTTTTGATATCAAAAGGTTCAACCAGTGCTTTTCCTGTTTGTAGTTTGCTGATTTCTTCAATCCCTCCAAGAAAACCAGCGCCATAGGCTTTGTGTTTTCCGTTTTCTTCGATAACACCATATTCAAGAGTAAACCAGTAGATTCTCTCGAGCATTTGAAGTTGTCTGTCTGTCGCGCTAAGCGATTTTTTCCCAATAAGTTTGGTAATCTCAACAATTATGTCACTTGCAAACATAGGTACGTGACCGACAAATTCGTGAATAACATCAGGCTCTGGAGTGAATTCGGGTTTACTGGGATGACGAATGTATTGGGTACAAAACATTTTTCCATCGGCAAGATGTCCAAGAAAAGATCGTGAGTCAACGAGACCTTCTATAGGCATCAGGGAAAATTGCGTTATTTCAAAGATCCTTTTGGAGAGATCTTGCATCTGCGGAATATGATCGAGTGGCAAATGTATTTTTTCCCGCATGTCTAAGTATTCCTGACATGCGAGGGTATGGTGCAGTGATTCAAGTTCAGCATTCACCCTGTACCATACAGTGTGTTCTTGATCGAGGTAGACAAGTTTGGGTATGGTATCGATATTTCCTCGAAACTCTTTTGCAAGCCCAGCAATCATTTCTCGTCGTTTGCGGTATGCTTTGTCATGTGCGCCGGGATGGTCAAGGTCAAGTATGGCAAGTATTTCTTTTGGATCTGGTATAGATTGGTTCATAGAGATGTATAAAAATAAAAAATCACCCATCGGGTGACTTGCTTTGATAAGTATGTAACGCAAAATCACCCTACGAGCCGTAGTAGTAATATGCGTAAGAGTTGCAGTTTATGAGCTTTGTCATATATAATTACTATAGCAGAAAAAGTCGCTCATGCAAGAAATTCTGTGGATAAGTATGAAAAAAGATTCTATTTTAGCAAAAATATCAAATTTTCCGCATGCCCCAGGTGTGTACTTTTTTTTTGATGCCAACAAAAATTTGATCTATGTCGGGAAGGCGACTTCGCTTCGTGATCGGGTGAAAAGCTACTATATTGGTAAGCGCAGTTTTCGTCCCATTGAGATGATGATGGAAAAGGTTGCAGACATCAAGTACCAGCAAACTGACTCAGTGCTTGAAGCGGTTATACTGGAAGCCAATAGTATTCACGATTTGCAGCCCAGGTACAATGTGATGGGGAAAGACGACAAAAGTTGGAATTACATTGTGATTACTCGTGACAATTATCCACAGCTGCAGACGCTTCGTCAGCATGATTTTGTGCAACTCTCAAAAAAGCAAAGCGGGCAAAAGTACCTGCATGTTTTTGGTCCGTTTCCAGGACTTAACAGCAGAGCTACGCTCGGTATTTTGCGTCGTATGTTTCAGGTGTCCAGGTGTACCGGTGAAGAAAAGCGTGCTTGTTTGTATTACCAGATGGGGCAGTGTCTGGGTGCTTGTGTTGGAGAAATTTCTCCTGCCGGGTATAAACAAAAAGTCATCGGACCGCTGGTGCAATTTCTTAAGGGAAACAAAAAGCGTTTGTTAAAGACGCTCGAAAAGCGTATGCACAAGGCATCGCAGGTTCATGATTTTGAAGAAGCAGCCAGGCTGCGAAATCAGGTTTTTCAGCTCAAAAAAATTCATGATGTAGCCCTTTTGAATAAATCATTTTTTGAAAACAGGGGAGTAGGTGCAAGCGGAAGTATGCATCGCATCGAAGGGTATGATATTTCGAATTTGGGTGCGACGGGAAAGGTTGGCAGTATGGTGGTGTTTGAACATGGTGAGCCGCTGACATCAGGCTATCGAAAATTTAAAATCAAAACCGTGGAAGGGCAGAGTGATGTGGATTGCCTGGAGGAGGTACTGGTACGTAGGCTCAACCATCCAGAGTGGAAATTTCCTGACGTATTTCTCATTGATGGTGGAAAGCCTCAAGTTAATAGAGCAAAGCGTGTGCTGCAAACTTTTGGTATCGACACGCCTATTGTGGGGATTGCCAAGGGACCGGCACGCAAGAAAAACGAATTTACGTTTTCTTCTCCCTCAAAAGCCTTTGTGCATTGGGTGAATGAACATCAGCAAGTGCTGGTGCGAGTGCGTGACGAAGCGCATCGATTTGCCATAAAGTATCAGAGGAGTCTAAGAGATTTGAAAAAAAAGTAAAACACCCGAGAAAGGGTGTTTTTTGGTGACAAGGGGGAGACTTGTCCGCCCAAGGCGGATGCGCCTTGGGCGCAAACTCCCGACATGAAACAAAAGACGTCTTCGCAATGAAAGACGTCTTTGATCGTGACAAGGGGGAGACTTGAACTCCCGACCTCCGGGTTATGAATCCGGTGCTCTAGCCAGCTGAGCTACCCTGTCGCTATTTTTATGATCTAGATTATGCCATAAATAATTCTCTCTGTCAATCTTTTGCAGTGCTTGATATGTCTGAAATTTGGTGGTACTATTGAGGTAGTTATTTGTTAATATAGAATCTATGCCAACTTTTGTCGGACAATGTGCAAGATGTAGTAAAGAGATGTTTTCTGTTGTAAGAGCGAGGGTGTTTTGCGAGGAGTGCACCCTTGCACAATCAGGAGAAAAACCGTCAGTTGCTGATGAACAGCATGCTCCAGAGAAGGACTCGGATCAATCAATGGGAGAAGGATCAGAACCAACAGAAAAAGACAGCGAATAAGCTGTCTTTTTTTTGCTTGTAGCCCGTAGGGGAATCTCCGCCCTAGGCGGACCCGCCTCGGGCGGGGAACCCTTTGAGCTTTCTAGATGAACAATACTTTGTTCTGGTAGCCCGTAGGGGAATCGAACCCCTGTTGCCTGGATGAGAACCAGATGTCCTAGCCACTAGACGAACGGGCCATAAAAAGATGTTTGCTACGGGCTGTAGTATATATGAATTTGCATCACAAGTCAATACCAAAAAAGCAGCCAAAGAGCTGCTTTTTTCTTTTATAAAACAACGGACTAGTGACTGTTCTTGAGCGAATCTTTCAAAGCCTTTCCAGGTTTGAATTTGGCAACTTTGACAGGAGGAACTTCAATCTTTTGGCTAGGATTTTGTGGATTTACCCCAATTCTTCCTGCGCGCACACGTGAGCTAAATGCTCCAAAACCAGCAATGGTAACTTCACCATTTGCCTTGAGCTGCTCGGTAACAATAGTTACAAATGCGGCAATCATTTCTTCCGCTTCTTTTTTGGTAACTCCGACCTTTTCAGCTATTGCTTGTGCGAGAGCTGCTTTATTCATATATTTTCATTAACCCAAAGTGGGATGAGTAAAAGTGGGACCCTAGTGCTTGCTAAGGCTATCGCATATATTATACGAAAACAGGAAAAAGCTGTCAACAGAGGCAAAATAATAGAGTGGAAAAGTAGGTGAAGAAAAAAAGAACTGACTATGTGTCAGTTCTTGATTTGATATGTGATTTTTATCTTGCGTATTCAATCACTCTGGTTTCACGGATCATGTTTACCTTAATTTCTCCTGGATATTTGTGTTCTGCTTCAATTTTTCGGGCAATATCCTTTGCGAGGTTGAATGCCTGGTAGTCATCGACTTCTTTTGGATCTACAAAGATGCGTACTTCGCGTCCTGCCTGAATGGCGTAGGCCTTATCAATTCCAGGAAAACTCTTGGCCGTGTTTTCAAGTTCATTGAGACGTGCAACGTATTCTTCGACACTGTCACGACGTGCTCCTACACGTGAAGCAGAGATGGCATCTGCGGCCATAACGATCTTAGTCAAAAGCAGCTCTGGGTTGGTGTCGTGGTGTGTCAGAGCCACCTGTGCCAAACGATCATCCATCTTGAACTTGGTCAAAATCGTATGGCCAATGGTCGTGTGTGCTCCCTCGTTTTCATGATCAACTGCCTTTCCAATATCATGGAAGTATCCAGCCTTTTTGGCAATGGCCGAGTCAAATCCTAGCTCTTCGGCAATAAGCGCTGAAAGGTATCCGACTTCTTCGCTGTGGTTGAGTACATTTTGTCCATAGCTGGTACGATACTTGAGCCGTCCAATGATAGAAACAAGTTTGTCCTCTGGAACGACAATTCCAAGTTTGTTCAGTGATTGTTCCCCAGCTTTTTTGATATCTCGAGCGAGATCTTTTTTGGCTTCCTCGATAAATTCTTCGATCTTTGCTGGCTGAATACGTCCGTCAGCAATAAGCTTTTCGAGAGCGAGAGTACATACTCGACGACGGATGGGGGAAAAGCTTGAAACTACAATCAGCTCTGGAGTGTCATCGATAACGACTTCACATCCGGTCATCTTTTCAATAGTTTTGATGTTTCTTCCTTCCTTTCCAATGATTCTTCCTTTCATTTCATCTGATGGAAGGGTGACAGAAGTGGAAGTGGTCTCTGCAGCATGGTTACAGGCAACACGTTGCATAACTCCAACCAAAATTTCCTTGGCTTTTTGTTCTACTTCATCTCGAGTTTTGTTGTCGAGTTTGAGTTTTCGTGCGAGAAGGTCTTCTTGGGATTGCTCTTCTACACGGTCAATGAGTTGCTTCTTGGCCTCGTCGGTTGAAAGTCCACCAACCTGCTCAAGCTTTTTTACGATTTCTTCGTGCTTTTCTTGAGTTTTTACTTTTATGGATTCAATTTCTTTGGTTTTCTCTTCAAGCTTTTGTTTGTTATCTTCAAATTCCAAAAGCTTTTTGTCGAACATGTTTTCACGTTGTTCGAGTCTGTTTTGGAGCTGTTTGATATCTTTGCGACGTTCCTCTTCTTGCTTTTTGGCATCATCAAGGATCTTGATAGATTGTTCCTTGGCCTGAAGAAGGATTTCTTTTTCCTTGGCTTTGGCTTCATTGAGCTTTTGCTCAACAAGGGTTTCGGCATTGCCTACTTGCTTTTGGGCCTGGAGTTTTCGCAAAATGTAGCCGATTCCAGATCCTACGAGCAGGGCGACAATGGCACTGAGTGCTGCTGTCATATGAGTAAAATAAAAACCTCAAAATGAGGTCTGCTCGGAGAATCATGCTCAAAAAATGTACAATACAAAAGCTAACGCAGTGGTGACTAACTTTGTGTAGTGTACATTGATTGAATAATTTGATTCATTTTTGGTGTCATTCTAGCGAAAAACTGTCGTTTCTCCTCTTTCCGTTTTTCCGATCAGACCATCACTTGTATGTCTGAATTATGTGCATTTACTATAACAGAAAATTACACATTTGTCAAGATTGACCGTTCAATATTGTCTTTGCTGATTTCCTTGGGATGTATGGCTTTATCCACAGAAAAGTTGCCTATTTTGATTCGACGTAGAGACTCGCAGTAGGCACCAAGTCCGAGCTTTTGGCCAATATCCTGGCACAGAGTTCTTATATAAGTACCGGTAGAGCACGAGACTTCAATGGTCGCCGTGGTATCGGTGGTTTGTAGGAGTTTGATATCAAAGATTTCGATTTCACTTGGCTTTCTCTCTATTTCGATGCCTTTTCTGGCGAGCTCATAGAGTTTTTTTCCTTGCACCTTTTTGGCGCTGTACATGGGAGGAATTTGGAGCTGTTTGCCTATGAAGGATTCGAGGGTTTTTGTGAGCTGCACTTTGTCGAGAGTAAAATCTCTGGCAGTGCGAGTTATTTCACCGGTTTTGTCATAGGTATCAGTCGTCGCTCCAAATTGGAGAGTGGTAACATACGTTTTTGGCATTCCCTTGAATTCATCGAGGCGTTTGGTGGCTTCACGAGCAATGGCAACAACAAGTAGGCCTGTGGCAAAGGGATCAAGGGTTCCGGCATGTCCGATTTTTTTGATTTTTAAGGCGCCACGAAGATAGGCCACGACATCATGGCTGGTCCAGTTTTCTGGTTTGTCGATGAGGAGGAATCCGTGCATGCGGACAAAGATTCTTATTTTGAGTTTACCGTAGCATAATTTTCGTGAAAAAACAACCGCTGGGGAGTTTCCCATCAGGTGCAGAACTGTGTATACTAAGACTGGTGGAGGAAATAGATTTGTATGAAGGTGTCTGTCTCAATTATTATTGAAAACTCGAAGGGTGAGTTTTTGTTTTTTCTTAGAGATGACAAAGAAACAATTCCGTACCCAAATCATTGGTGCCTACTTGGCGGAAGAGTTGAGGAAGGTGAAACTTTTGAAGAAACAATCGTGAGAGAAATGAAAGAGGAAATTGAGCTCGAGTTAAAAGATTTTGAAACGTTTAAAAAGTATGAGTGGCCTGAGCGTACGGAAATTGTCTTTTATAAAAAAATGGATTTGAATTTGGATGTGACCCCATTGCACGAAGGACAAAAGTTGAAATTTTTTACGACAAATGAACTCCTTGAGACAGATTTGGTTTTTTGTGATAATGAAATAATGCGAGAGTTGCTTAGAACAAGGGAGTAGATACTAGTTGGTTTTTTTGTGTGTTAGTCTTGCTTTTTTGGGACTTTTTTTGTATGCTTTACCTATCTTAAGTACTAAAAGTATAACTGTATGAACCTCTGGCATGATGTTTCTGTGGGAGAAAATGCTCCTGAGGAATTTACCGTCATTATTGAGTGTCCAAAAGGCACCAAGAACAAATACGAAATTGATAAAGAGACAGGTCTCATCAAGCTTGACCGTGCAATGAAAACCTCGCAGGATTACCCAAGTGATTACGGATTTGCGCCACAAACACTTTGGGATGATGGTGATGCTCTTGATGTGATTGTTTTGACCACGAATCCTTTGTTTGCTGGTTGTATGGTAAATGTACGGCCTGTTGCGGTGTTCGATATGGTTGATTGTGGAGAATCTGACTACAAGGTGATTGCCGTACCAGTTGATGATCCACGATGGAAAGAAGTAAAGGATCTCTCAGACGTAAATCCTCACACTATCAAAGAACTGCAGCACTTTTTTGAGACGTATAAGTCAATCGAGCCAGATAAGATGGTGGAGATTAAGGCAGTGCATGGCGCAAAGGAAGCAAAAGAGGCAGTCGAGAGAAGTGTTGAAATGTATAAGAATAGGAAGTAAATGGTGGTAATACAAAAGGCCTTAAGGCCTTTTTTTGACTCATGGTTTTAGATACTATAAACATTTGACTTATTTTAGCGAATAATATATAATCTCAGCACATAAATTTTACTTTTTTGCCCCATGAATGTCACAGAACTTGCCCGTCGGCTTCGCGTCAATACCAAAGAACTCCTTGATGTGCTCCCTGAGTACGGTTTTGATATTGGAAAAAAAGCAATCAAGATTGACGATCGTGTTGCCGATCAGGTTATGCGTAAGTGGCGTCACATCAAGCGGGATTTGGAAAAGAAGAAGGCGGAGGAGTTTGAGGAGCGTAAGCGAAAAGAAAAAGAACTTCGTCGTCAGATGGGGAAGGCCGTAACGCTTCCTGATTTTGTGACCGTAAAAGAATTTGCTAACCGTTTGGAGCTCTCGGTTACAGCGGTTATTACTGAGCTCATGAAAAATGGAATTCTTGCCAATCAAAACCAGGACATTGATTTTGATACAGCAGCCATTATGGCGGAGGAACTTGGGTTCAGCGTTGAAAGAGAATCAAGTGAGGTCAATATTGAACATGAAGTGGTAAGCGAAGTGCTCGAGGAGGCACTTGCACAAGGTGAGCATATGGAAACGCGTCCACCAGTAGTGGTGGTTATGGGTCATGTCGATCATGGAAAAACCTCTTTGCTCGATACGATTCGTAAGGCAAATATTATCAGTACAGAATCTGGTGGTATTACTCAGCATATTGGTGCATACCAAACTGTTTGGAAAGATCCCAAAACAGAAGCTGAGCGTGCTCTGACGTTTATCGATACCCCTGGACACGAAGCTTTCACCGTCATGAGAAGTCGTGGTGCCACTGTTGCTGACATTGGAATTTTGGTCGTGGCCGCAGACGACGGAGTAAAACCACAAACTGAAGAAGTTATCCAAATTCTCAAAGCTGCCAAGCTTCCATTTGTGGTAGCGATCAACAAAATCGACAAAGAAAATGCTGACGTGCAACGTGCCAAGACAGAACTATCCGGAAAGGGCGTCATTGCCGAAGATTGGGGGGGCGACGTACCAATGGTAGAAATTTCTGCAAAAAATAATTTGAACATTGATAATTTGCTCGATGTGCTTTTGCTCGTAGCTGATGTGCACCAAGAAGATATCCAAGCAGATCCAACACTTCCAGCCATTGGTACGGTCATTGAGTCACACACAGATAAACATATGGGGCCGGTGGCGACTGTTCTGGTGCAGGCTGGTACCCTCAAAAAGGGAGATGAATTGGTTATCGGTGGCGAAATCTATGGAAAAGTGCGCGCCATGCGCGACTACACCGGAAAAGAAATTCCTGTAGCAGGTCCATCGGTTCCGGCGCAGATTATTGGATTCAAGGTCGCTCCAGAGGTTGGAGATGTGATGGATTTGACCAAAGCAGATAGCGCAGAAAAGATTGATGTCAAACAAAAACGAAATGAACAGACTGCTGCGCACAGGCAGCCACACATTGACACTGGATCTGATGATGAGGATGATGACGAAAAGAAAAAGACACTTAACCTCGTTATCAAAGCCGACGTACTTGGTTCACTTGAAGCTATTATTGGATCACTTGAACGTATTCGTCATGATGAAGTGGGGGTAAAGATTATTGGGAAGGGACTCGGAAATATCAACGAAACCGATATACAAAAGGCTGAAGCTAAAGGTGGAGTGCTTATTGGATTTCATGTAAATCCAACACCAAGCGCGCAGGTGACTATGCAAGAAAAAGGCCTTGAGTTTCAGCAATTTCAGGTTATTTATCACCTCATGGATTGGGTGATGGTGGAGCTTGAGAAGCTGTTATCCACAGAGAAAATCGTTGAGGAAATTGGTACAATGGAAGTAAAGGCAATCTTCCGTACTGAAAAGAAAATGCAGATTGTTGGAGGAGTCGTGAAAAAAGGAAAGATTATTCCAGAAGCGAAATTTCGTATTATACGAGATGGGAAGGATATTGATGAAGGTGTTATTAAAAAATGTCAGGTAGGCCAGTCAAAGGCAAAGGAAATTCCTCAGGGTACTGAAGGGGGAATGCAGGTTGAAGGAAAGACCAAGATTGAGATTGGCGATATCCTTGAGGCCTATACTGAACAAAGTAAAGCGCAAAAACTCGTTTTAGAGGCTGATAATCAATAACAAAACATATGGCAAAGCACACATTCAATGATGAAAACTTTGAAGCAGAAGTACTTCAATCAAATACACCGGTGCTTGTAGACTTTTTTGCAAGTTGGTGTGGACCGTGTCAAAAAATGGCACCACTCGTTGATGAATTGTCAGAGGAAATGGCAGAAAGAGTAAAAATTGGAAAGCTCAATGTTGAAGAAGCACAAATGAGTGCAGGAAATTTCCAGGTACTCAGTATTCCAACCTTTATTCTCTTTAAGGGAGGTCAGCCAGTAGCTCGCACTGAGGGTGGTCAGAGCAAGGAAGCATTGCAGAGTTTTATTGAGGAGAATTTATAAAAGTTAGACAATAAAAAATCCTTGGGAGACCAAGGATTTTTTGTGCCCAGTTGTAAAATTCTTCGTTCTCGTTTAACATAGAAAGAAAGTAACAACAGTATCTATGGTAAAAAGATTAAGCATTTTTGGTGATAGTATCACCTGGGGAAAGGCCGACACTGAGTGTGGTGGATGGGTAAGTCGGTTGAATCGTTTCTATAGTTCTTTAGAGAATTATGAGGTTGAGATATACAATGTTGGTGTTTCTGGTGATACCACAGAACATTTGGTTTCTCGATTTGATAATGAAGCGCAGGCAAGAAATCGTAAAGAACAAGTTTTTCTCTTTGCCATTGGGTTAAATGATTCGTATTATGTAAAGACAAAAGAAAATCCCAATGTATCGGTTGAAAGATTGAAGGAAAACATTGGTTGGCTTATTGAAAATGCCCAAAAATATACAGATACTTTTGGCTTTATTGGTCCAACAAATGTTAATGAATCATTGATGCCAAGAAAAGATAGTGAGAAATACTACACAAATGATCGTGTCGAGATGTACAGTAATGTTATCCGTGATGTGTGTTTAGAAAAGGGAATTCCTTTTTTAGATATGTTGGATATCATCGAAGAAAGCGAGCTACCTGATGGTTTACATCCAGATGCTGGAGGACATGAGAAGATGTTTCAACGCATTAAACAGTTTATTGTAAAGAATAAAATTCTATGAATCCTTTTGAAAACGCCCTCAAACAGCTTGATACGGCTGCTGCTGTAATGAATCTTGACCGTGACAAGCACGAAATACTCAAACATCCAGACAGGGTGCTCCATGTTTCTATACCCGTGAAAATGGATAACGGAAGCGTGCAAGTATTTAAGGGATTTCGAAGCCAGTACAACAATGCACTCGGTGTATACAAGGGAGGAATCCGGTACCACTGGGATGTCAGCGAAGATGAAGTCAAGGCACTTTCGTTTTGGATGGCCATCAAGTGCGCTGCCGTAAATATTCCACTTGGTGGTGGAAAAGGAGGAGTGATTGTGAATCCAAAAGAGCTTTCCGAAGGCGAACTTGAACGTCTTTCTCGTGGATATGTCCAAAAAGTTTGGAGAAATATTGGATCAGACAAAGATGTTCCTGCACCTGACGTCTACACCACACCGCAAATCATGGGATGGATGCGCAGCGAATATGAGAAGCTTGTTGGGTACGAAGATCCTGGAGTTATTACTGGAAAGCCTATCGACCAGGGAGGAAGTGAGGGGAGAAGCTTTTCGACAGCCCAAGGTGGTGTGTATGTTACCCGGCAGCTCTCTGAGAAACTTGGAAAAAAACCAGAGGATACGACTGTAGCCATACAAGGATTTGGGAATGCTGGTTCGTACATGGCACTTATATTGTATAAGCTTGGGTATAAGATTGTTGCCGTGAGTGATTCTCAGGGAGGAGTTTTTCGACAAGCCGGTATAGATCCTGAAAAGGCCGTTGCTCTCAAACAGTCAGGGGGTCTTTTAGGATGTTACTGTGTTGGGAGTGTTTGCGATCTAGAGAATGGTGAACTTGGAGATTGTCAGGCAATCAGTAATGAAGATCTACTGGAACTTGATGTGGATACACTGGTACCGGCTGCACTTGAAAATGTTATTACCAAAGAAAATGCCAATAATATTCGCGCAAAAGCGATTGTGGAACTTGCCAATGGTCCAACGACTCCTGAGGCAGACAAAATTTTACATGAAAAGGGAGTTGTCGTGGTGCCAGATGTGCTTGCCAATGCCGGGGGAGTAACCGTGAGTTACTTTGAATGGGATCAAAATGTGAAAGGTGAGCATTGGAGTGAGAAGGAAGTACTTGAAAGACTCGAGAAGATTATGGTGGGTGCCTTTGACGAAATATGGCAGGCAAAAGAAAAGTATGGGGTAGATATGCGAACCGCGGCCTTTGTAAAAGCGCTTGAGCGAATTGCCGGTAAGATGAAAGTATAGAAATGTAAAAAAAGAGGTCTATGCCTCTTTTTTGTTTAATTTCAGTCAAAATCTTGCAATTTCTGTGAAAAAAAGGTATGGTATTTGCATATTTAAAGCGTCTATGAATAAATACAATCCAAAGGAAATTGAGCCAAAATGGCAGAAAAAATGGGAGGAAAGCGGAATTTACAAAACACCTGAAAATGCTACTAAGGATAGCAAGATGTATATTTTGCCGCAGCTTCCATATCCATCAGGAAGTGGGCTCCATGTGGGCCACGCTGAGGTGTATACCGCTTGTGATATTTATGCTCGCTATCAGCGCATGGTTGGAAAAGATGTTCTCCAGGTATTTGGCTTGGATTCTTTTGGTTTACCAGCAGAAAATTATGCGATCAAAACCAATGTGCATCCAGCGCAGACAATTGATGAGACTGGCGCGCATTTTGTAGAGCAAGTAAAGTCACTTGGGGTTTCTGTGGACTGGGATCGTTTTGTTCGCTCTTCTGATCCTGGATACTACAAATGGACACAGTGGTTTTTTCTTCTGATGTACGAAAGAGGACTTGCGTACAGAAAAAAGCAAGCAGTAAACTGGTGTGAGAGCTGTAAAACGGTCTTGGCCAATGAACAAGTGGTCAATGGAAATTGTGAGCGTTGTGATACGCAAGTTTTGCAAAAAGAAATGGATCAGTGGTATTTGCGTATAACTGACTATGCTGATCGGTTGGATTATGATCTCGATAAAGTGGATTGGAGTGAAGAAACGGTGAAGCGTCAGAGAGATTGGATTGGGAGGTCCCAAGGAGCCCAGCTTTCGTTTGATGTTGCTGGTAGTGATGAAAAAATTGAAGTGTTTACAACTCGTCCAGATACGCTCTTTGGTGCAACATATATGGTTTTGGCGCCAGAGCATGGTTTGGTGCAAAGCTGGAAAGACAAAATTGAGAATTGGGATGAAGTGGAAGCGTATATTGTGGCTACGCAAAAAAAATCAGAGCTTGATAGACAGATTGATCAGGAAAAGACTGGGGTAGAGTTAAAAGGAATCAAAGCAATTAATCCTGCAAATGGAAAAGAAATTCCTGTTTGGATTGCCGATTATGTTTTGGCAACGTATGGAACCGGAGCGATTATGGCCGTGCCGGCGCATGATGAAAGGGATTTTGCATTTGCGAAGAAGTTTGCCCTTCCTATTGAGCATGTGGTCGCAGAGCTCGTGGGAGAGAGAAAAGACGATTTTCATCCTCGACGCAGTGTTCGTGGTATTTGCATACGAGATGGAAAGGTTTTGCTTGAATTTGACACCAAAATGCAAGAATATGTTCTTCCCGGCGGTGGAATTGAAGACGGTGAAGATATCAAAGCAGCGCTTGTTCGTGAGTTGGCCGAAGAATGTGGATATTCAGCGGTTGTCGTTCAAGAAAATTTAGGGAGCATAGAACATAACTATTTTCATCATAAACGATTAAATGATTGGCGAGTTCTTGAAAGTGCATACTATATTGAAATCGATACCAATCAAGTAATTGAAAGACCTCAAGAGGAAGTAGAAAAGGTTGAATTTGATTGGTATGATTTTGATGAGGCAATTCACCTTTTATCAGAAAAGAGTCCTACTTTTTTTCGCTCGAAAGTGTTTTTAGAAAGGGCAAAAACAGGTCAGGAGTTTTGCTATGTTGACGCGGGAGTTGCTATTCACTCGGATTTTCTTGATGGTCTCACCACTGAGCAGGCAAAGGAAAAAATGATCCAGTGGCTCGAAGAAAAAGGCATTGGGAAAAGAAAAACACAATACAAACTTCGTGATTGGTCTGTCTCACGTCAAAGATTTTGGGGTGCGCCGATTCCTATGGTCATAGCTGAAGATCAAAAAAGTTTTACTCTTCCAACGCACACGGTTAATTTGCATGCTTGGGGAAGTGGTTCTCAGGCTCAATATCATCCTTGGATTGATAACATGCTAGAGAATACTGGGGTGGTTTCAGTAACGCCAGAACTTCCAGACACAGAAAATCCCCAGTTTGGTGATTGGCTTGAAGCAGCTATACAAGCACTTACAGAAGAAACATCGCAAACCGTGGTAACAGGTCGCTCACTTGGATGTTGGACAGCACTCAAGCTCGCAGAAGACCATGAGTTTCAGAAGCTCATATTGGTAGCACCAACAACGCCGATCGATGCGTGGTACAAAAAAGTTGAGGATAAACTTAATATGTCACTTGCGAAAGCTTTTGTTGCAGACAATGTTGATCTCAAAAAAGTATCAAAAAATGTTGGAGAAATAGTTGTATTTCTTTCTCTTGATGACCCTTACATACCAGTAGAGGAGACGAAAGCCTATTTTGAAGAACATTTTGATCGCGTCCGAGTTATCGTGCAACGTGGGGCTGGGCATTTTGATGACGAGCATGGATATGCTACGTTTCCAGCTTTGCTACACGAAATTGTAACTCCACCATATTTGAATATTCGTTCACTTGATGTTGACGACCTTCCTGTCATCCTTCCAAATGACGTTGATTTCAAACCAACCGGACAGTCACCACTGACATACTCAGAAAGTTTCCAATCTGGAGTTGAAGAAAAATATGGCAAGGGATGGAAAAGAGAAGTGGATACCCTGGACACCTTTATGTGTAGCAGTTGGTATTTTTTTCGCTACCTTGATCCACACAATGACAAGGCTTTTGCATCACCAGAAGCGCTCAAGACATGGATGCCAGTTGATTTTTACCTCGGTGGCGCCGAGCACGTCAACGGACACTTGTTGTACTCCAGATTTTTTACCAAGGTACTCTTTGACGCAGGATATATTGATTTTGATGAACCATTTATCACGAATCGTCATCAAGGACTTATCCTCGGAGAAGACAATCGCAAGATGAGCAAAAGGTGGGGAAATGTTATCAATCCTACTGATGTGGTCAATGAATACGGCGCTGACACCTGTCGCACTTATGAGATGTTTATGGGGCCACTGGAGGATACCAAGCCTTGGAACACGGGAGGGGTAAAAGGCGTGCAACGGTTTTTGGAAAAGGTATGGAAGCTCTCTGAAAAAGTATCTAATGGTGCTGATGGATCAAAAATGGATGGGCTCGTTCATAAGACACTCAAAAAAGTTGGTGATGACACCGCTACCTTGCAGTTTAATACCGCTATTGCCAAAATGATGGAGCTGGTCAATGCTTTTGGAAAGGAAGATGCTATTTCACAGCAGCATTTTGAAATGCTTTTGAAGATGCTGGCGCCATATGCTCCTCACATTACCGAAGAGCTTTGGGAGCAGCTTGGACACAATGATTCTATTACCACACAACCTTGGCCAGTTTATGATGAAAGCAAGCTTGTTGACGACATGATCACCTTGGTGGTTCAGGTAAATGGAAAAGTGCGTGCCAATATGGAAGTGTCTGCTGACATAGATGAAGAAACGGCAAAGGCGTCGGCACTGGAGCTACCTGCCGTGCAAAAATGGCTTGAAGGTAAAGAACCAAAGAAAGTTATTTTTGTGAAAGGGAAGCTGGTCTCGGTCGTTGTTTAAAAACAAAAAATCCCTTGTCAAAGGATTCCGTCTAATAAATGTGATTTTTGGGTCGCCTGTGGGAAAAGGCGACCCGAGTCTCTTTCGAGGGTGGCTATACGTTGCCGACGTCCCTTCGAAAGCCCAGTTTGGGCGTGCATCAAGCGAAGTACCAACTTCGCAAGATCCAGGCGCGTATTTCTACGCTTCCAAACCTAACTAGACCTTACCATATATTGGTAATTTTGTCAAGGGGGAGTCTGTGAACATCGCAAAAAAGATCTAAAATAGCTAAAAAAGAGGGGGTATGAAATTGCATCAATCAAAAAGCAAGACGTTTTTCGCGTTTTGTTTTTCTTTTTTACTTGGAATTGTCGTTTTTGAGATATTTGAAGGCTATTTTTCTCATGACAGCTTTGGTATCCTCATTCTCATACTAGCGCTTTGCTTTTCAATTTTTCTTTTTGCATGGAAACAGAGAGTAGTTCGTTTTGCTTTGTTGTGTGTTGGTTTTGCTATTTTTGGAATGTTTAGAAGTGGATTCGCTTTACCAAGTCAAAAAAGTATTGCTTCTGCCGATGGTCAAAAGACAACTTTTATTGGATATGTTGCCAGTGAACCAGATGTGCGCATAGACGGGGTAAGATATATAGTAAAAATTGATCAAACACAACAGTATCGTGGAAAGGTATACTTCAAAAATAATCTCTATCCTCGATATCAGTATGGCGATGTACTCCAGATGAGTTGCAGCGTCAAAAAACCAGAACCAATAGAGAATTTTCGCTATGATAAGTATCTCAAGAATTTTAACGTCGAAGCACTTTGCACTCATCCCGGAGTAACAAAAATTGGCACGGGAAGAGGAAATCCCATCATGCGCAGCATTTTGCATACAAAAAATATCGTTGCACAAAAAATCAATATTTTTTGGCATGAGCCCTATGCGAGTTTTGTCGCAGGATTGCTGTATGGATACCGTGGTGGACTTGGGCAGCTTAGCGAAGAGTTTAATCGTACGGGAGTCACACACATTGTGGCCATATCAGGCTACAACATCACCATTGTGTCGTCATTTTTTATGATTCTTCTGATGCATTTGTACGTTCCTCGCAAAAGAGCTTTTTTTATTGCGGTATTTGGTATAATAGTGTTCACGCTTTTTGCCGGAGCATCAGCGTCGGTGGTCAGAGCTGCTATCATGGGAATACTGGTGCTCACGGCAAGGCAGATGGGCAGGCTTTCTTCTCCTGCCAATGCACTTATACTGTGCGCCGCGCTGATGTGTGTACATAATCCCAATGTCTTGCTGTGGGATGCTGGGTTTCAACTTTCCTTTTTGGCAACAATAGGCCTGGTGTATATGAATCCTGTTTTAGAATCACGATGTTCCAAAGTGCCAGAAGTGCTTGGTATCAGAGAAAGCCTTATTTCAACGCTGAGTGCTACCATTATCACGCTGCCACTCATCCTGTTTCAGTTTGAAAGGCTCTCTGTCGTATCGGTGGTCGTGAACATGCTTGTGCTTCCCATGGTTCCGGTAGTGATGTATCTTGGCTTTGCTACCGTACTGATCGCATTTTTTTCCTATCACGCGGCGCTCCTGCTGTCTTGGATTACCTGGCTGTGTATGCAATATATTGTTCAGATCGTTCATTTTTTTGGGCAGCTTCCATTTGCCTCTATTGATATATCGATTCCATTTTGGCTTGTTTTGGTATCATACGCAGTCATGTTTGGCATGATATATAAGACAAGCAAACCAAAAACCTACCAGTTATGATTCAAAAGAAAAAAGTTTTTGTTCTCGCCATAGTACTGTTCATTTTGGCAAGCTTGGGAATAGCTTTGATTTGGTATGGAAATAAAAACACATACGAGAATGATGAGCAAAAGGTGCGTATTGCTTTTTTGGATATTGGTCAAGGAGATGCTACACTGATTGACTTTCCAGATGGTTCGCAGATGCTTATCGATTGCAGCAAAGATGCCAGAGTTCTCGAAGCGCTTTCCAGGAACATGCATTTTTGGGATAGGCATATTAACACGCTCGTGATTACGCACCCAGATTTTGATCATTATGGTGGATGTGAAGATGTCATAGAACGTTTTGAAGTAGACAAGATTATCTATACCGGTTATCCAAAGGACAATCAAACGTGGAATAGTTTGGTAGAAACGGCAACCGCAAAAGGATTGTGGTATACACCCATGCGAGAATATATCGAGCAGTCACATTTGCAAAGCCAGGTGATCTTTTTGTACCCAAATGACAGCGTTGATATTTTTGATACCAAAGCCATAGACAGCAATGAAAGTAGCATTGTCACCAAGATATCAATTGGAAGCAGCGATGCGCTCTTGATGGGCGACGCCGAAATAGAAGTGGAGGAGTTACTCATGCACGAGTATGGTGATCAAATCGATATAGAGGTACTCAAAGTTGGTCATCACGGAAGTGCTGGAGGGACTGGGGAGGCTTTTTTGGATGCGGTCACACCGCAGTATGCCGTGATATCTGCTGGCGCTGGAAATTCCTATGGCCACCCTTCGGCAAGAGTGCTCAAAAAGTTGGAAAGAGCACATTCGCAGGTGTTGCGAACAGACCTGTTAGGTGATATAATACTAGAAATGACAGAAACGGATATATATGTTAAATAAGACAAAAATTGCTTTGTCTTTTGCAGTTTTGGCTCTGCTTTTGGCTCCACAATTCACCTTTGCGGAGAATTTTAAGTTTGTGGTCAATGAGGGGATTCGAATATCGGGAGATAAGGTATTTACCGGTGACAAAGTAAAGCTCTATACGGTTATCGTCAACAACGATTTTGCCTCCCTCAACGCACAGGCAGACTTCTATGCCAATGGAACACAAATTGATAGCGCTGCGATAGTTAACTTAGCGTATGAAAAGGCGCAGCAGGTATGGGTGGAGTTTGTTGTGCCCTATGGCCAGGTAAATATTGAGATGAAACTTTCTGGTGTGCTTGCAAAAGATGCCAATGGAAATGTTTTGCAAATAGAAGCTCAGCAGCTTGCAAGTTACCAGGTTTCACGAGAGTTTGATTTTGATAAAGATACTGATGGAGATGATATTGGAAATAAAGAAGATGGAGATGATGATAATGATGGACTCAGCGACGAGCAGGAAGCAGAAATTGGAAGTGATCCAGAAAAAACTGACTCAGATGGAGATGGCATTTCTGATGGTGAAGAAGTCAAGCAAGGGCTTGATCCTACCAAAAAGGATTCAGATGGTGATGGAAAAAATGATGGAGAAGATGCCTTTCCAAAAGATCGAGGGGAGTGGTCTGATGTTGACGCTGATGGAATAGGGGATAATGCCGATAAGGATGACGACAATGATGGACTCGAAGATGAAGAAGAAATTGCTTTTGGAAGTGATCCAAATAATCCAGACACAGACGCAGATGGTCTAAATGATTTTGATGAGAAAAAGTATGGAAGCGACCCAAACGAGGCTGATTCTGATGGAGATGGGATTGATGACAAAACAGAAGTAGACCAAGGGACTAACCCTGCCAAATCTGACAGTGACGATGATGGTATTGGCGATAAGGATGAGGCAGAAAAGGGAACTGATCCTACCAAGGCCGATACTGATGAGGATGGCCTAAGTGATGGTGATGAGCTTAATGAGAAAGGTACCGATCCGGTGAATGCTGATACTGACGGTGACGGTGTTAAAGACGGTGAAGATGTCTTTCCTCGTAATAAAGATGAAGCATTTGATTCTGATGGCGATGGTATCGGAAATAATGAAGATGACGACGACGATAACGATAGTCTCACAGACGAGCAAGAAAAGGAACTTGGCACTGACCCAACTAAGGCCGACACGGATGGCGATGGTCTTAAGGATAATGTAGAGAAAGAACGAGGTACCAGCCCAACCGAAGCAGATACAGACGCCGACGGGATGGTTGATGGTAAGGATAGTGATCCGTTAGTGCCAAAAAATGAAAGTATCAAGACGTATGTGCAATTTGGTGCACTTGGTCTCATGGGGCTTATTGCGCTATTTGCGTTGTTGCGTTTATTTAAAAGAAGAGATGAATAAAAAAACCACATTCGGAATATTTGTGTTGATGGCGATGTTTTTGCCGAGTTTTGTTTTTGCCATCGATTCTGACGGTGATGGTCTTTCTGACGAAAGGGAAGCAGAGCTGTATACTGATCCAAATAGTCCAGACACGGATGGGGATGGTTTTTCTGACGGGATTGAGATGGAACATGGTTATTCCCCACTCGCTGCAGGCAAAGTCATGGTGTACGAAAATGATTATGATGGCGATGGTCTTTCTGATTGGCATGAGCTGTGGTTTGGAAGCGATATTGGGAACACGGATAGTGATGGGGATGTCTTTGATGACTACACTGAGGCTATGCATGGATATGATCCAGCCTCCAAAGATCCATATAAAAAATTTGACACTACGATTGTGGTTGATAGAACGGCGCAGCGCGTATATTATTATGTGAGTTATCTTAAGATGCTCAATTATCCGGCGTCAACGGGAAATCCAGATACTCCTACCCCAGCGGGTGAGTATGAAATAGGGAGGAAGATAGACAACAAAGTATATATTGGTGCTGATTACTATTTGCCAAACGTCAAATGGAATATGGAATTTTTGCCAAGTTACTACATCCACACCGCATACTGGCATAATGATTTTGGTGTGCGTACCCATTCACATGGATGTGTCAATTTGCGTGAGGCAGATGCGCAGGAATTGTATCAATATGCGCAGCCAGGGACACCTGTGCATGTGGTAGGTGAAACGCCTCGGGCGTATCGAGTAGGGACATAGAGGAAGTTGTCAGATGGTTTTATTGTTTAATTACTTTTTCAGTAAGCGTTTAACAATGTAACCATTTAACAATATAACGATTTTTTTATGAAGCTTATTATCAGATGGATCATTAATGCGGTAACACTGGTTGCGACCGCGCAGGTGCTCGAAGGTTTGGATTTGTCGGGTTGGTACGCGGCATTTATTGCTGCACTTGTGCTGGGACTTGTAAATGCTGTTATTCGTCCAGTTATTTTATTTCTGACCCTACCAATTAATATTCTTACACTTGGCCTTTTCACTTTGGTAATTAACGGGCTTATGTTTTGGTTTGTGAGTTCTATTGTAAAGGGATTCGATGTTGCCGGATTTGGTCCAGCGTTTATTGGTGCGCTCGTTCTTAGTGTGATTAGTGTGTTTGTTGGTTGGGCACTGAAGGACAAATAAAATATGTATAAAATACTTTCGGTTGGTGGATCAATCATTATTCCCAAAACAGGTTTTGACGTATCGTTTCTCAAGAAATTTCGGAAGCTTATTTTAGATCAGGTAAAAAACGGTGATAAGTTTATTCTTATTGTCGGAGGTGGTGGAACAGCACGGCAGTATCAAGACGCACTGCGGGGTGTTCATAAGATTTCCGATAGTGACTTAGACTGGATTGGCATCTATGCCACACGGTTTAATGCCGAGATGGTACGGCTTATGTTTGCGCAGTATGCTTATAAAGAAGTAGTATGTGATCCAAATACAAAACTCAAGACGAACAAAAAAATTATTGTCTGTGCTGGTGAAAAGCCAGGTCAGTCTACAGATACGGTAGCGGTCAAACTCGCCAAGAATTTTGGATCACGGCAAGTGTTTAACCTTTCCAACATCGACTACGCCTATGACAAAGACCCTGCAAAGTTCAAAAATGCAAGACGAATAGAACAGATGCCTTGGTCCGATTTTCGAAAGATTGTGGGAAGTAAATGGACACCGGGATTTAGTGCTCCGTTTGACCCCATTGCTTCTGCTGCAGCGCAAAAAATGGGATTGGAAGTAGCGATTATCAATGGAACCAATCTCCCAAATCTCAAACGAGCGCTTGGTCAGAAAAGTTTCAAGGGAAGCCTCATTCATCCATAGGAGATCGTAGATCCAAAAAGGCCTTGTAGAAAGGCTTTTTTTTGTATATAGTCAAAGTGGTATGTACTCGATTTATTCCACAACACAAGAAGCCTGGGACGCCATGTACGATGCTATTGAGCAGGCCCAGAAAAGCGTCTATTGGGAGGTGTATATTTTTATTGACGACGATATTGGCAAGCGATTTTTCGATTTGCTCGAAAAAAAGGCTTCGCAGGGTATTGATGTAAAGCTCATTATTGATTCATGGGGCAGTTTTGGAATATCTAAAAAACGTGTTGCGACACTCAAAGCCGCTGGAGTCGACCTACAAATGTTTTCAGAGCGTAAGCACAAGTACCGTGGGATTTTTAAACAGTTGGTGTCACGGACGCATAGAAAGATTCTTGTTGTCGATGGAAATATTGGGTTTGTGGGGGGAGTCAATGTTGATAAACGTTTTGCCGATTGGTTGGATGTGCATATTCGAGTGAGGGGGGAAGCAGTACGGAGCCTAAGCCGTTCTTTTGCAAAAATGTACGTTCTTTCTGGAGGAGATAGAAGTAAAGTATCACACCTTCTCAAATACAAGTATCGTATACGAAAAAAATTGCAGGAGATTGAGTGGATTTTTGATCATGGCAATATTGAAAAATCCCAGGCACACAAAAAATACATCGAGGCTTTGTATAAAGCTCGTGAGAGAGTCATCCTTTTTTCACCATACTATTTTCCAGACAAAAAATTGCTGTACGCACTCTGGCAGGCAAAAAAAAGAGGTGTACGCGTTGATTTGTTGATTCCGTTTCGAACGGATTTACGCGTTGCCACTTATGCCGCCTATGCCTGGTTTTCCATTATGAAAAGACTTGGGGTTGATGTTAGGCTGACCAAAAAAATGATGCATGGTAAAGGAGTGGTGGTAGATGATGAGTGGGCAATGGTTGGAAGTAGTAACCTCGAATTTGGAAGCTTTCGTGACTACTATGAAGCCAACGTAAGAATACGCGAGAAAGCATTTGTAAAAAAACTTAAAGAAAAGCTTGAGGAGTGGATTGCAGATTCTCAGTCGCTTGATGATGTGCAGTGGAGCAAGCGCGGCTGGTTTCATAAGTTTCAAGAGTGGATTGCGGTAAAAATATACCGGCTTTGGCATAAAAGCGCACCGGATAACCGATTTGATAAAGAATAGTATGAAAACAACAACATTAAAAACATTGGCTCAGATAAGTGCCGGCATAATGGGGGGAACTTTTTTTGGGATTGCAGGGCTTATTGGCCTTATGAATTATGGCGGTAACCATGGTTGCTGGGAGTTTATTAACCGTATGACGGGAAGCGTTGGATATGAATCATGTGGAATGTTTGGCGATATCGCTGGAATTCTTTTTGGAAGTATTTTCTTGACATTACTCTTTTATAAGATGAATATACAGCGTTATGGAAAGGCCGCTCTATGGTTTCTTCTTATCACCTTTGTCCTTCCTGTGCTGTATGGCATGACCCTTTTTGGGAGCCCATTTGTCGGAACCGAATGGCTGATTGGAGTCTCAGTAACACTTGGTCATATGGTGGCATCAATAATCCCAGCGGTTGTGGCGCTGGGATGTACAAATTTTATTTCAAAATTGCTTAAGCGAGTTCAGGGTACAAAGGGAACTTCGAAGTAAGTGCATTTACCTGCTGACGGACATTTTTAAGTTTGGCCTCATCGTTATGATTCGTCATGGCCTCATGCATGAGGTCTGCTACTATTTCCATTTCTGCTTCTTTCATGCCACGAGTTGTCAGTGCTGGTGTACCAAAACGAATACCCGATGGATCCATAGGCGATCTTGGATCATCAGGGATCATATTTTTGTTGAGGGTAATACCTGCAACATCAAGTGCTTTTTCTGCAATTTTTCCAGTCAGTCCTAGTGGAGTGACATCAACGAGGAGGAGGTGGTTGTCTGTACCACCAAATTGGATATCATAACCACCAAATGCTTTGAATTTTCGCTCAAGTACCTTTGCGTTGAGTTTTATCTGTTTTGCATATTCTATAAATCCCGGTTCGAGTGCTTCTTTGAAGGCAATAGCTTTTCCGGCAATATTGTTTTCGTGTGGACCGCCCTGCAAACCTGGGAAGACGGCTTTGTCTATGGCCTTTGCATATTTTTCCTTACACAGGATCATTCCACCACGGGGACCACGGAGGGTCTTGTGTGTCGTTGTGGTGACGACATCAAAAATTGGGACCGGGTTGTTCATTTGTTTTCCAGCAATCAGTCCTGCAATATGTGCGATGTCTGCCATGGTGATGGCACCGACTTCGTCAGCAATTTTTTGTACGGATGCGTAGTCAATCTCTCGTGAGTAGGCGCTGTATCCGACCAAAATAACTTTTGGTTTGTGCTCCCTGGCCATTTGTCGAAGGTTATCAAGGTCGATTTTTCCTTCCGAATCAGTTTTGTAACGGATAAAGTTGAATACTTTGGCGATGCTGGTTACTGGGTGTCCATGTGTAAGGTGTCCACCGTGAGAGAGGTCCATTCCCAAAATCGTATCACCAGGTTCCATCAGTGCAAAGTATGCTGCAATGTTTGCTGGGGCTCCTGAGAGTGGTTGGACATTGGCATGCTCTGCCCCAAAAAGCTGCTTGGCTCGGTCAATGGCAATTTGTTCGACTTGGTCAATAAATTCGCAGCCGCCGTAGTAGCGTCTCCCTGGATATCCTTCTGAGTACTTATTGGTAAGAACTGATCCTAGTGCCTCAAGCACGGCAATAGAGACAAAATTTTCTGACGGGATGAGTTCAAGTCCTGATTCCTGCCGAGAGAGTTCGCGAGTTATGGCTGCCTGGATTTCCGGATCGTAATTGGTAAGAAGTTGTTTATTCATAGCAAAAAAATCGTAAATTAGCGTTTCAGACAGACAGGCATTATTTGTGTTCAAGGCTTTCAAAAATCATATTGGTGCTCATTATACTAGATAGTTATAGTGAGCGCAAATCAATAGAAACAGCCAGCATTATGGCTGGCTTTTGAGGTATTCTTCTATGACAGGGGCAATATTGGGTGCACAATCGTCTGGAAGGTTATGTATATCAAACCAGTTCCATTTTGAGATGTTTTCTGCTGGTTTGATCTCACCAATTCGAGTTGCAAGATAATGGATCAGGATAGCCATTTTGTCCGGTGCATCGGGTCTGTAGACATGCATGGGCCGCAGTGGTCGAATGATAGTGACGTCAATACCCATTTCTTCTTTGGCTTCGCGCACACAGGCCTGTTCAAATGAAACATCAAAATCCTCTACTTCTCCTCCAGGGAACAGCCACGGTGTCTCTCCACTGGGTTTTATTTCTTTATTCAAAAGCACCTTGTCATTTTCGATGATGACAGGGCCAGAGGCAACGATAGTGTTTTCTGGGAGTTTCATATATTCGAGTGTTCTTTGTAATATTACTATAGCAGCTAGTGATTTTTCTTTCAAGAAAGCAAAAACAGACTGATTTCGTCTGCTTTTGGGGAGGGAAGGTGGGTTTTGTGGTGGGGTTTTGTCAGATGGCTAGCTGCGCAGGTATGGAAGGCTCTTGAGCGGGTGGGGGGCGAAGAGTGTCTTCGCCAGCAGGGCGATCGCGCGGCTCTTCACTGCCGTTTCGAAGTCGGTCTTGGTCCAGTAGTCAGAGTAACGCTTGTACACATAACCTCTCGAGCTGCCGTTGGAAATGACAAGCGATAGTATACACAAAAAAAGTGTATTTTGCAATACACCTCTTTTGTGAACCTGTGGAAAGATTATACTTTTTTTGTCATGTACGTCCCTTGCTTTCGATATCCAAACTTGCGGTAGTATCCACGTACCCCCACACCGGAAATAATCGCTATTTTTTTCTGCTTCTGGTCTTTGACGATTTTTTCAGCAGCTTCTACAAGTTTTGCGCCGATTCCCTTGTGTTGTGAAGCTTTTTTTTCTTTTTTTCCAATGCCAACCAGCTTTCCATAGACATGGAGCTCACGGATAAATGCGCAGTTTTCAATTTCCGGCATGAGCCCATAGAGTTTTTTGGTTTGAGTATTTGTAGGAGCATGAGAATCCGGGATACGCAGGCGTAAAAATCCATACACGGCTTTTCGGTCAGGATCTTCGTAGGTGATAAAGTACTCAGCTCCACCAAGCGTATCGTACTGATCAACAAAAAGTACAGGGTCAATGGATTCGTCGATGTTTCCGCGTTGTCTTGAAATTTCACGACAGCGCAGACATACGCATTGTTTTCCTTCCTTTTTTAGGTGCGCAGCAAGCGCTTCACGCAAATTGGTGACTTTGTTTCCCGCTTCGATTTCTGTTTCGGGGATGTCACGGATAAGACGGGAAATACGACAATATCGTGGAGTGTCGAGTTTCATTTGTAAAAGCGCGCGAAACAGTCCTTCTTCTCCGTATGGTTTGTACTTTCCTGATTGAAACCATTTATACAGCTCGGCAGATTTAATAACCGTGTTGGGATAAATTTTTACCATGTCAGGTTTGAGGGTGTTTCTTTGAAAGAGTTCTTGGTACATTTCAATATCATGATCGGGCGACGTACCTGGCAGATCGGGCATAAAATGGAGGTCAACTTTAAAACCAGCACATCGCAGCAGGTAGATCGCATCTTCAAATTGCTTGACAGTGTGACCACGTTTGATCAGTTCAAGAATCTGATCATCTGGTGCCTGCAATCCGAGTTCGATGCGAGTACACCCCTGCAGTCGCATGTGATGAATCGACTTGGCGGAAATAGCATCAGGGCGTGTTTCGAGTGTCAGACCAATAATTCGGTGTTTTGCTGTTTCGTTATAGCGTTGTTCTTTTTCAAGCGCAGTTTGAAGATCTTCTAAAGGTGAATTTTCATTCAGCGAAACCATTTTGCCATTTGATGGCGCATCAATTTTTCTTCGACTCAAGTCATTGCAAGCACGAAACGATTCCAAAATAAACCAGTACTGGTATTTTAGAGGGTAGGCATTCCATGTCCCTCCTTTGATAATATATTCCACTTTGTCTGTCGGGTGGCCATTGACCTCGAGCATCTCAATACGTCTTTTGACCTGCTCATAAGGAGAAAAATCAAGCCGAAGGGCCCTGGCTGCAGCAGGTTCGCTGGCAATATAGCTTTTTGGCATGCGCACCTCTGTCGGGCAGTAAACACACTTTCCTGGGCAGGTATAGGGCTTTACGAGGGACGTGACCACAGAAATCCCTGAGGTGCTTCTAATATCTGCTTTTCGTAGCAGTCTCTCAAGGCTTGGCATGGGTTTGACCCTTTTCATCTTGACCAGATTCTGGTACGCTGAAAGTAGGAGCCTATTTGGAGGTTGCTGTATTTTCATATCTCCAGCCGCTTTGGTACGCAAAAAGTTCACCTGATCCTTGGTGCTCGGATTGGCTTCTATAAGCTTGAAAAGAATGGTTTCAAGCTGCTCAGTTGAAAAACGACTATTTGTCAGATCCATATGATCAGTGCAGTAGAAGGAAAAAAACTCATGCAAGAGAATCAAAAGCTTTACGACAAGATCGCAAAGCAGTTTGCTGATACCCGAACTTTTGTTTGGGATGACCTCAAGCCCTTTGCAGGCTATGTCAAAGAGGGGAATCAGATTCTCGATGTTGCTTGTGGGAGTGGTCGATTATACCAGATATTTGCAAAAAATCAAGTGCAGTATACGGGAGTTGATTTTAGCAAAGAGCTCATTGAAATTGCAAAAGAAGAAAACCCTGAGTGTACATTTTTTGTTCGCGATATGACCGATCTACGTCTGCCCCGGGAAAGCTTCGATGTGGTGTTTTGTATTGCGGCATTGCAGCACCTTCCTAACGAAGATTTTCGGCTTCAGGCACTTCGGCAGATGAAAGAGGTGGTGAAGACGGATGGTTTGGTAATATTACTCAATTGGAATCTCTACTCACATTGGGCAAAAGATAAGTATCATCGTTTCGAGTTTCAAAAGCAAGAATTTATGATCCCGTGGAGAACAGGAGGCGGTGAAGAAATTGGAAGAAGGTATTATCATGGATTTTTGCCAGAAGAATTGGAAAAGCTTTTTGAGATTTCAGGACTTGGCGTGCAGATGCAGTATTTTACTAAAAAAGGCGAGCTCAGCGACCAGGAGCGTGGAGAAAATATTGTTAGCATTTTGAGAGGCTGAGCAAGTTATTCTCCAGTCAAAAGACAGGCTACGGGCCCAGAAAATGCAAAGCCGGAATTCACGGCTTTTTTGAGTCCTGCAAGCGAGAGCGCGCTGTTCATGGATATGATGATGCCTGTTTTGTCCTTGACGAGGGATTTCATTTCTCTGATGTCAGGATTATCGGGAATCCAACCAGAGCCATGGGTTTTTTTGATTACCTCAACCACGGCATCTTTGCGGTGTGCGACACGATCTACAATGGCTTTGGCGACTGAAGTCCCATTGTTTGGGGTGGTGTCGAATCCTTCTGCGATCGGATGACAGCTGGTAGTTTGGACAACGTGTACACCAATCGGGAGCTTGTTATCAAGAAAATATTGCCCAAGCGCTTGCGCGGTGGTTCCACTTGAGGTTGGGACAAAAACCGCGCATAGATTTGGTATCTTTGAAAGTTCTTCGGCAAGTTCGAAATATCCTTCTAGAGCGAGATCGTCGGTTGACTGGCGTAGGTTTTTGGCAAGTCCTTCTTTTTCGAGTAAAAATGCTTGCTGTTTTGGGTTTTCAACCTGCTCGAGAGTGATATTACTTTTTTCCGTGATTGCTCTTTCGAGTTTGCGGAGTTTTTTTGGCTCAATTTTTTCTCCGACAAAGACTTTGAGGAAAATAGGGGATTCAGGGTTGTTTTTGATACGGCTTTCTGCTGCAAGTATCGCCGCGAGCGCAGCATTACCTGAAGAGGAAATAGTAAAATGCGTGATGCCTTCCTTGTGATAATTTTTGATCATCATTGGGAGGGAGCGTCCCTTATGTGAGCCATATTTGTGTTCGTCTTCGCGCTTGAGGTAGATGTCTGGCACACCAATGGCTTCGGCGAGAGCTCCATAGGGCATTTGGATGGTTTTCATAGTTACAAGGGACTTTGAATGTTTTTTAGCTTTGTGGTGGTGACTTTTGTGTATATTTGTGTTGTTCTTATATTAGCATGCCCAAGGAGCTCCTGTACATAGCGGACATCGACACCATTTTCCAGGAGATGGGTGGCAAAACTGTGTCTCAGGGAGTGAAAAGTGGCTGGTTTGGCTATTTGAGCTTTTGCTTTGCTGTCCTCAAAGATTTTTTGGAGTGTTCTGGTTGAGAGCTTCCCACCGCGTTGGCTCTGAAAGAGAGCGTCTGAAGGGGAGAGCTGTTGTGACAAATATTGCAGATCGGACCGAAGTTTTTCTGGCAAAAGCGTGATTCTATCTTTTTTACCTTTGGCTTGCTTAATGTGGATGGATGAAGTGTCAAAATCCAGGTCTTGGACTCGGAGGCTGATGACCTCACTGATGCGTAGTCCTGCGCCATAGGCCAGTGAGAGAATCAATTGATGTTTTTTGTTGGTGTTAGCTCCTAGGAGGCGTTCAATTTCTGGTTTGCTCAGAACAATTGGGAGTTTTGAGGAGTGTTTTGGGTGTCTTAGCTTGGTGAAGTCTTTTCTATGGTATATTTGAGTATAGAGGAAGTTTATGGCATTAGCGTGCAGTGCTATGGTTTGGCTGGATTTGCCTTGGCTTTGTATGTGTGCGAGGTAGCGTTTGATTTCATTTTGGTCCAACTCTCGAGGTGGTTTTTTGGTAAATTTGTAGAGGGATGAGGTAACAGAGGTATAGGATTTGATGGTTTTTGGGCTATAATTGCGGATTTTCATCTCCTGAGTTATAATCTCAATAAGATTGGGCATATACAATGGGTTATAGAGGGGTAAGGTGAATATACCACAAAGTGCGCATATGCAACAAATGTATGA
>JACKFN010000008.1 GCA_020632445.1 Candidatus Nomurabacteria bacterium | reverse complement strand
AGTGCCCCATGATATGAAATGTTGATAATCATTATTGGAATTTCAGAGAATATTTCAAGATCATTTTGCGTCAGGTTTCCCCACTGCGTTTGATTCCATCCGTGTACAATAATCCATTCATTTGATTGAGTATTTTTTGCATAATCGGTGATATGCATTTTTGCTTCGTTCCAATTAGGTGTTTCTCGAAGGTCAAGTTCAAAAAGTGTTCGACATCGGCTCGCGGGGTGCGAGTGTGCGTCTTCAAACGCAGGAAACAGGAATTTGCCCTGAAGGTCAATTACCGCTTCGTCATTTGTTGGTATGGAGAGGTTATCTTTTCCCGATGAAGATATCTCAGTAATCTTTCCATTTTCGTCTGCACGAACGCTTTTGGCCCATGAGTTTGGTAAACCAAGATAAATATTGCCGTTAATAAATGTTTGCATAGATTTACATCAAAAACGAATAGTTTCGTCTTTCATGGAAGCTGCTGGGTGGGGCAGCACGGGGTTCCGCCCAAGGCGGATAGGTGGGGTTAGTCGTGGGGGAGGAAGAAGACTCGCAAATCTCCGTAGGGGCCGACCTGTTGAATGTCGGCGACGCTCGAGCTGATCACGCAGTGCACCGGCTGGAAGCCGCAGTCCACCATGCCGAGTCCGACGTTGGTACGCATGCAGGACATGGCATTGGCGCGGGCTTCAGCCGTGATCAGGGCCGTCGGGTGGACTTCCCGCAGGTGCTCGATGAGTGCGAGCTTGGTGGTGCTATAGACACCACGGCCACCCCACTCGGGATGAACCGCCGAGTCGCTGATCTCGATCAGCACCACCTCTGGGTCATCGTCGGACACCGGCAGACTCGCTACCTCGCCAACGGCGATGCAGATGATCTTCGAGCCCGCGGGCTCACGGGCGATCATCACGTGTGCGCTGGCGATCATGCGGTAGACCGCCGCTCCGTCCAGGGGGCACAGGTAGCCCTTGAACTGCGCAGCGTACATCTGCACGATCTGGTCGACTTCTTCGATCGTGGGATTCGTGAGGATTTCGGGCGAGATCTCCGAGTTGACGTGCGAGGCGCCGCGACGTTCTGCATTTCGAACGAGTTCGTGTTCCTGCTGCTCCACGTGTCCGGGCTGGCGACGGCTCACCAACGTCGCACCGTAGTAGGCCGCCCACTTGATCCTCGGGTGACCCACGACCGGCATGAGCACCTCTCGTCGCAGCGGGGCACCGTTCCACGTGATGTCCGTGTGAGCGGGAGGCTCCTGCGAGGACAGGACTCGCAGGTTCAGACGGGAACGCTTGCTGTCCATGACCGGACGGATGGCGTGCAGCAGGTGCGCGTGCATGGTGCCTTTGCCCAAGTAGGGCGGGATCCATCCCTTCACCCGATCGTTGACATGATCGTCTTCGAGCACGCCGACCGATCCGATCGACATGGGCACGACGGGCGACATGGGCGCACGTCCTTCTTCTCGCATGTTCATGGGTTCTCCACGGTGTTGACGGTGTTCAGCGGGCAATGTCGATGATGGAAATCCATCACCCACAAACCCCCTGAACGAAAAAACTCTCCGAGTGAAGAGTTTTTTGAATGTATATATAACAAAACCCTTCACCGCAGAGAGTGCTTCTTTCCCTTCTTAACTGTAAGAATAAAGTTTTGCATAGGTTAGAGAGATAATACCATTTGCCTCAAAGGCTGTCAAGTAAAAATAGAAGGCCTTGACAAAATCCCCAATCTATGCTATACTACCGCCACTGTTTTCTCTGCCAGGATTTTGCGAAAAATACTTGGAACGCTCTTAGAAAACGTGTCACGAACAATATTTGTTCACAGATAATTATACATTATGTTAGCGATTCGTTTTCAACGATTGGGACGAAAAAAAGCACCAACATACCGTGTCATTGTGTCTGAAAAGCACAAGGATACCCAGGCTGGATCGCTCGAGATTTTGGGACACTACCATCCAGTAGCGCAACCAAAAATCATTGAGCTCAATACCGAAAGAATTCTTCATTGGATTTCAAAGGGTGCTCAGCCATCAAACTCAGTTCACAACTTGCTTGTACGTGAAGGTATCATTGAAGCCAAGAAAAAGAAAAAATCAGTGACGATTACCAATAAGCGTCAAGGAAAGCTTGACAAAAAGAAGCAAGAAGCAGAGGATGCCAAGAAGGCCGCAGCAGAAAAAGCTGCAGCAGAAAAGGCAGCTGCAGAAGAAGCAAAGAAGGCTGAGGCAGAGGCTGCAAAGGCACAGGAAGCAACACCTGAAGCCCCAGCAGAGGAAACTCCTGCTGCAGAGCCACAGGAAGAAGCTCCAGCAGAACAGCCAGCTGAGGAAGCTCCTGCTGAAGAAAAAAAGTCAGAATAGTATCCAAAAAGAACAAGTGAATATTCTTGTTCTTTTTTTATCCCCAACATTTTGACGGGCAAGGTTTACTGTGCTATACTAACTGCACTACATACGTAGTGAACTGAACTGGCGGTCATGTTTACCGCAATGTCGACAGTTCGCAGATTTGGAAGTTAAGGAATAATATTGCAGTTATGCATCAAGATCAAGAATTTCTTGAATACGTTATCAAAGCGATTGTAGGAAATCCAGATAGCGTCAAGGTTGATCGAACTGTAGACGAACGAGGAGTACTCCTTACCTTGGATCTTGATCCAAGTGATATGGGATACGTTATCGGACGTCGTGGTCAAACTGCTCGTGCTATCCGAACCCTTCTGAAAATCGTTGGTGCCAAGAACAACGCTCGCGTGAACTTGAAGATCAACGAACCAGAAGGTGGAAAGCGTTCATTTGCTTATGCCAATGATGACGCTGCTGGATCAGATGACGACGATATTGACACAAGTGCAGTCGATGGACTTACTATCTAAACGCAGAAAAATAGAAACACCCCGGTTATTGCCGGGGTGTTTTTCTTGACAAATGGAGTTGTATCGGGTATTCTCATGTGCATAAAACACTTGATTTTTTGGCCAAGAGTTGGTATTATAGCCAGGCTATAGAAAGAGCGGCTAGCTTCCGCCCAAGGCGGACAAGCAGTCGGTAAGCAATGGTATTATTGAGTAAGAGCGTTAAGAATGATATCATTGTACAAAAGCGAGCGGCTAGCTCAGTTGGTTAGAGCGCCACATTGACATTGTGGAGGTCACAAGTTCGAATCTTGTGTCGCTCACGGAAATATGGGTGTGTAGCTCAGTTGGTTAGAGCGCAACACTGATAATGTTGAGGTCCCAGGTTCGATTCCTGGCACACCCACACCTTCCGCTCGTGCGGATACAAAAAAGGCCCGAGAAGGGCTTTTTTGATTCCTCTTGATTTTTCTGAAATTTCAGTATATACTGCTCACAAAACAGGCTTTACTTAAGCAATTATTATGAATGATCAAAATGATGAGAAGCTAGAAGTGATCCCAATCAAGGATGAACCAGAATCATCAGTAGCCGCTCACAGCGAATCAAAACCTCATCAGTCACCACAGACACCTCAGACGCAGGATAATGGACCAGAAGGGCCTTCCTTTATCATGAAGGTGGGAACATTTTTTTTAGAACTTATCAAAATTGCCGTTTTGGCGGGAATCACGATTGCGCTTGTTCGTCATTTTTTGTTTAAGCCTTTCTATGTAAAAGGTGCCTCGATGGAGCCAACATTCATTGAACGTGATTACTTGATCATCGATGAAATTAGTTATCGCTTTCGTCAACCGGAGCGTGGTGAGGTGGTTGTCTTTAATGCACCGCTACAAGAAGCCGATGGACGAGATCATTACCTCAAACGGGTTATTGGACTTCCTGGTGAGCGTGTAAAAGTAGAAGAGGACAAAGTCATTATTTTCAACGAGCTGCACCCTCAGGGTTTGGTACTCGATGAAGAATATATCAAAGGACTCAAAACTCCTGGATTTTTGACGGTAGAGCTTGGTCGAAACGAGTATTTTGTAATGGGAGATAACCGTGAGGCGAGTTTTGACTCAAGACGTTTTGGCCCTATTCATGAAGATGCCATTGTCGGAAGAGCTTGGGTTCGTGGATGGCCATTTTCTCGGTTTGGTACATTTGAAGTACCTGAAACTTTACAATAATTACTATCGTATTAACTCCTTTTGTATTTATGCCTCCAAAAAAGAAGACCACCAAATCAGTAAAGAAAAAAGCTGCCTCAGCAAAGAAGTCAACAGCAAGTAAGAAAGCCTCAAAAGTGGCACCAAAGAAAAAGGTTACCGCAAAAAAAACAGCACCCAAAAAAGCAGCAAGTGGCTCTGCAAAGAAAATCACTAAGGTGAATAAAAGTGTTCGTACACCACAATCACTTCGTGGAATGAGAGATATCCATCCAAAAGATGCTGCTATTTGGAAAGAACTTTTTCACAATGCCGAAAACATTGCCGAAAGTTATGGCTTTGCCAGACTTCAGACTCCTATTTTGGAAGAGGCATCACTTTTTATTAAATCCATTGGAAAGGGAACAGATATTATTGACAAAGAGATGTATGTCTTTGATTTTGATGGAAATAAACTTGCTTTGCAACCGGAAATGACCGCTGTTGCTGTACGAAGTTTTATCAATCATGGGATGCATGTAGACCCACAGCCTGTAAAGATGTGGTATTTTTCACCTATGTATCGACATGATAGGCCACAGGCCGGACGGTACAGACAGTTCTATCAATTTGGTGCTGAGACTTTTGGTGAAAAAAACCCTGTTATTGATGCCGAATTGATTGTGGCTGCTTACAATTTTGTAAAGGATTGTGGTATTGATGCGCAGGTTAGAGTCAACAGCATTGGTTCACTCGAAGACAGGAAAAATTACATCGTCGAACTCGTGGGATACCTGCGTAGCAAGCGGAGTTACCTTTCTGAAGAGTCAAAAAAGCGTATTAACAAAAACCCACTTCGTATTTTGGATTCAAAAGACGAAGGTGATCGTATGGTCATAGAAGATGCGCCACAAATCATCGATTGGCTTAGTGAAGATTCAAAGAATTATTTCATGAAGATTTTGGAATACCTCGATGAGCTTGAAGTTCCCTATGTGCTTGATCCGACGCTTGTTCGTGGTTTGGACTATTATTGTGATACGGTATTTGAGATTTTTTACGAATCACATGATGAAGAAAGCAACATGAAGGAGCTTGCTCTTGGTGGTGGTGGAAGATATGATGGCTTGGTAGAAATGCTTGGTGGACAGCCAACAGATGGTTGTGGATTTAGCATGGGTGTTGATCGTCTTGCACTTATTCTCAAGCAGCGTCAGGCACAGGAAGGAATTCTTACCAGTAAAAAGCCATGCGTGTATATGGCACATTTGGGCGATCAGGCAAATAGACGAATGCTCAAAATTATTGAGGATCTTCGTCGAGAAGGTATTCAGGTAAAGCATAACTTGGCCAAGGCATCACTCAAAGGTCAGCTCGAGCAGGCTTCTCGTCAGGGGTGCTCACATGCATTTATTTTGGGACAAAAGGAAGTTCAAGATGGCACCATTATTGTCCGTGATATGGACTCCGGTTCTCAAGAGACTATTGATCAAAAAAAGATAGGCAGGGAGATCACTAAGTTGCTTGGCTAATTTGATCCATTTTCGTACTCAAATACCGAGGGGAGATGTTATACACAGTTATTTGACGAAACCCGGATTTTTGTGTATACTAAAACAAACTATCTGCTTGAGCAGGTAGTATCTAATATTCACAACGTAAAGATAGACATATCTTGGTGAAGAGCATTTTTTGGAAGCATTTTCCTGTTTGCTCGTCATGAAGATATATGTCTACGTTGTTCACGAGGAGGTGAACATTTGTGTCACAAGTTACACGCAAAAAAGGAGAATCCTTTGAAGGGTTTATGCGTCGTGTAAAGCGTTCTTGGTTGAGTTCTGGAAAGATTCTCCAGGCTCGAAAAGTCATGTTCTTCCAAAAGAAAAAGAGTAAGAATTTGACAAAGACAGGTGCTGTTCGTGGTCTGAAAAAGGCTTCAAAGATTCAGTATCTCCAAAAGACCGGGAAGCTCCCACCAGATATGGGACGACGTGGTAATCGAAGACGGTAGTTATGTTACTACTTGATAGGATCCTTGAGGATCGAAATCAAGCCATGAAGGATAAAGACAGCGCAAAGCTTTCGACTTTGCGCATGCTTTATGCTGATCTGAAGAACAAGCAAATCGAAAAAGGTGATGAGCTTTCGGATGATGATGTTATGGCTACAATAAAATCTTCTGTCAAAAAGCTTAAGGACTCTATTACAGAGTTTGAAAAGGCGGGAAGAGAAGATTTGACCGCATCAGCAAGTGCTGAGGTCGTAGTGCTGGAGGAGTACTTACCTGAGCAAATGTCAGATGAGCAACTGCGCGCTATTGCCCAAGAGGTGGTAGAGCAAACAGGTGCATCATCAAAAGCAGATTTTGGAAAAGTCATGGGTCCACTCATGGCTAAGGTTGCAGGACGTGCTGATGGAGGACGCGTAAAGCAGGTATTGGAAACAATACTTGCATAAAGCAATAGATCCCAGATAGGGTTTTACGAAAAATTTATACAGTCCGCATGAGGCGGATGTGTCTGCCAAGTGCGGGCATACAATCATTAATTCTTGGTTCCATGCTTCCAAGATTACGTGTGCAAAAAATACAAAGGACTGCGCTCAAAGTTGCGATTTTTGGGTTTGCAGTCCTTTTTGTTTTTTCATTTTTCGATGTGTCTGCGGTATTTGCGCAGCAGCCCGACGTGTTTGGAACAGGTTATGGTGCCCAGACCGGACTTGGTCAGACCGACATACGTGAAACGATTGCAAGGATTATCCGTGTTTTCCTCGGACTTTTGGGAATCATCGCCTTTGTTTTGGTGATTTATGCCGGCTATGAAATCATGACCGCTGGTGGGGAAGAAGACAAGGTCAATCGTGGAAAACAAATTCTTAAAAATGCTGTGATCGGTCTTGCGATTATCATGTCAGCATTTGCTATTGTTTCTTTCATCATTTCTCGGCTTTCCGAGGCCACAGGATCTGGACGTGGAAACGGTGGACAGGCTGGTGAAGTGGTTTTTCAATCATTTGGAGGCAGTGGTGGGCTGGGAAGAATTATTCGTGATCACTACCCATTTCGTGATGCGCGTAATATTTCTCGAAATACGCGTATTGTAGTTACATTCAATGAACCCATTGATCCAGCCAGTGTTATTGAGGATCACAACGGAAATGGCATATTGGGTGACTGTTTGGAAGTGGAGAATTTGAGTTGGGAGCAGCATTGTGATCGTGTTAAGCCAGAAGCTGTTATTGTGACCAAGTTTGACCCAGATATAGAAGACGAAGCTGCGCAGAATATACAAATTGAAGCAGCGGCTCTTGCACTTTACGAGGGCCAAGAACAAAAGGTCTATACCTTTGTTTTCAAACCACTTGAATATCTCGGTTCTGATCAAAAAGAAATGCAGCATACCGTCCGACTCACCAATGAGATTATTAAATTTGATGATAGTAGGCCAGCATTTGATAATTTTAGAACCAATTACTATGAGTGGAAGTTTATCACCAGTACAGAGCTTGACCTGATTGGTCCAAATGTTCGTTCTACTTATCCAAGAGCTCCACGCCAGGTAGGAGAGGAACTTCGCTACCACGTTATTCCAAGAAACTCTATTGTGCAGATTAACTTTAATGAGCCAATGGATCCCACGACGGTCCAAGGTGTTCTTGACCAAGCAAATAATTTTACCAATGTCATCTTTAAGCGAACCAATGGAGATGTTATGGGAGAGGTAGAAGGGGAATGGCATGTTACCAACGGATACCGAACCATTGAATTTACCTCGAGTGAGGCCTGTGGTCAAAACAGTTGTGGTGAAGCTATGTATTGTCTTCCTACGGGATGTGCGTCTGGTGACAGCGAGTGTCGTGAAGATTATGAAATCCTTATTCGTACGGCGCGCGCTCCAGAGGGGAAGTTTGAAGCGTTTCCGTTTACGGGGGTAACGGACATTTCGGGAAATGCGCTCGATGGAAATGCCGATGAAGTGTATGATGGAAAACCTGATGCTGGAGATTTGTCACAGATTGGAGAAGGGGAAGATGCTCCGGATAACTATGATTATACTTTTAAAGTCAAAAATCAAATTGACAGAACTTCTCCGTATGTCAGACAGGTAAATCCGGCACTTGATGCAGAAGATGTGGAGGAACGGCAAGAAATGAGCTTTACGTTTTCAAAAATCATGTGGCTTTCAACTCTCAATCGTGCTCGTATTGTTGAATATGGTTCACAAGATCAGCAGGCAGCGATTAATGCGATGGATGAATTTTGGTATGCTCCGTTTGCCGAGCAGGTGCCATTTAACCCAGGAGAAGAAAATCCAGAAGAATTTGTCAGTAAGGTGGAAATGCGCCATCGTGTATTTGGACCAAATGCACTTGAGCTCTTTTATTTCCCAATTGTTCCAAGTAATGTCAAAGGGATCAACCAAAACTGTGTGTACCCTGGAAGAGGACCATATTCGCAAGGAATGGGTGAGAGCCCAACTTGTGACTATCAGGTAGATGATGCGGGTCGGGTGGTGGTGGATGAGAATTGCGCTTTGGTAAAGACCCTTGCCGTAGAAGATACCGCTTGTGTAGATACTCAAACGCCAACCAATTTTCATGCTGGAAATCCTGACACTGATACCATTTTATATGCAAATGTGGACGCTTGTTTAGACTCGCTTAAGGCAAAAAGTGATGGTTTATTTGAAGCTCAGGCCGAAGCTGAGCAGGCGGTACAACCAGATGTAGAATAATCTTTATGATTCGTAAGTTTGCAATATTCATTTTCACCATGGCAATACTGCTGACACTTATTCCGGCAGGATTGAGTTTTGCCGCGCAAGAGCCCGCACCAGAAGTTGCGGTAGACTCATTTGGTGTCGCCTATGGAGCGCAGACGGGGCTTGGTCAAACTGATATCCGCATTACGATTGCGAGGATTATTCGTGTGGCGTTGGGGCTTTTAGGTATTATTGCACTCATTTTGATCATATACGGAGGAGTCAGATATATGACCGCTGGCGGAGACGATCAAAAAGTTCAAGATGCCAAAAAAATCATGGTCAATGCAGCAATTGGTTTGGCAATTATCCTCTCTGCTTTGGCGATTGTTCAATTTATCTTTAGACAGCTGAGCGACGCCACAGGTTCGGGGCAGCCTGGATTGCGTGAGCGTTGTGCTGATCCAATATTTTTTAACCAGAACCCTCAAGAATGTGCACCATTTTTTCCTATCAATCCGGACGACGACAATGACCCAGAAGCTGCGTGTTTTGATGTTTTTGTGGCAAAAAGTTTGACTCCAAATACGGCCGCGACTTCTATCAATGATATAAAAATTCGTGCCGTATTTTCAAAAGATATTGATAACAATGATCCTGCAGAGGCTCTCAATGTGTACCGTCAAATAGATGGGCAGTGGCAGCTTGTCTCTCGTGAGTTCAGGTTTGAATTTCGTGGTGGAAAATCTGTTGTAGAAGCCATTTATGATGGTGCAAATGATTGTGCAGGTGTGCAGTGTAGTGTTCAGGGAGAGTATAGAGTAGAGGTTTCTGATGATGTTCGCGCCGATGGGCAGGAATTGCAGGTGAATGTTGACGGATGTCCTATTGACCTGCCAAAGGAAGTCAACTTTACGATTGATAAAGAAGACACTCTTGATGATCAAGATCCAGAAGTGGTATCACTGCTTATTGACGGAAGTCGTGAGCAGGACGTTCGGCTTGTTCGGGGAAGAAGATATACGATCAGTGCCGCAAACATTGATAATGCGGGGGCCGGCTATGCACGTCTCCAGGTAACTGACGATGACGCAGGAACGACCTTTACTCATTTTGATGGTCCAAGGGTCGTGGATACGTCAGATGCTACAGTGCAAAGTCCTTATGCGTATCGTTATCGATATGCAATAAGTCCAGAAGCTGAGCCTCTTAAGAGATATACGGTTGGATTTACTATTTACGATATTGATGGCCGCAGTACTACTGTTCAGTCAAGTTTTGTGATTGTAGGTGAGCACTGTGATAATGGCATTGTGGATGGTGACGAGCCAGGGCCAGATGCAGATGTAGGAGGTTCGTGTGGGCATGGTCCCGGGGAAGTGTGTGAAGCTGATTGGCAATGTGCTGACGCGCCATGTATTGAAGGTGTTTGCGCAGAGGGCTTCCCAAAGATCCTTGATGTGAGTCCTTGGAGTGGAGCTGCAGGAAATTATGTGACCATTTTGGGAAAGAATTTTGGAAATGAAATTGGATCGGTTACTTTTTATGTTGACGATGAGGACGATCGTGGAGTTGCCGCTCAGGTAGTACAGTGTGTAAACGGTCATCAGCCATGGAATGATGAGTATATTATTGTAGAAGCTCCAGCTGATGGGGATATACCTGTTGGGGGCGAGGCAAGTATTGAAGTAACCTCGGGTGCACGCCCAGAATTTTCTGATAAAACCACTGATGGTTATGGACCTATTCCTGGACCATCCGATGGGCTCTTTACGAAAAACGATGTTGTTCTTCCGGGCATTTGTGATGTTGTTGCTGACAGTGGTGCAAGAGTGAATGGTCGCGCCGTCGCTTCACCGGGAGAAGGTGTTACTGTATTTGGAAACAATTTTGGAGTTGTCCAAGGGAATTCAACTTTGTATTTTGATCGTGCAGAAGGAGTCATCGGTGGTGACGATTGGAACGATACGCAGATTGGTTCACGTGTGCCACTGAGTTCTCGTGGTGTTGTACCAGTGCAGGTTGAGGTTGGTGATCAGCTTAGTAATGCATTGCCACTGGGAATTATTGATCCAGAGGATACTGACTTACCTCAGATTGCCTTTGTCTCCCCATCATCAACGACGCGTGGAAGTCTTATCACGGTGACAGGAGAAGGATTTGGGAGATTCAAGAATAAAGTCTTCTTGGCACCTTCGCGTGATGCGGATTGTAGCCAAGATGGAGTCTGTATTGAAGGTGACTTGAGTATTTCATCTGAGTGTGAAGACGATACTTGGAAAAGTACTCAAGTCGTCTTTCGAGTACCTGAAAATGATGTCGAGCTAGGGACTTACTATGTAGTTGTGGCGAAAATTGGTGGATTTTTTTCAAGAGAATATCCAGAAGTAGAAATTGTCGAAGGTGGTCCAAGACCGGGTATATGTAGTTTGTCACCACAGAGTGGTCCGGCGCCACTAGCGCCTGGAGCGGTTTTGACAATCAAAGGTGTAAACTTTGATAACACCGCGGACGCATTCTTTTTTAAGCAGGGGGCACTTCCATCTGATGATGTAGTGGCTATTCGAAACTCAGGGTCTTGGCTCACTCAAGACATTAGTGTGCTTGAAGGTCAGGAGGGAGACAGTGACATTGCCTTTGACAATCAAAAACCACAGGAAATTATTCGTACTCCTATCCCATTCAATCCAGCTACAGGTTTGTCTATGAGTACCGGTCCTATTCGTATTGGGACAGATGCTGGTATCAGTAATGGACTTCAATACACTGTATTTAATTGTCTTGAAGTCGAGGAAGATGAAATTCCAGAAGGATTTCAATGTTGCCAGGAAGGTCTTGAGGCAGGGATGATTAAGGACGCAGAATTTGCGTGCGCCGGAGAAGTTCGAGAAGCGGGTTATGTGTATAGATTTACTACTGGGAAGATTCCTCAACCCCCATATGTTGAAGAAGGGTGTGAGATTCCTTCACCATCACCATGGGTAAGAAATCGAAATGGAAGAAATGCGTGTTTGAATGCTGACGTGACAGTTCGTTTTTCAACGGAGATGGATCCTGCCAGTATGCTTGCCGGAGGTGATCTTCAAAATGTTCATGTATTTAACTGTGGACAAGGTGAAAGTCCAGTATGTAGTTATCAAGATGGTGAGATAACGGATAGTTATTTTGGTATTATTGAAAATCAGGTATTTGGAAACAATACAAAGGATGCTCTTATTTTGAGACCCAAAAATGGTGGTGTTCTCCCAGCTGATTCATGGGTCAGAGTAGTTCTTACAAGCGAAGTAAAGTCCAATAGACTTGAAATCGGTCTTGGTGGTGAACAAAGGCGTGTACAAGAGTCTTTACTTCCAACACGCGCGCTAAGTGGATTTGCGCAAAGTGCATATTATTTTGACTTCAAAACAACTTCCGTGGATGGTGATGTTGATGGTGATGGAGTACCTGACAATGGTTTATGTACAATCAAATCTGCTTATGTGCTCCCTCCATACGTTACAACCTATGTGCTGGGCCTCATTCAACACCCAACCAAACCGAATCAACCACTTTACTATTATGTAAAAGGAAAAGCAAATCAAGAATGTACACAGATTAATGTTGATGGACTCGGTTGGGACTGGTCTATCGATAATCGAGACTTGGCAGGTGCCCAAGATAACTACGCCACGGTTGTTGAGGCTGTCGGAGAAAATTATATTGATTCACGTGCTCAAGTCACGGCAAGACAACACACCAATGGGCGTCCTATTGATGTTCTTGCATCCCTCGACAGAGGAGCCGAAAACGCTATCGTTGGAACTTCTACTTTGGTTATTGCTCTTGCCGATCCAAAGGTGATTGCATGGGAACCAGACTGTGTAGAGTCTTGTATCAATGCGGCTATAGCGCTTCGGTTTAACGTTAACCTTGATCCAGATACCTTTGGACAAGGCATTCGCGTATATAAGTGTCTTGATGCAAACTGCGCTGCCATTGATAACAATGGAACACTGAGTGCTGATGATTATACCTTTACCAGAAAAGAAAAAAATGAAGTCGTGTTTCAGCCAAATGAGCACCTTGAGCCAGATACGTACTACAAGGTCTCTCTCAATGGTCCAGAAACCGGAGCGGCTATCGTTGCGATAAACAAAGAAGATGATGCTGGAAATATTCTAGAGAGAGGGAAACCACTTGAAATGTTTGAGTGGGTATTCAAGACAAATGATAACCCAGAACCATGTGCTATTTCCCAGGTTCGTGTCATTCCTGCAGAATACCGTGCAAGGCAAATTAATGAAAAAGCCTATTACACCGTAGCGCCACTGAGTGCTGCCAATGAATGTAGTTCACGTGGTCAGTATCTCAACCCATATGATTATGGTTGGAGTTGGGTGTCAGAGGATGAACAGGTGGCAACTGTGAGTGATTTTAACACGGATCAGAGCAGGAAGAAGTATTGTAGCGATAATTGTCTTCCAAAGGGAAGTGATGTTTCCTTTGATACACGTCCACGTGACCAGCGTGATCCTGCTGAAAATTTGCCAGTATGTGGTGACGGGATTGTTGAAGTTGATAAGGGTGAACAGTGTGATATCGCTGATCCAGACGAACAGCCTGGTGTGAGTTGTTCACTTTCCTGTGTGCGTCCTGGAATCAACAGAAATCCAGCGTATGATCAAGAATGTGTTGATTTGGCGCAGCGATATGGTGTTGGCTTTGATCCTAATAGCGAGGTGTGTAATAGAGATGCTATTGCAAGACTGCAAAGAGGTGTACAAGTTGGACAATGTGGTGATGGTGCTGTCGACACGGATCATGGTGAGCAGTGTGATCCTGGAAGTTTCCAAAATGCCGCCAATGAAACACTCGTCGTGAATAACGATCCGTTCTGTAGTAGTTCATGTACCCTTAAAGGGTCTGTACGTTTTGATAATGATGATGACATCCCTGTGTATGAGAATTATGCTGGAGAGGGACAGAACGTTTTTGCTTCTAACTGTGGGGATGGTGAGCAAACCCTTGGAGAAAGTTGTGATTACAATCATCCAGACCAAATACTCGGATGTAGCCCTCAGTGTTTGCTTGTCGGAAGTCGTTTGCAGGCTGCTTGGTGTCAGCAAAATCCGGAATTTTCTGATGCACCGCAGTGCGCCGATCCATTGAGTATCTGTGGAAATGGTATCATTGAATTTGGCGAAGAGTGTGAACCTGGTGTTGGTGGTGCTGTAGGACCTGCAGAAGGGCGCCCTCTCGAGGATGTTACTTGCAATGCTCGATGTTTGGTACAAAATGCATGTGGAACACCACTCGCGCAGTGTAATCCATTTGAAGATTCTCCCCAGGCCGTTGGGTGTAATATTGATTGTACTTATGCGGGATCATCACTTGTCTATGGTGAGCCGTCACTCTGTGGAGATGGTCGTCTTGGTGTTGGTGAGTACCGAAGAGAAGAGCAGGGGAATATTGTGTTTCAATGTGAAGCAGACGATGTAGATGCCGGTGATCGAGTGCCTGGAAACGATCCTTCCCAAGTAGTAACTGCCGTGGGTCAGAGTCTCCAGGCAAATGAGGATGGCGCACAGAGCACCATCATTCGTGCTACTCAGGTAGATGGGCAAGGTGTTCCAGTAGAACGTATTCAAAATGATTCGAATTTCTATCTCCAGTGTGGATTTGAAGAATTTGCCGAAAAACGTCAAATAGGACTTGATGGAGGATTTTTGCCACAAGGAAATGATAACGTTGTTCCTGACCCGAGTTTTGAGGATAACAGAGCGATTCGAAGCCTTCAGTCACCTTGGCAAGACATTCCGTTTGCACCAGTGGAAATTGCGCGTAAAAGTAATGATACAGCATTTTCAGGAGTCAGAAGTCTTTATGTCAATGCTCCTAGTCTTGATCAAAGAGATGGAGGCATGCTTGTTTTGCACCTTCCACAGATGCAAGCGGGAAATTATCAGTATACCTTTAAGCATAAAATTGTTAGTGGAGCTATCCAGACTTGGGCTAGCCGAAGGGATGACTTGTTGCGCGAATTTCCTGGGGATGGACAGGTATTAGTTGATTCTGGTATCCCTGCCGGAGAAGAGCCAGAGGTTATTTCTCAGTGTGCCAATTTTAATAACATTTGTAGTGTCAATGATAATTGTGGTGTTGTCTGGGATTCATCACCAAATAGAAACAGAAGCTGGGTAAGTCAAAATATAGGCGGTTGGAATTTGTGTCGAACATTGAATTTTCCCGGAAGCGCAGGAAGGATGTTTTATGTGGTAAAGAAGGATTTGTCACAATATGCAATAGATGGCAATGAGGTGCCACTTATTCAGCACTACGGTGCCCCTCAAGTCAACTCTTTAGAGCAATGTCGAAATATCGAAAGATATAGGGACGAAGGTGGGCAACTGAATGTTGGTTTTGTGGAAGCTGTTGGAAGTTGGGATGGAGTTTTAAATACAGATATTCGCACGATTAACGATGAGAATCAGCTTTTGCAGGTATTGGGAGGGCTTTCAACATTTAAGGGGCCTGAACCAGGGGGAAACCGTTTTTACGCCGAGAATGATGTGTTTTCTTTTGAGCAATGTCTCGAGGTTCAGCAGGAAGAGGAGAATGTTGATCTCTCACTCATTCCGTGGCAGACAACAAAGGTCTCTTTTACGATTCCAGGTGATGCTCCAACCATGGTTGATATTCAGCTCGGAGTGTTTGGAGAGGTTTATATTGATGATTTTTCCGTAAGGAATACCGACAATGAAGGAGACTACAATAACTGTCCATATGAGGATGGGAATTCTGATAACTCAAGGGGAGTTGGAGTGAATTCTTGTTGTTACCCTCGTTCCATGAGGATTGCGGATTTAGAAACACCAAGAGATGGACAGGGGATTTTTGACAACGACCCCGTGTGCCGAAATCCATTGGTTTCTGTTACCTTTGATGGTCTTATCGAGCAAAAGACGGTTCTTGATTCAGTACTGGTTGCGCGAGGTTATAGTGAAGATGACGCTGCTCTTGTAAGAAACGGAGATGCCATCGGGTGTCCCGTTGGTCAGTTTAGTGTTTCTGATCTTGTAGGAGAGACATACAATTCTGGTGATGGTGTACTTCTGGGACTATCAGAGGATGCGTCAGAATCGGGTTTTTTTGCCAGGTTATGGACTGCCATAAAAGCGTTTTTTATCAAATATGTATGGGATCCGGTATTTGCTTCTACTGTCTCCCATGAAAATATCAATGTAGCAATTTGGTGTGCTGGTCAGGTCCGCGTTACTGGAGCTGACCTTTCATATCCACAGGTTCCAGAAGGAGAGAAGCCGCGTACAACCGTACGATTTTCTATGGATGATGTGCTGGGCTCAGAGAGTATCTATGCGTTTATCTTGCAAGGTGGTATCACAGGAATACGGGATACCAAGGGTGTGGGAATAGTCAGTCCTGATAGAGTAGATGGCATACATCCTATTTACGACAGTGTTATCTTCAAAACAGGTCCAAAAATTTGTAAAATCGATCATATTAGCGTGACTCCTTCCGAGTATCTCTTTACGGTTCCCGCAACATCAACTTCGTTTGTTGCGCAGGCAATTCATGTCGATGAAAATAGCGGTTTTGAGCAAGAAATTGCTTCCACGCCATCATATCAGTTTGAGTGGAGCTGGCAGCCACAGCAGCAACAGCTTTTTGATATACCGGTGGAAGGAACCCCCGCAGACGAGTCTCAAGTAGAGATTGCTTCGACTGAGCTCCAAGGAAAGCTTTCTGTCAATGCAAACGCCGAGGTGATTGAGGATGTTGATCTGGCAAATAATCATGTTGGAAAAGTATTTTCTGGGTACACCAAGCTCATTTCTGATTTTTGTGAAAATCCATGGCCCGCAAGAGCGTATTATCCATATGAAGATGGAGTGCCATTTGAAAAAATTATTAGTGGAGAGCCAAATAATGACGGCTTTGATAATCAGGAAAACATTTTTGACGGTTCCGAAGTGCCAGGAGTAAGCATTGGTGGAAATGAAGAGTATTTTAACTTTAGCATGAGTTATTGTGCCGATGCCGGAGTAAAAGGAAATAAAAATGACGATTTGCCATATTTTCGTCCAAGAATTGTACAGGTTCCTGATGTTCCAAAAGTATGTCAGGCGAGTGGTAGAGCTTGTGAAACATCAGACGATTGTGCCTATACAAGAATTCGAGAAGATAGAAATGTGGTATATGCATCTTCACAGCCAAACGTATGCCATGCCAATTTTACAGAATATTTCTTGGCACAAAGGCAGATTGGAGCTCTCACTTTGGTGGGTATACAGTATGATATCGACACACAATATGCATGTGCAAATAATAACGATTGTACTGATGTGGTACGTTACGGTGGTGAGTTGATTCTTCGAGGGAATCGAGAGAATGACTATAGTACGGTTTCTGGTCAAGAATTGGCAGGGGTCGTGGCAAATGCTACCTGTTCGCCGCTTGGACTTTCTCGAGAAGCATGTGTTCCTGATCCAGGTTTTGCCCAGGCAGGAGAACCTCTCAAACAATACATCATGTTTTCAGATATTAACGATGATGCAATTGCGGTAGAGGTTTATCCAAACCCATTGCGCGCTACTGCGAGTCAGTGGTATACGAGTGTTTATAATAACCTCAATGATTTTCGTCCAGTCAACATTGCAGGATTTGATGCTATTTCAAATGATGATCAATACTACATCAATGCACTCAATATTGACTCTCAGGGTGAAGTAAGAAATTACATCTACCACTTTGCGATCAATGAAAATGCCCAGTCCAATAGTCGTGAGGCCTTTAAAAAGCTTGTTGAATCATTAGAGTTTAACATCAATCTCTCTGATTTTGGCTACTGTAGTATTCCGGAAGAGCAATTGGAAGACGGAAGGACACTCCTTGATAGTCCAAAAATGGTAGATGGTATTCAGTGTGCGACTGATTTTGACTGTCGTGATGCCAGTGGAACACCGCTTGAAGGAACCAGTGGTGTATGTGCCAATGCGAAGACAAAACTCTTTAGAGACTGGGATCGTTTGGCAAATCTTGCCACGGTTCAAGAGGCTATCGCCGACAACTTTGCCTCTACTGGACAGTTCCCAGAACTTGCTGGTGGTACGTTTATTCCACGATACACCAATTCACGCCTGGGTTCATGGAACGAGCGATTTTCTGAAGAGCTTGGTGATGCCAACCTGGTGGATGATCCAATCAACGAATGGGCTATTTGTGGTCACTGTAATAATGATGTGGCGCAATTTTGTACCACCGATGAACAGTGTGGCGACGGCGACACCTGTAAACTTCTTGATCCTCAAACATGTTGGGATGAGGATGAAAGAGTCCTCGTTTGTCCTGCATATTCTCAAATATTTGAATACAGTAAAGAATTTACTGATGAAGGTGGTCATAGCTATTTGTTGCATGGTCAGCTTGAGTACTTTGATCCATCCGACAGCATCTTCACTGAGTTCGTTACCAATCCGCAGTACTTTACCGAGGAGCCTTGGTGTCAACCAAATGCAATTCATTCACCATTTGGAGAGAGTTGTGGTGACGGTATTGTCAATGTTGGTGCCGGTGAGCAGTGTGATCCTCCAGGGCAGTCAACTTCGGTAACCAGGACGCCGGATGGACAGTGCGACCCAGGAAACAGAGCTTCTCGAACGTGTAATGATCAGTGTCAGTTTGTATACGGTGCCTGTGAGCCTGTTGGTCAGTGTGGAAATGGAGTTGTGGAAGCAGGAGAATTTTGTGACGATGGTGCTCTCAATGGACAGTATGGTCAGTGTAATGACGATTGTAATGGGAACAGTGGGGCCTTTTGCGGAAATGGACGATTTGACAGAAATGATCAGGGGACACCTGTTGAGTTTTGTGAAACGATTGATTTGCCAAAGGTTATTATGACACTTGATGGTGGTTCAAAGGTAAAGCTCGCCTACGGTAGTCCAATTGAAGATGTCCCAACACAAGAGCAGTGTGTACAAGAATTTGGAGGTGGTATTGGTGCGGCCATCATATGTGCTATTTTTAGGGCCGTACCACTTGGTTATAATCAAATTGTCACAAATCCAGATATTGCCAATAAGCATTGTTATTGCTCTCCTGCTGACCAAGAGGCTGGTAGATGTATACATGATCCAAGTATCCTGTGTCAGGATAATAATGACTGTAGTGCACCTGCAGCCGATGTTCCTGTTGTAAATCCTCATAATCTCAATGGAGTCAATGTGCAAGATGCTATTGTTACCCCTCCTGATCTTGTAAATTATGGTACCTGTCGTCCAAAAGATGGAAACTACGGAAGTCCGTATGCATTTAATCAAGAGTGGTCATGTGCCGCAAACTGTCGACAGGTAGGGGGATTCTGTGGAGATGGACTCGTACAAAGACAGTATGAACAGTGTGATGACGGTAATGATGTCAACAACGATGGATGTAATACTTCTTGTGAGCAGGAAAATCTCAGCTGTATTGAATATACTCCAGCCGGCGCGTTTGAAGTAGGGGGTGGAAAGACAACCATAACGAAGCGGTACGATGATAGGACTTTTGAGCAGTGTATTGATACGACCGGTCAAGAAATTTGTAATGCGCTTGGACTTGCCTGTGACGAGGTGACTGGTCTTGTTGAGGTTGATAGAGATCCGCCCTATCTTTGTGTAAAAGAAAATCCTGCCGGGCTTATTGCCGCTTTACTGGATATTGCATCATATGTAGACGCCATTGATACGAGCAGGCCAGAGGCAGCAGTAAGGATTTCTGCCGATGAGCTGAGTTTTGTGCGAAATACTTTCAATCCATTAAAGATCATCATCCAAGCTGCTCAGGATGGAAATTTTAAACTGTCTTTATTTGCGGATTACATGAACAGCAATGCGAATTTGAGTTTGGTACACGCTAACTACAATACGCAAGCCACTTTAGAGCTGTTAAACAGGTTTTATTCTCCTCCAGATTTTTCAGTACTACCTGATAGTCTCAAGAAAAATGATGAGTTTTATAGGCTTATAGGAATTGTAAAATCAGAATATAACATTGCATACGATCGATTTTGTGACGAGGCACCAACAGAGACACTCGTGCTCCCCATTGCAGACAATTCTTGCCAAGAAAGACTTACTCGAGAACTCAACGCAGAACTCAGTATTATTTGTAATGGTGAGATCAATTTAGCGCAAACTCCGGCGGGAAATAGCATTGCTGGCCAATGTGGTGACGGAATAAAACAGGAAGGAGAGGCATGTGATCTTGGTGGAGAGCAAAATGGTGTACCGTGCGATCCACAGTATGGAGAGACCTGTAATTATTGTAATGCAGATTGTTCTCGTGTGCTTTCTGTTGATTCCGGTCGTTACTGTGGAAACGGACAGATTGATGCATTGATTTCATTGGAGGCTGGTGCTCGCGGTGCTCTTGAGGTGAGCGGAAGAGTCCAAAATGCCAATGGAGAATGGCTCCTGGCTGAAGAATGTGATTTTGACGCACAAGGGAATATCATTGTTAACGATGGATTTGATTTCAACAGCTTCAGCTTCAATAGTGAGCAAGCGGCTTGTATTGACAAAGGTGCCTACCAATGTTTGAACAACTGTACACTCTTGGTAGATGAATGTGTGGAATGTCGAACGTATGATTACAACTACATTGATCCTGATGACCCTGAGAGTGAGGAAAATAAAGCCGTGCCAAAGATTACATTGTTCAATCCACTTACTCCTGATGTATATAATTCTGCCTGGGGTGGTAGCTTAGAAACACAACTTGTACGCCCACGGCTGTCTGATAGTCTTCTGGCAAGTCGGGAAAACAAAGCCACTTGGAGAAACTTTGCATATTCAACATTTTCAAACGTAAATTCTCAGTATAATGGAGAAAACACAAGATGGTATGTAAGTTATGGAGACAAGAGACCGATACCGGTTGATAAACGTAATTACATGGATCAGAATGGTCAGTGGCTTGCTTCAAATGCAAACCAATATCCGCTTGATCGAGGTTATGGCTATTATAGAGGAGAAAATGTCGGTGGAAATTTTCAAATGAGTAATCCAGAAGTATATGAGGGGATACTTCGTGGTTTGGAGACCAATTTGCTCTGCAGTGATGAGTATGCAGTGTATTTTAATGCTGCGGATATTAGGGATGACCTTACAAGTGCCGGTAATCCTCCATCAAGCATGACAAACGCATCAAATAGACAGCAGGAGCAAGAACGTATTGATCTTTGGAGTCGTTATGGATCTTTCTTCCCATATCCTGTAAACAATGAGCGTAGAGAGGTCAACAACGAGTTGCTGGTGGTTCCGGCTGTACCAGAAAGAGCTTTAAATATTGTTATTCGTTGGGAAAAAGAAGACCAGTCTATTGATAATAATGTAGAGTTTCATGGAAACTTGATTGTAAAAAATGCAGGGAATAACAATTCAGGTTTCATTCGATATATGGAGGAAGGCTTATTGAGTAGAGATCAAAATGGTAATATTTCACCAAAAATTTGTAATGATACCAGAAAAGGGGTATATGAAGATTGGGGTGGAAATCTTCAAGGTGATTACGCTGCATTTTTTGGTCCAGCAGGGGTGAACTGTCCACCGTCTGGATTAAATGGAAATGTGTATTTTTCACAAGTACTCAAAAAAGAAACTTCTAACATACGTGCACAATCTACGGTTCTAAACTTTAACAGAAACTTTCCTCCTGATGCAACCTATGCTTTTGTAGTCACCGCATTTGATGATCAGGTGGAACCTATGGCAAAATTTAGTAGTTCTAACTTGCGGGTCGAGGTATACGACGAGGTTGAGGGACAAATTGCGGATGAATCACTCTATTTGCCAAAAGAAGAGAATATATTTAGGATACGTCAGGCACAGGGTTCACGGAATGTAAGAGCTAAGTATTGGCATGTATTTAATTTGAGAATTCAAACTCAAAATGGTCGTCCGGTTGTTCAGGTAATCCCTTCAAGTGTCGGAAGCACCAATGGATCACTCGAGTCTTGTGTCGTGAATGTGGCTTGTAATATTGATTCAAGAAATCCGCAGTGTCGAGAAATTCCAGTCAACTGTCAGTAATTCGTTTAATTTGGTATAATACCTATGAACAAAAAAATTATCATCATCGTCGGTATTGCTCTGATAGTCATCATCATTGCGTTTTTTGTTCTAAAATTTACAAAGAAAGATCCTTCAGGAAAGCAAGACGTGGTTTCAAATACTACAACCGTGGTGGATTCACAGGATCAAGAAAATCCATCCTTGCAAGAAGAATCGACAGAACCAGAATTTGTGATTGACGACAAAGACAAGGATGCTGACGGCATAGACGATGAAGTTGAAAAGGAGCTTGGAACGAGTGACTATGACTATGATTCAGATGACGATGGGCTCTCTGACGCCGCTGAGATTGATACCTGGAAAACAGATCCTTTATCTCAGGATACTGATGGTGATGGGTTTAAGGATGGGTATGAAGTTATCAATGGATATAACCCAAATGGTCCAGGAAAGCTCGAATAATCTTATTTACCGCTATTTTGACTCTTTACGTTTGTATGTTTGAAGATCACATCAAGGATAATCCGATGCCAGCAGGCACCGGTCAGGCACCAAGTAATCTTCCTATTGGGGAACCGGAAGATATTTTTTCTCGCTCAGATGCAGCGATGCCTTCTGATCAGCCACAAATGTCAACACAGGAGGAGACTGTGGCTGCGCAGCCACTTTTATCCACGGTATCTCCATCAGGAGCAAAGACTGCACTTGATGCTGGTGTTCTTCAGCCTAAACAACCGTTGCAAGAGCAACCTGTTTTGTCAACGCAGCCGGCTGCTATGCCTCCTGTGAATACTTCACAGCCACACATGACGACGCCTCCTGTAAATCTTACCCAAGACAACATGGATATCCCTACGATTCCGCAGGGGGGTGGTTATAGCGTAAAGGAACCTCATACCAGCAGGATCGTGTTTACCATACTTGTGAGCCTTATTGGTATTGCGATAATCGGAGCAATAGGATATGTGGTGTATGCAAAAGTTTTTGCGGACAAACAAGTGCAAGAGGCACCAATTGAAAATATACCACTTGAGGAAGGTACCCAAAATGAAGTTGATCCACTCGAGGATGAGGGAGGGTTTTTAGATGTTGCTACTTCGTCTGATTTGGAAGGTACCACTTCGACTTCTGATCAGATCAGTACTTCAAGTGAGAATGTGATAGAGATTGATCCTGAAGACCGTGTTCTTTTTGGGAATGTCGACCCAGATGAAGATGGACTCGATGATCTTCGGGAGAACGATTATGGTACAGATCCTCTTGTTTGGGATACTGATGAAGATGGACTTTCCGATGGTGATGAAGTAAATAGATGGAAAACTGACCCGCTTAACCCGGATAGTGATGGAGATGGGTACAAAGATGGAGATGAAGTAAAAAATGGTTACAGTCCACTTGGAAAACATAAGCTTCCTGAGCCTCCACCACCTCCAGAGGCAGAAGAAGAAATGATGATGCATGCAAGTAGCAGCGATCGAACGGCGACTTCAAGTGAGCCTATGATGGATGAGGAGCAAGATATTTCAACATCAACAAAAGCCGGTTAGTAATATGTTTGGCAAAAAGAAAAAAGACAAGACAATAGAGAAAAAAGCTGAAAAAATTACAGCAGATATTCGTGTTATTCCAGAAATATTTTATGGGGGAAAGGATCCTGTGATATATAAGAGTAACTATGGCGGTGAAAAAACAAAAATTATTGATGGAAAAGAAAAAAAGAAGCCAGAACCCAAAAAGGAAGTTAAAAAAACACCAGTAGAAAAACCTCATCCCGTACCAAAATCCTCGATCTCACCAACAGCAAAACCGACAATTCAAAAACCCTTAGCACCAAGGAAAAAGAAAAAGTGGGTTTTGCCGTTGATTGTTGTAATACTTTTGATACTCGCAGGAGCATTGTATTACTTTTTCTTTGTAAAAAAGGATGTTGCCCCCGAGCCTGAGCCTACTCCTCCGGTGATCGAAAAGCAACAACCAGATCCAGAGCCGCAACCGGAGCCAGAACCGGAGCCAGAGCCTGAACCAGAGCCGCCCACAACCACGCCAGCTCTCACCGATAAGCTCAGTCTTCCGAGTATTATTTTGACAGATGCCACAGATCTTGATAGAGACGGTTTGACTGACAAGGAAGAAGAGCTTTATAGAACCGACAGTGGAAATCGAGACACTGATGACGACAGTTATTTAGACGGACAAGAGGTACGGAATTTATATAACCCTACAGGTTTTGCTCCGGTGAGGATCATCGATTCTGGGTTGGTAAAAGTATATACCAATTCGGTATTCAAGTATCGCGTGTATCATCCTGCTACCTGGGAGGTAGGTGAAGTCGACCAGGAGAAAACACAAGTCCTCCTGAGTAGTGCGTCTGGTGATTATATTGATATATCGATTTATGAAAAATCACCAGGTCAAAGCTTTCCAAAGTGGTTTAGTGAAACCGTACAGGATGAGCAGTATTCAGACCTTCGAGCTATGGAAAATGGGTTTGAAGTGAAGGGATTTATTCGTAGAGATAAGCTCGTTGCCTATTTTGTTGAAGATACGGCGGTGTATGTGTTGAGTTACCATCCGGGTGTTGCAGACGAAATTGCGTATCGTCTGACCATGGAGATGGTTGTTGAAAGTTTTCGACCAGAATCAGCTGGCGAAACGGAAAGAGAAGTTCAACCGGTAGTTCCTCAAGAAGCGGAAATTCGCCAACCAGATGTGTTTGGTATGGAAACTTCCACAAGTTCCCAACCTGCAATGGACGATATGAGCCCAAGCTCCACGGAGGGAAACGTGGCAACTTCGACTGAGGGTAGTGGAGTTTTAGAAAATAAACCGCCAGAAACTCAGACTTCAACACCTTAGTATGCAGTGTAGTGTGTACACGACTATCTCAAAACCCGGGGTATCGCTTTCCACTGTGCGAGACGTTGTCTTTTTTGTCCTAAGTGAGTTGGGGAGTGATGCTCAGGTTTCTGTTCATTTGATAGGAGACACGCGAATGAAAAGTTTGAATAAAAAGTATCGAGGAAAAGACAAAACAACAGATGTGTTGTCATTTGCTATGGGAGATGGTGAAAGATGGTTTGGGGAGATATTGGATTTAGGAGATGTATTTGTCAGTATTCCGCAAATAAGGCGTCAGGCAAGAGAGTTTGGTGTGAGTTTTAAGCATGAACTCGTCAGAATGCTTGTACATGGTATTTTGCATACCATGGGGTATGATCATCTGCGCCCAAAAGACGCGAAGGTGATGATGCCATTGCAGGGGAAGCTCGTAGAGCAGGTAATTGACAAAAAAATGGTATGAAAGAGAAGAAATCAAGTTTTGCATATGCTGTGTTGGGCATGAAGTACGTGTATGTTCATGAAAGAAATTTTCGTATTCAATGTTGGAGCGCTTTGGTAGTCGTAGCGTGCGCCTTTTTTTTCGGTCTGTCGCCACTTGAATTTGTTGCTATTCTCTTTCTTATCATGACTGTACTGATTTTAGAAATGCTCAATTCTGCGCTTGAAAAGTTTGTTGATATTTTGAAGCCAAGGCTTGATTTACATGTCGGTGTGGTAAAGGATATTATGGCAGGTATGGTGCTTCTAAGTTCTCTCGGGGCAGCGATCGTGGGATTGATCATTTTTTATCCGTACGTAATTTCCCTTTTTGGTTAGAAGTGGTAGAATATCCATTATGACGAAAAATCGTAAACAACCTGAATTTGTCACTGGACTCGATATAGGATCAACCGCAGTCCGAGTTGCTATTGGGCAGGTGGTAGGCGATGATGCCACCGGTAATGATGCTATACAAATCGTGGCAACCGTAGAGGTGCCATCAGACGGACTGAACAGGGGAAATATCACCAGTATAGAGAATGTGGTGTCTTCTATCGCGAATGCGCTTGAATCAGCAGAACGGCTTATTGGATATCCACTACAAAATGTTTGGATAGGAGTTTCCAATTCCGATGTGAGCTCACAAATCAGTAAAGGTGTGGTTGCTGTTGCCAAATCAGATGGAGAAATCTCACCTGAAGACGTAGAACGTGCCATTGAATCTGCCAAGGCTGTTAATGCTCCTTTAAATTATGATGTCCTCCATGTACTTCCAAAGACGTTTACTGTCGATGGCCAGACTGGTATCAAGGATCCTGTTGGTATGACAGGAATGCGACTTGAGGTTGAGACGCAGATGATCCATGGTCCAACCGCTCATCTACGCAATCTCACCAAGGCGGTATACCGAACTGGAGTAGATATCGAAGACCTCGTGCTTTCAGTGCTGGCTGTTGGCGATACGGTAACAACAGCAAGACAAAAGGATTTAGGTGTGGCCGTGGTGAATATCGGAGGACCGTCGACGAGTATTATTATCTATGAAGATGGGGATGTTTTGCATACGGCGAGTCTTCCCATTGGTTCGGATCACATTACCAATGATTTGGCTATTGGACTTCGTACTTCTATTGATATCGCTGAGAACGTAAAAAGACAATTTGATAGAAATATCCTTGATAAAATACCAAAACGTGAAGTTCTTAATCTTCAAGATGTTGGGGCCCCTCAGGCTGAGCATATACCAAAGCAATACATTGCAGAGATTATAGAAGCACGTGTTTCTGAAATTCTTGAAAAGGTAAACGAAGAATTCAAAAGGGCAGAGCGAGAAGGTCTTCTCCCTGCTGGAGCAGTGTTTACCGGTGGGGGTGCCATGATACCGGGAATCGTTGACTTAGCAAAAGAAGCTCTCTGTCTGCCAGCCCAGGTGGGTACACCTGTTGGAGTAGGGGGGGTCTCAGAGAACTTGCATAATCCGGCATTTACCAGTGCCATTGGTTTGGTTAAATGGGGGGCAACCCTGTCAAAGAGCCCAAGAAAGCGTAGAAAGTTTGGAATGCAGTCAATGAAAGTTGCCGATGGAGTAAAAAAGTTTTTTCGATCAATAATGCCTTGACAGGGCATAGGTGAGAGGATACAATAGAGGTACGAAGAAAAAAGTATTTCCTTAGATTGAGTACAAAATTTGTTCAAATATGCCACAAGTGAAACCAGAAATTGAAACCTTTGCGAAGATTAAAGTTGTTGGAGTTGGAGGATCAGGAGGTTCAGCCGTAGATAGAATGGTTAAAGAAGGGATACGTGGGGTTGATTTTTTGGTTATGAATACCGATGTGCAGGCCCTTCATCATAATAGTGCCAGCACAAAACTTCATATCGGAAAAAGCCTTACGCGTGGTCTTGGTGCCGGAATGGATCCAGACATTGGGAAAAAGGCAGCAGAAGAATCTCAAAATGAGATCCGAGAGGCTCTCAAAGATGCTGATATGGTTTTTGTGACTTGTGGTCTTGGTGGTGGGACGGGTTCAGGTGCTGGTCCTGTTATTGCTGATATTGCTCGAGACCTTGGTGCGCTTACGGTTGGGGTCGTAACTAAACCTTTTAGTTTTGAGGGACCTCAGCGTAAATCTGTCGCAGATCAGGCACATCAGGAACTCGCACAAAATGTCGACACCATCATTACCATACCAAACGATCGTGTAATGCAAATTATTGATAAACAGACATCATTGCTTGATTCATTCAAAATCGTTGACGATGTGCTCAGACAAGGTGTACAAGGTATCTCAGAGCTTATCACTGTCCCCGGGCTGATTAATGTGGACTTCGCCGATGTTCGTGCCATTATGAATAACACAGGTTCAGCACTTATGGGAATTGGTGTTGCATCAGGTGAGGATAGAGCGAGTGTTGCTGCAAAAGCAGCTATTTCGAGTCCATTGCTGGAGCTTTCTATTGATGGAGCGCGTGGAATTCTCTTTAGTATCACGGGTGGATCCAGTCTGGGTATGCAAGAAGTTTCAGACGCTGCCAAGATTATTACAGGATCAGCAGACAAAGATGCCAAGGTTATTTTTGGTGCTGTTATTGACGAGAGTATGGGGGATGAGATTCGTATCACGGCTATTGCCACTGGATTTGACGAACATAGTGTGTCTCGGCCTATTCCAAAACGTAAGGAAGATCTGCAGGATGATGTTATTGCATCCCCAACAAGGAGCATATTTTCGAAAACAACCACATTTAGCAAGACATCTGATCCATTTGAAAAGAACGAATCTGATGATGATTTTACTCCAGAAAAGCCGGCAACTTTCCAAAAATCAGAAGCTCCGCCGGTAGCTGACATGTCCAAAAAGGCTATGCCAAAGAAGGCAGAGGATGATGATTCATCCTCAGATGATGAGCTGGAAATTCCAGCATTTATTCGCCGGAAGATGGGGATGTAGTCATAAAGTTGTTTGCATATATACCAAAGAGGCGCGAAAGCGTCTTTTCTTTTTGTTCTATCTTTTGGTATAATAGTATATGAAAAGCGGTTTATCATTAACGGAAATTTTGTGTTTTGTCCGGTCTGTAGTTCCAAAAATACACGTGTAGTCGATTCGAGAGTTACTTCAGAAGGGCTTTCAATTCGTAGACGTAGAGAGTGTGAAAAATGTAACTATCGTTTTAACACCAATGAGTTGGTAGAGGTGCCTGATCTTATTGTTATCAAAAATGATGGTAAGCGTGAAGCGTATTCGAGAGACAAACTTCAGAAGGGAATACTCCGTTCACTCGCAAAAAGACCATATACTACTGAAAAATTTGAAAAACTTATCTCTCGTATTGAACGAGACATTCAAAAACTCCGCAAGAAGGAAATTACCAGCGAAAAAATTGGAGAAATAGTCATGAGAAGACTGCTTGGTTTTGATAAGGTCGCTTATATCCGTTTTGCTTCCATTTATAGGGCTTTTGAGGATGTAAGTACTTTTCAAACAGAATTGCGTTCTTTGAACACGAAAAAAAACAAGTCGTAGCTATGCCTAACAAAAAAAATGCAGAGACGATTCCCTTGCGAAGCCCTTCTGAAAAGAAAAAAAGTGAGTCTGTGGTCCAGCCAAAGGCTGACTCGACAGATCAGTTATTGCAGTCTTGCCAAAAAATGCTTGAGGAAAATTTAATGCTGAGTCGAAAGATAAAGCGCCATATTACCATGATGGCTGTTGCATCGTACATTAAACTTTTTCTGATTCTGTTGCCGGTAATACTGGGATTTATTTTTTTGCCACCAATTTTCAAGCAGGTTTCCGGGCAGTACCAAGAGCTCTTGGGAATTGGTAATAGTTCGTCACAAGGAGGATTGAAAAATGTTTCTCCTGACGTGTTGAGCGAGTTCATAAAAAGTCTAAAATAGCTATGCTGAAAAAAAGAACAAAGATTGTCTGTACCATTGGACCTGCATGTGAAGATGTGCAAATCTTGGAAAAAATGGTCAGAGCAGGTATGAATGTCGCACGTCTGAATTTTTCTCATGGTACATACGAAAACCACGCACAGCTCATAGAGAATATCCGGGATGTTTCAAAAAAGACTGGACAACCTGTCGCTATTTTACAAGATTTGCAGGGACCAAAAATTCGCGTGGGTGTGCTTCCTGATGAGGGTGTAATACTTGAAGATGGAAAAGAAGTCATTTTTGATACTAGTAGGAAAGAATATGATGGAAGTAGCGTCCCTGTAGACTACGAGCAACTTTCTGAATTTCTCAAACCGGGAGAACGCATTTTATTGTCTGATGGAAAGCTCGAAACAAAGGTTATAGAGGTAAATGGTTCGCAGATTGTTACCCAGGTGGTTGTGGGCGGAACCATTTTCTCTCACAAGGGAATGAATGTACCTGATACAATCCTAACTATTCGTGCGATGACCGAAAAGGATAAACAGGACGCTCGATTTGGGGTAGAACATGGTGTTGATATGATGGCACTTTCATTTGTTACAAAGCCAGATGACATCTTGGATTTGCGTTATGCTATAAAAGAGTTTGAAGCAGAACTTGGGATCACCGATAGACCTCCAATACGTATTATTGCGAAGATAGAAAGACAAGAAGCCGTTAAACGTATCAAGGAGATTATGGGCGTTGTAGACGGTATCATGGTTGCTCGCGGTGACCTTGGTATAGAGATCCCCGCACAAGACGTTCCACTTGTTCAAAAAAAGCTTGTGGATACGGCACTAGAATATGCTCGACCAGTTATCGTGGCAACACAAATGCTTGATTCTATGCAGGAAAATCCCCGTCCAACTCGTGCCGAAGTATCTGATGTCGCCAATGCAGTGATCGATCATACTGATGCCATCATGCTTTCAAACGAAACGGCTACAGGGAAGTATCCAGTTCTTACCGTGGAAACAATGGCAACCATTGTCATGGAGACGGAAAAATCCAGCTATGACAACTTAGAGCTTTCGGATTTTGCAAATAAGAATACACCGGTTGATGATATTATTTCTCGTTTATCACGTCTTCTGGCAGAACAAGTTCACGCAAAGCTTATTTTGGCAGCGTCTTTGTCGGGAGAAACCGGAAGATTGATTAGTAGATACCGTCCAGAACTGCCCATAGCAGTTGCTACCGGTGACGAAAGAGTAAGACATCAACTCAACCTCTCTTGGGGAGTGCTTCCGTTTATTTTGCCTCAGTGTAGCTCAATAGAAGAGTTGGTTGAAAGATCAATGGTATACCTAAAAAAACACGGATACGTAAAGGTTGGTGATAACATGATTGTCGTAGCTGGTGAACCCGTTGGCCATGCTGGTCATGTGAATTTGCTTGAAGTACGTGAGGTAAAGTAGTGTTTATGCTTATATTTTGATATACTTCCTTAGAAGGAAATATGCGGAAAAAACCCACAAAGTTAAAATCGGAAAAAACCATACTGTGGTTTGAAGAGATAGGGATACAGGATATCCCTTTTGTTGGTGGGAAAAATGCTTCTCTTGGGGAGATGTACAACGCACTTTCCAAAAAAGGTGTGGTAATTCCAGGAGGCTTTGCAGTTACAGCGTATGCATATCAAACGTTTCTGCAAGAGAACAATCTTGAAAAAAAGATAAAGAAGCAGCTTTCTGGATTGCACGTGGAAAACGTGAAAATGCTCAAGGCACGCGGAAAGGCTATTAGGAGTTTGATGTTAAAGGCTAAAATGCCAGAGGCGCTCAAGGACGACATATTTGAAGCGTACGAGGAGCTTGCAGGGCGGCTTTCTACCAAGCGACTGAGCGTTGCCGTTCGTTCATCGGCCACTGCTGAAGACTTACCAGGGGCAAGCTTTGCTGGGCAGCAAGAAACATTTCTGAATATCGTAGGAAAGCAGGAGCTGGCTTTGCATGTTCAAAAGTGCTTTGCTTCTTTATTCACTGATCGCGCTATTTCTTATCGCGAGGGGCAGGGGTTCCAACATATGGATGTATCGCTTTCGGTAACTGTTCAGCAAATGGTACGAAGTGATCTGGGAAGTAGTGGAGTTATGTTTACTTTAGACACGGAGTCAGGTTTTCGAGGAGTAACGCTTGTTACTGCGGCATATGGCTTGGGCGAATATGTGGTTCAAGGCAGAGTAACACCGGATCAATTTTATGTTTTTAAGGAGGGGTTAAAAAAAGGCGTAAATAATCCAATCATTAGTCGAACATTAGGCAGTAAAGAAGTAAAATTGGTCTATTCTACAAGTAGGCCTACCAAGCAGGAAAAAGTTCCACAAAAAGATCGTCTTTCATTTGCTATTTCGCAAAAAGACGTTATTCAGCTTGCAAAGTGGGGACAAATTATCGAAGATCACTACCAGAAGCCACAAGACATTGAGTGGGCGAAGGATGGAAAAACAGGAAAACTTTATATTGTTCAAGCTAGGCCTGAGACGGTAAAGGCAAACGTAACGCAGGCATACCTCGAAGAATATATACTCAAGAAAAAAGGAAAGGAATTGGCCCGCGGTATTTCTGTCGGTCAGCGTATTGGGGCCGGGCGCGTTCGTGTGATAGAAAGACCGAGTCAGATGCGTCATTTTCAAAAAGGAGAAGTGCTTGTAACCAAAATCACCGATCCAGATTGGGAACCTATCATGAGAAAGGCTTCGGCCATCATCACCGAGCAGGGGGGGAAGACTTCACATGCGGCTATTGTGAGTCGAGAACTTGGGGTCCCCTGTATCGTCGGGGTGAAAGATGCACGAAAAAAATGCCGCACAGGAAAGAAAATAACAGCGAGTTGCGCCTCAGGTGATGAAGGTGTTATTTATGAAGGCATTTTGCCTTATGAAGTAAAGCGCACTAAGGTTGAACACATTGCAGACACCAAAACAAAAATCATGATGAATGTCGGAGACCCTGATCATGCGTTTTCGCTTTCGCATTTGCCAAGTGATGGTGTAGGTCTTGCGCGTCTTGAGTTTATTTTTACCAATTTTATACGGATACACCCGTTGGCTCTGGTTCATTTTCGAAAATTGAAGGATAAAAAGGCTAAAAAGGAGATTTCAAAAATGACTCGAGGATACACCAAAAAGACTGATTATTGTGTAGAGAAGCTTTCAGAAGGGGTAGCTCGTATTGCTGCAGCGTTTTATCCAAAGCCTGTTATTGTCCGCTTAAGCGATTTTAAAACAAACGAATATGCAACGCTTCTGGGAGGTAAGGAGTTTGAAAGAAATGAAGAGAATCCAATGATAGGGTTTCGTGGTGCCAGTCGTTATTACTCACCCGAATATAAAGAGGGGTTTAAGCTTGAATGTGAAGCTATTGCGCGCGTACGAAATGAAATGGGACTCGGGAATGTGATTGTCATGGTTCCGTTTTGTCGAACTCCAGATGAAGGAAAGAAAGTACTCGATACCATGGCAACTTTTGGCTTAAGGAAAGGGGACAATGGACTTAAGGTGTACGTAATGTGTGAAATTCCAAGCAATGTGATTTTGGCAACAGAGTTTGCAAAACTGTTCGATGGAATGAGTATTGGTTCAAATGACCTTACACAACTTACACTTGGACTTGATCGCGATACCAGTAGTGAATCACTGACCCATATCGGTGACGCGACACACCCGGCTGTTAAGCAGCTTATTGCTCAAGTTATCCACGTCGCAAAGAAGCACAAAAAGAAAATTGGAATCTGTGGGCAAGCGCCAAGTGACTATCCCGAGTTTGCTTCATTTTTGGTAAAACAAGGAATAGACAGTATTTCACTTAATCCGGATACTCTTATTGAGACCCAGAAAAGGATTGCACGCCTAGAAGGAAAAAGAACCAAAGGGGTTAAGGCTGACGGAAGGCGTTTAGGGGTTTTTGCAACGTTTGCATTTATGTGTGCCAGTGTGATCACTTTGGCTTCAGGTTGCGCATACTCTTCACAGCAAAAAATGCTTTCGAGTAATGTATCCCTTGCAAACGCACCGGCACCTGCGCTTATTCGTGAAAAGGTAGAGCAAAAAGAAAAAGAGACTCTCGAAGAAATGAAACAGCAAATAAAGGATGAAATTATGCAGTCGCTTGGTTTTGGTGTTATGTCTCGGTTTGAGGGTGAGATTGGGGGGATTGACCTGTCATTTTCGTATCCTTCTGGATGGAATGTGCATGTCGACGCTGCACAGGTACGTGTTTCACAGGGTAGTGATAGTGATGATGAAAAATGGTTTGCTATTGAGGCCATCAGTGCTCAAGAGGCACAACAGTGGTATGAAGATTATCTCCTTTTAGGACTTGACGATCAGCCACCGGCTGGAAAGTATTGGGAAATGCTTGGTGATCAGACTTGGGATGGGCAGGCAGATGAAACTATCAGAATACGCATAACAAAACAGCAAAATCAATTCATATCTTTGATTGGGAGTAAAGATATTTTTTCGCAAATAGAACAATCATTTGAGTTTGATGGATAGACAAGTGAGTAAAATAAAAAAACGGCCTAGGCCGTTTTTTTGTTAGGCGTTTATAACGATGGCCGTAATCGCGACAAAGAAAGTAATCATGGCTATAAGCGCCAGAATACGGATTTGTGCATGCAGCTTCACAAAACGAGAGTAGGAGTGTTCAAAAGTGCCGCTTTCGGTCCGTGCAGAAATTCTTTGAAATCCTTGTGTGCTGTCATAGCGTAAAATGACAGGAATGTCTTTTGGATTTTTGGTCAGTATAAGGCCAACAATCAAAATGGAGATGATTGCCCCACTGGCAAAGCTCAAAAAGACTCTGTTAAATGCCAGGTAAACAAAAAACTCTTTGAGATCCGCGCTGATGGCTATGATTCCTTGAATAAAATTGTCCATGTTAGAATTCAATTACTCTCCCAAGTATCATTTTGCGGTGGACAGGACCATAAGCCCTTGAGTCAACACTATTTGATCGGTTGTCACCAAGCACAAAGTACTCATTTTCAGAAAGAAAGTAGTGCGTTTCGTAAACGTCGTGATAGGGGTAGGTCAAAGAGGTCGTAGGTAGGTAGGGTTCATTTATTGGGAGTGGATCGTCTTTTTTGTACTGTGCTAGTGATTGTGAATACACTCTTCCCGATCGAATGGTTATAACTTCGCCAGGAAGACCAACGACTCGCTTAACCACAAACTTACCAGATTCTGGATGTTTCATGTGAATTATATCATATCTTTTTGGCGTTCCAAAGAGGTACACGAATCGATTTACAAAAAAAGTCTCCGTATCGGTGTAAGTGGGTTCCATTGAAGGACCATCAATAAACGCAGGACTTACAATAAAAAAACGTACAAACAAAATGATTCCAAAAAAAATAAGACCGGCCTTTATAACCAGTCCGAGGTATCGTTCAAAGATGAGCAGCCTTTGGTGAATCATACCGGGGAGTTGTATGGTGTGTAAATGACAGATTTTCTATGTGGAAGTTTTGCAAATTCACTCATTTTCCCGGAAAGCACATTTAATATGGAAGTGTCTTTTCCAGCTTGGAGGAGTATATGTTTTTCGGTGGCCTGAACAACGTGACTGAGTGGATTGATCCAGTAATATTTCGTCTGATCGTTACTCAGTGTGATTTTTACATAAAAAGGATATTGTGAAATTTTTTGTATAGAAGGAACGTTTTTGGTAAATGTGTCCGTGTGTTTGTTTCTATTTTCTATCCATTCTTTTTTTACGGGTATAAGCAATTTTTTCATAGGGTCATAAAGAGATAAATTCTCGTGAGAAGTGTTATGGATCACAAGTGTGTTATCTTCTTCAGGAAGCCAGTCAATCTCAAGTTTTTGAGAGTCGCTATGAGTGTCTGCAAAAATGTTTTCTGGAAGCGAACTACAACTTGTTTGGTCACCGTTTTTAGCAAAAAGGCAAAAAAAAGGTTCTGAACTGGTAGCTGATTGAGAAGTTCCACGAACGAGTACAAAATGATCCGAAGGGCTCACCGATACATGGTCAATTTTATCAGGTAGATCTTCAAATGCTCTTGGATAGAGAAAATGCTCACTCACTAGATAGAGTTTTTTTTCGCTTACAAAATGCGGGTAAAGGGCGAGCTGCTTTTTTTCCATGAAGTTAAAATCCCATTGGCCAACAAGGTTCATTTTTTTTGCATCACGAAGTCTATATACAAACATCTGATCATCGTGCTGAGGACTTGTGGAGTATTCGACATTGTCTACAAGAATGACACCGGCATCGCTTTCAGAAAAGAGTGTTTCAAGTGGACGTATTTGGGTTTTGCTGAAAAATTTTAGATGAACGAGGTAGAGCATCAATGCTATGATAAGCATCATGATCGCCGCGAAAGACCATTTCCAGTTCATGAGTGGTCGTTTTTTTTCCCCCATAGAATATTTTCATTTAGTCTTAAGTGTAGTATACTATAGATAACATTCTCCTTCAACTAAGTAATTCTATGAAAAAACTCTTTTTTTTGCTTCTCTTTACCCCAATTTTTTTGATCGGTTTGCTCAGCAATGCAGGAAATGCCTATGCCGGGGTTGGTGTTTCACCAGCACTTATGACCGTGAAAAATTTAAGTAATGGTGTAAAGGTTCAAAAAAGCCTTTTTCTTTCTCGAGCAGATGCTAGCGAAGATGCTTACTACAAGGTTTCACTTGAAAAAGATGGATCGCGTTATATAGAATTAATCGAGGAAATTGTTGAAATGCCTGCCGGTAAGAAGGAGGTTGAGTATCCGTTTTACATTTATCCCCAATCTGCAGCAAAAGGTGAACACAAGGCAAACCTTATTTTTACAACGACACAGGTAACCAGGGCTGAAGACGGGACTTTGGTGGAAAAATCTCAGGGAATGGCTTTTATTGAGGGTGCAACAGGTCACGTTACGTTTATCGTTACCGATGAGTCTGTCGAAAGTTATGAGATCACCGATGTATACACGGATAACACAGAAGTTGGCCAACCTGTTGCGTTTGGGTATAACATTGTCAATCGTGGAAACGTCGATTCTCGTCCGACAAAGGTTGTCGTGTCGCTTCGACGTGTTGATTCTGAGGGAGCTCCACGACAGTTTACGATAGATGAGTCAGATCTTTCCTACGTCGGTCCCTCCCAAGAACAACAGGATGGATTTACCCTTGAAACCGCTCTCACATTTGGTGACTATGTCGCCGACGTGGTTTTTTATGGTGCGCAAGGGGTGATCTATACCGAAAATGGTATCATTTTCTCTGTCTATCCTCCGGGGACTTTAGGTCAAGAGGTGAAATTTCAGAGCATGGAAACCGACGCAGAAAGTTACAAAGTAAATGATCTCGTTGGTATAGTTGGAAAAATCGAAAATTCCGGTACGCTTGTTTCTCAGCCAGTTTTGTACATCAATGTACTCAAAGAAGGGCAGCGTATCGAGTTTATTAAGGAGGGACCAAAAACCATGCTTCAAAAACAGAAAGCCGATTATTTGTCAACCTTTCGGCCATCAGAACCTGGTCAGTATTTGTTGCAGGCCTTTGTTGAATATGGTGCACAAAAAACTGAAAATATTGAGGTCGCCTTTGAAGTGTTTTCCGATGCGTCAGAGCAGGCAGCAGCCACGCAAGGAGATGTACAGGCGAGTAGTCAAACTGAATCTCCCGTTACCTCTGATGATGGTAGGCTGCGAAAAATAGGCTATGGAATTCTCATTGTCCTTATACTCATACTCCTCTTTATCATTATTAAAAGGCTTCGTGAGGACGATGATGAATATTATGATGAGTTTGACCCGAACGGGGGGCCTGCAGGTATGGAGAATCAGTCTGGAGTAAATCCTTCTATGGCCACACAAGCTGGTGTGCCTCCCGCACCTACGGCACCACCGCAGATACCGGTACAAGGACCTCCTTTGCCAACTGCCCCATCCACAAATCAATTTTCTACACCTGACGCTATAAACACTTCACCAACGCCTCTGGCATCTTTTCAACCACCAATGTCAGCTGCACAATCGTCTGGGACATCACAAACATCAACTGCGATGCCACCGGCGCCAACATCACAACCTCAAAATCAGGTGCCGATCGACGACATTATCAATCCTGCATCATAATTCTTGGACTATGCGCCCCTTGGCTTTTTATGGAGGAACAATCGTGGGAATTTTGTTGTTATCTCTTTTGTTTCATATTTCTTTTGGAAGGGCGAATACTGCACCGGTTATTGATTCGATCATCGTCTCTGCTTCTTCACAGGGGGCACAAATTGGGAACATCAATCTTATTGAGGGCACTACGAAGTCACTTTATATATATGGTCAGATAACAGAAGATGACGGTTGTTCTCAAATCCAAAATGGAAGTCTTAATTTTTCCTTTTACCGTAGTATGGTCACTGGTGGTGCTGATTGTACGGTGGATCCGCTCAATTGCTATAAAGCAAGCTTAACGGGAGGATGTGAGCTTTCTGGATGTACCATAGGTTCTGAAACACAAGTCGACTATGAATGTAATATTGCCGTGCAACATTTTGCACAGCCAACGGATGCTGGGCTCTTTGCCGGACAAGACTGGATAGCGAGTGTTACGGTTACTGACGATGCGCTTGCATCAGACACGATAACCTCTTCCACGGACATTCACACGCTTAGGGGGCTTTCGATTTCAGGTGAAGTTGATTACGGACAACTTTCTATTGGTTCGACAACACTTTCTGATGCTGAGCTTACTATTCGAAATACAGGTAATGCCGGTCTTGATTTGATGCTCGCGGCGACTGATATGAATTGTGAGTCTGGAGTAATAGAGAGTCCAAATCAAAAATATTCGAGCGCATCAGGTCAAATTTACGATGAAATGCTGGCATTTTCTACGAGTTCTGCATACTATGATTTTAGTCTTCAGGCACAAACGGATGGGACGCAGAGTACGAGTTCTCTATACATGAAACTTTCTATCCCTACGTCTACTTCATCACTCTTGGGAGTGTGTACTAGTACGCTTCAAATTGTTGCGAGTGAGGATATTTAAGTCGGGTTATGCACAGTTTTTCGGGCATTGATTTACAGATAGGGGAAAAGTTGGTATACTATATATGCAACAATTAAGTAACTTCAATTGAGTTTAAAACTTTTAAAGGAGGTGATACTATGTCAAAATACCTCGTATCTCTAGGAGTGGTGTGGGTTGTCATATCGCTCATTATAGGAGTCGTCCTGGTAACAACAGGGTACAATGAAAAAGCTGATCGTGTGTTTAATGCGGCCATGGAATCAAATAGACGATCTACCAGGAGTGTAGTTCGTGAGGTTCCAGTATCTACCAAGAAAGATATTAAGCTAAATGAAACCTTAGAGTCTAAAGTAAGTATAATCAATACTCGAGGCGCACAAGGTTCAATTGAAACAAGTGTCCGCGTAGGCGGGTAATATCGTATATCCCTCAAAAAATGGATGTATGCAATTAATTTATTTAACTGCTAATTGATTCTCAATATGATTGAATCTCAAGATGGCAGACAGCATTATTTGTTCGCTATACTTTTGTTCATTGCTGGACTGCTCATAATTCTTATTTTCCTTACTGTGCGATCTCAGGCAGATGATACGACTTCATCTGCGACGGTTGGTAATGCCGCACCTACTGTAAGTAGTGTTGTAATTAATGAAGACGGAGGTGCAGGAGATGATGACTCTATTACTCCAACTGCCGGAAGTACCAAAACCGTATACATAAAGGGTACGGTTACTGATACAAACGGTTGTCAAACCATTGAAAATGCTTCAGTCGGAATCGGAATGCGTTTTCATGATGAAGATGAAAATGGTGAAACATGTGATACTGACAACGAAAATTGTTACTACGCAAATAATGGGACATACGGAGGATGTTCTATTGATGAGTCAAGCTGTACTGATTCACAAGATACGAATTTGACCTTTACCTGTCAGATAGCTGCGCAGTTCTATGTAAATGCAGATGATTGGGTTGCAAGCATCTGGGCATATGATGGAACTGTCTCATCAAGTGTATTTAGTACACAGACGACAACAATAGAAACTTGTAATGCACTCTCTGTTGGTACGGAATCTTCTGGAATTCTTGATTTCGGAACGATTTCTCCAGGAAGTAGTTCAGGAACAGTTACTTCTACTATTACCAATAAGTGTAATACTACCATTAATGCGAAATACAGCGGTACACTTATGTCATGTTCAAGCGGATACATTGCAACATCAAGTTTGCACTATGTGTTGAGTGATCCTGGATTTTCATACGCTAGTGGTAAGGCGCTGACAGAAACTGCATCAACTATTGCGCATAACTTGGCAAAGAGGACAGAAAGCGCTGCTTCAACCGACGATGCCTACTGGAAGATAAATGGGGATACCGGTGCTGGTGGGACATGTTCTGGAACTATCACTAAGACGAGCTGTGTTCCTGGAGCTTGTTAATTTCTTTGTGTATTATTTAAGAGAAGCCCGATTTTCGGGCTTCTTTTCTTGTATAGAGGATTGTTGTTCGTGTAGGATTCCAGTTCGTGGATATGTAGGGGAGGAAAGAAAAAATCGCGTAGTCGCGATTTTTTCTATGAGTCAAGCGCAATGTTTACTTGCTCATCGGCCTTCTTGTTTTTTTCTCGAGGTATGTGTCTGATAGTAAATTTTTTGAGGGGTTGTATTTCGTTCCAGGCCTGGATAAACAACTTTTGAAGATGTGGTTCTTTTACTTTCCAATTTCGTTTGACTTGTTCTACGACGAGTTTGCTATCCATTGAGACTTCTATATCAGTGGCACCAAGCTCCTTTGCTTTTTGAATTCCTCGTATGAGTGAGGTGTATTCAGCAACATTATTGGTGGTCTCACCAAGCTTTTCTCCCCATGCGTGTACAGTTGTTCCTGCTTGGTCGGTTAATACCATTCCACTTGCTGCAGGGCCGGGGTTTCCTCGTGAACCACCGTCACAATAGAGTAACATCTTCATATTATTTTGACTTTTTAAGGTCGACAATTTTTATTCTGAGTTCTTTGTTGCCATTCCACTCGTTTGATTCTAGCTCAAAGGCAACATCTATTTGGTCTCCGGTTTTTAAAAGTGTGCACCAGTTTGTATCAGTATCAGAACCACACATCCTCCACCCTAGCGCAGTTTTCAGCTTTCCTGTTGGCGTTTTTAGGGTGAGTTTAAGATGGTTTTTGTCTTTTCCAAGGCTTTCCACTTTGAATACTTCTACGTGTTTTGCGCCATAGAGTGGTTGGGGATTATCCATACCAAATGGCTCAAAACTTAACAGTGTATCGTAGAGTTCCCAGTTTACATCGTCAAGATCAACAATAGCGTCAATGATAAGAGCAGGGGATAGGTCCATGTTTTGAGTTTGTTTTTTGTGAAGTGTATATAATCTGTCTTTGAATTCCTGATATTGGTTGTTATCAGCAAGAGTGAATCCACATGCGCAGGGGTGTCCACCAAATTTAGTGAACAGCTCTGGCATGCTTTGTAGCGCACCAATCATATTAAAAGAATCAAGACTTCGTCCTGATCCAACGATTTGTCCATCACGAAGTGTGGTGGCTATAGCCGGTTTGTGGTACTTGTCCATGAGTCTGCTGGCGATAAGTCCGACAAGACCACTTGACCAGTTTTCGTTATGTACAATAAGAATGGGCTTTTCGTCTTTGCCCGTAGTTTCTATTTGCTCCACGGCCTGTTCGAGGTATTCTTTGGTAAGTTGCTTTCTTTCACTATTGTTGTTTTCAAGAGCAAAGGCTAAATCTGTTGCAGCAATTGGATCTTCGGTCATGAGAAGTTTGAAGGCAACATTGGAATGATCGAGGCGACCCGCGGCGTTGATCCGAGGTGCTATTTGAAAACCGATGGTTCCTGCGTCAATTTCTCGTTTAAAAGTCCCATCTTCATGCAAGATACCTGCTTCAAGATAGAGTTTTTGCAGGCCAATACGTCTTGTTTTTTGTAGAACGATAAGGCCGTATTTGGTAAGGGTTCTTGATTCTCCAAGGAGTGGTACCATGTCTGCGACACTCGATATTGCAACCATGTCGAGAAGCCATTTTTCAAAAGCCTCATGTGTTTCTCCCGAGACGAGCTCGTGTCCGGAGTTTGCATGTTTTTGCAAAAGTCCTTGAGCTAATTTGAAAGCTACACCACCACCAGCGAGCGTGTGGTCAGGATAAGATTCTGAGTCGAGTTTTGGGTGGAGAATGGCAAATGCTTCTGGGAGTGTTTCAGGAATAGTGTGGTGGTCGGTTACGATTACATCTATACCGTGAGTCTTTGCCAGCGCCACCTCAGGTGCATTGGAGATCCCGCAGTCACAGGTAATAATCAATTTGACTCCATCTTGAGCAAAAAAGTGTATATTTTTTTCATTGAGACCATAACCATCGGTTTCACGATGGGGGAGGAAGTTGGTGATCTTTGTGGCTCCAAATTGTTGTAGAGTACTGGTGATGATGACACTGGCACATACACCATCAGCATCATAGTCTCCGTAGACAACGATGTGCTCTCCATTTTTTACGGCCTCTAAGATTCTGTCGGTAGCTTTATGCATCTGTGAAAACAAAAAAGGGTCATGCACATGGCAGGAGTAATCTGGATATAAAAATTCATCGATCGCTTGCTGATCGGTTAAACCTCTTTGGTACAATAAATCGGCGACAGGTTTTGAGATTTCCGGATGCTCTTTGTAAAACGCATCAGGTGTTGGCTCATTTATAATCCATTTTTTTTCCATAGTTCAATTTTTCCATAGTATTCTTCTGCACGTATTGTACTTACCCATATGACATAGTGCAAGGTCGGCTGCGACAAATGAAGTGTTTGGGGGAGGGCCCTCGTATGTGCTCCAAGTGGTAATATGAGGAGCAAAATTTTCAAAGCTATGGGCATAGTAGAATTTTTCGACCCATGGGAAACAGTCTGGCGTTATGATATCTTCTGGGTCAGTAAAATAGTGGTCTGCCAATGCTTTATGGTGAACAAGTGGTTCAACTTCATTTGCAATACTCTGTTGAAAATCCAAAAGCGTTGGAGTTTTCTTGAAAAACATCCAATTCTTTGCAACCTTTGTGGGTTCGAGCTTTATGGGAAGATGTTTTTGTGAAAGTTTATCGAGTATTGCAGATATATGCGCTATGCTAGGCTCATAAGCTATCCCCATAAAGAGCGTAATGTGTGGTATGAAATCATCAGCGCCCAGGCTTATGGGCATAAACCCACCTTCAAAATCCTTCCTATTTTTTTGAGTGCAGTCATTGATGATTTCAGGTGGAGGAATCAGGACAATACTAATAGCTTTTTGCGTGTGCATAGTCTACAAGAACGCAGGATAGACCAAAAAAAATATCATGCCAAGAACAGCAATAATGGCAATAATGGTCCAAACGGTTTTGAGATGTTTATTTCCCATCATAGAAATACGGTTAGCGCTTGAGAACAGCTAAATAAGCCTCTGTTGGAATTTCTACTTTTCCTTTCCCCATGGACATCATTTTCTTTTTTCCTTTCTTTTGTTTTTCCAAAAGCTTTCGTTTTCGAGTCACGTCACCACCATAGAGTTTTGCGGTAACATCTTTTCGCAGAGCAGAAAGTCGGTCACCCGCAACGATTTTTCCTCCAACAGCTGCCTGGATTTTGAGGACAAATTGTTGTCGCGGTAAGGTTTCTTTGAGTGACTCTACGATCTGTTTTCCAATTCTGTGCGCCTCATCCCTCCATACAAGAGTGGAAAGTGCCTCTACTTTCTCTTCTGCGACTAAAATGTCAAGCCTGACCACATTGGTTTTGCGGTAGTCTTTGAACTCATACGAGAGGGAAGCATATCCACTGGTCACTGTTTTGAGTTTATCATAAAAATCCGTGATGAGCGAGGAAAGTGGCATTTCATAGTGCAAAAGGGCGCGTTGGTCATTTCCTGCAGAAAGGTATTCTGTATTCAAATAAATTCCCTTACGCTCTGAGATGAGCCCCATGACATTTCCCATAAAATCATCAGGAACAATAATGTCAACACTCATCCAAGGCTCTTCTACCATTTCAATTTGTTGAACTTCAGGGAGTTCTTGTGGGCTCTTGATGACCAGTTTTGCACCGTCAGTTTTGAGAACCTTGTAGGCAACACTTGGAACGGTGGCAACAATATGGAGTCCAAATTCGCGCCAAATACGTTCTTGGAAAATTTCCAGGTGAAGCATTCCCAAAAATCCACAACGAAATCCAAACCCGAGCGCCTGAGAATGTTCTGGTTCATAGATAAGGGCTGAGTCATTGAGTTTGAGTTTGTCCATGGCATCACGAAGCGCGTTGTAATCATCTCCTTCTTGTGGAAAGATTCCTGCAAAAACCATGGGTTTGACTTCTTTATATCCCGGAAGTGGTGTTGGTGCAGGTGAGCTTACAGACGTAATGCTGTCACCAACGCGTACATCTCCGAGTTCTTTGAGCCCACTGATGAGATATCCGATTTGTCCATTTTCAAACATGGGATCGGCTTTCATTTTTGGACTGTAGTGTCCAACTTCAAGTATCTCAGCTTGTGCCTTTGTACCCATGAACTGGATTTTTTCTCCTTTTTTGAGCTGTCCGTCCATCATTCTTACTGAGGCAACGACACCTCGATAGTCATCATAAAAAGAATCAAAAATAAGAGCACGAGCTGGTTTGGATCCCAGCTCTTCACTCGGTGGCGGGACGCGCTCAATGACGGCCTTGAGCAGCTCTTCTACTCCAACACCGGTTTTTCCCGAACAGGTGAGAATTTCTTCTCGCTTACAACCAAGCAGGTGAATGATTTCTCCGGCAACTTTGTCTGGGTCAGCATTGGGCAAGTCAATTTTGTTCATTACTGGGATAATCGTGAGGTCCTGTTCAAGCGCGAGGTAAAGGTTCCCAATGGTTTGTGCTTGGACTCCTTGCGATGCATCCACGAGCAAGACAGCTCCTTCTACGGCAGCAAGGGAGCGAGAGACTTCATAGGTAAAGTCCACGTGACCCGGGGTATCAATCAGGTTGAGAGTGTAGTTAGCACCTTCATGAGCATATTGCATGCGTACTGGCTGGAGTTTGATGGTAATCCCGCGTTCTTGTTCAAGTTCCATTTGATCCAGAAGCTGGGCTTTCATGTGACGTTTATCCACGGTTCCCGTTACTTCCAAAAATCGGTCGGCCAGTGTGGATTTTCCATGGTCAATATGGGCAATAATACAAAAATTTCGAATATTTGACATAGTATTTCCTAAAATGATGTACTTTCTTTACAGAATTTTTACCTAAATACAGGGGTATTTTAGCATTTCAGATAAGGAATTGCAAGGGTTAAAACTACATATTTGGCTTGATAAAGCCAAAAAAGTGTGCGGACGTGGTTTGATCATAGCGGCAAGGACGTGAAGATTGGGCCATGGTATTCGAGCAGACGCAAAATATACTTATTTGACTTTAATTTTCACGATGAATCATGTGTCCCTTCCGCATTTGAACCAGACGCACTTTCATCCACTGCAGCTATCGTCAGGCGCTCGCCGATGGTGTCCCGCCCATACATCCATCTCCAAGAGCCGTGCCCCGCCTACGCGCCCTGAAACACCTTTAGGTCATGCAACAAAAGAGCACCTGTGCAAGGTGCTCTTTTGTTTTTCTCAGAAAATATTAGAATTCGTCTGCCTCATTGATTTCTCCTTCTACTGCTTTCATTTTGAGAAAACGTTTCTTAAAGCTTCCAGCAAAGACGTTCATCTCGTGGAGGTTGAGGGCGTAGCATACACCAAGGTAAACGCAGAGTCCTCCCACGAACGCAAAACTTGCCTGCGTGGCAATTCCCCAAAACCGTGTCATATCAACAAATGAGCTGATGATGGTTTTGAGAGATTGTATTGTTACCCCCATCGCTATACCGGCAATGGAAATTTTGTAAATACTTTTGATAATGACAGATTCATGAAGGGTTTTGAGCTTGTGCCGAAGGGCTAACCAGAGCAGTGCGAGCTGAACAATACTAGCAATAGAAAAGGCGAGGGCCAGTCCGGCTATGTCCATCCCAGAGTCTTTGAGCAAAATAGCAGCAATAATGTTG
>JACKFN010000007.1 GCA_020632445.1 Candidatus Nomurabacteria bacterium | reverse complement strand
TTACAAAACCTACACAAACTTGGTATCACCAGCGTGCACGACATGCATATTGGAACCATTCGACAGCTTGAAGCGTACAGACAGCTTGATCAAGAAAAAAAACTGAAAGCCAACATACTCGGATATGTTAATCCCTATCTTCTTGATGATCCACAACTTTCACCATACCTCGATTACGTAGGAAATCGTTTTTCCATTGCAGGCGTAAAGCTCTTTCTCGATGGCGCCATTGGCCTGCATACGGCCAAGCTTTCACGAAACTACTGTGACAAAAACACCAGTGGAATTTTGCGATACACAACCGAAGAAACACTCGACATAGTTTACAAAGCTTTTTGTCATGGAATTCGTGACTTTGCTCTTCATGCTATTGGTGATCATGCTATAGACCAATGTATTGAAGTAGCCGAGCGATTTAAACACAATCATGGAGACAAAGACGTGCGCTTTCGAGTTGAACATGCCGAACTTCTCACAACAAATGCAATAACAAAAATGAAAGAGCTGAATATAGTGCCCGTTCCACAACCAAATTTCCACTGGGATATTGAAAACTATCAAGAAAGACTTGGGGACTTTGACCAGCTTGTCAATCCATTTTCAAATATCCTTGAAGCAGGAGTGCTTCTTGTTTTTGGATCAGATGGTATGCCTGATGCACCAATGGTTGGTCTGCATTATGCGATGAATCATGCCAAATATGATTGCCAGAAAATATCACTTGAACAAGGAATCGAGGCATACACGCTCGGTGGCGCGAGGCTTGCTCATAAGGAAAAATCTCGAGGATCGATCAGCATAGGAAAACAAGCAAATTTTATTCTTCTTGATAACAATCCATTTGAACACACAGAAAACCTTAGAAATATTCCTATCACCCAAACATGGATAGACGGTGAGCCACTCCTTTAGCAAAAGCCTGGTACCAAACCAGGTTTTTTCTTGCAAACAAAAAAGCACCTTCTCGGTACTATGTTTCTATGTTTGTATGTTCGTATGATGTTGGTGCAACGGTGGCTCGATCCTGTGAGGGAGAGCCACCGAAGCGTAGGTAGGTTGTTTAGGAAGGGGTCAGGACATGGCCTCCTGGATCCGGTTCATCAGGGTGTGGTACCAGCCCGCACCGAGACGATCCAGGTGCTCGCGGTTGACCTTGGAGAGCTGCTCGACGATGTCCTCGAACGGATCCGAGAACTCCGGCCACGCGGGAATCTCCAGGTTGGCCATCCGCATCTGTCGCTCCAGGTAACCCTTTCGCGTGATGAGATCAGCCTCGCGCTTCAGGATCCAGGCCCGCTTCTCACGAATCCGCTCGTCGATCACGTCCAGGTCTTCTTCTTCCTGAACGACCGAGAAGACGAACCGCGCCATCTCATCCATGGCCTGATGCCAGGACTCGATGGTGGACAGGTACGACCGAACCGCAGCCACGCCTGCCTTGTAGTAGGGGCTGTTAGCAGGATCCTGCCAACCGAGCTGCTCGAGGGTCTCTTCGTTGAAGAAGTCCTCGAACTCCAGTCGCGTGGGATGTTCGATCCCGTAGCGATCCTCCTCCCAGACGGGCAGAGGCATGGGGTCGGCATCACTGCCAAGTCCAAACTGGAAATCGTGCTCGGCCTGCCGAAGCTGCACGAACATGGGCTCCACCGAGTTGCTCCAATGACGCGAGGCCCTGGGCTCGATCTTGTCCATGGTCAGGCAGCAGGTCCCCGGCACCGGCGGCTTGGCCTGCTCACGCAGCAGCCGCACGAAGTCGAGGATGGCAGTGGCCGCGGCCCGACGAGCCTGGTCGAGCTGGTTCATGGCGGCGCGAACGTGTTCGGGGTAGAGGTGGATGCGCTCGAACGACAGGCGAATGAGCCCGCGATTCTCGCACATCGTGATCACCCACTCCGGACAACCGCGGGACGAGGAGGCGTGCACCAGGGGGTTGAAGTAGGCACGGAACCCGTCCGAGACCAAAAACTTCACCCTGATGAGCGCCAACAGTTCGAAGAACACGATCGCCAGGCGAATGAGCCAGGCGATGATGGTGATCGCGATCGATTCCGCCATTAGCTCGTGCAGGATCGCGACGCGATCCGAGAAGCCATCGGACACCGACAGCTCTCCTCCGAACTCCGCCTCCAGCTCATCGACCGTGAGACCAGCCACCCGTGCACGCTCGACGTCTCGCGCCTTGCGCAACTCGGTGGCCTGAGCCTCGCGCTGCTCGGGGGTCACCCGACCAGCACGCATCGCAGCGATCTGATCGCTGGTCTGCTGGTCGAAGGCCTTGAGCTCGCCCTGCTGATCCACTCGCACCTGAGCCAGCTCGGACGTGATCCTCTCAGACGCCCTCTCGAGCGTCTCGGTCTTGGGACCCCGTCCGACACGTCCACCACGGATACGCTGACCACCGGCCTCGAGCACGGCGTCGGCGTCCACCTTCTGGCGTTCGGCCTCCTTGCCGGCGATGTCGGATGCGTGACGTGCGATCATCTCCTTGCGGAGCTTGTCTCGCGACGCCTCGAACTCCTTCACCTGCTGCTCGATGGCCTGTGCCTTCTGGGTGGATCCCTCGTTGAACCGCTCGAGCGCGGCCGTGAGGTCAGCCTCAGCCTTGTCGTAGCCCTTCTGCCTCGCCTCAGCCACCAGGTCCGCACTCTTGCGATCCATGGCCGCCGAGATCTCGGTATCGAGCGAGAGGACCTCGATGGGCAGAGCCGTGACGATGGCCGACACCCCGATCAGGGCGAGGCGGAAGAACGGCGCGGCCTTCTGGCGCCACCCCGTTCCCTTGCGGCCCTGAAGCTGCTCACCGAACGCGATGCCGGCATCGAGCTTCAGGATGCCCCAAGCGAAGACTAGCCCGAGGCCCGCAGCCAGGTATGGCCCCCATGAGCGTCCCTGGAAGTTGACCTTCCAGAAAAACGTCCAGGCGACCAGCGCCACGAGGAACGCCGCCCCGAGCAGCTGCACGCTGCTGGTGATCTCCTGCTTCGTCTTGCGATCCAGCAGGTGATCCCCGTACGGGAAGGCGCCGAGGTGATCGTAAACCCAGCCCTGCGCGATGCCGGGCAGCTTGCGCGCCCGCTGCACCACGCCAGCGAGGGTCTCTCGCACCGTCCCGAACACGACCGCGAAGGCCGCGTACCACCAGGTGCCGGCGATCCGGTCCTTGGTGGCCTCGAGGTTCTGGCGACGAGCCTCGGCGCGAACCTCGGCCATGTCGTCCTCAATCCCCTCGACGGGCGGGGTGTTCTCCCACTCCGGGTAGAGGAGCGGGCCACCTTCCTGACCACCGGTCAGGTCGATGACCTCCACGTCCACTCCCTCGAAGTCCTCGAGACGGATCTCCCCATCGCTGTCGCCGCGCGCCATTCCGCTCTCCTCGCCGTTGCCGTTTTCACGCTTGCTCATCTCAGTTCCCCCAAATCTTTCTTTTCGTAAAATCAAAAATGGTAGTTTTCGCGAACAAACTAGGCACAATCAAATTTTTTGCCCACATTGCCCGCAAAAACCACATTGTAAGGTACGATCTGTCTGTATTTCCTAAACGTGCAAGTATAGCACAAAATCTCGCTTTTGTCAAGTATTCATAGCGGGTGTTTTTTCGCTTGTTACAAACAAAAAATGCACTTTTTGTGCACATGTGTATAACTATAATTAACAATTTGTTGTTTACTTGATATTTTAATGATTTTCCCCTAAAATGAGAGCTTTTTAGCAATTTTTCAATATACCCCCCTCCCCTTCTCCTATTCCTCTGCCATCTCTTGGGCCTGGTCCAATTTCACCGACAAAAGCTTGGAAATACCGTCATTTCCCATGGTCACCCCATACAAAGCATCAGCAGCATGCATGGTCGCCCGATTGTGGGTAATCAAAATAAACTGAGACTGCAAAGAGAGCTCATGAAGAATTTTGGTCAGACGCAATGTGTTTGCCTCATCAAGAGCCGCTTCCACCTCATCGAGGACCACAAATGGAGGTGGATTGGTATGCAAAATCGCACACACGAGTGCAATAGAGGTCATGGTCCTCTCTCCTCCAGAAAGCGCTTGAATGTTTTGGATCTTCTTTCCCGGTGGGTTGGCCACAATTTCAATACCGGTCAAAATCTTTTTGGACTTTTTCTTTTTATTTTGCTCGCCATCTTCGTCTTCATCCTCTTGCACCATAGCAGGATCAACATCTACACTTTCTTTTCCTTCATCTTCATAGCCATACACTTCCACCAAATCTGCTTTCCCACCTTCAAACAAAACCGAAAAGTAGCGCGCAAACTCTTCTTTGATCTGCTTGAATGCTTTGCTGCGTTTTCGCTTCATGATTTTATCAAGTTCTTCCACCAAATTTTCCAAATCTTTAAGTGCTTTTTTCAGATCATCCATTTGCATGGTGAGTCCCTCGTGCCTTTCTTTGATTTCCTCATACTCCTGCACAATTTCTTCATCGATTCCCCCAATCAGCTGCAGTTGGTATTTCATCTTTTGAATGTTTGTTTGAGATTGTTCCAGCACAGAAATATCCAGTGACTCAACTCCCCTTTTGACAATAGAATGAATAGACTCACGCAGTTCACGGTATACCTCTTCATCAATGTCTTCAAGTTTGGTCTCAATACGAGCCAGAGCAACTTTCTTTTCGTTGCGACTCGACGAAGCATCATTAAGAGCAAGCTGTATCTGTTGCATGCTGTCCTGAAGTGAAAAAACATGCTGCTTTTTTTCTTCCTCTTTTTTATTAAACTGCTCAATCGCATCGCTAGCTGCTTGCAACGTTTCTTCCAAAGCCGACAATTGACCATCAATCTCATCCTTTTGCACTTCGATGTCTTTCATCGCAACAGAATACTCTTCTTTGCTCATACTCGAAAGCGAAAGCTCTTGCTGTAGACCAGAAAGCTCTGCTGAAAGTTCTTGCTTTTGTGTTTGTTGGAGTTCTGCTTTACTGGTCAAAGAAGCCAATTGGGTTGCCTGAGACTGAATATCTGCCTGAAGCTCAGTGATTTTCAAACTCATCTGCTCAAGCTCTTGTTTTTTCTGTTCTATTTTTTCTTTGATCTCATCTGCCCCACTGCCACCAAAGGCTGTTTTCTTTCCAAAGCTCAAATCGTTTTCACGCTGTTTGCGAAATCCTCCCTTCATGGCACCAGAAAGCTCCAAAATATCTCCCTGCAATGTCACCATACGCACTCGCCCCACACCAATCTCACGTGCGATACGAATGTTATCGACAATGAGCGTACTTCCAAGTACATAGGAAAAAATATCATCAAACTTTTCATCATACTCGGCCAGCTCAATCGCCAGTCCATGAACCCCAGGCTCATCCAAAAGTTCATAAATGTTTTGCGCAATAGCTCGTGGACGAATTTTTGAAAGCGGCAAAAAGGTGGCAAAACCAAGTTGATTGTCACGTAAATAACGAATACAATTTTCTGCTGTTCCATCCGTATCTACCACGATACTACTTAAATGTCCTCCGGCAGCCACATCAAGCGCAATACGAAACTTTTCTCGAACACTCGCAAGCTCTGCGACTGCGCCAAACACTTCTCCAAACTTGCTCCTGTTGTCGAGAATCGCTTCTACAGCGCGAAGACCAGTAAACTGATGCATCGATGCCTGAAAACTGGCATTGAGCAATTTCTGTTCAAGTGAATTGATCTCTTGCTGCAACCCACTGCGCTCAAAGATAAGATTATCGAGCTCATACTGTTTGTCAGCAACCTGCTTTTGGAGCACTTCTACCTGCGATTGCATTTTTTCGCTTCCAGCAGAAAGCTCGTCAAGTTTTTCTTTAAGTTGTTCTACTTTGTTTTGGAGCCAACCAACATTTTGTTTTCCTGCGGCAGCATACTCAGTTTGAAGTCGTCCCGTCAGCGACGCGCGAGACCCTTCGAGTGCTGACTTTTCTTTAAGAACATCCTGATAATTTTTTTGGAGGCGGCTAAACTCTTCAACACTAGACTCCTTGGCAAGTCCGGCAAGCTCGGTCTGTATTTCTACGAGGGCTGTTTCTTTTTCTTTGATGTCTCTTTCGATTTCGTCGAGCGAAGTGCGAAGCTCATCGGCTTGATGCTTGTTATGTGAAAACAAGGTCACATAATACTGCTCTTCAAGTTCGCGAAGCCTTATTTCTATTTCCTTTCTTTCTTCGAGTTTTTTTACCTGCCGGGTCAATGTTTTGAGCCTTGGCGAAATTTCATTCAAGAGCAAATCAGCTTCGTGAATATGTTCTCTGGTTCTGTTCATCTTCAAAAGCGCCTGATGACGCTTCATCTGAAACTCTTTGATTCCTACCGCTTCATCAAAAAACGCCTTGCGCTCTGCAGGGCTTTGCAAAAGCAGCTGGGTAATAACCCCCTGACCAATCACCGAATACGACCCATGTCCAAACTGGGCCTTGGCCAAAAGCATCTGCAAATCCATTAAACGAATGGTATTGCCATTCAAAAGATATTCACTCTCACCACTGCGATAGATCTTTCGAGCAATGACCACTTCATCGTAATCCACGGGGATACGATTATCGGTGTTATCGAGGATAAGGCTCACTTGGGCAGCGCTCATCTTTCCTTTCGACTCTGAACCCGCAAAAATAATATCTTCGCTCTTTTTTCCACGAAGCTGCTTCATGGACTGTTCTCCCAGTACCCACCTGATTCCGTCTGATACATTACTCTTTCCCGAACCATTTGGCCCTACAATGGCAGTAATACTGTTTTTGCCTTTTTTAGGCGGCAAAAAATCAATCGCCGTCTTGTTGGCGAATGATTTGAATCCGGTAAGTTCTATGCTCTTAATATACATGGGAAATGAATTGCCGATATTATACCACCCTTGACAAACCCCTTCAAATCTCCTATACTCTCTTATTCACAATATATGAATAATTCAGCTACACAAAAACAAATTTTCTTGGCAATTGAACAGGCAAAAAACATCCTGATCGTGCCTCACAAGGATCCTGACCCAGATACCCTCGGGGCAGCTTTGGCATTGCACGAACATATCACATCGTGCTCAAAACAAGCACGCATCTTCAATCTTACGGGTGCTTCTAAAAAATTCCACTTTCTTCCCCACTACAACCAAATCAGCTCTGACCCAGTAGTCTGGGAAGATACCAGCATTGACCTGATTATTGTCCTGGATAGTGGAGACCTCGACTATGCCGGGATCTTGCCGATGATGGAAACCATTACCTTTCGTCCACAAATTGTGAACATCGACCATCACAAGACCAATGCATTTTTTGGTGATATTAATCTTGTCAATCTTGAAAGCTCTTCAACAAGTGAAATACTCTACTTTCTATTTCGACACAACCGTGTTTCTATTACGCCGACCATGGCTACCAACCTCATTGCGGGTATCATGTATGATACCGATAATTTTACGAATGCTGCCACCAAATATACCTCTCTCTTTGCCACCAGTGACCTAGTAAAGCATGGAGGTCGTTTTCATTTTATCAAAGAGCACCTCTATCGCGACAAATCCGTAGATATCCTCAAGCTCTGGGGCGAAATTCTCGGACGCTTGCAGCACAATACCAAACATGATATCGTATACACCTTCATTACCCTGCGTGACCTTAATCATCACAGTGTCAGTGAAGATGATCTTCGAGGTTTTTCCAATTTTCTCAGTAATATTAAAGAGGGTTCAGGAGCCATATTTTTCAAAGAAAAACCCGATGGAAACATCCGTGTGAGTATGAGGACCACATATGACCACATCGATATGTCAGCGATTGCAGAACATTTTGGAGGCGGAGGACACAAAAAAGCCTGCGGTTTTGAGCTCGAAGGTCCTATTGATACAGCATTTGAACGGTTTTTTATCGAACTTGATACGCATCCGATTCCTTGGCGACTTTCTTAAGTGGTGGAGTTGACAAAAGGATACATTGATGAGCTGTCTTAACCATTCATCCAGGTATCCCTTTTCCAAGCCAAACACTCAAAAACTTTCCTAATCCGGAGGAACATTGTATACTACTAAATATATGAATACAGAAATACACAACAATCTCCTTATCCCCACAGTGATCGAAAAAACGCACTATGGAGAACGTGCGTATGATATTTACTCACGGCTGCTCAAAGATAGAATCATTTTCCTGGGTACCGCTATAGATGATTCAGTCGCCAACACCATCATCGCGCAGCTTCTTTTCTTGGAAAATCAAGACCCAGAAAAAGACATCAAGCTCTACATCAATTCTCCCGGTGGATCGGTTACCGCAGGAATGGCCATCTATGATACCATGCAGTTTATCAAACCAGAAGTTTCTACGGTGTGTATAGGAATCGCAGCAAGTATGGGATCAGTACTCCTTGCAGCTGGACAAAAAGGAAAACGATTTTGTCTGCCAAACAGTGAAGTGATGATCCATCAAGTTCTCGGTGGCGCTCAGGGGCAAGCAAGTGATATCAAAATCCACGCCGAACGTATCTTGCGCATGAAGGATCATCTCAACAAAATTCTTGCTGACCACACAGGACAAACACTCAAAGTCATTGAAAAAGATACTGACCGTGATTACTTTATGAGCGCCACTGAAGCTGTAAAGTATGGTCTGGTCGACAGTGTGATTAAGAAGAAGGACTAATTAAATACATAAAAAAAACACAACGCATCAAGCGTTGTGTTTTATATTGCATGTGTTTGGGACACTGTCCCAGAGTTTGCTGCATCCAAGAAGATGCGTTATAGGAGCAAACGAGCCGTAGCCTGTTGATACCCTATCACGCATCCCCATGCTTGTCGTGGATACAGAGAGATCTTTGCTAGCGTTGTGTCTCTGAAGTAGTAAAGACTATCTCTAAATCCTTGAATGTGGGGATACAGGATAATACTTACTTTGTGATCAATATGCTGCCCTACGTCCACCAATAGAAGTAAGCACTGACCTATCAATTTCGGCACTCTTTGAAACCGACCTAAGATAATACCACACTTTGATACCTTTGTCAAGTATTGCATGTGGATTTTTTGTCTTTTTGACTTATTTTAGGCTTTTTTCACGATAATGCTTCAATGATCTTGAAGCATTATGGGTGTTGACGAAGGTGGGTATAGTTCGTCATGGTGGGGTGATGGTGTGGGTGGGATCAGACGTCGATGGCCTTGGTCTTGGCCAGCCTCTGCACATCGGCCTCGTGCCGAGTGACGACGTAGACCATCTCATCCTTGGTGGGCTCGCGATCCTGCAGCACGGGGCTCTGGAGCAAAACGTACTTGCCAGACGCCTGGTCAAGGAACAGCATCTGGACGCCTGTTGCGTAGCTCGCGAAACGAACAGGCCGCTGTCCATTTTCGATGTACCCCTGGAAGCGGCACGGGAAGACCTCGTGGGTCTCCACCCAGACGCCCTGGGGGTCGAGCATGGCCACACACCCGTGACCGGCCATGAACATGACGAAGCCGTTCTGGAGGATCACCGCTCGGGTGGGCAGCTTGCCCTGGAGCATCTGCACCAGATCCCCGAGGCCCGTCTGCGTGTCGCGAAATTTTCCTTCGCTCATCAATTTTTCCTTTACCATCTCTTAAAGATGGTCCCGCTCACTTGTCCAGACCGGTACTGATTCACCGGAACTAGGACCACGTCTCCAATATACCCCTTTTCCTGGGCATATTGCATGCGTCGTCTTGTTTGTATGTATTCATTATGGCACAACAAATGTTTATACCATAGTGAATGTGTATCAGGGGGCGAGCGGTGGAGACTCGCGCCCTGACAGAGGTGGTGGGATATGGTGGTGTGGAGACGAAGGGTTGAAGCCTCTTACTTCTTCTTGCCCTTCTTGCGGCGCTTGGCACCCTTGGTGCCACCGTGACCGGTGGTGCCACCCGGGTCGGTGCTGCCAGCGCGACCGCGCATACGCTTGCCCATCTCCGGGTTCTTCTCCTCCCGGGTCAGGCCGGCGTCGGGCGCCTGACGGGCGGCCTCGGCCTCCTGCGCCAGGCGCTCGATCTCGGCGTCCACCTCGGCCCACAGCTGAGCGTAGGTGAAGTCGAGCGTGGCCCGGCACAGAAGCTTGGCGCGCGCCTCGAGCACCGAGTTGGACGAGCCGGCGTTGCGGTACGCCACGCCGGTGGAGATGGCCTTGGAACGAGTGAGCTCCATGGCGAGCTGCACGATCTTGGGGTTGATCTTGTCCCCCTCGACCGTCACCTCCATCTGGAGCTCGCTGTCCTCGAACGACCGCTGGGTGACCATGCGCTTGGCGTAGCTCTCCAGCTTCTTCTGGCTGAAGACCGGCCGACTGAGGGACTTCTGCTGCGCGTCCATGCGCCGCATGATCTCCTTGATGATCTCCGTGCGGACCTGGTCGGCCTTGAGCCTGCGCTCGTCGACCGGCTTGGGCTCCTCGGACTTGCCATCGTCCGTACGCCCCGACACCTGCGACATCTGGTTGCCGAAGGCACCGCCGTTGTTCATGTGGCGCATCGCGCGCTGGGACGACGGCGGACGGGAGTACTGACGATAAACGGCCGAACCCTCGAACATGATCCGGAAGCCCTCGTCCTCCTTGAGACGCTGGGCGACCATGGTCAGCTCGTCATCGCTCGCCCGCAGATCGGAGGCCTCGAACCGATCCACACCGTGCCGCTCCTCGAGCGCGCGGCTGATCCAGTCCAGGATGCCCTGAGCGAGCTCCACGTGGCCGATCTCGATCTGCTCGCCACCGGCCGCCACCTGGATGCAGAACAGGCGCAGGGCCGCCAGGCGCAGCTTGTCGCTGAGGCAGAAGTGCAGCTCCGGGTACTCATCCGTGAGCAACTTCGAGTCACGCGCGTAGGCCTGGGAGGCCTCCTGCAGGTCGGCGTGGTAGGTGCCTTCACCTCGCAACATGCTCGCGACCCGCAGGAAGTCCTCCTTGGACGCCCGCAGCGTGTGCGCGTGCTCCACCTCGTGGGCGACCCTCAACACCTCGGTGATCCAGTCCAGGACCGACTTGGCCTGCTGCTTCTGGTCGCCCTCACTCTCGCGCGCCATCTCGATGAAGAACAGGCGCAGGGCCGCCATGTCCATCACCGAGTCCATGAACATCGCGAGCACCGGGAAGCGCTTCGCGAGCTCGTCCAACTTGTCCTCGTGCGACGCGTCCATGCGCTGCTCGGTGGGCTCGACCGGCGCGTCCATGCGCTTGGCCTTGCCCCTCGACCGCTCGGGCATCTCGGGGATCTTGATCGCCTCGAGCGCGGGCCAGGGCCGATGACGCCCCGCGATGATGAACCGCATGACGAAGTCGGGAACCTCGAACCGCTGCTTGAACAGCACGGAGAGGACCCCGATGCCGAACTCGGCGATCGAGGACTCCTCCATGTGCTGCTCGAGCGCTGCGAGATCGTCGCACGCTCCGGCCAGCTTGCTCTCGAAGCGATCGAACTCGGCCTTCTGGCGCGACCGCCGCGTGCGCGAAACGGCCGCGAGCTCCTTCTTGAGCTGCTGGACCTGCTTCTTGAGCGGCAGGATCAGCACGATGAACGCACCGAGCAGGTGCATCACCGACTGCATGGTCCACCAGGGCAGACCGTGCTCGGCCTCGCGCCGGCTGGCCTCGTTGCCCTCGCGCTCGACCATGAACGCGCCGGCCTCGCAGCTGAACTGCGTCGCCGCGTTGATGGCGAAGAGCTCGTCCGGGCCGAGCAGGTCGGAGAAGTTGACCGTCTCCCGCTCGACCTCGTCCGCGGTGTCTTCCTCGGCGACCATCTCGACGACGGCCTCCGGCTCGGTCTCGATCTCCTCGGCCACCTCGGACGCCACCACGGCGGGCGGCTCCGAGGGCACGGACACGAGAACCGCGCGGACCACCGGCGCCGGCTTCGCCACGGGCCGATTCGCGTTCGCACCCGGAACGCTCCCGTAGCGCTGCGCGTAGCGGCCGATGACCATCGCCCGCTCGGCCTCGTCCGCCATGACCTCCTCGTGACTCGGGAGCTTGCCGAACTTGTGGGCGAGCTCCTGACGCCGGCCCTCGATGTGCTGGTTCAGAATCCCCCGCAGGTTCATCTTCTCCAGCGCGCTCAGGCCGTCGAACGGCCCCTTCTTCTGATCGACGAGCAACATGCATCTTCTCCCATAATGCGCCTACCTCACGGTGACGCGCCAAAAAGCCACTCCCCTGTGAAGGATTGTGGCGACTAGAACACAATTTGCGGCAAAAGACTTCTTTTTCTCTTATTTTAGACCAAATCTAAGCAAAAAATCCTTTTGCCGCAAATTGTGCAAAAAATAGCACATGTAAAGAACAAATGTCATTTTTCAGACCTACGACTATAGCACAAAATAGACATTTTGTCAAGAGGACATTTACATATACAAAAAAGTACGCAATGCGTACTTTTTTGCTTATTTTTGAATAGATTCTATTCCTCCACGGTTGCCACCTGCTCTGCCGGCTGGTCAGGTACGAGTTCTGGCGTTTCTCCTGCTTCTTCGCCTTCCTTTGGAGCATTGGGATCAATGCCTTTGAGACAAATCTGTGGAAGTGGACGATAATAGCTTTCAAATACCGTCTCCTCTGGCTCCTCGCTGCCGGGCATCACCCGGGTATAGGTAAAGGAAGCTCTAGCCCCACGAAAAGGACTTTGACACTCCTCTTGTCCCGGTTCAAGCTTTTCAGTTTCGATGATTTGTGGCTCACCATAAGGAATCCATGCATGTACCACCGGATGGGTATAGCTCCCCTTTCGTCCGTCACTGGTTCCCCAAAGTTCAAATCGAAGTTCCTCAGTCGCTGTGTCCATATACGTTTGGATCAAAACATGATGATCCGTGTCATTTTTGAATTTGAAGTCTGGCGCAGGATCATAGATGGTTGCATCAGTTCCAGGAAGCCCATTAACGGGATCATTGTAATGAAACACCGCCAGTGAATGATTCCGTCTTTCGGTGATCTGCATCCCGGAATTCATCGCCATACGAAAAAGAGTGGTTCCAATTTGGCAAAGCCCCCCACCAATTTCCGCTTTGATTTCGTCTCCCTTGATCACTTTTTCTGGCAGGTATCCACCTTCCAGGGTATATGGCTGTGTAAACTCAATAGCGGAAAACTCTTGTCCAGGCTCAAGAATAATTCCACTGAGTTTGGTGACACCGTTTTTGATATTGTGGATACGATTGGCTGGGCTTCGAGAGTAGTCAGAAACTCCAACACCTAAAAGTTCTGTTATACCTAAATCATTCACCTCTCCAGTTTTGATACTCGGCTCCTTTACTATGGTGGCAATGGTCACAACTTTAGCTACACCCTCATCATGCCACATACGTTGACTGAGTACTTCATTGACCAGTTGCCATGTTTTCTCAACATCAACTCCAACTCCGGGACGCGAAGTTTCAAATGCTTTCACCTTTCCATCTTCACCAACCTCAAAACGTGCGTTACGTGGTTCTACTGTGACAAATGGCTCTACGGCGTCTTTGAGGTACTGTTCAAAGGCATCCCGATTGACTCCAAAAACAAACGCACCATCTGCATTTTTTTGGACTTCAATCCAACTACGAATCTTTTGAGTACTGACGTTCCACTTGCGCTGCAATTCTGTTTGAGGATCGATATACACCAGGTCTAAAGCACCGCCATCAAAAATCTTCTGAAGCTTTTGTTCAATAGGTTCAATATCTGATTCTTTCACTCTTGGCTCAGTCGACTCAACGGAAAGTTCAATGCTGGCACTTTGCAGTTGACTCCAATTTGAACGAACCTGACCCAAAATATCGTTGTAATGAAACACGAGCCCAGGCTGGGACTTCTGAATTTCATAATCAAATGGCACCAAACTATGAATGATCGGCTTTGCATCTATTGGCGGCTTTTCATATTTTTCCAAACTATTTTGCAATGATGCCAGAATCTGACCTTTGTTTTCATAAATGTTTTGTACCTGCAGATACTCTGGTGTAATTCTACTTCTCATGGCAGAAAAGGCTCGAGTAAACATGTCCCCGCCTTTTCGATGTACCATCAGTCGATCCACTTCTTTTTCTACTTCTATTTTTATCAAGTCAATCGAATCACCGCTATCAGACACAATAACCGGGTAAAGCACAAAGTCAAAATTCTCCTCCGGTGTCATCACCTGAAAACGCATCCCCTCTTGGGTAAGCTTATCATTCATGTTTTGCAAAATATCTTGGACCTCGGCTCTGGTAAGACCACCAATGGGTATGCTACCAACATGTATCCCGGGTAAAACTTTTTCTGAAAAACTCGCAGCATAGGCTACAAGCCCAGTAAACAAAACCGCAAAGAGCACAAAGGCAACGACAATAATGGCCCAGATTCGTTGCCATGAAAAAAGTATCCTAGTTTTATGAAAGCTTCCCAAAAGCTTTTTGAAGTCCATATTTAATCTTCGACAATTTTGATTGGAATTTTCTTGTGTATTGATCGTTTCGGTATGGTAATGACGAGCACTCCATTTTTGTACTCGGCCTGAGAAAGTTCACCTTTAACATCAACAGGAAGCACAATACTACGGGAAAACGGTCCCCAATAACACTCGGTGTGGTGTGTCTGGTCAAGCGCGCTATCAAAAGGAACTTCTCGTTTTCCTCGTATCGTCAGTAAGTCATTGTTCACATTTATCTGAAGATCTTGCGCAAGTGCGCCTGCCATTGGCGCAACCACAATAAGTTCATTTTTTGTTTCATGAACGTCGACGGAAAGTTGTCCTTCACTATGCGTTGACCAGGTGTGACTTGGCGCTTTTGAATAGGTGAAATCAGAATGCATATATCGAAAAAGAAGACCAAAATGGTTAGCTTTAGTATAGCAGTTGCCTCATAGTTTGTCTATGAAAAAAAGCTAAGGGAATTCCTTAGCTTTTACGTTCAATTTTTACGATCTCAAGATCAAAGTTTAAGTCTTTCCCAGCCAGGTCATGATTCCCGTCAAGAACACAGGTTTCATCCCCAACTTCTTTTATCTTGAGGACGATGACTCGTCCATCGGCCATCCTCATTTGAAGCATCTGGCCCGCCTGCAAATCCTCTTGTGGAAGCCTCTCACGAGGAACTTCTACTACCAGCTCTTCTTGATACTGACCATAAGCTTCATCAGCAGGAATGGTAATAGTTTTTTTCTCACCCTCCTGCATGCCCATGAGCGCATTTTCAAAACCGGCAATCAGCTGACCAGCTCCAATGAGCACCTGCAATGGCTCCTTGCCAACAGAACTATCAAACTGCGTTCCATTTGCAAGGGTGCCTGTGTAGTGCACCTGCACATTGTCATTATTTTGTATATTCATGCGGAGAGACAGGGATTCCCCGCCCCAGGCGGGTGCGCCTTGGGCGCAGAACCCTGACAGTTAGAGCGTAACTTATTACAAAAGGCTATTGCCAATGTTCATGCGGAGAGACAGGGATTCGAACCCTGGGAGGACTTTCATCCTCAACAGTTTTCAAGACTGCCGCCTTAAACCACTCAGCCATCTCTCCATGCCAGTGAGTATGCCTCACTGGATACCGCAATATCATACCTCATTCCTAAAAAAATTGCAAGGGTCTTTGCGTGAAATGAAAAACTATGCATCTTTGGCAAAAGCCAACTTCAGATCTTCTTTTGCCTGCCTGAGGCTTTCCTGAAAAGCATTAAGGGCAGTCTGTGTATCCCGCTTGTGAGCCTCTCTGAGTGGCTGTATTTTTTCGCCAATAGATTCGATACTTTTATGGGCAATACGGAGCTTCTCACGAGCGGCCTTGAGTAAGGCAATGTAATTTTGACGCGCTACTGGAGCATCAACTCCAGAACTACATGCTGATTTCGCCTGTGTTCCAGCGGCCACAACAGCATTTCGATACTCTTGTACAGCCGCTGACGTAGCTTCATTTCTTTCTGCTATAAGTTCATCAAGTCCGGCACGATAGGCATCGATGGCCTGATCAATCGCCGTTTTTCGCATCTTTACGGCATCTTCTACGGCATTTTGAAACGTTACCACGGCAAACTTTTGTTCATCAGTACTCGCCCTCTGCTCAAGCTCTTCATATCGATTCTCTCTTTTTTGATCATGCTCTAATCGCTTATCGGTAAGTTTTTCATCTCTGCCGACACGTCTTGTATTGATATTTCCTCTGCGCTGCTCCCTTTTCCCATTAATCTGGGAATCATGCCCATACATTCTTTTCTCCAAATTGGAGATATGGCTCTCAACATATGCACAAAAGTCGCCACCAGGTCGATTGTCATCTGTTATTTTTCTTATTGGCCTTTCCTGTGCTCCTTGTGCAACTACTGGAGAAAAGACAAACGCTACCATCACAGCTGCCGAAAAAAGTTGTAACCATCTAGAATTGTCCTTCTTCATATGTTTGCATCAGATTATTAAATTCTTCTGAGTCATTGTCAACTTCACCGCTATCAGTGTTCTCTTGCGCTGAAATATCAGCTTCAAGCTCGGCTTCGAGCATAATTTCACTGGCGATCTCATCAATTTCAGCATCACTGACGACTCCAACTTCCACCTCTCCACTCACCGAAGATCCCGATGATTTTTTTGACTCTTGCATATCCATGGTATCAGAGTCTTGGCTCTGTTCATCTTGCATTTGTGGAGACTTTTCTCCTTCAGGTGAACGATCACTGTCCATGGGTTTTTTAGCGCCACAACCGGCAACAAAAACAAGCGCGATCAGCGCTCCTGCTACAATGAAAATTTGTTTTTTCATAGGCTTGTATATATTACTCATTTCTAGTAATTATACCCATTTTTCCATTTGTCTGACAAGCCTTTCTACCTGCGGAGAGGGCGGGATTCGAACCCGCGGTCCGGTATGACCCGGACAACACATTAGCAGTGTGCCGCTTTCGACCACTCAGCCACCTCTCCATAATGGGAAATCACCCTTTTCTCTTCCGTAATTCTTCCCTTTTGATGTGCCTTATTATACAAAATTTTTCACTATTCGTCAATCCAGGCACGCGCATGGTTCTATTTGGTGAGTCCAAAGCAATATTTGTCATGCATTACTATTTTCCATGGGCAACGGTAATTCCATACACTGAGGCAGCTCCACTCTCGCGCAGTGCCTTTGCGGCTTGCTGCAACGTTGCACCTGATGTGAAGACATCATCCACCAAGGCTATTGTTCTGCCAGCAACCCCCTCATTTTCAACTCCAAAAGCATCCTTCACGTTCTCGATACGATCAGCACGCGAAAGTTGCGCTTGCTGACGCGTATGGCGTGTACGCTGCATCAGGGAAATCTTTGGAATACCCAATGCCGTGCTCAAGGCGTCTGCAAGTATTTCAGATTGATTGAAACCTCTATACGCAAACCTTTTTTTATGCAACGGCAATACCGTGAGAGCCTCAAAAGATACACACGAAAAACTTTTCTCAGACACATTTTGCAAAATCAAATTATACAACAGCTGACCCGCTCCCATGACAAAACCATATTTATACAGTTTAATGAGCTGTGAAGTCACATTTTTGTTATCAAAAACCGCAAAACTATACACACCACAAAGAACCTGATCATCGTGGCACCCCATACATTCCTGTAAAAAACAGTACCCGCAGTATCTGTGCAAGCTCCAACGTATTTGAGCAAAACAGGTACTACACAGTAGAACTTCCTCTTGACGGCAACCCAAACAAAATAATGGAAAAACACTATCCAAAAGATAGTGCTTTACCCTTTCCCCCTCTTTTTTTATATTCATATGCTATTGACCTGGCTGCCAAAACCACGCTGTTACTTTCCAGTTGCTTCCTGCAGATGCCAAGTTGACCGTACCACTTCCATATTCTACTTTCCCATCAGCATATTGCTTTTGCAGGTACACCACAACCTTGGCACTTTGTTGATTAAATTCTTCTACTTCCGCAGTTACAACTCGAGCGGTCACACCTGCATACTCTCCCTCACGACTGGTCCTTTGTGTTTCAAGCCAATTGAGCAAATTTCCAGAAGCCAACTTCTTTGCATCTTCAATATGTGAATTATCGTTAAGACTGGAACGACTTTCAAATCTCTCAACAAAAGTAACCGCAATGTTTTTTGCAACCATTTCTGACGGTGAAAGTGGTGTAGACGTCGTCCTTTCGACTGGAAGATAAAAACGCGGAACGGTTTCTATTCTATCCCCTTCTGGTGTGTACTGCTCCCCTCCTGTCACTTCCTCACCAACAATTTCATCTTCTCCCGAATCATCCGCACCAAAAATAACAAAAAACACGAGTACGAGAATAAGCCCGAGTAAAATTCCGATTATAATTCTTTTGTCCTTAAAATTGATACTCATATATAATCATGTTAACTTCTTTTATCCTTCTTGTCCACCTTCATCCATCATCTGACTTTCAAATTCTTTCTTTGCTTTTTCGATTTCCATGAGTTGTTTTGGATCAGAGGTGATAATCTGGTCTTCGGTATACGAAGCAACCACCTTGATAGCCGCATGCTTATTACCAGCGAAGAAAATTCCTTCTCCCACGGCAGACTCGAGAAGCAAATACTTTTCCCCTTCAGTGAGCATGAAGGTCTTTTTGATCATATCAATAGAAGCGGGAGACTGCCTCAAGAGAAGCTGCACAGCTGAGTTGGTTACGATCGCCTGCCCATACGGTGAACGCAAAAAGTCATTGACGTCTTGGGTAATCGTCGTGACTCCAAGATAATATTTACGACAACGTTTTACAAGCGCATAGATAAACTTGGCAGAATCCTCATGCGTCATGAGCCACCAGGCTTCATCAATAACAAGAAGTCTTTTCTTACGCTCTGATCGAACAATGTTCCAGACATAATTGATCAGGGTATAAATTGCCATTGGACGAAGTTCATCTTCAAGATCACGCACCGAAAAAACCACAAGTTGATTGTTCATGTTAACGTTTGTTGGAGAGTTGAACAGTCCAGAAAATGTACCCGTTGTATACTTTTGAAGTTTGATCGTGAGATTTTCTGCTCCTTCCATACCTTCCAAGACATCCAAAAAATCCTGCATGATCGGCGACTCTACGGTCGAGAGATCGCTGCTTGGCGTAATATCCTTTTTCGCATAGGTTTCCAAAAGTGCTCGATCTACAATCGAATCTTCTTGTGGAGTGAGACTTCCAAACATGATACGCACGAGTCCCTTGAGCGTAATCACCGCGCTACGGATGATGTCTTCTGTGGAAACCTGTCCACCTACCGGCCGTGGCAAATCAAAAGGATTTACCTTGCTCTCTGATGCAAGCGAAATATTTACGTAGGTACCTCCTACGGCTTCTGACAGATGCACATATTCCATTTCCGGATCGATGATGATTACTTCTGTTCCCATCATCATGGAACGAAGAATTTCCAATTTTACGGCATAGGATTTACCGGCACCAGAAGTCGCAAAAACTACCATGTTCGCATTTTGCAGTGAAAATCGGTCAAAGAGCACCAATGAGTTATTATGACGATTGATTCCATACAGAATTCCATCGTCAGAAGTGAGCTCAGAACTAATAAATGGAAACGAAGCTGCAATCGGACTAGAATTCATGTTAAATGCCACCATGATCTCATCGATCGCAAGAGGCAGCGTAGAGGTAAACCCTTGCTCTGACTGGAAAAAAACCGATTTGCTGTAAATGAGCTTTGAACCAAAAAGATTTTCAACGTCTTCTGAGAGCTTATCCAATTCTTCTTTTTCTTTGGCGTAAATAGTGACATAAAAAGCAAATTGAAAAAAATGCTCAGTTCCCTGTGTAAGATCATCACGAAGTCCCTCAATATCACGAAGTGCAGTCTCTCGAATCGGATCACGAGGAGCGCCTTTTTCGGCGTCCGCTGAAATTTGCGCTTCCAGCGTACCCACTTTCTTTTTGAGCTGTTTGAGAATGATTGGCGCTTTGATTGGGTAAAAAAACATTCCCACGTCAAAAGTCACATTGAGATTCAATACCGGCGAACTCCAACCAACAGAAATATACCTCGGGTAGCTAATCACATATATCGTACGCAAAAACACATCCCCAAGCTGGATGAAATTGGATTCTACCTTGAAAGCTGATGGTGCAATAAGATCACGAATCGCAACCGTTCCCTCACGGTAGGTTCGCTCTTCTTCAATGGTAATGAGCTGCTGTTCAATGTTTTTTTTCTTGTCTTTTCCTTTCTTTTTCCCCTCTGGCTCAAGCATCGTTGATTTGGTTGTGACTGGTTGAAATGCCATACTAACTGATATCTTCAACACGCATCTCCTTTACGTCCCCAAGTGGTTGCGCAAAAGCAATGTCTGGATTATAGCTGTTGTAATAAAGTTCAATAAGTGCCTGAGTATCGAGCACCGCAACATTGAGCCCCATGCTCTGCAATCCCCCTAAAACCTGCCTTACCCTAAGTTCAAGATCCTTCTTTCGCTCAAGAAATCGTTTTTCTTTTACACGTATGGTCTTACCAGGAGTAAGTACTTCTGCGAGCCTGGACCAAAATGTTTTCTTTTTGTTGGAAAGCGGATCGTAGGGAACGACGACATAGAACCGTCTGGTCATAATCTGACCCAGGTCAACGAGCTCCTCAATAAAAGCACGATAATCTGCCGTTTGTACACGTAGCAACTCATTGGTCTGCGCTTTTTCTTGCGCAATGAGCTTTTCAAGATATGGACCGATCTGCATTTTTCGTGATTGTACGACGATTTGCAAAGGAAAATCGAGTGAATTGATAAAACTCACATATCCGGAGACGACGGCATTTTGCTCATCTTCAGATTTCAAAGAAAAATTGATACTCGACGCCAAAATAACGCTCCGCAGCGTTCCATCTTTGAGTACGACCGTATCATCTTTGATTTCGGCAATATGAAGATGGGTCGTCGTTGAAGGAATTTTACTTTTTTGTGCTTTTTTCTTTTTATCTTGCATAACTCTTGCTAGAGTTCATCATCTGGTGAATAAAATCCTCCGGTATTTACGAGCAAAGACAAGTCTCGAATATGTTCACGTTTTGGCTGTTGCTTCTTTTCCACCTTCACGATCTCAATGTCTGCATCCTTCTTTCTCAAATAGTTGAGCTCTTCAATCGTATAATCTTTTCTCCAAACCCGAAGATTCGGTTTACGAAAAGCTTGTACAAAATTCAGGAGGAAATAGTGAAAAGGCTGACCGTTGATCTTGGTGAATGCAAATATAAGTGCCCCTGGTCCCAAAATACACAGCGTAATCACAAATGTTTGAAAATCACCAAAGCGAAAAGCTAAAAAAATGGTTCCACCGGCAATAAGCATGATTACAAATTGTCTTACGGTGAGAGGTCCCAAAATTTTGTCCTCAACATCAATAAATTGTGGTACAACGAATTGTTGCATAACGTATTATATCACGTATGAAAGGCTTCTCAAAAACTAATAGGCAATTTGTGTGTGCATGTTTGCAAGCGCATCAAACTCCTGCGCAGAAAATCCTTCTTGAGCCTGCTCGGCAATCACATCAGTGAGCGGTTTTCTCTTGTTTAGGGAATCTAAGATAATTTTTTCATATTGCAAAAAGAGTGGACTGTGATGATACGCATCAACACCTTGCATGTACAAAAGATAGGTATCTCCCTTGAGTACTTCCATCTTTTCTTTTAGAGCCGCTACGGTTTGTTCAGGCGAAGAACCGAGCCTTCGAAGATCTACCAGACTAAACGTCTTGAGGACATCAAGTGGTCCGTAAGACGCTGTTTCTTGTGGCGCAGCAACATCCTTGATTTGCGGCTTGTATGGTTTTGGTGCAACATCCATCATTGGCATACTCGGCCGTCCAGACGACATTGTGCTTGATTGATTTCTCTGATCTTGCATTACTTTTGTCATGTCGACTTGATCAAGCGCGCTGTGCGGTGCCTTTTCGACATCCATTGGTGTTCCCGTCGGCATTTTAGAAGTCTGACCTACTTGAGCCACCTTTTCAAGCACCTCACGAATTTGATCGGAGGAAAGGGCAAGACCACCATCACTTGCCGTTCGCATGGCATACTCCAAAAATTGGTTGTCATTGCGAATACCTTTAAGCCGTGTCTGCAGCAATGAGCAAAATCTTCCTTCCAAGTCAGGATCTACCTTGAAACTCAGCTCACCTATCAAACGATTACACTTTTCCATTTGGTCGTCGGGAAGTCCCGCTGGCGCAACATCGACATGTTGTGGAATATCACTTTTGAGTTCTTGATGCAAATCCTCGTGTACCAATGGCGCCTCAGCATGCGGTGCAGGCATTGGCATTGGTGCTAGCTGTGGCATGGGTTCTGTTGGAACATCTACTGGCGGATTCATTGCTGGCTTTGATGATGGAGTCGGTTTCGGAACAGACATTGGAGCTGAAATGGATACCGAATCTGTTTGAATTCCTGCCTGAGAATCCTTCAGCGGCTCTGACATGGAAGCTGGCTTGGGGACCGGTACAGAAGCCCCCAAGACCGAAGACGTTGAGGGAGCTAATGGAATACTTTCTTCTGAAGTATCTACTTGGTCACTTACCTGCTTTTGCATTTGCTTGACCGCTTGCATCTGCTGCTGATCACGCTGCTTTGGCTTCCAATTGGTGATATGATCCTCACCAGACGCTTCGGCGGCCATGGCCTCATCAACAAAAATATTTGGGACAAGAACCGTCGTTGCCAGTTCGTGAGGAGTTTCAATGGCAAGCTCCATGTGAGTAGATGGTACGGGTTGCAATTCCTCTGGTTCTTCGACATCTTCTGAATCCTGCACGATCTCCTGGCTTTGTGCCAAATTCCTATCACCAATTTCATCAGCGCGTTTCATCATGGCGTCGATATCAGCCTTTCCTTTTTGCCAATGATGATCAACATCTTCATTGAGCGCTGGATGATCCATAGCCGAGTATGATACAGATGATACGTTTTCTGATTCTTTCTTATCTGGTGCAGGGGCTGAGACTGACGTGGGTACAGGAGCTGGACTTGATGCTCCCTTTCTGTACTCTGAAAATTCATCCAAAGTCATAAAAACCGTTGTTCCGTCGGCTTTTTTTACGGGAATTTTTGGTTGTGCATGATCTGACATAGGTATTATTTTAAGAGAGCTTCATTCCAGACAAACCTTCCCTCATTTTCATCAAAATAATAAATTTCACGAATCTTGTCATCCTCATACTGTTGTGCCATAGCTTCAAGGAGTGCCAAAACTCCGTGCATGTTCGCAATTTGTCCATCCTCATCTTTCATAAACCGCTCTTCGATCATGTCTTTGATGGCGTGGTAGTCTACAGCGACTTTTTGCGATGAAACTTCGGATGGCCGTTCTCGTGGTAGGGACGGAGTCTGAGAATCTTGTGTAATTCGTTTTTCTTGCAAGTCTGATTCTGATGTTGAGATTGGCTTTTGATCATGTTCCTGAGGCTGATTTGTATCATCATTGAAAAATGCATCCAATTCCCTTTCAAATTCTTCATTTACCTCAGAAACCGTTGATGGTTCCTTTTCTGTATTTTCCGGTTCTATATCATATTCATCGGGGTGCACAAAAGCATCTACGACATAAAAAATTTTATCTTGTGGTACACCGATAAAAAAATGCACCATGCTATTAAAGTCGTTAATTACATCTTCATGATCTTCACGATAGTATTGCTTATAATTTTCAAATTCAGGATCACTTTTGTAAAAAACTGCTTGAAGATGCGCTGAAAACTGTGCAAGCTCTAACGTGTCTGCATTTTGAGCCTCTTGCCGCTCTATCTCCGCAATAATATCTCTAACAGTATATTCTTTTCCACCGTCCCGCCCTATCTCCCAGTCACTGTTCCAAAATGCCTCTTTTATTTTTCGATAATACGATTGCATTTCTTGTTCTGTCATCCCTTTGTTATATAAAAACCACGCAAGTGAATCCCAAACATTATCGAGAAGTAAAATGGCTGTGTGGATCTGACGAACCACTATTTCCAAAAATTCTTCTATTGAAAAAGTATTGAGTCTTTTCCAAGTTAAAAGTACATACCACCTCCAGTAAGTATGCTTGTATTCGTGTATCTGTTCTGAAGTTGCACTCATAAAAAAAGCATGCAGTTGATTCCAAACAACATTCATTTGCTTGGCATCTGAAAAAATCGCTTGAAATGCTTTCTCAGTTTTTTCAAATTCCGCTAATGCTAATTTTTTGGGTTGGAATTCCATAACAAAACAACTTTACTTTTTACCTTTAAGCAGCATATCTCTTATTTGATCCTCACTCTTTCCAGAAACACTTGCAAGCTCCTTAATATGACCGCTTATCTGGTTTAAAAATGCTTCAGCAGCTTGTCTATCTTCAACAACACCAACAACATCTTTCCATGTACGCAGGTAAGACATCAAATTTGATTTGTCGACTTTTGCTTGACTGAGCCCACTTGTAAGAGAAGCTTTTAATCTACTTATTGCAAGCTTGTTTTTTCCTTTAAATAATTGAGCCACCTGACCACGTCGTTCACGCGAAAATCCAGTTATCGTTCCATCGACGTCAGTATTGGCAAATCCGGCAAGTGTCGTTAAATTCCCAACATTAAGTCTTTCGGCGGCATATCTTCCTGACTCTGCATCTTGTTTGGCCCTCGCCCGATATGTAAGAGTAGGAATTCCTTTGCTATCGGTCGTGATAGTTTTATCAATGATACCCATGCTTCCTCCCATACCGTCCATACCAAATTTCTTTGTAGCATCAGAATATAATCGCAATGCAGCCGAAGCTTCTTGTGAGTTTTCGAAGGCACCGGATATTTTATCGATAGCCTCCTGTTCTTTACCTGCCTGAACCACTTCACCAAGAATAGCAGAATAATGAGCCCTGGCACGGTTATCATCGTTAATATCTTCTGTCCAACCACTTGCCTTCAATGCCTCACGGAAGCCAGCGTCACCAGTTTCAGCATCAGAATTAAGCATAGAAGTCATAAGACCCATACTCCTCTGAATTGCTGCATTCTTTTCTTTGTCAGTTTTTGCACCAGAAACCATTTTATTCACATGCTGTGCCATCATCATCTTTTGCTCATAACTCATAGTGGAAAACAAATCCTGTTGTTGTTTTGCAATTTGTGTAAGTGCATTTGAAATAACAGCCTCGGCTCTTCCAATATCACCTTGTCCTCGATAAAGTTCTGCACGTTTCTCAGCGTCATTTTTTGACTTACCAATTCCACGTTTCTCATTTTCATTTTCCAAAATGGCCCTAAGTTTTGAAAGAGTATCATCAGTATCACGCTCATGCTGAAGTTGGGCATCTTGTTCTTGACCACGTGCCTTAAGTGCATCAAGCATGAAACCTGTTTCTTCTTTTGCATATTTATGCTCTTCAGCAGCCAATTCCTGTCGTTGGCGTTCTTGCTGCTGTGCAAGTCGATCTTTCGCAATAATAGAACCTTTATCCATACTGACAAGATGATCCAGTGCTGACTTCTTTTCAGCCAACGCATCTTTTTCATCTGCGGTGCGCATGGTTTCTTCATGCTCCAAATCAGCACGTATACTCTGACGCTCGGTATCACGCAGCTCAAGATCTCGTCCTTCATTTGTACGCCTATATGCCTGCATAGCCTCATCCATCTTCAACGCTTCATCCTCATCAACACCCTTGAGCCGTGTATCATGGGCCAGACGCTTTCTCTGCTCAGCAGCAATTCCTTCCTTTTCTCCCCTCTGCAACTCCTCTGTCGCCTGCGAAACTCGACGTTCGGCTTCTTTTTGACCAACAACAGCATCAGAAATAATCTTCTTATCTGCCCTATATTCATCCTCAAATGCTTTTCCGGCAGTTCCCTCCAAGATTTCGGCTCTTCGTTTTTCTGCTTTTTGTGCACCCTTGGTAGTCTTGATCTCTGCCATAATATCCGCACGAATACGCTCGTCTTGCTTTGCCTTCCCAGAAACGCTGTGACTGGTACCGAGGTTATCTTCATGACGTTTTTTGGCGTATTCAGCGGCTTCAGCCCAGTTTTCGCTACGCTTTCGTTTTCGCATGTTTGTTTCAGTCAAAAAGGAGGCAACCTTTCCAAGACCCTTGTCAAATCGGTTTCCGGTACCCAAAAGTCCCTTTCGTTCCCAACCTTTTCCACGTTGATCCACCCGCTCTCCACGCCTTTGCAGTGAACGACCAATGCTCCCTTTGAGCATGTTATACCCACCCGGAAGTCCAGTGCGCTCGAGTAGTGCACCTCCAACTTTCTTTCCGGCATCAGGTGCAAACTTGCGTGCAAGTCCGACTCCGGTAGCAATGGTAGCGACATTTTTGGCAAAGTTCACGGCACCCTGGGTAACTCCTCCACCTTCTACTCCAAGTTCCCTTACCATACGAAGACCTACCATCAAAAATGCAGTGGCAATAATGAAGTTCGCCATGTTTTCCCAGGTGGAAATTTGTGAAATAGAAAGCGATAGAGTATTTCCTTGTTCAACACTCTCATCAAGAGGTGGAATGTTTGGCGGAGTATGCGGCTTGATATCGTCTTTGAAGACATTTCCATTTCCAAGCGTTGCAAACGAGAGCCACAGAAAAAACACCATAACCGGGGCCACCAATACATGTTTGAGAAACTCACTCCACCAACGACTCGAGAACTTTTCTCCCTTTGGGATTGCTTGCGCCAAAAATGCTATTGGCGACAAGATGATAAGCGTCCAAAGTACCACCATACGAATCACCATCACAATGGCATAGGCACCAATAGTATAAGCCGCCAAAACCCCAAACATGACCATGATAAAGGATGCGGCCAAAAGCTCGAGACGTAAATTTTGAAAAAGCGCATCCGAATCTGGAGTATTTTGTACAAGCCCAAGCACGGCATCAAGGCTAAACATGTTGATCAGGTTTCCACCAGCAGCTTGTACCACGGCTGACAAAAAAGTAATCGTAAACACGTACGCTGCATCAATAATGATTCCACAAATGAGGTTGGAAAAGTTAATAAATATGGCACCAAAAATCAACTTTCCCATAGCCTTTTTCCATTCATACCCTCCGGCTCCGAGGATAGTCATAAAGGCGATGGCCATGAGCGCCACCACAAAGAACATATTGGCAACATCACGCACCATGGTCCACCCCAACTGAACCGTGGTCGCATCTATGTACCCATTATAGGCGGCGATGTTAATGAAAAATCGCAAAAAGAAAATAGACAAAAGCACCGCAAGCCTAGCAACAACTACCGCAATTCTACTGACAGCCTCGATGATTCCTCGAACAATATATGCCGACCCACCAGATGCAATATCCAAAACACCAGCATCCACAGTTTGTGCATATCCAACTGTTCCAATTACCAATAAAACGGAGAAAAATGCAAAAGAGCGTTTGTGTTTTGATATAAATATCAAAAACTTGCGCCAAAGAAGCGCACTTTTCTGAAAAAGATGTGTAAGCTTTTGATATTTCACAAAAAGGAAACATTAGGTCCTTTTGTATGAAAAGAGTATACCACAGACGTGACAAAAGGAAAAGCAATTTATTGGGCGAGATCTATAACCCACATTGTCTATGTATAGCTCCACATCTCTTAGTGTTAAGCACCAAGCTAGGCGCCTATCAGTCATAACGAACACGTACTACTCTTCCAATACTTTAAGCATAGAATACTTCACAAAAATGCCCTTTAGATGTATAAAAAATCCCCCTTACCGCGAAAAAACCATGGATAAGAGGGATAATCAACTCAAACTGAGGATAAGACATCACTCGATAAACCCACCTGCCTGAAGTTTCCAGAGTTTGGCATACATTCCCTTTTTCTTCTTGAGTAGCTGTGCATGATTTCCGTCTTCGATAATGGTACCTTCTTCCATCACAATGATACGGTCCATTTTCTGGATAGTAGAAAGTCTGTGTGCAATTACTATCACGGTTTTGTCTTTCGTGAGATAATCAAGCGCCTGCTGAATGAGCGCCTCAGACTCAGAGTCGAGACTTGAAGTCGCTTCATCCAAAATAAGGATCGGAGCGTTACGCAAAATAGCACGAGCAATAGCTACACGCTGACGCTCTCCCCCTGAAAGTTTTACTCCACGCTCGCCGACATAGGTTTCATACCCTTCTGGAAAATTTGAGATAAACTCATCTGCGTGTGCGAGTTTTGCAGCATTGACAACTTCTTTGTCAGTGGCATCAGGTTTTCCATAACGGATATTCTCCATCAGGCTTCTATGAAACAAAATCGGCTCTTGTGGAACAAAACTCAGATGCTCCCAGAGACTTTCCTGAGTAACGTCAGAAATTTTTTGTCCATCAATAAGAATCTTTCCCGCAGTTACATCATGCTGTCGCATCAAAAGCTTTACGATGGTAGATTTTCCAGCACCAGAATGACCGACGAGCGCAACTTTTTGCTTTGATTCGATGGTGAGATCTAATTTTTTAAGAATCGTTCTCGTCTGGTGATAGGAAAAGGTGGTCTTATCAAAAACGATTTCCCCATCGGACAACTCAAGTGGCTTTGCGTTCCGTTTATCAGTAATTTCAATCGGCGTCTCGAGAATTTCTGTCATCTCCTGAGCGTCGGCCATGCTCTTGTAGTAGTTTCTAATAATGTGTTTGAGGTTCCACATCTTGTGAGAAAGTGTAAACACATATGCTTGAATAAGCGCAAAATCACCAACGGTGAATCTTCCCTGCTCCCAAAGCATAATGGCGAGCCATAAAATTCCTACCTGCAACGCAATCATCATGACTCCTTGAAATACGCGGAAATGAGCTTCCGTATGCAAACTCTTTACATAAATCTTCTGCCAACTCTTTTCAAGATCGTCAAACCTCTGTGCCTCATATGGACGAGCATTAAAATACTTCACATTCACTTGATTGGTGAAAGTATCTGCGAGCTGTCCGGAAATCGCACTGTCGGCACTGGTAACCTCAACATCAATGGGGAGTTTGGCACGACTAAATATAAGCGTTGAAAGAATCAAAATAAACGACCAGATAGCAAGCAAAGCTGTCAAAAACACGCTCTGCATAGCAAGTACAACAGAAATCCCAATAAACGAAACAATCAAAGGAAGCAAATCCCATACTAAACTCGCTGAAAGTGAATCAAAAGCCCATACGAATCTGCCATGCTTTCTTACCAGTGAACCAACAAAGTTGTTGTTAAAAAATCCCACTGAGTGCCTATGAACATACTCAAAACAGTACTGCGCAAGACTCCGCAAAACACTACTATGATACTTTGTCCCAACATAATCCGATACAGTCCATACTGCTCGAGAAAGCGCAGCAACCACAAAAATCATCCACAAAATGGCATAGAGCTCATCTTTTTTTTCCGATAGACTGCCCTCACGTACGACGACATCAAAAAAATCTTTAAAAAAGATGGGGAACCATACATCGAGAATACTCCCGATGATTGCAGATCCAAATACCACAATACCGAGCCATCTGAACTTTTGAGCATGCTCCCAAAATATCTGAATTGTCCTTTTCGTGTTGTATTGCATTTTATGAAAAAAACCAAGGCGCACTACCTCAACTTTGGTGGTGCGCCTTGTGCCATACAGTCTATATATAGGGGTATATAAACATGAATAAGCTATTTAAGCCTTGTAAAGAGGCTCTATATAAGAAGACGAATAAACAGCAAAAATGTTACACTTTTCTTTTGAAGGAACAAATCAGCTCTCTCCTCTTGACAAAATTTCCCTTTTTTCCTATACTGTTCCTCACAAGAAGCGTGCCTAGCTCAGTTGGTTAGAGCACCTCGTTTACACCGAGGGGGTCAGGGGTTCGAATCCCTTGGCACGCACGAATGAGACATTCGCTACCGCTCATTTATTTTGCTTAACACAGTCACTCACGGCTGTGTTTTGCTTTTTGGACCATTGAAGCAGCTTGTAATCTGCCCAAAATATTACTGGTCTACAAAATATCCCTTACAATTTCCCAATAACGCTGATCCCCATGTACTTGCTTCATAAAATACCACCATTCAACTCCCCACAAATAAGCTCGCTTCGCGCCAACATGACGCGAAAACTCAATATGTTTATGGAGTCTATCTGGATCCATTGTTTTTTCCTGAACCTCTATAGGAGTATTGGTAGGATCGCCCGTATCAAACCACGGTTCTGCCTGGAGTTCTGAGATAAAAAATCGATTCATATCAACACCCGTAACCCACGCCTTGATACGATACACTATTGCCGGAAGCCAATCATAACGAAATATTGTTCCGTTTGGAATACGGACAACTCTATAGAGCGTAGTCCCAAAAAAGTCTCCACTATGAGCAGCCGTCCACCACAACCCCATTTCCCCACTATCGGTAACAATGGTTGGATGTTTTTGATCCAGCTTTTTTATTATTGCAATTTCATCAAAAATAGCCTTTCGATCATAGCGTTCACATTCACCGAATTGAAAACGTATAAAAGGCTCATTTTCTACCTGCCACATTTCAAGCGCTGGATGATCCTTAAAGTGTAAAACGGTTTTTTCAACATAGCGAAGCAATTCCTGCTTTGATTCACCCTTCCCATAATCCACCCACGCAGGAATATGGCACTCAGGCCAACGCGGAGCTTTCTGTCCAACGACCAAAATTACCTTTGCACCATGCTGGTGTGCAACATCCATCTGCCATTCAAGAGATTCAAAGTTAAAAACTCCCTTGACCTCTTCTATTTCTTTCCAGGTTGCCGATATACGAACATATTTTGGCTGCAAATCAGTCATCATTGCTTCGTAAACCTCATTCCAGTCGAGTCCGAGCGAAGCCGCATGAACATTGTTAAAACTTATTCCAAATTCAATATCGTAGGTTTGTCGATTAAGTAGATACAAATAGTATCCCATCAACAGCAAAACAAACAATGCACTAAATGTTACCCAATACTTCACATTCATAGCAATTCTAAGTATGCAATAAAAAACCTTCGCTTAAATGTCTTTCCGCCAACACTCATATAGCTCTGTGTTTTTTCAAATTTAATGATGCTGAAATACTTTTTATACAGAGCATAAAAATCTTCCTGAGAAAATACGCGTTCTTGTAAACCCACGGATGGCATGACATAGGTGTCTTTTTCACTTCCTGGATATTCTTGCAGAAGGACTTTTGCATTTTGGTCTCCATCTTTAAGCAATCCCCTCACAAAAAACAATCCATCCTTGCTCAGTACCCGACTCACCTCATGGAGGTACACTTCACGCTCTTGCTCATCAAGTGAGTTTGATGATGTCACGTCTAACACCAAATCCACCTTTTCATCTAATATACCATCAAATGTTTTTCCAAAACTTCCAATCCTGTACGAAATATCGAGATTGTTTTTTGAGGCAAGCAGTTTGGCAAAATGGACAGCTGATGGAGAAATTTCAATGCCGGTTACGTGCGCACCCTTTTGCGCAAAGTATACGCTATTTCTGCCAGTTCCACTTCCCAAATCAAGTACACGGACTTCGTCCCATTTCCATTTTTTTTGTTTTCGTATATATTTTGCCAAAGCCAAAATAAACGGTTGAGGTTTATCAAACTTCGTAACGAACTGTGGATTTCTATATTCTTTTTCCCAAACGTGCTCTTGTGCCATACACTTCTACAAAACAAATAATGCCGTACCAACGACAACAAGAAAAATCGCCAAAGACTGGATAACGAGTTCTCTTCGAGTAAAAAATTCTCGAAAAATTCTTGGTTGAACCTTCGTAACGACAAAAATCATCACAAACATAAAAACAAACTGTATTCCGGAAAGTGCAAAAACAGGCGCAGTATTCCCCAAAGCACTGGCATACTGGATACACACCACTCCCAAAACTCCTAATATTTTATCAACGGTAACCAAAACGACTGTATCTTTTTGCTTCTTCCACTTCATCGTACCTCTTTTTGATCGCCGGAATGACTTCCACACCTTTGGGTTGCATAATGCTATGATTCCAACTATCCCCACGAGACCCTTTGTCCAGACAAAACCACTCACAAAATCATACATCACATATACGTACTTTGCGCTAACATGCGAGATCGCAAATAATACTCCGGAAAAAACTGCCCAGGCAAATCCCGTATGAAAGCCACTGTGCTTTTGTGACTTTTCAAACGAGAGTAAAAATGACGCAAGCAAAAGAACACCAATTCCAAGCATCTGCAACTCATTTAGTGATTCTCCCAAAAAGTGCGATGACAATACAAACGTCGCAATCGTTACGATTCCACCAATAAATGGATCAATATGGCTTGCCTCACCTTTTTGTACAGCAATAAACATCGTCCACATAGCAAACCCAAACGTAAGCCCGGATATGAGTGCAATAACCATATCTATCCCGAGCAGGCGTTCGACGCCAAATGGGTATACCAAGAAAGCCGCAAACATAAAGATAGTGGAATAGAACGTGTATACCACTGGACTTTGTACATTACTCGTGAGTATCTTCTTGTCTAAGACAAAAACCAGTGCCAAGAGAAAATAACCCACAAGTGAAACAAACAGCCACATACTCCTAAAACAATTACATAAGTTGCGTATCTGAAATTTCGCTCCGCTTGCCTCGAAGCACAATATTTTCTATATGGTAAGCACCATTTTGTGGTGCGTCGAGAAATCCTTCCATGGCCGCCTGTGCAAGCCAACCAGAACTCAGCCAATCAAACAGCCACTGATCGGTGTAGCGGGGATCTTCTTGCTCAAATCCAGCTCCTATCGAGTGAAGCCATGCCTTATTGAAATCTTCTTGTGATCCTACCGTTGGAGCCATAATAATTGGGAGCCCCAGCCCAGCATAAAAAGACAGCTCACTCGGTTTGGTCCAAAGGATGTCAGTGGTCTTGAGCATTTCATTAAACTTACGAAAATACTCTGCCTTGTTATCGGCATAAAGGATTTCAATACAGCGTCCACACTCTTTCTCAAGCCCTAGCCGAACCATCTCTTGCTGGTAGTATTTATATACATCGGGTCTTGAGCCAGCAACAAGTATAAGTCGTACTTGACCACTGTCAATATATCCACGCAAAGATTGTAAAATGGTAATCCCGATGTCTCGTTGCGCTCCGGCACCACCAACAGCAAAAGCAATGGTAAGGACATGCTTTTGATCGACACGACAAAATTGTTTTCCTAAATAGTTATCAATCAATCCAGAATATTTCTGTTGATATATACCATGTGGATCCAGATGAGCAATTCTGCATCCCAACGTTTCTCGCAAAGTTTTGTTGTTTTTTTTATCACCAATGTTTTCTTTTGGAAGTGGAAAACCAGTGACGTAAATTTTTTCAGGAGATACTCCATACAGCATGAGCCTGTCCTTTACCCTCTTTGAGGGAGCAAAGTAGATGATCCGACTTTTTTTGGGTTCAAGCGGTACCCAGGCTCGAGCAATATCCGTATCAGTACACAAGCAATAGATATCCTCCTTGTACCCATGTTCTTCTGCAAAAAAAGCCGTGTTAAAAAATGAAGTAATCAGTGGAAGCGGTTTATGATTCAACTTTTCAATGAGATCTTTTCCCCAGCCCCGATGAATCATTCGATAAATTTGTTTGAGTTGAGCGGTAGGTGCGGAAAGATCCCGACGAGGATAAAAAGGTTCTATACGTTGTAGGTAATCCAGAATGCCAAAAACGTACTTCCCCACAACCGGTAATTTCTTCATCCGAGAAATTGTTTCGTAAATATTTCTGCCACCCTCCCAACGTATCCTATCAACTTTCGGAATACCCGGATAAACGTTCGCACTAATGACCGGATATTTCGGGTCAATAGGTATTTGCGGAGGTACGGCGCCAATATCATAAAGAGGGTATACAGCACGTTGATGCCCATACCCCATATCTACCGTAAGAATGTATGCTTTTTTTTGCGAAGACTTTTCCATAGTGGTATTATTATACCACATTTGCACACGGAAACCGAACCTATGGAGAACTTTTTCAAACGTTTTCAAATTGTCATTGTCTTTTTTATCATAACCAGATTCTTTCTGGTTTTTTTTGCGCCATCACATCATCCTGACACGCTCCTTTTTTACAAAAAAGCCCAGGAGTGGAGAACAACTAGCCATTCGCTCTATACCGACATCAGTTACCCATATCCACCAGCATCAATTCCTTTTTATATTTTTCCGGTTTTACTCGCTGACGACTATGAAACCTTTCATCAAATTTTTCGAATCATCATGTTTGTTTTTGATTTGCTTTGTATTGCTTTGATATTTGTAATCGCGACACACCACCTCAAACTTTCCGATTTCCAAGTCAATCTCACACTCGCCACCTACATGCTTCTCAGCTTGATACTCGGTCTCGTTTACCTAGAACGCATAGATGTAGTCATCGCAAGCATACTCCTAGGCATGTATCTATGCACGCTCTGCACCTCGGCACGTTGGAACTTTCTTGGGTATTTTCTCGGACTTATTGGCATACTCATAAAATTTTTTCCAGGATTTCTCCTTCCCGTTATGTGGCTCTATCACGCGTACAAGCAAGGGTGGAAATGGGCCATGCTCTATAGTGTGATGACGCTCAGTACTCTGCTCGTACTTATTGGTTCAGACATGTTCTTTTCAACGAACATTCTCTCAAGTACAAGAGAGCACCTTTCCCGAGGAATCCAAATCGAATCTACGTGGGGAAACCTGGTCATGCTCAAGCATACCATCCTCGGACTCTACACTCCAGCAAAAACTACCTTTGGAGCCCAGCATATCTATGGTCCTTATGTAAGTCCGGTATTTGTCCAAGCAACCAAAATCCTTCCCATGGCAATTTTGCTGATTGTGTATGGAGCCGTTTGGAAACTCCTAAAGACAAAACAAGAGCATACCAAAACACTCTTGCTTTCCTTTTTATTCACTATTGTGGTCTTTTTAACTTTTCAGCGTGTGCTGTCGGTACAATTTTTTGTGTGGGCTCTTCCATTTATGTCGCTTCTCATCCACGAAAAAACTCTCAGTAAGTCCCTGCTTGCGCTTATGGGAGCATGTGTACTCTCGCTCTTTGCATTCTTTGGGTATATGCAATATATTTACATTGATACCAGTGCTGTTATACTCTATTCGCTACGAAACCTTTTTCTCATCAGTGGGTGTATACTCCTTTTCTCTGCTGTATACAAAGACATTTTTCAGGAAACACGCGCGAACTGAGGAAATGCTAAATGCTTTTTTCTGGGAACAATATTCTGCTCACCTGTTTGCACGGTATACTTTCCAAAACGTCTTCCAATTCCATCTACTGCCTCATAAACTTGTTGCATACGTTGTCTTACCTCAGGAGGGCACAGTAAACTCATTTGCATATTCTGTGCAAAATGTAAGTCTGACAGTGTTATTCCGCTTGATCGAAAAATCTCTTTATCACTGTAGAGTTTTTCAAAAGCCTTTGCAACATACTGTGTAAGATCCAATGGATAAGCAGAAGACTCTGGAAGCTTTATTTCTTCGACCTTGTAGGAAAAGTCTTTTCTCTTGAGGAATATCTTCAACCTCGATGCAACCATACCATACTTTCTTGCTTTATGGCATGCCCCCTCAAGATTATGAAGGAGTTCACTATAAATGAGGTTACGTTGACCTTGCATATTTCCAAAAGTATGTGTTTTAGAAATAGAAGCGTAACTATCTTTATGCTTAAGGCATAGTGGGTAAACGACATGACCATGGAGCTCCTGCCAAATTTGCCTATGCGGTTTGGTAAAGTGTGCTTTTACAAAATCAAATGACTTACGGTAAAAAGCCTGTGCTGTATAAATTCCCATTTGATTCATGTAGTGTGTAGTACTTCTCCCCACTCCCCATAAGTCACTAACAGACACGCTTTGCAAAAAACCATCGACTTGATCATCATAGATAACGACCCTTCCAAGTGGCTTACGAGCCCCTGAACCAAGTTTTGCTAAACACTTCGTAGAGGCCACCCCAATAGAAACACCAATACCAAGCTTTTGGCTAATATCTTGTTGGATCTGTGTAATGAGCTGCTCGATAACCACACCCCGGCTTTGTGCTATGCCAGTAAGATTCATAAAACCCTCATCAGACCCCACTTCTTCTACTTCGTGCGTATATGTTTTTAAAATAGAAAACATACGACGAGAAAAAAGACTGTAGGCTTCATAGTTTCCAGACAAACAAATGACCTCCGGATAATTTTGACGAAGCTGGTATACCGGCATCCCACGTGTTATTCCAAGCGCCTTTGCCTCGTAACTAAGTGCTGTGACAATACCGCGCTCTCCTCCAACGATTACTGGTTTGCCCCGCAAGGCAGGATTGAGTGCCTGCTCACAACTTGCAAAGAAAGCATCGGCATCCACATGAGCAATAACTCGAGAAAGATTTTGGTGAGAGATGTTTTGAAGGGTCATAGGAGGGGGGTTAAAGCTATATATTACATTGGGAAAAGTTTAAAGAGTGATCAAAAGAAGGCTGTGCATATCTGCGCACCTACGTTCTCCTTTTGTAAAAAAATTTAGTATTTACGGATCACGCTGATAACCACCCCTCCGATGGTCAGCTCATCTTGTGGATGAATGTCCGGATATTTTTTGTTGGCAGCTCTGAGAAAAATCTTACCACTTCGATCCATAAAATATTTCAGTGTCCACTCTCCATCAACATTGGCAACAACGATATCTCCAGGCTTTGGGGTTTTGCTCCGGTCGACGATGACCATGTCACCCTCTACAATACCGGCATCAATCATAGAATCTCCAGAAACCGTCAGCATATACGTCGCATCAGGGTTAGCGATGAGATACTCATCGAGGCTCATGGTATCAACAAGCTCTTCCTCAGCCACTGTTGGAAATCCGGCTTGTACAGAGCCTAGGACCCTCAGACCGTACAACTTGGTAGTTGGAATCAGCTTTCCGCCTTCACTTTTGACAATGAGGTCTTCATCGACAAACTTCTGAACATATTTGTGGAGAGAGCCCTTCGATTTGACCCCATAGAGCTCAGCAAGTTCCTCATAGGTGGGGAGGCGTCGAAACTTCCGATAAAACTGAATCAACTTGAATTTTCTCGCCTCATAGGTTTTTTGAGACATATGTGAGCTTCTCTTAGGAATTAGAAGGGTTTCCCCAATATGGAAGGTACAGATTATGATCTACAGGAGGTAAAAATCATATTCTGCACCTTCATAAATCATTATAGAGAACATTTGTTCTCTTGTCAAGCAAATAGCCCGTCATCCCATAAATTATGCTTATTCTACTTCTTTTCTTTTATTCTGCTGAAGTATATTTTCCCCATATTTCTTACTTATCCACATAAAAGTGCCGGATAGATTTTCTCTACTTTTCGTCCACTTGACAAATCCTCAATTTTGTGCTATACTTCACTGTTTTAATAGAATACCTTTCTATGCGTATTGCCATGATCGGACAAAAGGGAGCACCTGCCATTTATGGTGGTGTTGAACGCCATGTGGAAGACCTTTCACAAAGGCTTACTTTGGCTGGTCATGAGGTAACCATTTACTCAAGAAAATGGTATACCAAGCAAAACCAAGACTTTGCTTACAAGGGAATGCAAGTAGTGCACACGCCAAATATGCGTACTAAGCACCTCGACACCATTACTCACACCCTTACCTCTACCATCCATGCCCTCTTTGGAAGTTACGATGTCATCCACTACCATGGAGTCGGTCCAACCCTTTTGAGCTGGATTCCACGCCTTTTTGCGCGAAATACCAAGGTGATAGCAACTTTCCACTGTATTGACCGTTATCATCAAAAATGGGGACTTCTCGCACGTATTATACTTCGTATGGGTGAATGGACCGCTTGTAACATCCCTCACCAAACCATTACGGTATCAGAAGCTCTTGGTTTGTATTGTCTCAATGAATTTAAGACCAACACTCATTACATCCCAAATGGGGTAAACATCCCAGAACAAATAAGCGATTCCTCTCATCTCAAGGCATTCGGACTTGAAAAAGGAAAATACCTCACGATGGTAAGCAGACTTGTTCCACACAAGGGAGCACACCTGCTAATTGAGGCCTTCAATAACCTCAAGCGCAAGCATGCTCATGATGATCGGGTACGAGACCTCAAACTGGCGATTGTCGGGGGTGGAGTCTTTACAGATGGCTATGTCCGTGAACTTCACAAGCTGGCGGGTCAAAGCAATAACATCGTCTTTACCGACTTTCAGTCGGGAGATGTTCTCGAAAGTCTCTATGCAAACTGTAGTGCACTCGTTCACCCATCGCTCAATGAGGGTCTTCCCCTTACCGTACTCCAAGCGATGAGCTACGAGAAACCAGTGCTTCTTTCAAACATTCCGGAGCACCTCGAACTTACTCAAGATATCCGAGCAATCTTCAACCAAAACGAAGTAGAAGCTGTTGAGAAAAAAATGCTTGAGTTTATCCTTATGAGTGACCAAGAAAAAATGACTCTCGGTCAGATCAACCGTGAAACCGTTGAAATCAAATATCGATGGGACGTCATTGCCGAAAAAACCATTAAGCTCTATGAAGAAGCGGTTAATGCCGATGAGCAAAGTGAGCTTATAGCTACTGTTACACAGGCATAAACGAAATGAAAGTTAAAGAACCACGTAAACACGTGGTTCTTTTTTATTCCTCTTGATCCTCCCTTTTTGTTCCTACAAAAACAACACCGCCTCAAAAGAGGCGGTGTGTTTTGTATACATCGCACCCGAAGGCGCTACGTATACGTAGATCCGATTATACGATCGAATTATTGGTAAAGAATTGACTTACCAGAAACGATGTATGAATCAGAAAGACGAATTTCACCAGCTGAAGCACCGTCTGAAGTTCTGGTATATGTCCAGAAGAGACCGTTGTTAGATGATGAAGCTGCCTTAGATCCGAGGATTCTTACCTGTGTAGTTGCAGTAGTTCCTTGGGTTGAGTTGTCCTTTACGTTTGTAGTGTCCGCAAGAAGAACATATCCCTTAGATGATCCACCAGCAATTTCTTCAGTAAGTCCTGCAGAAACGAGGTTGAACTGGATAATTTGTCCACCTTCTACAACAGCAGTTGCTCCGATTGTTGGGTTATCATCAATCATTGTTACTGCAGTGTTGTTTGATACCGCTGATTGGAGAGCTGGAGTAATAGTTACGTCAGCTTGTCCGTCAGAACCGGTAGAAGTAGCGGTTACCCTGTATCCAATTCCTCCATTTGTTACAGATCCGAACTTGATACGATCACCTACTCCGAGGTTTGCATCAACACCGATAGCTACGGTTGTTGCACCGATAGCAGCTGCTGATGATGTTGTTGCTGCAAAGTTTGCACCTGTTGAAGTGGTGTAGACAAGTGTTGGTGATGACAATGAAGAACCATTGTACATGGTATTTGGAATACGGTCACCATTTACGTTGTCAGCACGATCAAGCTTGAAGTTCTTTGGTCCAAATGGAGCCTTAGAAGTTGGAGCTGTGTTGTAAGAACCAGAGATTTCGAATCTGATCTTACGAATGGTCATAGAACGTCCACCCTGGTTAGCAATCTTGAAGGTTCCGATTTCGTTTTCAGAAACCTGGTTACCTGATCCGACAGCGAACGCAGTAATAACTGGCTCAACCTCGAATACGTTCATTGCTTCAGAAGTGAAGTTGTAGTTGGTAATTCTACCACCTGCAGAAAGTGAACTTCCTGTAGAAAGGTTCAAAGTAGCACCACCTGACGCACTTGTTGTAGACAAGGTAATGTAACCGTTAGAACCTGAAACGGTAGAAGAACTTCCTGAAGTTACGGTCTTAACCGCAAATCCTCCAGAACGTGTTTCGTCCTGATCTAGGAAGTCACCATCGTTGTTCATGTCAACATATACAGTGTCTCCTATTTCGAAGTTGGCAACATCGTTTACCCAGAGTTGGTTGTTTCCGAGTGATGATCCAAGAACGATACCACCAGATACGCGAGCGGTTACACCACTTACTGCACCTGTGTGTTCAATGAAGGTTGGTCCAAGAAGAACTTGGTTGGTTGAACTTGATGATACAAGTGCTGCTGCGTCAACAGTAGACACCTTAACGATCAAATTACGCTCACCACCCTTTGGAAGTGAGAAGTTCAAACCTGTGAAGCGAACTTCACCATTGTTTGCTGGAACGGTTGTTCCAAGCTGATCACCAGTTGATTCATCGATCAATTGGTAGTTTGATACCGTGTTGGTTGGGTTCTTTACACCAAGGTAAAGCTTTTGAACAGTCAATCCTTCAGCGTTTGAAGATTCACGAATCTTAAACTTGAAAGCATTCACTCCAGCTTCACCAGCGTGAAGTACCTTTGCAACGTTGATGATACCATCCTGTCCAAGTGATGAAACAGAAAGGCTTCCACCAGTTGTCACGGTGATTTGTTGTCCGAGGACTTCAGATACAGAGCTAGCAGTCTGTGACTGTGTTGCTGTGTATGAAGTAATCTCAATGCTTGATCCGAGTTGATCGGTTCCTGCTCCACTTCCTGTTCCAAACGCGGTTGATACTACTGCCCATACGTCAATAGTCTTGGTTTGGTTCTTTGCAATTGTGAAGTCTGTTGAGAAAGTTCCTCCTCCTGTTGAAGTAATGTTCTGGCTTGGTGCCAAGAATGTTCCTTCGCTGTCAGCAAGTGTTACGGTTGTAATGTTGCTGAGGTTTGCAGTTGTTGATGCTGAAGTAAATGATGATCCACCTAGTGAGATACTTCCTCCCTTCTTTGAAGCGAGTTTTACCTTTACTGAGTTTACACGAATATCTTCAGCTGCTCCTGCTTGCATGTTGAATGATCCAATCTTTTGGAGTGAACCACCCTTTACAATCTTTACAGGGTTAAATGCTGTAGACTTGGTTACAATCACGTTTGAGTTCTCTACAGTAAGTCCATTTCCTTCTGCTAGGTTTCCAGTTGTTGCTGTTCCTAGTGTTGTGAAGGTGTTTGAACTCATCTTGCGGAACTTGAGTGATGTTACACGTACCTTATAGTTATCTGATGCGCTTGCTGACTGATAGATATCAGCTACAACCTTGATCTTTCCAGTAGTATTTACTGGGATAACGTAGTATGAAGATAGTGTGTGTTGGGTTCCGAGTCCGTCTGCATTTGCTGTTGCAACTGCATTTGATGATACGGTCAATCCGTTTGATCCATATACATCTGGGTCGTTAGCACTGATTGAGAAGATACTTTGATCATTTCCGTTAAGAATTCTCAAAGTTCCTACCAATGTCTTGTCCCCGATCAAGAGTCCTGTTCCGTTCTCGTCGAGAACTACGAATCCAAGCTCTTGAAGCTCAATGTCTTCTCCGAATGCACGTACGTCAAACTGAGCAAGCTCAAGATTTGATGCACCTTTTGCAATCTTTCCTGACATTGATGCTGTTGAACGTGAAATTGATGCTGATCCTGCGCGGAACTTAGCCCAGTTCTGTCCTGAGTCAGAGTCTCCGAGTGGGAAGCTATCATTTACACTGTCTGCAAGTTCTACTGTTGCTCCTGATCCAGTCTCGAGTCCCATTGCGCGTACGCGGAAGTCGTTCTGGAGTGTGAAGTTAATAGTTCTTGATGCTGAGTTGGTGTTGGTTGCTGTGTCTACACGCAAGGTGAAGTCACGAAGCTGACCATTTCCAATCAAGTAACATCCGTTTGGTCCCATTGCTCCTTCTACTCCGTTAAGAGAGATCTTTGCAATGTTGTTGACTACTGAGTCTACTTGTCCTACAACGTTGTTGTTTTGGTCAAGTACACGAATGTTGAAGAAGTCTCCTGCTGATGCTGATCCGTTGTTTTGGAACTCTACATTACAGAGCTCTACGTCCTCGTTTCCTGTTGATTCTTGGAAACGGAACTTAGCAACGTCTACGTCTGCTGCTCCTTGGTCAATTTCGATTTCGCTTCCACTTGAACCACCAATGATAGTTCTTGATGAAAGTTGAACTTTTCCAAGTGCTCCTGATCCATCTACTACATTAAATGTAGGTGATGTGATTGGGAATGATCCATTTACTGGAACCATTTCCCCTCCAGCAGTCTTTACAGTAATATCTCCTGCTTCAAGGAAGCGGGCTCCGATAGTTCCTGTTCCAGCTGTTGCTCGGATGTTTACGTGTACACGTACTTGATCACGTCCACCTGCTGGAATCTCAATTGCGTCAGAGTAAAACCCTGGTTCTGCAACTGACTGTCCAAAAGTTACAAGATTTCCGTGTAGCTTTCCAGCTCCATCGGTAATCAATACTCCTTGTACAGCTGAGTCACTCATGATTCCTGTTCGGCGAATCTTCAAGTTTGACACCTTTACAGTCTGGTTCGTGTTGTTCATTACGTCAACGAACAATACTGGTGCATAAAATGCTCCATCAGGAAGGGTTTGCCCTGCTCCTGGACTGTTTGATGCCATTGACACTGTTACTGATCCACTTACACCTGGTCCTGGGTTTGGTCCTGGTCCTGGGTTTGGTCCTGGTCCTGCAGCCATGCGCTGTGGTGGATTCATGAACAATGATCCTGGTGTTACGCTTGATCCCATTGCGAGACCACTTACGTCAACACCACGTACATCTCCTGTTGCATTTGGTGGAAGGCTTCCATCGATTTCATGAAGCATTCCTCCCTCTACGAGGTAGGTATTTCCGCTCATTGAAACGAGTTGTCCATCGTGGAATCCGTTCAACTGATCTCCTGTTGGAGTGTATGCTGTCCAGAAGTTGTCTACTACGTCACGTACGAGTGATCCCCAGTTCGCTCCGTAGTACATTGATGCATCTGCTTCGCTTGCAAGAGGTCTTAGTGTGTTCCCTGGCAATACGGCAAATACTGTTGGTGCGATTGATCGCTTTACCAATCGTGCACCTGGGCGGTAACCCACTGGTCCACGTAGTGGCAATGCTACGATACATTCAGCTGGTACTTGTTGTACTCCACTGAAATCTTCGTACCATGTTTGGTATATCTCTCCATTTGGAAAGAAGTATACTCCTCCGTCTGCACCTACTACATATACAGCTGGATCAGTACTTGGACTTACCAAGTCTCCTGCTGACATGGTTGGACATGTTGCACTCGCTGCTACTGCTGGTACAAGTGCGCTTACGCCCACTGACCATGCAATTGTCGCGACCACCACTGCCCATGTAAATGCTTGTTTTACGAAATTAAGTGTATTGGTCATAGATTACTTAGGTGCTTATATATAATCGCAAGGGATAATTTTCCCCGTACTACATATAAGCTGGTAATTTATTTAAGTACCTAACGCCAGCGTATGGCTCGACCTTTCGTTAGACACTACCACCGAAGTGGATTTGCCCCTAATTTCCCAAAATCTGGGAATACTGTATGGCAGACAAACCGCTATGAACGATCTCTCTGCCACACAATATTAGGAGATATAGTTTGGTAACTAATGAGCTATTTCTGTTTTTGTGGTACTGTTGACTTGGACCGTACTGGTCTCTTTTGTCTGCTCAGTATTTTCCTGCGTGATGGTTTCTTTTGGTACTTCTTCTTTTTTAGGCTGCTGATTCGTACCTACGAGCTGCTCAAGTTGTTCGATCTTTGCTTCGGTTTTGCTTGCCACTTCTCCAAGGTCCTGCGCACGCTCGATCGCTTCTATGAGCTGATTACTGTTGGCCAAGGTTTTCACTTCATTTCTTAGCTGCTCGACTTCATTGGTACCACGCTGTGCATCGGCAATAACTTTTTGAACATTTGGTGCAGGAGCTGGTGCCGCTTCTTCTTTAACTTTTTGGTCAGGGGTAGTCGTTACCAGATCCAAACTTGTACTTGTCGTCTGCAGCGTAGAACTAGAACTTTCGATGTTTACTTCTTCGCTCTGCTTCGCTGTGGTAGATGGCGTTTCTATTTTTTCATTTTCTTCATGTGTGGTTGTCTGCTTCGCCTTTTCGATAACGTCTTTTGCTTTATCCTGTGACTGCTGATCAGAAAGTTCTTCCACACTTTCCATCACCACTTTTTTAATTTCTTCTTCTTCTTCAATCTCAACTTCGTTTCCGCCCTTTATTCTCTTTTGTACTGCTTTTTTGATAACCTCAAGATTTGTTTGATTAATCTCTTTAGTAGTCGCTTTCACATCCTTTTCGACTTCCTTTTTTTCTTGTTCGGTCGATGCATTTTCTACGATAGCCTCTGTTGCTTTTTTGAGAGCATCTTTCGCCTGCTTGTTCGTCTGTGTAAGCTCAAGGGCAATTTTGACCGCGTGCTCTGACTGTACCTGTCCAGCAATCTCTGAAGCTGCCGTAAGATTTTCTTTTAGAACAACATTGGCTTCTTTTATTCGCTTTGGTAAATCATCTTTTCTCTCTTGGGTAAGTTTTTCAAGTTCTTCTACACGTTTTTCTACACGTTTTTTCTTGAGAGCAACTTTTGTTTGTGAATCAGCAACCGTAAACACGGCAACATCTTCAATAGCTTCTGTTGCAAGCTTAATCTTCCAAAGTTTGTCACCGGGCAAACTATTTTGTGACGCGCTTGCACTCAAACTAAATCCACCAACGGCAACGCCAATAATCAAAATGAAAACCGCAAAACGTTGTGCCACTATGACGGTATTGTGCGGTATAAATATTTCCAAAAGTTGCCAAAGACGAAGAGAAAAAGCAGACTTTGTGTCAGCGGCTGTAGTATTTTGTATTTGAGAAAGCAACCTCTTTTTATTTTGCTGAACCCAAAGAGCGTCAGGTTGAATCTGACTCTCTTTTTCTTTCAGTGCTCTGAGTTGCTGTAAAATATCCTTTTTCATACATCACTGCCTGGATCGGCAAGTTGCTCAAGTTTTTTAAGCGAACGATGAATCATGACACGAACAGAGGTGGAACTTTTCCCCAAAATTTCTGCTATTTCCTTTACTTCCAGCTCATCAACGTAACGAAGCAAAATAACTTCCTGATAGTCACTCTTGAGTTTTCCTACCAGAGCAAGTACCTGATCTGCTTCATAACGAATATGGACTGATTCGGCCATATCTGTGGTGATAGCCTCTCCTTCTGAAAGAGGAGCTTCAACCTTTCGTGCTTTTTTGCGGTAAAGATCAATAATACAATTTCTGGTAATTCTATAGATGAGTCCACTAAAACTCGCTACAGAGTCATCCTTTCTGTCAATCAAGTAATTCCAGGCTTTAAGGAAAACCTCACTGGTAATATCCTCAGCTTCGGTTTTACTCGATACCTTGTAATATACAAAGCGATAGATCTTCTCTACATACATGTCGTAGAGCTGCGCATAGGCATCTGGATCCTTTTGAACAACAACTTTGTACAATAATTTTTTTTCCAGAAATTTGTCTTTCATACTAGAAGACGTCGAAACCTAAAAAGTGTTACACTTTTAAAGAATTTTGCTAAACTCAGCAAAAACAATACAGAAATTATAGCATGACTCTTTTATAAAATCAAGGATTCTCTCCTTTTTTTGCCCTGTTTGTATAGGGTACCCTATACAAACAGCTTGACTTTGCACCTATTTTTGGTTAATCTTAAAGTATGAAACCTGACCACCTGAACACTAAAAGTATGCAAAATAAGGAAAAAAATGAGGTTGTAAGAGTTTCTGTATCAGAGGCAGCAAGGCTTTTTGGTGTAAACCCCCAAACCATTCGAAGGGCCATAAAAGACCAAGAAATCACCTACATCGTGGTTGCCGGTCGCTACAAGGTCAACTTTGAGAGCCTGGTAAAATGGTCGCAATCAAAAACAACCGTAAAAAACAAGCTCGACTCACGTGGAATCGGCCAATACATAGATAAATGGAAAATAAGTAACACCCTCTATTCCCCGAGAAAAAATGCTTCAGACGAAGAAAACGACACCTAAAATTAGCCATTTATGAATTTTTTTTCATGGATAGGTTCCCTATACAAACGTAAATACGCACCACACTATAGGCACCCCAAAAAGCTCTTTGCTTTTGATATTTTCCTCATTTTCCTCATTATCGCCTTTGCTACCATATCACTCGTGTGGTTTTTTTACACTCCAAAATATGCTGGAGATGTTAACGTGGAAATACATATCACCAATGGCATTGGGGACGGACGTTTTTTGAGTGGTGAACCAATACTCATTGACCTTGTAGTAAAAAACAACGCTAACTTTCCCCTCATACAACCAGAAATCACCATTTTCTCTCCAGAAGGTCTCATAATTGAAAGCCTTTCGGGTGATAGCCTCATAACCCAAAATCTCACAGATGTGTCACTTCATGATATAGGCCCTCAAACACACGTTAAACTCAATACCACTGGTTCGTACCTTCAATCTCCCAGAATGGTAAGCAAGCTCATTGCCAAAATTTCGTATAAAACCCCAAATGAGCCATGGTTACATACCGCTATTGGGAGCTATGCGATACAAACCCCTGATACGCTCTGGGAATTTGAAGTCGGACCACACGCACCGCTTATCTATCCAGGGACGGTGGCTATCCCCATTTCTGTGAAACCCAAGAGACTCCCAGGTGCCAATGCCGGTATCCGGCTTGGGATAATAGGAGGAAGTACAGCAACAGGGTTTTCTTTTTCCAGCACCACCCTGTTAAGCTCGAAATGGAACCTTTCCAGTGAAGGCACAGACTTTATTGTTTATGCGACACCAGATGAAACTTCTGATACCATGTCAATGCAGTTGCAGGCGTCTGTTGTACCACTGCAAGAAAATGCATCCTTTGAGCAAATCAATGAACTTTTTACTTTTGAAGTGCTACGACCAGAGGTGCACATACAACTTTCGCCTGACAAGACAAAGGTAGTTCCAGGTGAGAAAATCAGCTTTACGGCGACGATTGAGAATACATCGAACTTTGCGTTCGAACAAGTCTCTTTGGATGTGCCGATCGCGCAAGATGTCTTTGATATAAACCGAATTGATTTTCCAACTGCACAGGGAACCATGCACATTCAGATACCTGAGCCACCAACACTTGCCCCTGGTCAGTCACTGACCACAACGTTTTCACTGCCGGTACGCTATGTTCCAAATGGAAATATCGATATCAAAAAACAGATTTCCCTTATTTTTTCCGGAGAAATTGATGCAACCGGTCAAAGATTTCAATCAACGGCCTTTTCACCGGAAATTATCGTTGGTTCAACCCTCGCCCATAATACTCGGCTCGTATATTATACCGACTCAGGAGACCAAATTGGCCGTGGCCCTTTTCCCTATCAAGCAGGAAAAACCACAAAATTTTGGATAGTTTCCAAAGTTGCCAACACAACGAGCAATCTTGAAAATGCGCAGGTACGCTTTGCTCTTGCTCCAGGCGTAACTGCCACGGGAAACACGAGCATCAGCAATGGACAGGACGTATCTATACATGGAAACACGGTAGAATGGAACAAACAACAGCTTCAACCTTTTGAAGGAGTAACCATCGCGTTTGAAGTAGAAATCACCCCTTTAACACAGGCCCTTATGCCTATTGTAGAGTCAATAAGTCTTTCCGGATTTGATACCTATATACAAAAAGATATCAACAAGAGTTTTGGAGTGCTCGGTACCAATGCATCCCATTTTGATGATTCGAGTGCTAAAAAATTACAATAGATGCTATTGCGTATTCCGTATTCCGTATTTCGTATTCCGTGAACATTCGAACATCAGGACAGAAAAAAGTAGAGAAAAAATACATAAAAATCCAGGTACTCCTGGATTTTCTGTTACAACTATAGCCCGTAGGGCGCTTTTGCAACAGGTATTTTTTGTTTGCTTTTTTTCTGCTTGATGTGAGACGTTCACTGACTTTTTTGTTACTTTTTTGGTCTGTCAAAAAAGTACATGAACTATTATTTCTTCACGTGCACGGTCTGGGTGGGATACGCAAACTCTATTCCCTCTTTGGCAAAACTTTCAAATATTGCCATATTCACTGCCTGCCTGATATCCATGTAAACGCTGTATTCTGCCGACTGAACATAATACACAATCTCATAGTTTAAACTGGAAGCGGCATATTCAAAAAAATGACAACGATCAAATTCGGTTTTTTCTGCACTTTCGATCGCCTTTTGGACAAGTGCAGGAATTTTGCTAAGTTTTTCTTTTGAAGTCTCATACGTTACTCCAAGCACAAATATATCACGACGCTTTTTCATTTTTCTAAAATTCAATATCCGTGATGAAGTAAGTTCTTTGTTGGGAATAACCAATTCTTCCCCACGCAATGTCTTGAGCTGTGTTGTCTTGAGTCCAATATGCTGCACAGTTCCAGAGTCTTCTCCCACTTTGATAAAATCTCCCACCTGAAATGGCTTATCAAGAAATATCGTAAACGAACTAAACAGGTCAGAAAGAATATTCTGTACCGCAAGCGCGACGGCAATACCACCGATTCCAAGTCCGGCTATAAGTGAAGTCACATTGACGCCAAGGTTGCTCAAAATCAAAAGTAACGCCAGTGACCAATACACAACCATCACACCAACTCGAATAAAACGCAGTACACCACGCCCCTGTGTTTTTTCTTTTTCTGTTTTGGTGATCTTATCAAGGTACAAATCAATAGAAAAATCAGCGAGCATTCGTACAGCCTTGGCTACTTCATAGGCAATACCAAAGATAAGAAGGGTTCTTACTCCTTGAAGCCAAACATCAGGCATGGTCAGATATCGAAGCCCAACATACAGAGCCAAAAAGATAAAGAACCACGATCTAACATTTTCAAACATACCGATAACGGCATCATCAAATGTTGTCTCGGTTTTTTGTGTCAGCTTTTTAAGACGTGACAAAATAATGTTTTGAAAAATTTTCAAAACGAGGATACATCCAATAAGAATACACAAAAACATGGAGTAATCCCACAAAGTATTTCCCCACCAGCTATACTGGCTGAGAATATTTTCAATTGGTTTAAAATATTCCATAGACAAAAAAATCAAGGTATTTGAAGATAAAAAAAATGGCGATCAAAACACACAGAACGGCTATAAATGCATGCTTTTGTGCTTTCTTTTTTTTCTCAGAAAGAAATTGCTGAAACTGTTTGTAATCGACTCCTTCACTGATTGGCGTATACCCATACTCAAGCCATTTTTGATAGAAATTACGCAATGCATCCTCTCGCATTTCAAAAACATATTTGCGACCATCTGCAATACGAAACATTATTTGAAACGCACCTGAATATTTATCCGTACTTTTGTATCTTCCAATTTCAAATCCTTGTATCGATTCTTTGGAAATGATGTCTCCACTGAGTGCATCTTTTTTCCGAGAAAAAATCTGAATATACTGATCAGTGATCGCAATGTATCTTCTAAAGAAATACCATCCAAGTATCAATATCACAGCAAGAGCTATCCAATAAGAAACAGAGATGTCTTGTATCAAAAAACCTGGGTTTTCCGTTTGATAGTACGCAAGTGCACCGAATGTAGCTACGTAGCTCAAGATAATGGCCAAAGGAATGAGCCGGGATGCCCAAAAATACCACCTCGTTGAGATTGGAAAAGTATTTAAAGGCTGTAATTTCGAAGGCATTTGCATATTGCAAGTGAATTTCTTTTTCTCTATAATAACATAATAATGACTAAATAAAAACTCTATGAGCGACCTAACAGGCAAAAAAGCGCCAGCCTTTTCACTCCCTGACCAAAATGGAAAAAAGCATGCACTCAAGGATTATCAAGGGAAAAAAGTCCTTTTATACTTCTACCCACGAGATTTGACTCCTGGGTGCACCGTAGAAGCTAAAAATTTTCGTGATAACATGAAAAAACTTCAAAAGCTTGACGTACAGATACTGGGTGTGTCGTGCGACGATGTTGCAACCCATGACAAGTTCGCTTGCAAACATGACCTAAATTTTCCACTACTCGCCGACACTGAGAAAAAAGTCGTCGAAAAATATGGTGTTTGGACAGAAAAAAGTATGTTTGGAAAAAAATACATGGGTATAAGGCGTGATTCGTTTCTTATTGACGAAAAGGGAAAGATTGTCAAACACTACATCAAAGTTAATCCACAAAAGCATGTGGAGCAGGTGCTTAGGGATGTGGCTTAACGATCAATCAAAGGCCCCTACAAAAACTTTTTTCATGATGGGACTGTTTTTGAGCTTACTACACGTATCCTGCGCAACAAGCTCACCCTGTACCAAAATGTACCCATGATCGGCAACGTCCATAAGACTTTTGAGATTGTGCTCAACAATCAAAATGGTGGCATCAAAATTATCACGAATTTCAATGATCTTTTTGAAAACTTCTTTTACGAGTTTTGGTGCGAGTCCAAGAGAAGGCTCATCCATAAGTAAAAGCCTGGGCTTACTCATCAAGGCCCTTCCAATCGCGAGCATCTGTTGCTGACCTCCAGAAAGTGAAAAAGCATATTCCTTGCGCCTATCTTTGAGTATCGGAAATTGCTTGTATACCTGTTCAAGCCGTGAATCTACCTCCGCTTTATCCTGAACGTGGTGCGCACCAAGTCTCAAATTATCCTCAACACTCAGCGTGCTAAAATTTACCCTTCCTTGGGAAACAAAAGCAATTCCTTTTTCAAGCAATGCATGCGCGGGCAGTCGGGTAATGTCCTCTTCTTCAAAAAATACTTTTCCACTATCAATGTCGGTAATGTTAAACACAGACTTGAGGAGTGTCGATTTACCGGCACCATTTGGCCCCATCAAAACGCTCACACTTCCATTTTGCAACGTCAAAGAGACATCCTTGATGACCTTGATTTCTCCATACCCAGCATTGAGATTTTTAATTTCGAGCATATTATTCTCCTAAGTAAGCTTCGAGGACTCGTTTATCGGTCAAAACTTTTTCTGGCTCACCATCCACAAGGACGACTCCGGCATCAAGTGCTATTACATAATCGGCAAGACGCCTGACGAACTTCATATCATGATCGATCAGCAAAATGGTTTCCCCCTGCTGCTTAAGATCGAGTAAGTAATTTTCTATTCTTTCTTGGATAACAGCATTGACTCCGGCAACTGGTTCATCGAGCATCAAAATCTTGTGTTGCTTTCTTTGAGCCATAGCCAGATCTAACAGCTTTCTTTGTCCATACGAAAGCTCACTCGCGAGTGCATCAAGCCCCCTTTCTATGCCATACTGCTCAAGCACTTTTTCATAGGCTTCTTTGTCTACCTTTTGACGTGCAAAAAGATTCTTGAACAGTTTGGTATCCTGATTGTCATCTGCCATACGCAAATGGTCAAAAATCGTCAGGTACTTGAACAGTCGAACTTGCTGAAAGGTTCTGCTGACTCCCATATTCGCAATTTCAAATGGATGCTTCCCGGTAATGCGTTGACCACGAAAATACACGTCTCCTTCGTCTGGTTTAATAAATCCAGTGATGATGTTAAAAAGCGTCGTTTTTCCAGCTCCATTTGGACCAATCAGTGCAGTGATCTTGTTTTCGGGAACTTCAAAGTTCGACCCCTTGATGGCCTGTACCCCTCCAAATCGTTTTTTGACATTTTCTACTTTGAACATACTACTCCAAATCCACCTTTCCAAAAAGTCCTCTTGGACGGAACATAAGAATCAAAATCAAAAGAAGCGCATAGAGAATCTGACGCATTGGACCAATCATCGAAGGTGGCATATTCACAAAACGGAGCATCTCTGGCAAAAGGATAATAATAATCGCTGCGGCAATGCTCCCACGCAGGCTCGCAAGTCCCCCAACAATCGCAATGGTCAGCAGGATCACAATATCATTGAGATAAAAGGTAGAAGGATCAATAAAGCTGATATAATGCCCGTAGAGGCTTCCCGCAATCGCAGCGCAAAAAGCAGCTACCATCATAGATTGATACTTAAGCCGAAAAATATTCTTCCCAAGCATCTGAAGACCCACAGCGTCGTCACGAGTGGCTTCCAAAAGCTTTCCATAGCGTGATCGTGTCAAAAGCCACAGAAAAGTAATCACGATCGCGGCAACAATAAGCGAAAAGGTCAAATAATCAGAAGTACTTCGTACCACATAGCCAAAAATTTCTGGACGTGGAATCCCAGGAATCCCCAACGGTCCACGCGTAAGGCTTGTCCAATTCAAAAACACGGCATAAGCCACAAATGCAAAGCCCAGCGTTCCCAGCGCAAAATAGTCCCCTTTGAGCCTACTCGTAATAACTGTCAAAAACCAACCAAACACACTGGCAATCAGTCCTCCACAGATAATTGCTGGAATAAAGGCAAAGTCATGCCGTATGGTGAGTATCGCAGAGCTGTAAGCCCCAATTCCATAAAAAGCAATATGCCCAAGATTGATCATTCCCGTATACCCAAGAGACAAATTCAAAGAAGCCGCCAAGATCGCGAATATGACGATGATAATAGCAATGTGAATGAGGTATGTACTGATCATACGTATTTAAACATACAAACATCTAAACACGGACCTTTTTCCTGTCATTCCCGCGAAAGCGGGAATCTCACAGCAGCATATCTTAACGAGAAGATGCTGGGAGATCCCCGGTCAGGCCGGGGACGACAATCATTGACGGACTCCTTTATTGATCCCCAAAATTCCCTGTGGTCTTACCAAGAGGAAAATCAGCAGAAGAACAAAGGCAATCGCATCCTTGTACCCAGAAGGAAGCCACCAAATACCAAAATTTTCTGTCAGCCCCAGCAAATAGCTTCCCAGGATAGATCCTGGCAATGAGGATGCTCCACCAATCACCGCTCCGGTAAATCCCTTTACAATAAGCTGTGTTCCCATCACCGGCTCAATATTTTGCTCCAGACCAATAAGGATCCCAGCCACACCCGCGAGCGCTGACCCGATAGCAAAACCGGCATACTGAATTTGCTTGGCATTGATACCAGTAATATCGGCAAGCTCTGGATTGTCGGCTACCGCAAGCATTTTCTTTCCAAATTTTGTTTTTTTGACAAAAAGCTGCAAGACAACTAGCAAGATAACGGAAATAAGAACAATAAACATCTGCAACGGAGTAATAATCGCTCCAAAAATTTCCTTTCCTTGTGCCACTTCAATGAAATTCAGAGTTTTGACATCCGCCCCATACATCAGGAGCAGCAAATTCTCCACTAAAATCATGATTCCAAGACCTGCGATAAGCAAAATGGCATTGGAGGATTTTTTCTTTTGCAGTGGTCTATAGATGATGGCAAAGAAAAATACCCCCACAAGGGCCGTACAGATAATGGCAAGAAAACTCGAAAGATAAAAATTCAACCCAAACATCGAGAAAAAGGTATACACAAAATATGCTCCGGTGGCAGCAATTGCTCCATGCGCAAAATGCACAAACCGAGTGGCGGAATAAATCAAAGAAAATCCACTGGCCACGAGGGCATAAATGGATCCAGCAATGATTCCATTGATCAAAAGTTGGTTGAAAATCATACAGTCAGTGTAGCATCATTACCCCCTCTTTTCAAATCAAAAAAGCCTCTTTGGCTCTTTATTTACATGTTTTCACATCGTGCTACTTTACTGCGCACTAATTTCTATGGTACGTGTTTTTTGGCCTCTGTGCAAGGGTCTTATCCACAGAGGGCAAAAAGCATGTACCAAAAGACCCGGCATGTGCCGGGCCTTTATTTTGTTGAATCTTTCAATTACTCCTCTGCCATTTCATCAAATGGCACAACGGCACCATCATGAATGATCAAAGGTACATGACCAACCGTTCTGTCACCATTTTCTGTAAACTCAACAGCTCCTGAAACACCTTCCCATCCTGATGAGTTGGCAAACCAATCACGAAGCGCTTCACCATCATTTCCCACTTCTTTGAGTGCGTCTGCAAGCTGGTACACGGCATCGTACTCAGTTTGAGCATATGCAGCATATGGTACGTCTTCGCCATACTTTGCTTTGTATGCAGCATTAAAGGCATCAAATGCCTCACCGTGATTTACACCAAACTCCGCTACAAACATTCCCTCCAAAAGCTCTGGAGAACTCTTCGCAACTTCTCCTCCTGACATAATGTCAGATCCCATCAAATCAACTTCCCATCCAAGCTCGCTTGCCTGACGGAGAATATTTTCTGCTGGTTTATCTGTTTGAACGGCAAGGAACAAAGCATCTGGCTCAAACCCTTTTAACTTTGTAAGCGGGGTGCGAAAGTCCGCGCTTCCTGTTGGAAATTTTTCAACCATGACTTCCCCTCCAAGCTCTGTAAAATTGGCTGCAAAACTTGATTGAAGTGCCTCTGCATAGTCTGTTTGCTCCTGAATAATCGCTATCTTTCTCCATTCTTTCTTGTTATATGCTACATCGGCAAGTACTTGTGCTTGAGTAGCATCACTTGGAAAGTTTCTAAAGAAAAATGCCCCACCTTGCTCGGTCAAATCAGGACTTGATGACCCTGGAGAAAAAAGCAAGATTTTATGATCGTTGGCAATTGGGGCAGCAGCAAGCGATTCACCACTACAAAAACCTCCAATAATAGCCTGTACCTTATCCACGGTAGCAAGCTTGTTCATAGCATTTGAAGCATCTTTTCCATTACACTTTCCATCTTCATAAATTACCTCAAGCATTTGACCATTGATTCCTCCCGCAGCATTGATTTCTTCTACTGCCATAGCAGTAACATTCTTTCCCGGCTCACCATACGTTGCAGCCTCACCGGTAAGTGGTGAAATAAAACCAATCTTGATCGGTTCCATCTCTTGCGCTTCCATTTCTGGAGCATCATTCATTTGTGTATCCATCCCCATTTCTGGAGCTTTATTTTGATTTCCACATCCAGCTCCTACCAGTGCAAGTGCCAGTGCAGCAAATCCAAGCAAAATATTTTTCATAGACATCGCGTCTTAAAAAATGAAATTAGTAAATATAAATCAAATCTCCAACAGGGATGGTGGAGACAGGTAAAATGAGTATACCCCAGCTCAAAAAAGATGTAAAGAGTTTTTCTATATAGACAAAAAATGTCCTAAATTTAGGAAATACTTGACAATCTCTCCGAGTAATGCCATGATAAATATGAGAGGTGGAGAAGCCCCTTCATAAGTCCAATTCCTATGAAGAACGAAGTACAAGTGCTTCAAAAACGAATCGACGAACTCGTGGCACTACTTCCACAAGTTAACTTTTCCAATAGCGAATCAGTCATCATCTGGCTCGAAGCTTTTGCAAAAGTAAATGAACACCCCGAGCTTAAAATTCCGACAGAAAAAATACTTGCGACATTTCACAAACATGGTCACAGAAAAAAACCAACCGATCTGTTTATTATGAAGCACTCTAACCATGAGGAACTTGGAAAGTGGGTAATCGGTGAAGCGATCGCTATGCTCGAAGGTAGCAGTTGGAATCAATATCATGCAGGAGGAAGAATACGCTGTGGTCTATTTCTCCCATATGTACATATGTGGAGAAGAAAAAAAGAAAGAATGCACTACGCTTAACCACAAACACAAAACCCGCTGTACCAGCGGGTTTTGTGTTTCCTCCTTGATGTGGGCAACTTTGGTGGGATGAGAGAAGCAAACTTCAGGCGGCGCTCGTTACCGGTCTGGAACCGCACGATTCAACGATATCCAGATCAGGAATCTCCTGATCGACGATATCAGTCACGACCAGGTTGACGGGGGATTTTCGATCGGTCACGAAGACCAGGCTGCGGCGACCGTTGGACCACGCCACCGACTCCACGAAGCCGCGCACGTCACCTCGGACGCTTACCATCCGTCCGATCATCTGCTGAAGCCTTTGCAAGCGCCTGATCTTGGGCGCCGCACCACCGACGAGCGCTCCAACTTCAGAGCGCTCCAGCCATTGCATGGTAGCGACAGCATCAGAGCGACGATGCGGGCAGTCCAGACCGCGCTGGCCGAACCAGACCATCAGCTCCGTATCAGTCATTCGAGCCATGGGTGTATGGCCTCCTTCATGAAACTTGGTGTGCCCTTATTTAACAAAAAAAACACCATTTTGTCAATGGTGTTTTTTTGTTTGTGGGCCGGGTAGGCGCTTCGCTATTCGAAGTCGGCACTTCGTGTCCTCCTGGGGAAACCTTTGGGTTTCCCCAACCCTTCCTCAAAATGTAAAGGGCTACGCCCCTTACCATCCCCAGTTCGAATCCTTCTCTCGGCTCTACAAAATAAAACAGACCAAAAAGGTCTATTTTATTTTGTGGGCCGGGTAGGATTCGAACCTACGAAGGCATAAGCCAGCAGATTTACAGTCTGCCCCGGTTGACCGCTTCGGTACCGACCCCTAAATTGAATTTTTCAGTATATATCCCAATCGCTCTCTCCCCTTGCCGCTCTTGAGAAACTTTTCCTCTATTTTTGCATCAACAGAGTTATTAAAAGCTTGATAATACACAAGCCTCCATGGGCGTCCCTTTTTACTAAAAGGCACTTTACCTGACTGATGCTGCATGAATCTCTCTTTCAAATTCCCGGTATAGTCTATACACCTTTTTTGTAGTTTATGGCTATACAAAACATACACATAATGCATAATCCCCCTTTTATTATGATCATGGAGCCATCTCGGGGACTCGAACCCCGGACCGACGGTTTACAAAACCGTTGCTCTACCAGCTGA
>JACKFN010000006.1 GCA_020632445.1 Candidatus Nomurabacteria bacterium | reverse complement strand
ACGCTCGGAGAAGAGATTGCTGATGTGGTGATTTATTTGCTTGGTCTTTCGGAAATTGTCGGAGTAAATTTGGAGGAAGAACTGCTAAAAAAGGTAGAGAAAAACAAAAATCGGGAATATAAGAGAATTGATGGGGTTTTGACGAGGACGAAGGATGTGTAGGAGTGAAAAAAGTAAAAACGAGGCCAGAGCCTCGTTCTTTATTGATCCAAAATGTGATGTATGGCTTTCCAATGTGTAGGATGAAATATTTCTTCAGTAATCTCATTTTTTGGCACCCAACGAATCTGACGAATTTCGTCCCGAAAGACTTTTTCTGCATCAGGTGTTTCTGATGTTAACTTCGCATGAAAAAAAACTCCAATATTCTGGTAGAATTTTCCATTGGATGGAGAAACGTAGAAGCTTTCTGTTACCGCAAAGGGAGTTTCTGAAGAGATCTGTATGCTGTAGCCGGTTTCTTCCATGCACTCACGGATAGCGGCATCTTGGATATGTTCTCCAGGATCAACACCTCCGCCAGGGAATTCCCAAAAATGTGACCATGTTGGGTTTACGAGCAAAATGGTATCATCTTTTGTCACACAGACATAGCCGCCAGCACGCATATGAATAGGCTCGTCTTCTGGTTTTTCGATTGGCTCAAAATGGGAGTTATAAAATGTCGGCATATTATAAGGTGACAAACAAAAATCTTTCTCGACCAGATAAATCTTTGATAACCTCTGGCTTGTTTTTAAACAAAGCTGATAGGGGGACAATCTGCGATGGATCCATCTCCATGATGCAGGAAACGCTTGCGCTCGTTAAATCTTTGAGCTTTAAGAGTTGTGGAATAAATTCTCGATAGAGATCCATTCCATCACTGCCGGCAAGAAGGGCGAGTGGTGGTTCTTTTTGTATAGAAGGTTGTTGTTTGTAGTCAGCCGCTGGGACGTAGGGGAGATTGGCCGTTACAAAAACATGGTCAAACGGTGAGATTGATAAATGGTCAGATTGCTTTAAAATTGGTTTTAGAAGGTTTCCTTTCAAAAATTGAATGTTGACACCATGCTTTTGCGCATTCTTTTTTGCGATCTTGAGGGCTGTTTTAGAGACATCAATGGCAAGCGTTTGTATGTTTGAGTGTTTGTGTGTTTTTACAATTGATATGGGGATACATCCGCTTCCGGTACCTATATCAACAAGGAGCATCTTTTCCCCTTTTAAGTTTTCAATTTTTTGAAGCACATATTCTACCAAGTCCTCTGTTTCCGGTCTTGGTACCAGGACATTTTTGTTTACAAAAAAGTCAAGACCATAAAATGCTTTCTGTCCCACGAGGTAGGCAAGAGGCGTGTGTTGCTTTCTTTTTTGAACCAAACGTGAAAAGCGCAAGGATTGCAACAAGGAGAGTCGTCTTTCATCGTGCGCCAAGAGATGCTCGCGTGTGACATCCAAAACATGCGCGAGGAGTAATTGCGCGTCCAGCCTCTCTATCTGTTTTTGCGCGCGTGAAAGCGCCTTACCAATCTGCTGGCGCATCATATTCAAGCAAAAATATTTGAACGTAGTTCCCGGCTATGGTGGTGCTTTGGTACTTCCATCCATTTTTCTTGAGCCAGTCTTCTATAGGCTCTGACTCGAGTATGTATTTACTAAAAAACACCTTGTCTTTGCCATCGGTTAGAGCGCGCATTTTTTTGTCTACCACTTCTGGTGCTACTTGCAGTTCTTGCCAGTTGTATCGGACAATTCTTTCCTCCAGTGGCAGTTCATCTTCACGAGGATAAAACCCAACAATGGGAGTATTTCCGTTGTAGTAGCGTTTGAGAAGAATTTCTTCATTGAATGGCACAACAACAACTACAGAATTTTCTGTTTCATGCTCCTCAATAAATTTCGTGTGGCTGTAGGCATCGTACACGGGTGTGGTCATTACAGAAGATATCGGTACGAGCATGACCGAAAAGGTCAAAAAGGGAATAATTTTCTGTAGTAGGGCGCTTTTGCTTTCGGATAAAAGAAAACCAAATATGAGGAAAAGTGCCGGAGCGCTAAAGAAAGAATATTTGGGAATATAAATCCCAAAGACATTACTCAAGACCGGTGGTATAAATGCCCACACAGCCAAACACATCAGTAGTGGAGTGGCCTTTTTGTCAAGGTTCTCTTTGATATATACCACGAGGGCGCAGATAAGGCCGGTGAGGAGGATAACAAAAAAGGAAATAGTCAGGCTATCAACTTTTGAAATGGCAAAAAAAGCCATGAGGGTTGAATACACATTGGCATACGTAGCGTCTTCGGTAAAAAACCAACCATTAAACGTACCAACATTACTTTTGGAAAGGATTGATGGAATAAACCAAATGGCAAACAGGAGTCCGGCAATAATGTGTAAACTGACAAATTTTCTCACTTCTTTTTTGTCATTTTGTAGGATAAACAAACAGAGCAGTTGTACAATAGGGATAACGGCAAGTGTCAGATGCGTATAGAGCATGGCCAGCTGAATGAGGAAATATCCCAAAAAGATTTTTTTACCTTGTTTTTTGCTGTAGAAAATTTTGAAAAAAAGGAAAAAAGAAATCAAGCAGAGGAGTATGTTGAGGCTGTAAGCGCGCGCTTCGGTACTCAAAAAAATGTGGAGACCCGAAAAAGAGAGAAAAAATGAAGCAAGGTTACCGGTATACTTGTTAAAAAAGGTTTTTCCAAAATAGTAGAGCATCCAAATAGAGGCGACGGCAAAGATTACCGAAGAGAGCCGTGTAACAAATTCTCCATCAGAAAAAATACCAATCCAGTATCGCATAAACAGTGTGTGCAGTGGGGGATTGGTTTCAAGGGTCCAGTATTTGATGGCCTCATGCCAAGGAAGACCGCTATAGTGAACCGTAAAAACTTCATCGAACCAAAAGGTTCCGCGCATCGTAAGGTAATAGAGGCGCATAGCGGCGCCTGCAATGAGGTTGATGAGTATGAACATGGAACTAACTATGAGAGTGATCAAAAGGGTATCTTTCTTTGCAAATATCCAAGATTGAGGCAGAGACAGTATTTTTACTCTGCTGCATCGAGTTTTTCGTAATCAGCGTGCATAAGCGCTGAGATGATATCATCAAGATCACCATCAAGAATCGTCGGAATATTGTTCCAACTTTGTGAAATGCGGTGATCGGTGATTCGGTCTTGTGGATAGTTGTAGGTACGGATTTTTTCTGAGCGGTCTCCACTTCCAATTTGGCTTTTACGTTTTTCATCGAGCTGCGCTTTTTTCTCGGCTTCGATTTTTTCGTAGATGCGCGCACGAAGTACACTCATCGCCTTGATTTTGTTTTGTTGTTGTGATTTTTCATCTTGGCACTGCACGACGGTTCCCGTCGGAATATGCGTAATTCTAACCGCCGAATGGGTGGTGTTGACGCTTTGCCCGCCATTTCCACTGGCGCAGAAGGTATCAATACGCAGGTCATTTTGGTGAATTTCGATTTCTTCTTCTTCAATTTCCGGTAGAACCGCAACAGAAGCCGTAGAGGTGTGAATGCGACCCTGTTTTTCGGTTTCTGGCACACGCTGGACGCGGTGAACCCCCATTTCATACTTCATGAATTTGTAGACACTGTCTCCTGAAAGAGAAAAAACGACCTCTTTGTATCCACCGGCATCGTTTGGACTTTCGGATATCAGAGACGTTTTCCATTTTTTGTTTTCTGCATATCGAGAATACATACGCATCAGGTCTGCTGCAAAAATTCCAGCTTCGTCACCACCAGCGCCGGCACGGATTTCTACAATGACATTCTTTTTGTCCATTGGATCTGTGGGTCTCGTTAAAAGCTTGAGCTGCTCTTCCATAATAGCGTACTTGTTTTCAAGTTCCTCAAGCTCAACGACTGCCATTGATTTCATTTCTTCATCTTCTTCGAGGTCAATCATTTTTTTGGTGTCATGTATTTGATTTTCGATATTTTCAAATTCATGAATTTTTTCATAGGCCTCTTTGAGATCGTTGTATTCTTGGGATACTTCTTTGAGTTTTTTGGCATCACCAATAACCGCAGGGTCAGAAAGCTGCTGTTCCAGTTGCTGGTATCGTTTTTGAATATTTTGATACTTTTCAATCATATATGGGAGGCTTTGTTTTAAAGTATTTTACCATATTGCAGCCATTTAACAATTTTTCAATTAACCATGGCTAAATTGTCAAATGATCATATTGTTAGGGGACACAGAAACAAAAACAGACCAGAAGTGGCCTGTTTTGATATGTCAGGAGCTATGCAGCTGCCTTGTCTTCCTTTTTTGCAGCCTTGGCAGCACGTTTTGCCTTCTTGTTGGTAGCAGAACCTTGCTTGGCTTCTACTTTCTTCATCTTTTCTTGGAACTTTTCCACACGGCGTGCAGTGTCGACAAAGACCTGCTTTCCGGTAAAGAATGGGTGCGAAGCTGATGAGATTTCGAGGTTGATCACATAGTGTGTTACCCCATCGATATCGCGTGTCTCCTCTGATTTCATGGTTGAGGTAGTCACAAACTCCACTCCGCAAGAAGTGTCTACAAAGACGACTGGATTGACTTCTGGATGGATGTCAGTTTTCATAAAAAAAAGTCCTAATTTCAAGTGCGCAGATTATACAATACAATGTTCAGGCTGTCAAGGGGATATCATGCAAATATCTCAGCGTATAAATATACAAACAAAAAAACGCCTATTGGCGCTGTGTTTAGATATTTTTATGCTCAAACGTTTGTGTGTTGAGGGTGGCGCGCGGTGGGGCGCGCCGGCTTCTACATCCAGCCGAGTCGGGCCAGGATGCGTTGAATGAGGTGGGGAGCGAAAGTCTGGGTAGGGGCGAAGGGAGGCTGGTCGGTCACCTCGATGGTGAAGTCACGAGGGTCGAGGATGGAAACCCCGTTACGCATCGTCACTTCGCCAAGCCCTTCGACCTGTATGCTGGCCGTGTTGGGCCGGCTCCGGTACATGACGACCATGCCCCAGTTTCGACTGCCAACGAAGGTTTCGAACACCAGCGTGTTGGTGTGGCCGCCACTCTTGTCTCCGCTGTTGACCGCGCCGTACCAGTCCAGGCCGTCCATCAGGCGCATCCCCAGCTTGATGGCGAAGGGACCGGTGCCGTTCACGCGTCGGATCACGACCGAGCGCATGCGCACCTGGCGTCGCGGCAGCCCAGGAATGGACTGGATGACGAGTGGGAGCTGTCCATCGAACTGGTCGTTGAACGCGAACTTCCGGAAGAACTCACGGAAGTTCCAGACAGTGACTCCGACGATCAGGCTGGTGTCCAGGCACCACAGGGCCTTCCACCAGCCCAGAGCGGCCAGCAGGACCTGAACGGCCAGAAGACCCAGTGCGACACCCCACAAAGCGGGGTTCTTGTGCCATCCCATCACAACCTCCTGCCCCTTGGGCACATATGTGGGAACAAGGTATATTAGCATATTTTAGCACATTTGTCAAGGGTTGAGATGTTTGAGTATTGACAAAAAAGCCGTATTTTTGTACACTATCGCCATTGAATACATCTTGTACTCATAAATGGAACCCGGAGAAATCAGGACAAAATTGGATCTTGGCAGCCTAAAAGAGGTTTGCTATAATACAAACATATGGAAAAAGTACTTACTATTGCACAAGTTATCGTTGGAATCGTTATGATGCTCACTATTTTGCTTCAGCAAAAAGGTGATGGGCTTGGAGCTGGATTTGGTGGAACAGGCGGTGGAGTAACCCTTACCAAACGTGGTGTTGACCTCTTCTTACATAGGGCAACCATAGTGCTTGCACTCATTTTCTTTGCACTTGGAGTTGCCATGCTCGTCATCTAAATCTCTTTGAGATTTTTTGAGCATAACAACCATTTCTGTGTCCAAACCGAGACTCCTTTTTACAAGGGTGTTGAAATTCTTCGGGCGCAAGTTTGTGCGAATGAAAAAGAAGCAAGTGTTACATAGTCATTCGTACAATACGAAACTTCTGAGGAAACTTCACAAACGAAGATTTCCATCCTTGCGTCAGTTCAAACACCTCAGCAGACTACTCACTTTTCCAGAGAAAAAGCTTTTTAAGACCGCAGTGATTTTTTTGACAGTGGGAGTGGTGTGGCTTGGTGTCGTGGTAATAGGAACAAATCGTGTACAGATCCCTGCTGTTGGAGGATCCTATACAGAAGCCGTAGTTGGTAGTCCACAACTTATCAATCCATTATTTGCGACACTCAATGATGTTGATGCAGATCTTGTGAATTTGATATATTCTGGATTGCTTCGCTACGATGAGAATCAAAATCTCATTGGTGATCTCGCACAGAGCTATACGCTCAGTGAAGATCAAAAAACCTATACCTTTAAACTCAAAGAGGGAATCACCTGGCACGATGGGCAGCCGTTTACCGCCAGTGACGTTTTGTTTACCTTTGATATGCTTGTTTCACCACAGGTAAACAGTCCACTGCTCGTAAGTTTTCAGGGAGTTCAGGTAAGTCAAATTGATGACTACACTGTTGTGTTCACTTTGGCAGAACCTTTTTCTCCTTTCCTCTCAAGTTTAACGGTCGGGATACTTCCTGAACATGTTTGGGGAGCGATTCCGCCAGAAAATATTCGACTTTCACAAAGCAATCTGCGTCCTATAGGAACTGGTCCATTTCGTTTTTCAAAACTGAAGAAAAGCGAAGAGGGATATCTCACCGATTATGAGCTTGTACGTAATGAAAATTTCTATGGACAGCCTCCATACATAGAAGAGTTTGCGCTAAGATTTTTTAGTGAATACGATGGGCTCGGTGGCGCCATACAGGCACTTCGTGAGCAAAAGGTTGAAGGTTTGCATTTCGTGCCAAATGATTTAAAAGATAAAGTCGAGCGAAAGCATATTGTCTTGCATACATTGCAGCTTCCACAATACACGGCAGCTTTTTTCAATCGTCAGAGCAATGAAGCCCTTGAAGATGCCGATGTTCGTAAGGCGCTTGCTATGGCGCTTGATAAGCGTCGCGTTATGCGTGGTGCGATAGGACAGGATGGAGAAATTATTCATGGACCTATTTTGCCGGGATTTCCTGGGTTTAACATGGATATTCAAAAGATTGAATACAGCATCGAAGGCGCTAATGAGCTGTTGGATGCTGATTGGGAGCGCGTTTCGGCGCAGGAGTATAGAGATGCTCTCAAGAAAGAGCGACTTGAGGCTTTTGAAGATACCCTTGATGATAGTGTAACCAGTACAGAAGAAATTCTTGCAGAGCAAGAAAAGGAAATTGAAGCAGCGCTTGAAAGTGAATTGCAGCGATCGCAAACGTTTTACCGAAAAAGCGAGGACGGAGAGTATTTGAGTATTAAACTTGTTACTGCCGACACGAATGAGTATAGGCAGGCAGCGCAGCTTATCGCTGGATTTTGGGAAAGTGTAGGAGTTGGTGTCACCCTTGAATATGTACCACCACGCAGTATGATTCGTGAGGTACTCAAGGGACGTAACTATGACGTTTTGCTGTATAGAATTATCATGGGAAGTAACCCTGATTTGTATCCTTTTTGGCATTCAAGTCAGAAAGCTTCTCCTGGTTTGAATCTTTCGGGGTTTGAAAAAGCAGAAGTAGACACGCTTATTGAGTCAACTCGAGAAGTAAGTGATCCAGCAGAACTCGAAGAAGCATACAAGCAAATTGAGCAAACCATTTTGGATGAAATTCCAGCAATATTCTTGTACATGCCAACATACACGTATGCTATGCTTGACAAAGTACAAGGATTTCAAACGCAAAGAATTTTTACTCCATCAGACAGATTTTCTGGTGTAACGTCTTGGTACATCAAGACAAAGGGACAGTGGAATTCCTCAAAATAGTTTCCACAAATACTCTAATATTGATAACAAATTTCTTTTTTTATGATTCGAAAAAATTCAGGAAAGCGGAGCGCACAGCGAAGGCAGTCAAGTTCTTCAGAGCAGCGTTCAACTCAGAGGCCATCTCGGGGTGGATATGCTTCACGTAAGGCCTCTACGCGCACAAGTTCTGCGCAAGCTCGCCAAACGGCGAGCAGTGGTGCAATGCCACAAGCAAAAACTTCTTCATCAAGACCAAGCTCTCAAACAAGAAGAGACTCACGGGGTGGACAGAGTGCCGGTAAGAGGTCAAATTTTCAGCAGCGATCAAATGCCGGACATCAAGGAAACGCTTCACGAGGCAATCGTTCAAATAACGCTTCCGGTAGCAGGGGAAAAGGGAGAAGTCGTAGTGTTCCAGTCATGAAAAACAGCCTGAAGAGTCCGAGGCAAAAGGTTGCTGCCGCAGCCAAAGATACTTTGCGTATCATTCCAATCGGTGGATGTGAAGAAGTTGGAAGAAACATGACAATTTTTGAGTACAATGATGACATCATTATTGTTGATGTTGGTGTACAGTTTCCAGAGGAAGACATGCCTGGGATTGATTACATTATTCCAAATACAAAGTATTTGGAAGGAAAAGAAAAAAACATCAGAGCCGTGGTATTTACTCATGGGCATCTTGACCATATTGGTGCGGCTCCACTCGTACTGGAAAAACTCGGAAATCCTCCTATTGTTGCTCGTGACCTTACCGTCGCACTTATTAAACACAAGCAGGAAGACTACAAACCAAATACTGCCAAAAAACTCAATGTCATTCGTGTAAAATCGCTCAGTGATGTGATGAAATTTGGACAGATTACGGTGAAGTTTTTTCAAGTTGAGCATTCAATTATGGATTCCATGGGGGTTATCCTTGAGACACCTCAGGGAACAATTATTCATCCGGGTGATTGGACGCTTGAACGTGACAAAGATGGGAAGCATGGTATTGACTATACACCGCTTCGGAAACTCAAGAGCCCAAGGATTTTGATGCTTGAGAGTCTTGGCGCTACCAACAATAAGCGTCATGGAACATATGAGGAAATGTATGAAAATATTTATGCACTTTTGCAAAATGCACCCGGTCGTGTAGTTGTTGCGACCTTTGCTTCGCAGGTAGAACGAGTTCGGTGGATTATTGATGCTGCTGGAAATCTTGGAAAAAAAGTGGCTCTCGATGGTTATAGCATGAAGACCAATGTGGAACTTTCCAAAAAATTGGGGTACATCAAACCAAAGAGAGGTGTCCTGATTGACGTAAAAAAGATTGATAACTATCACGACAGCGAAATCGTTGTGATTTGTACTGGAGGTCAGGGAGAAGAGCGTGCGGTGCTGAACCGTATTGTACAAGGAGATCATAGGAGTATTCGATTCCGAAAAAATGACACGGTCATATTTTCTTCATCGATTATTCCTGGAAATGAACGAACGATTCAGCGTCTCAAGGATAACATTTATCGTCAGTGTGACAATGTCTACCATGGCGATGTCATGGATGTGCATATTTCTGGACATGCTACTCGTCAGGATATCATGGAGGTTATTAAAATGATTCAGCCGGATTACTTTATTCCTATCTATGCAAATCACTATTTCCTCAAAGAAGCGCAACGTCTTGCCGTAAAAAATGGTTTTGATGAGCGAAAGACCGTGGTACCTGACAATGGAACGGTTATTGACTTTAAAGGTGGAAAGTTTCAAATACAAAAGCAGAAAGCACCAAGTGAGTATGTTTTTGTCGATGGACTCGGAATTTCAGATTCTCAGCACGTGGTTTTGCGTGATAGACAGGTACTCGCGGAAGATGGAATGATTGTCATCATTGCTACCGTAGATACCAAGACCGGTGACCTGATCCAAAATCCAGACATCATCTCTCGTGGGTTTGTATTCCTCAAGGATAACCGTGAGCTTATCCAAGAAGTGAGAAACAAGGTCAAATCTATGATTGCGCATTCTGACCCACTTTCATGGGCAGATACCAATCAGATCAAAAACGATATTCGCGACAAGATTGGACAGTTTATTTTTTCCAAAACAGAAAAGCGTCCAATGGTACTGCCGGTGGTCATTGAGGTGTAAACATAGAATATACAAAAAACTGCTTCATAGGCAGTTTTTTTGTACGTATTGACACACTTTTCACTGAGCAGTACCATGGGTATAGGGGGAAAAGGATGTATGAAACTTCTCGCAATTTTCTCCAACTCAGCACTTTTGAAAACCGGGGCGCAAAATGCCTATGGTTTTTTGGCTGAAAAAAGAAAACGGCTTGCACAGTACGCACACCTCGATAGGGAATATGAACAAAACAAGTTTAAGGGGCCGCTTTTGCTTGAGCAGGTGTTTGACGTAGCTGCCAAGGGTATGGAGGAACCGGACTTTCTGCACTATTGTAATGATTATTTTGAAATAAATAAGAGAGAGAATATTGATGATCAGTTGAAGAAACTTCAGAAAAGGTTTTCGAAGATTGTCATTTTTACCGCATATCCATCTGCAATTTATACGGAACTTTTGATGAAGGGGCTTGTCAGTGCGGTGTATGGCGCTGAGCACGAACTCTCTGGTTTTGAAGTTTCCGGCATGAAGCCTTTTGTCTATAATGATGAAGATGCGGTCAAGGAGGTATTTACACCGCTTGAGGGCCTGCATAACTTTACCCATGAGCCAAATCGCTATGGAATGCTGGCAAAGCTTATTGATATCATGAAGGAAAACGGTCTCAAAGTACAAGATGTAGTCATTGTGGGGGAGGGAGTTACGGCTCATCCCTCCTATCCACTTTCTGGTAAGCAAGTAGCCCGACTTGAGGATTTACGGTGATAGCATAACCGGAAGTAAATGAGATACGACAGCTTGAACAGGTGAGGCGTCAGTGGTATACTTACCGCGTTAAAATTACGCTTTATGGCAAAAAAACCAATACTCTTTTCTGGCCTTCAGCCGACGGGTGACCTGCATATAGGAAATTACCTTGGTGCAGTCAAAAACTGGGTGCAACTGCAAAACTCTGGCAAATATCAGATGTTTATCTTTATAGCTGATTTACATGCTCTTACTGGAAATCAATCAGGTGATGATTTGAGAAAAAATATCATGGGAGTAGCTACTGAACTTCTGGCTGCAGGTATCGATCCAAAGAAAACAACATTATTTGTCCAGTCACATGTGAGCGGTCATGCCGATTTGGCTTGGGTGTTTAACTGTGTTACACCTATGTCCGAACTTGAGCGTATGACACAGTACAAGGACAAATCAGCTCGGCAGGCAAAAAATGTAAATGTTGGCCTTTTTGACTATCCTGTTTTGCAAGTTGCGGATATTCTTTTGTATCATGGAGAGGTGGTTCCTGTTGGAGAAGACCAGGTGCAGCATGTCGAGCTTACCAGAGATTGTGTGAGGTGGTTCAACAAAAAATACGGGGAATATTTTTCGGCTCCAAAGCCACTGCTGACAGAAATTCCACGTGTTATGAGTCTGGTTGAACCTACCAGTAAAATGAGTAAATCACATGGAGAAAAAGCGTATATTGCTCTGGCTGATGAGCCATTGGTCATAGAAAAAAAAGTAATGAAAGCGGTAACAGCAAGCGAAGGCGGTGCAAAGTCTCCTGGAGCGCAAAATTTACTTGAGTTGTTTCGACACTTTGGCAATGTCAAGCAGTACCAGGAATACGTAAAAGCAGAAAAAGACGGAAGTATTCGGTATGGTGATTTGAAAAAGGATTTGTCCAAGGCAATTGCCGAGGAATTTAAAGATTTCCGTCTGAAGCGAAAAGAATACCTTGGGAGTCATGGCGTGGTCGCAGATATCCTGATTGATGGGGCTCACAGAGCTCAAAAGGTTGCAGACAAGACTATGAAAGAGGTTCGAAGGAGAGTGGGTTTGCGATAAGCTATGAAAAAGAAACGTATTGTTATACTAGGTGCCGGATTTGGTGGTATCTATACATTCAAGTATTTGCACAAAAAGTTCCACAATGATAGCCGTGTGGAACTTGTTTTGATTAATCGAGAAAATTATTTCCTCTTTACTCCGCTTTTGCATGAAGTCGCGACAGGAAGTGTTTCACCGGAACATATCATCCATCCGATTCGTGTGTCCCTAGGATGTTGTTTGTCTGAGTTTCATGAAGCAAATATTCTTAGCGTAAAGACAAAAACAAAAACGGTCAATACTTCTGTGGGTGACATTGCGTATGACTATTTGGTGGTTGCGCTGGGTGCTAAGACGAATTATTTTGGCATGCCGGAGCTTAAAGAAAATACATTGGCTCTCAAGACTTTGGAGGATGCATTTTCGATCAAAAATCAAATAATCGAAACATTGGAGAAGGCAAATCAATCAGATGACAAACTTGAAAGAGAAAAACTCTTGCGTTATGTCGTGATCGGGGGAGGGCCTGCGGGAGTAGAACTTGCCACCGAGATTTCTGATTTTATTTACGGGACATTTCGGCACTATTTTTCAAAATCGCTTATTGACCAGGTAGATATACAGCTTTTACAGGCCATTGACGTGATTCTTCCTGGCTTTTCTCCTTTTATCCAAAATGAGGCAGAAAAAGTTTTGAAAAAAGAGAAGGTTGCCCTGAAGAAAAATTGTATGGTGTCAAGTGTTCAAGGTGGCGTTATAGAAATAAAGGAAGCTGACCCTATTGAGGCTGGTACGGTCATTTGGACAGCTGGTGTAGCTGCAAACACACTGCCATTTGATATCGACATCGAGCTTTCAAAGGGAAGGATTCCTGTAGAAAATGATTTTCAGGTAAAAGGTTTAGAAGATGTGTTTGCGCTTGGAGATATCGCCGACTTTCAGCAAGACGGTGCCTCTCTTCCACCGCTTGCGCAGGTTGCCGTTGTGCAGGCCAAGACTTTGGCGTATAATATAAGTGCGCAGATAGAGGGAAAACCCAAGAAGGGGTTTCATTTTCAGTCAAAAGGTTCTCTTGTATCTCTTGGAAAATTTCGAGCTGCGGGGGTCATTGGACCGCTCAAGCTTAGGGGGCCACTTATGTGGTGGCTTTGGAGAACTGTATATGTTACCAAGCTGCTAACCTGGAAACAACGATTTCGTGTTGTGCTTGACTGGACGATAGGGTTATTTACTCGCAGAGATATATCAAAATTTCAATAGTATGGAATATACCGTGCGTGATTACATGCAAAAGAAAGTTGTCACCGCCTCACCAGATGAAACCGTGCAGAGCGTGATTGGTCTTATGGTGAGTAAAAAAACTAATGGTTTGGTCATACTCGATGACGATAATAAGGTCATTGGAATTCTTTCCAGCTGGGATATTATCAAGCATATTGTGCCTGACTATTTAGAAGAAGATGGGCACTTAGCCAGGTTTGAGGCAAGTGATATTTTTGCAAGTCGTGTAAAACACGTAAAGGATGATCCAATATCAAAATTTATGACCAAAAAGGTGAGGACAGTAAAGGAAGATTGCAGTCTGATGGTCGCTATCACACTTTTGTCTGAATTTCATATCAGACAATTGCCGGTCGTGGACGAAGAAAACCATTTGATTGGTTATCTCAACAGAACCGACATCAAAAAAGCAGTTTCTGACGTTTTGTCAGGGAAAAAGAAGAGTTAAACAAACAAATATCCACTTTCATCTAAAGTGGTTTTTCAATTGAAAATAAAAGTATGGATTTAACGAGTCTAAGTGCGCTGATCATATTTGTTGGGACTTTTTTTATTATTGTGACAGAAAAGGTGCATCGAACGATTATTGCGCTGCTTGGTGCTATATTGATGGTCATGCTTGGTGTTTTGAATCAGCAAGAGGCCATCGAAGGAGTTGATTTTAATACCTTGGGTCTTTTGGTGGGAATGATGGTTATTGTGGGAATTGCAAGACAATCTGGATTTTTTCAGGCAATGGCACTTTCGGTATCAAAGTTATGTAAGGGAAAGCCAATCCCTATTTTTATACTGCTATGTAGCATTGTGGGAATTTTCTCTGCCTTTTTGAATAACGTCACGGTGGTGCTTTTGATGGTTCCGGTAACTTTTGTTATCACCAACAACCTCAAGATATCTCCCTATCCCTATCTTATTGGGATAATCATGTTTTCAAATTTTGGTGGTGCAGCAACGCTTATTGGAGATCCTCCAAACACCATTATTGGAAGTGCTGCTGGGCTCAGTTTTAATGACTTCATCAATCATATTGCTCCCGTAGTTATTGTCATCTGTATTATTTGCGCCGCGGTGCTTTTGTGGATTTATAGAAAAGAGTTTCACACAACCGATGAGAGAAGAGAAAAAGTAATGAAATTCAACCCAAGAGATGCGATTACTGATTGGCCTCTTTTATATAAGTCGCTTGCCGTAATTTTTTTGGTTGTTGTGGGTTTTGTTACCTATGACATGACCGGAATAGAAGCGGCTACCATGGCTCTTGGTGGTGCCGCCTTGTTACTACTTCTTACGGTGGATGATCCCGAGGTTCATTTGCAGCAAATAGAGTGGATTACGATTTTTTTCTTTATTGGTCTGTTTGTTTTGGTCGCAGGTATAGAGCATGTGGGAATCATCAGTTCACTTGCAAGCAACCTTATGGAGGCCACTGGTGGTGATTTGAAGCTTACGGCGATCGTGATGCTTTGGGGCTCGGCCATTTTGTCAGCAATTGTTGATAATGTTCCTTTTGTGGCTACGATGATCCCCTTTATTAAGGATATAGGAAGCCTCACAGGAGCCGATGTCACCGTTTTGTGGTGGGTTTTGGCACTTGGAGCTGATATCGGTGGAAATGCAACATTAATTGGGGCATCATCCAACCTGGTGGTACGTGGTATAGCAGAAAAAGAAGGAGAGTGTATTCATTTCTTTCGATATATGAAGGTCGCCATGCCACTAACTGTACTTGCGCTGCTTATCAGTACAGGATACGTACTTATTCGGTATTTTTAAACAGGGCATGCAAGTTTACTTATACACACTTTTTGAGGTGTTTTTGTGTTATACTGATAGAATAGAAAGAACATATGCGACCAGATAATCTAAAGACTAAAATTTTTCTTGATAGTGGGGATCCAGCTGACACCAGGGAGGTCCTTGGTGTACTTGGCTTTCTTGATGGGCAAACAACCAATCCCTCACTCGTTGCAAACAATCCTCACATGCAAGCGAAAATAGAAAATGGAGAGCAACTTAGCAGCAGTGAAGTGAATGATTTTTACAAAGGTGTGGTCCAAGAAATTTCTGAAATGATTCCTGTTGGAAGCATTTCGGTTGAAGTATATGGTGATGCAGACACTTCTGCGCAGGAAATGCTTTCCCAAGCAAGAGAAATGACTACTTGGATACCTAATGCCCATATCAAATTTCCAACCATTTCGGCAGGTCTCGAAGCTGCTCAGACATTTATAACGGAAGATCATGGACGAGTGAACATGACGCTTGTTTTTTCACAGGAACAAGCGGCTGCGGTCTATGCTGCGACGAGAGGTGCAAAAAAAGGGGAGGTATTCCTTTCTCCATTTGTGGGAAGGCTTGATGATCGGGGAGTAAATGGTATGAGCTTAATAGAAAATTGTATACAAACGTATAGAAATGGAGATAGTCATGTTGAGATACTCGTCGCATCAGTAAGGAGCTTTGAACATTTTTTGTATTCAATTGCACTTGGTGTGGATATTATTACTTCTTCAAAGAAATTTTTACTGAAGTGGGCCGAGCAGGGGATGCCGGTCTCTACTGGGGCGTATGTCTATCAGAAAGGGGACTTGCAGGATATTGAATATAGGCACATAGATCTGAACCTCGATTGGAGTGAATATGACATTTATCATGAGCTGACTGACGCTGGTTTGGCTCGGTTTGCCGATGATTGGAATAAACTTATTGGCGTCTAACCTTTTTCTATGACAAAATCACCATCATTTGGATTTGGGATCATGCTACTTTTTGGTATCGTCTTTGCCGGTGTCGCGATCGGTATTTTTGTAAATTCTTATCTTTTTTTGCAAACTGCTGAGCACACACAGGGGAAGGTGGTTGAAATCGTCGAAAGGAGAGATTCTGACGGAGATATGATGTATAGTCCGAAGGTTGCATTTGAGACACCAACTGGCGAGTCTATAGCATTTGTGTCAGCAGTGAGCTCAAATTTTCCACTCTACGATGTTGGAGAAGGGGTAGACGTGGCCTATCAACCAAATAATCCCCACAAAGCCAAGCTTGAAGGAAGTGTGGTCAATTGGATTGTGCCAGTGATTTTTGGGTTATTTGGGTCTGTTTTTTTGGTGGTAGGAGTAATTGGTCTTGTGCATGCACATCATAGGAAAAAAGAGATTGCTTTTTTGATGCAAAGTGGCAATCGTATCGTTGCCAAGGTCGAAAGATCTATGGTTGATCGTTCATACAAGATAAACAATAAAAGCCCGTATCGTCTCTATGCTGTTGCTCATGATCCTATGAGAAATACAGTGAAAGAATATAAGAGTGAATATATTTGGTACAATCCAAATGAGTTTGCGCCACCGGGAAAAGAAATTACGGTAATGGTACACCCACAAAATCCCGATATATATTACATGGACACGAGTTTTTTGCCTAAATTAAAGTAGTGTATGAAAGAAGTAAAAGTCTATACCACCACCTATTGTCCCTATTGCAAAAGAGCCAAGGCACTTTTTGAGTCGCTGGGAGTCGATTATGAAGAAATCGATGTTGAAAACAACCAGGAGCTTCGAGATCAGCTTATTGAAAAGTATCAGTGGCAGACAGTGCCACTCATTACAATAGGTGAGGAACTCGTGGGGGGATTTGATGATATCAGTAGACTGCATGGTGAGGGAAAACTGTTAGAAATGGTTAATGCTTAGATTATGCGGGAAAGTGGTCCACCAAGAGGAATAGATGCAATGCCAAAGACACTTGGTGAAAAATCTCGTGAACGAGCACCATGGCTTGTAGCACTTGCTGGGTTTATGGGATTGACATATTTAGCTTTGGAGCAACGGTGGTGCCAGAATCATCAAGGAAAGACACCTTCGACAGAAACAAAACCGAATGACGGTGAAGTAAGTGATTTTATTTTGGATGTTGTAGAAAATCCACCAAGAGATGCTGGTGATATCGCGCCATTTCGTTCACTTCCATCTATAGAGATTTTAGATGAAAGTACAGAAAATAATCCAGCTGGGGGTGGTGATTCAAATTATGGAAATGAATTCCGTTACGGTGCAGATAGTGCGGTACAGGCATCCAAAAAGAATGAACTTTCTCAAAATCTTTTGTCTATGCTTTCTCAAACATTTGAAACAACTGCTACTCTCAGTTCTGATGCGGATCTTACTGATACAGATGAAGAATTTGCTTTAGTTGTGCAAGATGGCACCACTGAAGGTGAATATATTTTCGTAGTAAACAGACAAGGGAGATATTGGGGAAAAATACAGTATGGGATGGATGGTTCATGGCAGATGTTTACGCCTTCAGGTGGTTTGACCGCAAGTTTTGAAACACTCGATGATCTTGCCGATTACCTCAAAGATCCAAGCCGTCAGAATGATTGAAGTATTTTTTAAGATGAGAAATTATTCGTAGAATATATGATGAGAGATGCTATAAACAATTTTGCAAAGCAATTTGCATATGATCCAGAAATAATCAATGGAGATAAGATGCCAAGCAAGCAGTCATTTTTGCTTACCGGTATGGGAGGATCGCACCTGGCGGCTGATTTGGTACTCAAAATGGATCCAACCTTTGATCTGGTTGTACATAGGGATTATGGACTTCCTTTGGTTTCAGAAAAAAAGTACGAAGAGAGTTTGTTTATTGCCAGTTCATATTCTGGGAATACCGAAGAAGTTATTTTTGCTTACAACGAGGTAAAAGAGAAAGGAATGGACATTGCGGTGATCGCGGTTGGGGGGAAACTTTTAGAAATGGCAAAGGAAGATGACCTGCCTTACGTGCAGCTTCCAAATACCAATATTCAACCAAGGAGTGGATTGGGGTTGAGCTTTTTGGGACTTGCAAAGCTTACTGGAAGAGAAGATCTTTTACAAGGGGCTAAGTCACTTGCAGGTGCCATTAATCCCGCAGTATGGGAATCTCAGGGAAAAGAAGTTGCCAATTGGCTCAAGGACAGAGTTCCGGTGGTGTATTGTTCGAGGTCCAATGAAACCATTGCGTGGAATTGGAAGATAAAATTTAATGAAACAGGGAAGATTCCTGCATTTTACAATGTTTTTCCAGAACTCAACCACAATGAAATGACAGGGTTTGATGTTACTGATACGAGTAAGCATTTATCTGATCGCTTTGCGTTTATCATGCTCAAAGATGATAGTGATCATCCAAAGATTCAAAAACGCATGGAAGTGGTGGAGAAATTATACAAAGATCGCGGCCTGCCTGTAATGTCAATAAATATGGAAGGTGCTACAGAGCTTGAGAAGGCTTTTGTGTCACTGCTCATTGCCGACTGGACAGCCGTCTACTGCGCGGAAAGTTATGGCCTTGAGTCAGAGAAAGTTCCTATGGTAGAAGAGTTTAAAAAGTTGATTGTATAGATATGCCACAAAAACCCACATCAGATTTTGGTCTCATTGGACTTGGTGTCATGGGAGCTAATCTTGCTCGAAATGTCGAGTCGCGAGGCTTTTCGGTTTCCGTTTATAATAGAAGCTTTAACAAAACAGAGCAGTTTCTTTTGAATTTTGAAGGGAATTTCACGGGATTTGGTGACCTCAAGACTTTTGTACAATCACTTAGGCGTCCACGCCGCATCATGATCATGGTGCAAGCTGGCCAGCCTGTTGATGCCGTCATCAAAGCACTTTTGCCACATATACAAAAGGGAGACGTCATTGTCGATGGCGGAAATTCATACTATGGTGATACCAAAAGACGTGAGGCAGCACTATTAAAAAAAGGGATTTTGTATATGGGATGCGGTGTCTCAGGAGGAGAGGATGGCGCCTTGTATGGTCCATCGCTTATGCCAGGAGGGTCTATGCAAGCATGGAGGGTGATGAAACCTATTTTGACCAAAATAGCTGCCAAAGATTTTTCTGAAGGTCCGTGTGTTACTCACGTTGGATCTGGTGCTGCTGGTCATTATGTAAAAATGGTGCATAATGGAATTGAATATGCAGTGATGCAGTTTATGGCGGAGAGTTACGAGATTTTGAGGAAGGTGTACAAACTCTCTCCTCCAGAAATTGCGGATATCTTTCAAAAGTATAATCGAGGGAAGCTTCAATCGTATTTGTTGGAGATCGCCTTGCCGGTGCTTCGTCAAAAAGATGAATTAGACAAGAATTCATGCTGTCTTGTTTATCATATTTTGGACACTGCTTCACAAAAGGGGACAGGGAAGTGGGCATCCCTTGATGCACTTGAGCGAGGGGTAAGTACACCGACGATCAATGAAGCGGTTTTTGCTCGTTTTCTTTCCAGTGAAAAAAATCTTCGAGTAGCACTGTCGAAAAAGTATACTCCTGCCAAGAGAGGAAAAGTTATTACGCTGGGGCAGTTTACAAAGCAACTCGAAAACGCGCTCTATGCTGCTATGTTCAGCTCATATGCCCAAGGCTACCATTTGATCTGTAAGGCCGCAAAAGAAGAAGGATGGAAGATAGATATGAAAGAAATTTCACGAATTTGGGAAGGTGGATGCATTATCCGAGCGAAGCTTCTCAGTGTACTGGGGGATGCCTATAGTGAGACAAGAAGGCATGATGAACACCTCTTTGCCTTGCCAAAGATTCAGGCACTCATGAAAAAGAATGTAAAAGATTTACGAAGTGCGGTGGCAAGCATGTCACAAAGTGGTGTGGCACTTCCAGGATTTTCATCAGCGCTCTACTATTTTGAATACAGTACTGCTGAGCATATGCCTGCGAATTTTATCCAGGGGCTTCGAGATTATTTTGGGGCGCATACCTATCAGAGGGATGACAGGGCTGGTACCTATCATACTGATTGGGATGAGGGATAGCCCATAAATGAGAAGACCTAGCATGGGTGGCTAGGAGTTTGAGGTGGGAGTGGAAGCTTCGGTGGTGGGCGGTTGTTCGCTTTCATCGACGAGATGCATGGAGGTGAATTGCTTGCACACGTAGTACATCAGCATGGCGCCATCGGCGATCATCAGCACCACGCCCAGCTGCGCGTACAGAGCGAGTTGATCCAAGCTCATGGAGGGCGGCTCAAAGCTCAGCATGGACATGAAGATCACATTGACCAGCATCAGCACGATGCCCTTCGCGTTGGCCGAAGAGGGAATCAGAATCATCTTTCGCATGGTGAACTCCCAGGGTGTGTGCTTACTAGTGTACGACAAATATCAGAAAAAAACAATTCTATGATCGAAAAACTCAAAAAACCATTCATCCTTACCATATTTGGTGCCTCCGGTGACTTGGCAAAGATGAAAATTTTTCCAGCACTCTATACATTGGCACGTCAAGAAAGGCTTCCAAAAGATTTTTGTATCGTTGGGTACTCTAGAACACAAATATCTCAAAAAGAGTTTCAGAAAGTCGTCACGCAGAGCATCAAGAAGTATTCATCCGAAAAAATAAAACCAAAGGTGCTTAAACAGCTTGTTTCACATTTCCATTATTTTTCTGGGCAGTACGATGTTTTTCAAGATTTTAAGGAGTATCACCAGTTTCTTTCAAAACTTTCTCGTAAAAAAATGGCGCACATCGCGTATTTTTCTGTTCCTCCTGTCGTTTTCAAACCGATCATTCAAAACCTTGCCAAGTCACGTAAGAGCAAAAGTGACGACATTCGACTTGTGATTGAAAAACCGTTTGGAGAAAGCTACAAGAGTGCAGAGGATTTATTTCACTTTGTTTCAAGGCATTTCAAGGAAGATCAGTTTTACCTTCTTGATCATTACCTAGGTAAGTCATCGGTTCAATCTATTTTGAACATGAGACGCTCAAACAGAATTCTCGCAAATATTTTGAGAGGAAGCGAAATAGCAAATATTCAGATTACTGCGCTTGAAAATATTGGTGTGGAGCATCGCATTGGGTATTTCGAGCAGGTGGGGATTGTGAAGGACATGATTCAATCACACCTTTTACAAATCTTTGCGCTCACCACAATGGCAATACCAAACAATATCAGCTCACAAAGCCTGAAACGTGAAAAAAACAACATCCTTGAAGCTATTGATTGTCCGTGTGATGATAATAACGTTGTGCTCGGGCAGTACAAAAGTTATAAAAAGCAAGATGGCGTAAAAAAAGGTTCACGAACAGAGACGTTTGCAGCAGTGAGGTTATTTATTGACAAAGAAGACTGGTACAAGGTTCCAATATACATAAGAACCGGGAAAATGCTTCATGAAAAACACACCTATGTTTCGATTGAACTGAAAAAATTTCCCTTTCAAAATCCCAAAGAGCAACCGAACAGAATTATCATTGAATTTTATCCATACCCAAAAATCAATATTGAACTCGTGAATCTCCATGAGGGAGTGTCACACTATCAATCGATTACCACCGCGGATTCGATTGCCTGTGATGTGGAAGGATGTCTGCCAGAGCATGGTATGCTTTTGCTTGATATACTTGAGGGAGAGCGTACGCATTTCCTCAGTTTTTCTGAGATACTTTCTGCATGGAAAGTGGTTGATCAAATGGAGTATCTTATGGAGGGAGACTGTTCAAAGCTTCACATATATGAAGATGGAAGTGAGGGACCAAAAGCCCAGCACAAACTTCCTCACATGGATGGTTTTGAGTGGTATGATTTGCATCAGAAGTCTAAAATGAAAAGTTAAAAATCCTAAATGAATCTTCAAGAGTTTCACAGCACCGTTGACTATGTAGAAGCTTTGGTAAAATGTATCGAGGAAGTTTGCGATTCACAAGAAGTGGTACATATCGCCCTATCGGGTGGAAATACACCAAGGCCACTCTATCAGGCACTTGCGCAAAATCAGAACATAGATTTTGGAAAAGTAGAGTTTTGGATGATAGATGAGCGGTATGTTCCAGCAAGTAGTGAATATTCAAATCAAAAGATGATACGAGCGACCCTAGTTGATCCATTAGCTGAGCGTCTGAGGGGGTTTCATTATTTTGATACCAGCCTGTCTATGGAAAAAGCTTTAGACAAGTATAGAGAAGAACTTGATGAAATAGGAGAGCTAGATGTGTGCATTCTTGGTATTGGAACTGATGGACACACAGCTTCGCTTATGGTTGGACAAAAAAGTGTATTGAACGAAACAGATTTGGTATTGCAGGCAGATAATCCGTATGATCCGACTCCTCCGGTTCGTCAAAGGCTTACCTTGGGCTGGAAGGCTATAATGCATTCGCGCAAGCTACTGCTACTCGCATCGGGCGAAAAGAAAAAGCAGGTTATAAGTGAGCTATTGGACAAAGAGTGCTCTGTGAAAAACTTCCCAGCCAAAAGATTACTTGAGCACCCAGACATATCCATTTTTTTCAATCGGTATGAATAAAGTATTTGTCATTGCAGGAGTATTTTGTTTTTTGGTGGGATGTGGCTCTTTGCGACCTCCGGCCCAAGACGTGCCAGTGACTCCTTTAGATAATAACCATAATAGTATGAAAATTACGAGTAATGCCTTTATGCATGAAGGCATGATACCTTCTGTGTACACTTGTGATGGAGAGGGTATCAGTCCTCCATTACACATATCAGAAATCCCGACGCAAGCAGTGTCATTGGTTCTCTTTGTAGATGATCCTGATATTCCTCAGGTTGTAAAGGAACGCATGAATATCGAAGTCTTTGATCATTGGGTTTTGTACAATATTGATGTTACGCAGCTCTCTGAGGTTGAGATACCAGAAAACAGTCATGTCGGATTGATGGGGGTAAATACAAGAGGAAATCAAGAATATGGACCACCCTGTCCACCGCCAGAATATGAACCAAGCATGCACCGATATTTTTTTAAGGTGTACGCTCTTGATGCCATGCTGAGCATTTCAGAGGGAGCTACAAAGGACCAGGTAGCATCAATGATCTCCGAACACATTGTTGACGAGGCACTGCTTGTGGGTTTGTATTCACGTAAGTAGCTTTCTTGATGAGTGGATTTAGGGTATAATTAAATCAATTGATCAATTCATTATTATATTATGGGTGGATATATAATTGCTGGTATTGTCATGGTGGTAGGGTTTACCATGGTATGGAAATCTCAGTGGTACATCCAAAATTTTGGGGCGAGTCAATGGGCCGAGCAGCACATGGGAAGTTTTATGTTTTACAAACTTCTGGGTGTAACCCTTATCGTTGTAGCTTTTCTGGGAGCAACAGGGTCACTCGGTGATATTATTCTTGGAATTTTTGGTGGACTTTTTGGTATAAATTAGTATGATCGACGTTGGGCTCCTCTTTCAAAAAGCACAGCTCCAAGCAGGCATGCATATGGGACATTTAGGCTGTGGAAAAACGGGCCATATTGTTCTGCCAGCCTCAAAGATTATTGGTGAGAGTGGAGTGGTATATGCGGTTGATATTCTCAAAGACAAACTTCATGATTTGGAGAAACGCGCACATGACATGGGGATTTCCAATATCCATGGCGTGTGGTCCAATATAGAAAAGATTGGCTCAACGGCCATTCCTTCAGCAAGTCTTGATGTCATTTTTTTGGTAAATGTGCTCGTGAAGGTGGAAGACCAAATTGCTGTGCTTGAAGAAGCGAACAGACTTCTCAAGGAAAAGTGTCGGTTGATTGTCGTGGACTGGTGGAAGAAGGGCGCGAGTTTTGGACCACCAGAGAGTCAGTATATTAATTTTGACAGTATAGAAGACTGGGCCAGGCAGCGTGGTTTTACGATTCAAGAAGAGTTTACCTGTGGTCCCTATCACGCTGGAATGGTATTGTATCGAGCATGATATGAATCACAAAAAGAGGGGGAATACACAACTTGGCACTTGGGGCGAGCAGCAAGCAGCTGCTTTTTTGATACGCCTAGGATATGAAATGATTGGAAAAAATTTTCGATCTGGAAAATATGAAATTGATATCATCGCGCATGATTCAGATACCGATGCACTTTGTTTTGTTGAGGTAAAGACACGAGCGGCCGGACAAGGTAGCGCAGAGCGAAGTGTGAAATGGGACAAGCAAATGCGGATTCAAAAGGTGGCATTTGAGTATTGTTTGATGAAAAACATTGACATTGATCGGAAATCGATTCGTTTTGAGGTAGTCAGTGTATATGTTGATAAAAAAAATAGCCGTGTGAGGCTGAGGAAGTTTATTTTGCCGATGTGAATACACTCGTGATTTTTTCAGTAAAAGAGCAAATTTTTGCTACCACGATTGAATCGGGCAATATTGCCAAGACGTATAGGACACTTTTTAAGATGGCATGGAATTCAGGGAAGAGAATTTAGCTTATTTTAGCAAAAACTTGACAAATCAGTCTATTTGTGCTATAGTACGAGCGTTCAAAGTAGCATACCAATGCTGCTTTTTTTACACCTTATTTCGTATATAAACGATATAATCTATTCATATGTCATCAGAAATTACCAAGGCAATGCAGTTTATCTGCGATGAAAAGGGCCTTGATTATGCCGATGTCCTTGAGGCACTTGAGACCGCCATGGGAGCAGCGTACCGAAAGGATTTTGGGCACAAGCAGCAGAATCTCAAAGTAAAGTATGATCCAGAAACAGGAGACATGCAGGTTTGGGATGTTAAAGAAGTTGTCGCTGATATGGATGAAGAACAACTTGAAAAGGATCAAGAGGAGCTTCAACTTCGTCGTGAAAAAGCCCGGGAAGAAGATCGTGAGCTTGAAGAAGAAGAAGTCGACGATCTTTTGCATTTTAATCCTAAGACAGAGATGATGATCAAAGAAGCGGTTGAGATCAAAAAGGATGCAAAGATTGGTGATACTTTGGAAATCGAACTCGAGGTGCCTACAGACTTTGGTCGTATGGCAGCGCAAACTGCCAAGCAGGTTATTATTCAAAAAATTCGCGAGGCAGAACGTAGCAGCGTATTTGATGATTTGAGCGAGCAGGTAGGAACCATTATTCAGGGAGTGGTGCATAAGCGTGATCGAAGTGGAATGGTGCTCGTTGATCTTGGAAAGATTACCGGATACTTGTTCCCAGAAGAACAGATCCGTGGTGAGCAGTACCGTCCAGGGATGCGTATGCGTTTTTTCCTTATGTCTGCGGAGATGACACAGCGTGGGCCACAGATTATGCTCTCACGAAGTTCAAATAAAATGGTTGAGTCAGTTTTTGAACAAGAAATTCCAGAAATTGCATCGGGAGATGTAGAAATTAAAGGGATTGCACGTGATCCGGGATTTCGTTCAAAGTTGTCAGTACATACAGACGACGAATCTATCGATCCAATTGGGGCATGTATTGGACAGCGAGGAAGTCGTATCACCACTATCATCGAGGAACTTGGTGGGGAGAAAGTTGATATCATCCAGTATAAGGATGATGCTGTAGAATACATCAAAGAAGCACTTTCTCCAGCCAAAGTAGATGATGTAGAAATCAATGAAGCAGAAAAAACCGCAACAGCACATGTTGCAGCGGATCAATTTTCACTTGCTATTGGACGTAAGGGACAAAATGTTCGTCTTGCCGCCGAGCTTACAGGATACAAAATTGATGTACTGCAAGAAGGTGGTGAAGCTGTTTCGTCAGAAGATAGTATGGCGGAGGTAGATGAAAAGGTGAATGGAAAAGCTGAAGAGGCACCTACAGAAGATGAATCGGATGAGGCTCCTAGCGAGGGTCTTTCTGAGCCTGCTCAAGATGAAGTAACAGAGGAGGCTTTAGAGAAAAGTGAGTTATAAAGTAATTAACAAGAGCAAAAACTCCCTAATTGGGAGTTTTTTTATGCATTGAAAAAAAATTCCTTCCATGGTATACTCCAACCCGTAATTTGCTAAACAATCACATGAAAGAACTCTTTCACACAATTCTCTACGAGCCTATATTTAACCTCTTTATTGGGTTTTACAATGTTATTCCGGACGTTGGAGTTGTTATTATCATCTTGACCGTCCTTATCAAGCTCGCGCTTTATCCTCAGACCAAAAAATCTATTGAGGCTCAGAAGTCGCTCTCAGAGCTTCAGCCAAAGATGCAGGAAATTAAGGAAAAGTATAAAAACGACCAACAAAAAATTGCACAAGAAACCATGCAACTTTATAAGACACATAAAGTTAATCCACTTGGTTCTTGTTTGCCCTTGCTCATCCAGCTTCCTGTGTTTTTGGCGCTGTACTGGGTACTACGTGATGGGCTGACAGGTGGTGGGTTTGAGAGTCTGTATTCGTTTGTTCCAAAACCAGAGTCAGTTGATCCATTGTTTCTAGGATTTTTGGACCTTTCAAAGCCAGTGCTGGCACTCGGAGTACTAGCCGCAGGGGCGCAGTACTTTCAGGCAAAGATGTTCACAAAGAAACGTGCTCCAAAAGTTGCCGGCGAGGGTGCAAAAGACGAAGATATGGCTGCCGTTATGAACAAACAGATGACCTACATGATGCCAATTATTACGCTCTTCATCAGTTTTTCTTTGCCGGGGGGGCTTTTACTGTACTGGTTTCTTTCAACCTTGATTACGCTGGTTCAGCAGAAATTTATTTTCAAAAAGGACGACGATCAAGATTCCCAAAGTGGTGTCATAGAAGGGAAAATAGTCAGCGATTAGATAGATACAAAGCTCCGGAAATATCCGGAGTTTTCATTTGACGCAATGGTGGTTTATTGCTAGGATGAAGATAGATTAAGCAACGAAATATGCGCTTTTCCCTCAAACAACTCAAAAAGCTTGACGTAGAAACCACCAGTGGAACTAAGCTAGGTCATGTTACTGACCTTGTGTTTGATGTGGGCGCGCAGTCAATAATTCAGTACCGTGTAAAAGGTCCACTGCTCTCGGCCAAGGAATTTTTAGTGGGGAGAGATCAGGTTGCTAAGTTTACGGATACTGCTATGGTGGTATATGAAAGTGTGGTCAAACAAGGCATTGCCAAAGAAGAAAAAATCGTTCCAGAAGTGCAATCCACGGAGCCTGCCATAACTCGTCAGATTGGTGAGGTAGCATGATTCGCGGTATGCATGCCATCCGCCGTTCAATATTGCAGACGCTGACGTATTTTGATATGTTTGATTATCCTCTTACCAAAGAGGAGTTTTTTCGTTATGGGTGGAAGCTCCCTGCGCAGAGTTCGTTTGATCGCATCACAGATGTTCTTCGCGAATTGGTTAAAGAGGGAGATATAGAAATAAAACATCATTTTTACTTTTTTCCAGGTAGAAGCAAGACCGTAGAGATACGAAGAGAGAAGGCATGGATTCTGGCCCAAAAGCACAAGAAGGCACAAAGAGCGATGAGGTTTATCAGGTGGATTCCATTTTTGCAAGCAGTGTTTTTGTGTAATCAATTTGAAGTTTCCACAAGGGATGAAAGTGACATCGATTTTCTCATCGTCACCAAGCCTGGCCGAATTTGGGTAGCGCGTTTTTTTTGCATCTTGGTATTGGGGATCATGAGATTGCGCATACAAAAAAAGACACGAAAAAGTAAGATCTGTTTGAGCTTTTTTATCAGCAGTGACGCTTTGGATTTTTCAAAACTGTCTAGCAGAAATGATAATGTCTATTTTCTCTATTGGATTGCCCTTTTGATGCCACTGTATGATCCACAGCAGATCTTCAAAAAAGTCATGAAAGAAAACAAGCATTGGTTATCTGAACATATTCCACATACAAGTGAATACACCCATATAAATGAGCGATTTATGGTTTCTGATGGACGTCTTTCAAAATACATCAAGTCATTTTTTGAAAAAGCTTGGGAGGGAAGCTATGGAGACCTCATTCAGTCACAGCTCAAAGAAATTCAAATGAAAAAAATTCAGGCCAAAGGCCTGAAGCTTAATGATCCTGAGCACAATATCGTCGTAAACGATGACATGCTTAAATTTCATGAAAACGATCGTCGTACGTTGTATTACGACCGGTGGCAAAATAGTTACCAACCAAAGTAGCAGTATTCTCCTTCAAGTTTTTGGACATTACTGCCATCGAGCTCCATGGAAAATTTGTCTGAACCTATGTCTGGTGGTTCACTTCCAAAGTCGCAGAAATTGATGATGCCTTCTTCAGAGAAATCGGCACGGGTACAATTGCCTGGGCAAATGTTATCAGTAAGAGGTTTCCAATTTTCTGTATTGTACACAAATATCTCGGATCCACAAGACATGACAGCTAGCACTTTCTCATCAACTTTCCTGAAAGAATACGAGCAGTCTTTGTCAAAAACGCGTTTGCCTGTTTGTATATCAAATACCTGCCCGTCACCAAAAGCAATAAGTTGATTTTCGTAGAGGTCATCTATCGAAAACATGGATTCCTCATTATGGTAAGTAACCAAAAATGAGGAGATTTCTTTTCGCTTTTGTGTATCGAAAAATTTTACCTGTGCTGTTTGCGTTTTTTCAACATAGCTATACCACATTGCTAAGTTATCATAGGGAAAAAAGCTTAGAGTTCTATTTCTTTCTGGCAAGCCTTCTTCATTAAGTATATAAGTTGGGTATCCAGGGAAGAATTCAAAATCCATGACATTGCGTACGAGTTTTGGTATGTCATCTTCATCAATTTGCTTGGTTTGCAGTCTTGCATCAGGAGGGTAGGCAACCACATCTTGTGATTTGCGCCCTGCATCATGGGTATTTGCATAAGCAAGCTTCCATCCGTCCTCATCAATGTATTCAGGCCCCGGTAGTTCGTTTTCTGAAGACGGAGTGATAGATACTCGTGCAGGAAGGGTTTTGTTTTTTTGCTTGGTTTGTGCGTCCCGATCCAAGGACGATTCGGTGGAGCTCTCCGGCACATGATCGGTTGTGCTGCGATCAGTTGAATTCTCTTTTTCACTTACGAGTAAGATAATACCAAAAAGCATCAGCATGCAGACAAGCCCAAGCATGAACAGGAAATTCAAATCATCACGTACTGCTTTTTTAAACATAAAAAAGGTGTATAATACAGGTATTATATCATATATCTACATCTTGTCCTACCATATATGAATCTGCAACAAAAAATCTTTAACGCCTTTGTCTTTCTTTTGCCTTGGCAGACTATTTATATTACTCGTGAGATTTTTATCCAAGGAGAAAAATGGCAGTGGGCAACACTCGGGATTTATGCCACACAGATACTTTTGTGGTTGGGGATTTTTCTTTTCTTTTTCGATACTTTGCGTATTTTTTTAAGACAGAGGACAACCAACCAACTCCATTTTCAATGGAGTAAAGATAGGCATTTTTTTCTGGCGGCGCTTGTATTTGTGATATATGCACTTGCTTCGATGTTTTGGTCACACGATGCATCTATAGCGTCGCAACACGCGCTTTGGATAATGCAAAGTCTTTTGCTTTTTGTAATATTCATTTCAGATAGAATTGATAGACACCGGCTGTGTCAGTGGTTTGTAGGGGGAGCAGTACTGGTTGCGTTTCTTGCACTGGCTCAGTTTGCTTTTCAGCAGACGTTTGATTCCAGATGGCTTGGACTTACGCAGTATGACTCGTCTGCGTCAGGCACGATCGTTGTCGAGCATCCTATGGTTGGTCGATTTTTGAGAAGTTATGGGTCATTTGCTCATCCAAACATTTTTGGAGGGTATATGCTTGTGGCCATCATTGTAGCGTTCTTTTTTCTCCACAAAAAAAATGACAACTCAAAAAAACTTTGTATTACCGCGGTTTTTGTTCTTACGTTCGGCTTATTTTTCAGTTTTAGCCGCAGTGCGTGGATTGGTTTGATGCTAGCAAGTCTTGTTGCTGTTGCACTTGATAAGCAAGCACAGAAGTATGTTTTTCTCAATTTGATGATCTTCTTTTTGCTTATAGTACTCTGTGCGCCACTGGCAAAGTCTCGTCTCATGTCTGCGGGGCACATTGAAGCAGCTTCTGTGGAATACCGACTTACCGGGCTTCAAGAAGTGAAAGAAATTCTTCAGTCGCGCGTATTACTTGGTAGCGGGGGAGGAAACTATACACAGCAGTTATTGGCAATAGACCCAGGCAGATCAGTGTATTCCCTTCAACCTGTGCACAACACTGCTCTGCTCGTTATTGCCGAGCTTGGTTTGCTTGGTTTCTTCCTCTTGCTTTGGGGTATATTGGCGTTGTTTTTGTGGTTTGGAAACACCAAAGGGCTTTGGTACCTCTTTGCACTTGCTCCACCATTTCTGTTTGATCACTATTTGTATACATCGCATGTTGGGCTTTTGCTTGTGGGGATTTTGATCGGGACGATTTTTCAGCCGAGCATAGAAAAAGCTCCTATTTTAGCAAAAAAATAGCTTTTTTCTTGACAAGATTGTGGCGGCGGAGTAAGATGCAGCTTGCAGCCTTGAGGGCACCATTGGCTCGAAATGCTCGCTACTCGATATTGTGTTACTGACAGGCATCACAGTATCTCATAGTAGACGGCATTTTGGGCTTATCGTACTCTCAAGGCTTTTTTTATCCTTTTGAAGAAGCACACTCAGCATATGTCAAAATGGTATTCACCGATAATGCACCTTTTCTCTGTAGCAGGAGTTTTTGTATTGGTCGTTTGTACTGCATTTTTGAGATATTTTAGCGATGGTGCGCTTATAACCTTGGTGGGGGTATATGCTGTGGTGATATTTGTCATAGCAAACAGAATAATGCAGCATATAGAGAAAAATCAGTCTATTGGTTGGAAGGACCATTTCAGACAGTCAGCGTTGCTGTACCTGGCTATTCCCGTGCTTTTTTTCATGTATCCACGCTGTAGCCAGACGGATCTGGACAATTACTGTGGTGACAGGACCTATCTTGTAGGCGCGCTCAATAGCACACTTAGTATCATTGGGTTTGCTTTGGTAGTAAACATAGCTTATCTTATCCACAAAAGGTGGAAGATCCGCAAAAAAACTGTGGAAAAACCACCCCTTGACATATAATACTGTTTCGGTAAAATACCATTAGATTATCACTCGGTATAAGTGAGTGATAAATTTATTCAGAAAAATAATGTAATCATACATAGCCTATATGAATATTAAACCACTCGGAAATCGCGTGCTGATCAAGCTCGCAAAGGAGGAAGAAGTGACCAAATCAGGTATTGTTCTGCCAGATACGGTAGACAAAGATAAAAAAACCGAAGGTGAGATTATTTCCATCGGTGAAGGAAAGCTTCTTGATTCAGGAGAGCGCGCTCCTATCACGCTTCAAGTGGGACAAAAAGTCCTGGTAAAGTCTTGGGGGGGAGAGGAAGTAGAACTTGATGGTCAACAACACAAGATTTTTGATGCTGATGACATTTTGGCTGTTATTGAATAATTCAAGGTAAAGATACAAAAAATATGGCAAAAGATATTCAATTTGAACAGCAAGCTCGTGACGGACTTATTGCCGGAATCGATAAGCTTGCAAATACCGTAAAAGTTACTCTTGGTCCAAAAGGACGTAATGTGGTACTCGATCGTGGATTTGGTTCACCGACGATTACTAAGGATGGAGTTTCTGTTGCAAAGGAAATTGAACTTGAAGATAAGGTAGAAAATCTTGGAGCAGAGCTCGTCAAGCAAGTAGCGAGCAAGACCAATGACGTGGTAGGGGATGGTACCACCACAGCAACCGTACTTGCACAAGCAATTGTTAAACAAGGAATGCAAAATGTGGTTGCTGGAGCAAATCCTGTAGCACTCAATCGTGGACTCCACAAAGCAGCCGAAGCAATGGTAAAGGCACTTCAAGAAAATATTTCAAAGCAAGTAGAAGAAGATGAAATTGCTAATGTGGCTTCTATTTCAGCCAATGACAAAGAAATCGGTACCAAGATTGCCGAGGCTATGAAGGAAGTAGGACAAGATGGTGTGATTACCGTAGAGGAGTCGCAGTCATTTGGTATGGAAATCGAAACCGTCAAAGGAATGCGCTTTGACAAAGGATATGTTTCTCCATACATGATTACCAATGCTGATCGAATGGAGGCAGAATACGAAGATGCATTTATTTTGATAACTGACAAAAAAATTAGTTCTGTTGAAGAAATTCTTCCGGTTCTGGAGAAAGTTGCCGAAGCAGGAAGAAAAGAATTGGTTATTGTCGCTGAAGATGTCGAAGGACAAGCACTTGCTACGCTCGTGGTCAACAAGATTCGTGGAACCTTTAACGTCCTTGCCGTAAAGGCTCCTGGATTTGGTGACAGACGAAAGGACATGCTTCAAGATATCGCGATTTTGACTGGAGGAAAGGTGATTACCGAAGAAGTTGGGCTCAAGCTTGATGGAGTTACCCTCGAAGATCTTGGACGTGCCCGTAAGGTAGTCGCTACCAAAGAAAACACTACGGTTGTCGAAGGTCATGGAGAGGCTGCTGCTGTCGAGGCTCGTGTTGCGCAGATTCGTAAGCTCATAGAGCAATCAGATTCAGAGTTTGATCGTGAAAAGCTCGCTGAGCGCCTTGCCAAACTAGCAGGTGGAGTTGCGGTCATCAAAGTCGGTGCGGCTACTGAAACAGAAATGAAGGAAGTAAAGCACAGAATTGAAGATGCTGTAGGAGCAACCAAGGCGGCCGTAGAAGAAGGAGTTGTCCCTGGTGGTGGAGTGGCACTTATCCGCGCTGCAAAGGCACTTGAAGATTTGAATCTTTCTGATGAAGAAATGATTGCCGCCGAGATTCTCAAACGTGCTATCGAAGAGCCACTTCGCATCATTGCGCGAAACGCGGGATTTGAAGGAGCCGTTGTGGTTGGAGAAGTTAAGAAAAATGATGGAAACTTTGGATTCAATGCTGCGACTGGTAACTACGAAGATATGATTGCTGCTGGGGTCATTGATCCTACCAAGGTAACACGCAGCGCGCTTCAAAATGCTGTATCCGTTGCCGGTATGATTCTTACCACCGAGGCAGTTGTCGCTGAGCTTCCTACCAAGGATGAGGGACATTCACATGGAGCCGGAATGGGCGGTGGAATGCCAGGAATGGGGATGATGTAAATACGCGTATATATTAGAAAGGAAACTCCATAAATGGAGTTTCTTTTTTTTGGGCAAACTGGTATAATTATGTAAACTCATTTTAAACATATGTGTAGAAAAATTTTTGCAGCCATTTTTTCGCTTATTCTGCTTTTGGGACCGATAAATGTCTTTGCCACTCCGATAAGTGGTGCAGATGCAGATCTTAGTTCGTATTGGACATACGATATACTTGATTGGGTTGATGATACCACGGATGCCAATAGCGCAACGGCAGCTGATGTGTCATGGCCAAGTGGTGGAGGTTGGGAGATATATTTTGGTGGAGCCGCAAAGTTTGATAAGATCTACATGTATATTTCTGCAGAGACACACGATTCTTCTTGGTCGATTTCTTCTACGGATTTTGAATATTGGGATGGATCATCTTGGTCGTCGCTTTCCGTAACTAACGACTCTGGGGCTTTTAATGCAACTGGAATAGTGACATTGAGTTTTACGGCTCCGGGTGATTGGGCGACCACTCAGGTAAATACTGATGCATCGGCCCACTATTATGTTCGTGTTGTTATGTGTGATATGGGATGTAATACCATGACGGGCTCACACGATATCGACCAAATTTCTTTGAAAACAGCGAGTAGTGGGGTACCGGAGTTTCAAGATATTGTGTACGTCATGGTGATGGCAATTCTTGTAGGATATATGTTAGTATTTTTGAAGCAAAATAGGGATAGTGGAATGGATGGAACAGCATTTGGCAGTTCTGGGTAACAGCAAACATGAAACGTCTTGCCATTGACTTGAGAAGCAAATTAACACGGCGAGTCCTCTCTCGCTGTGTTTTTGCTGTGATTGTGCCATTTGTATTGTCTTTTGTGCATTTTTGGTATACGCAGAGGTATTATGGGTACAAGCTTCAAATTTCTGATGGGTTTGTTACCTACTTACCTTTTGTTCTTCTGACCGCTTTTTTTCTCTTCTTTTTTCAAAAAATTCAGCAACATTGCAAAACTGAAAAGACAACATACAACATAATCTTTTTACTTTTTGGGGCATTGTTCTTTTTTCTCCCTATAAAAAAGATTGGATTTCTAGAAAATGACGTCGATCTTATATTTGCCGAATATATTGTCTTACTTATCGGAAGTATTTTTGTACTTCTGGGGATATTTGGGAGAAAATTTTTTGTACAGTTTAAGACAGAGCTTAGCATTTTGTTGTTGATTTTGATTCCGTTTGTTTTAGCACCAATTCTCATTGATTACTTTTGGGAGTACTCCTCGCTCGTTACCATGTATGGTTTAAAACTCATGTTTAGTCTTTTTCATATTGAGCATACGATGAGATTTGAGACGTTCAATGTCCAAGTACAGAACTTTAGCGCGTATATTGGTCCACCCTGCGCGGGCATACACTCACTTTTGGCTTTTACTGTGCTTTTTACTACACTTTTACTCATGGGATCACAAAAAGGGTATCGGTTTATCACTTGGAGGGTTGTTGTGAGTTTCATTGTGGGTTTACTCCTCGTTTTCGTGGTTAATAGCATAAGAGTACTTTTGATCCTCTTGGTCGGTGCGTACTATGATCCTGAATTCGCGGTAAATTTGTTTCATAATAATATTGGTGCGATACTCCTTATACTGTTTTTCATAGCGTATGTTTCGTTTGTATGGAAACGAATGCTTGATTCCAGAAATGCCAAACAAAAAACGCCTTAGGAATAAGGCGTTTTTTTATGGGACCGAGGGAGGGAGAGGTCACCGGTAGGCAGGTGGGTTCTGAAGAGCGTGGCCGCTAGCGTCTCACTCGCGGTGAGCTGGCATTTGGTCACGGGTACAGGTCCCGGTTTGTTGGCCCGACCTCTTTCCCTCGGTCGACAGTATTTTACACAGAAATAAAAAAGAGGTCAAGTCATCAAGAGGGGGTGTATATGTGCGTTTGGCATGTCTGTGGTATCCCCTTGATATTCCTCTAATTTTAGGCTATAGTGAAAGCATATGGAAAGCAGCGCACTACTGAGACAACTCGATGAGTTGAACACAAAATTGGTTCAACTGAGCGAAATTCTTAGAATCAGTCAAAAAAAGGAAGATATAGCCTCTCTCAAGAAGAAGGCCACATCGCCTGGTTTTTGGGACAACCCACAAACAGCCGCAAAAGTAAGCAAAGAGCTTGCCGATTTGGAAACAGAGGTGAAGGATTTTGAGGACCTGCAACAAAATGTAGCAGACATGATTGAACTTGGTCAGATGGAGCAGGGGGATGAGCTGACACGAGAACTGGAAGAAGGGCTGGGACAATGCGAAAAAACATACCAAAAGATGGAGTTTTGGGCGCTCATGGATGGAAAGTACGATGTATGCAACGCACTTGTCTCCTTCCATGCAGGAAGCGGTGGAACCGAAGCGCAGGATTGGGCGCAAATGCTTATGCGTATGATTGTGCGTTTTGCTGAAAAGCAGGGGTGGAAAGTGGAGGTTTTGGATGAGTCACTTGGCGGTGAGGCAGGCATCAAGTCTGCCACCATGCGCATTTCTGGCCGTTATGCGTATGGTTACCTCAAGTCGGAACATGGGACACATCGTCTGGTGCGAATTTCACCATTTGATGCAGAAAGTATGCGGCATACATCGTTTGCCGGGATAGAAGTTATACCAGAAATTGAGTCTGATACGGATATAAAAATTGAAGATAAGGATTTGCGTGTCGATACGTTTATGTCAGGAGGAAAGGGTGGGCAAAGCGTCAACACCACGTATTCAGCTGTGCGCATTGTACATATTCCTACAGGCATCACCGTGCAGTGTCAAAATGAACGTTCACAGCTGCAAAATAAAGAAACGGCCATGAAAGTATTGCGCAGCAGGCTGATGTTGCTCAAAGAACAAGAAGAACTTGAAAAACAGCAGAAACTCAAGGGAGAGCACAAATCAGCAGAGTGGGGAAACCAAATACGTTCGTACGTGCTTCATCCTTACAAAATGATCAAAGATGTTCGCACTCGTCATGAAACCAAGGAGCCGGATCCCGTACTCGATGGAGATCTCATGCCATTTATAGAAAGCTATTTGAAGTATCTTAAGTCTACACCCTAATGTATCAAAACGTTAGTGCCATGATTGATAAATTACTCGCATGCAAGTAATCCAAGAAGAAAATGTTGACATACCAGGCATAGCTCGACAAATTGCCGGTGGAGCGACTCTCGTATTCCCCACGGAGACTTGTTATTGCTTGGGCTCTGATGCTACCAGCACAGATGCTGTTGAGAAAATTTTTGAAATAAAGAAAAAACAAAAAACAAAAAGCGTGCTGGTTGTCATGAAAGATCAAGAAATGGCTAGGGACTATGTTGCGTGGACGCCCCAGATTGATACGCTTGCACAGATGTATTGGCCCGGACCACTTTCGATTGTTGCAAAGGCACTTCCCGATATTTCTCTGCCAGAGGGCGTCCTTGCACGTGACGGGACCATAGCCTTTCGGATATCAAAGCATCCTTTTGTTCAGAAATTGATGGAGCATTTACAGGTGCCACTGGTTGCAACCTCAGCCAATATTTTTGGGGGAAAGAGTGCTTACAGTATTGTGGATGTAAAAGCGCAATTTGAGCAAGAAGTGAAAAAACCTGATATAATGATAGATGGAGGAGTGCTCCCGGAAAAGCTTCCTTCTACCATTGTTAAAGTTACCCCAGACGTACACATATTGCGTCAGGGAGAAATAATTATACCAGAAATAGTCATATGAAGTATTTTTTCTTTCTCTTGCTTAGCCTTTTGGTGGTGTCACCGGCAATTGCCATTGAGCAAGGATCAACGGATACACTTCGTATTGAGACCGGAGAAGAATTTATCTCTGTCGATAAAGAAGTTGCCTGCAGTTTGAGCAAAGAAACCCCATACAAGTCACCAGAAAGCTCATCAGTGTACTATATTTCCAGTGACTGTATGAAACGGCCTATCAAGAATGCATCGATTTACTTTTCGTACTTTAATAACTGGAGTGCGGTACAGGTGACGACTGCTGCGAGATTGCGTGCCATTGCGGATCACCCACTTGGTTTTCTTCCTTGGGGGCCACAATATGCACCAATCGACGGAAGCTTGTTTAAGTCAGTCGACGACCCTCGAGTATATTTAGTACTCAAAGGGAAACGCTATGCGATTGCTGATGCTGAAAATTTCAGTAGGCTCGGTTTTGAGTGGAATTGGATAGAAGACGTTGATATCAGGGTACTTGAAAAATTGGCATTTGCTGGTACGCTTGGAAGTGGTGACAGCCATCCTGATGGTATGATCCTAAAATACCAAGATCGACCGGATTTGTATGTTTTGGAAAATGGTAGGAGAAGGCATATTGCCGACATGCAAACCTGGAATAAGCTTTCTTTTCGAAAGGATCGCTATGTAACCCTTCCGGTCTCATTTTCTTATGATATCGGTGCGCAACTTAAACTCTAATCTATGAAAAAAGTTTTTTCCTTTCTTTTCTTGACTCTGCTCGTGTTTTTTCCCATGGGAGTTGTTGATGTGGATGCAGTGGATTCTGGAGTGATTGTAAGCGCTACTGTGCGTAATGTTTTGGATGCGCCACGCGTCAATATGCCGCTAAGTTGGTCATTGCCTATTCCAAAAGAAAAAAATATTCGTGATATACGTGATCTTCAGCTGATGAAAGAGTCTGCTGAGGTGGCTGCTCAGTTTACTATCGTGGGTCGACATGGAGGATCACCAGATGACCCATCAAAGCCAATTTCATGGATTCATGTCGATGCACTGGTAAACATGGCTCCAAAAGAAAAGGCCAAGTTTGACCTGCAATACGGTACGAAGAGCTTTGTAGAGAGCAAACTTCGTGTCACCAAAAACGATGCTGAGGGGATTACCATTAATACGGGGATTGCAGAATTTGAAATTTCAAAAACCGAGTTTCGATTCTTTGACTTGGTGAGCATTTTTGATGGAAGTCTTTCTAATCGTGTGTATTATTCTGATGTCAATGCCAAGAATTATGGGATACTTCTTGACGGTATTTATCACGCATCTTCGGCCGATATTGAAGTGCACCAGTTCGGTCCAAACAAAATTTCGCTCATTGCCAAAGGTGTCATCAAGGATAACCTCGGGTTTACCACCAGAATGCAGTTTTATAAAAATTCTGCTGTTGTAAAAGTTGATTTTCGTTTGGAAAATCGAGGAGCACTTGGTCACGTTGATCCACATAGCACAGATTATGGATCACTTGGGGCTATGAAGTTTGACGATCTTTCTTTGTCATTGATTGGGCAAGGAATCAACAAATACGCTATCCCAAATTATCATGGTGATACACAGAGCCTTTTGAGTGGGGTATACCAAAACACTGCTATTTTGTATCAAGATTCAAGCGGTACCCCCCAGTACCAAAGTATATCAGGAAATGCCAGGCTTCAGTCAGGAAGCGCTACCCAGGGGACGACTATACAGATCGATCAGTCACGGTTTCGTGGTGCTGATCAGATGGAAGGTTGGTTTGATGCCAGCAATATCACACTCGTTATGGAAGATGCGTGGCAGAATTTTCCAAAGGCTTTTCGTGGGAAAAATAATCGTCTAGAAGTTGGTCTTTTTCCAGCAGAGTTTTCCGGTCAGTTTGAGCTTCGTGAAGGTGAGTACAAAACACACAGTTTTTATCTTCGGTACCACACTGACGTAGCACAAGACGTGCAAGACGTTGCAAAAAGTCTCCAGTACCCATTGCGGTTTGATCTTGAAGTCACAGATTTTCCATATATTGCCGGTAGTTATTGGCAAAATTTTAGTGGATACGAATCAGCTCTGAGTACACAGATACAAAGACCTGAGAACTTTAACGCAGGATTGTCACAGGCAGTCAGTGTTTTTGATGATATACAAAAAAACAATTTATATGGCATGATAGACTATGGTGATATCCCACTCCGTGGCGCTGCTGGTCAGCTTCCATCAAATCTTCCCGGGGACGTGCTCGGTGGAATGTATAGACAGTCAAAACGGACACTCAGTGACGAGCAAAAAGACCTGTGGTATACGCTTTTGCGCGCCGGGGTAAGACATAGCGCTGATATTGATGTTCATCATAGTCAAATTGAAGGAAAATATGCTGATCGTCGTTGGTATGAGGGTGGTGTTTATGATTTTACTCTCCAGGATGCTGGGAGCAACAATGTGCATAGAGGTTCATTTGGTACAAGCCTTGAGCAGGCGCAAAAGGTAGGAGCAATTTTAGCAATGGCTAAAGAGACCGCGGATCCAATGCTTGAGCAAACTGGACGAGAGATCCTGGATAATATGTACTATCGTCTTACGCATTTAGAATATAGAGATAATCCAGCATTGGCACAGACATTACTTTTGAAACAGTGCGATAATACGTGTCGAGAGGATGTGACGATCGGTTTGAACGATGACACTGCCGGAGCACTTGAGGCACTCATCGCCGGATATGAGCAGCTTGGTGACAGGGAATACCTCACTCTGGCAAGACGGCTTGTAGAATATCTCTGGACGGTGAATGCTTCCGGAAGTCTCGACAAATCCTGTGCGGCAAGTCTTGAGCAGGCCAGGGCTATCAGTGCGGTAGCTCATTACTATCAAGTTTCCAAAGATAATGCCATTTTGGTGGATCAAAAGGCGGTGGACTTGGTCGTGTCTCGTGCGAGTTTGCTCAAAGGATTCGTGTATGGCGCACAAAACTATGAATATTTTGCGTGCGACGCAAATGGTGCACAATCAAAGCTTGCAAACGCTGACGTCTTGGCGTATGCAGACGCTTTTGCTGCTCATGCCTATGTAGCTGGTAATGCCGAACTCATGGGCGATGCTCGAAGAGCTTTTGAGTATGGAAGTGCCAACCTTTCCTACGCAGGCAGCCCACTTCAGTATTTCTCTGTTCGGGAGTTTAATGCGCTCCTTGGACAAGGTGAAATGTATTTATTTGCACATGGAAAACTTCTGGGCGGTGACATTGTTTCACCTGACTTCAAGCAGCCACAAATCTTTAATATCCTCGAAACAAACATCACTACCGGGCAGGCGCGTATTATCTGGCAAACCAGTGAACCTGCAAGTTCCGCCGTCTTTTATGGTTTGACTACTGAAAGCATGACCAGTGAAATTGGAACAGGATTTCTTACTCAGTCACACGGCGTCATTTTGCCGAATCTTATTCGTAACAAGAGGTACTATTACCAGATCGAATCAAAAGACGCTGCCGGAAACGCAAAGCGTTCGCAGATTCGCAGTTTCATGACCTCAAACAATGATAGGTTTATCTTTTACTCATTTGACAATGATGGTGATGGATTTACGGTAGAGGTGGATTGTGATGATAATAATGCTCGCATCAATCCGGGTGGAAGTGAGATTTTAGGAAATGGTATTGATGATGACTGTAATGCTGGAACAACTGACAATGGAAATAATAGAATCATCCAGTTTGAAGCAGAAAACATGGCGAATCTTGTGGCGAATGTTTCTGAGCGATTTTCTGATTCTGTTGCACTCTATAGTAATGGCTATGTAGAACAAAGTGTTCAGCTGCTTCCTGGAAAGTATGGTTTTGAGGTTGCAGCGCGTGGTGATATTTTTCAAGGACTTAACGCCCAGATGAAACTTAGTGTTGATGGCGTGGTCATTGGGACTTTTGATGTCAATTCTGCCGGCTTCAAAAGGTACAAAGCGTCTACAAAGGTAGGGGCAGGTATGCATGTCATCAGAATGGAATTTACCAACGATGTGTATGATCCACCAATTGATAACAATTTGTATATCGACAAACTCATTGTGATTTTGGAGGATCTTGATCAGCTTCAAGACGCTGATGGTGATGGGTCGCTTGTGCAGTTTGACTGTAATGACAATGATCCTGATGTGCGACCAGGAGGAAAAGAAATTTTTTACGACGGCAAAGATAATGACTGTGATAGTAGCACCAAAGATAGTGATCAGGATGGCGATGGATACGCTGTGCCGGTTGACTGTAATGACGTGAATGCCAGTGTGAATCCTGGGGCTGTTGAGGTTAATGGCGATGGAATAGACAATGATTGCAATTCTGCTACGGGTGATTTGACTTGGACGTTTGCACCAACGCAGATTCGTGGAAGTAATATTGCGTACAATGTTGCCTACGCAGGGATTAACCGAAGCTCGGTTGCCTATGTGAATTTTCGTCCAACTCAGGCGGGATGTTACTCTGTGATCGTCAACGCAAAGACACTTAATTCCGTATTCGCATATCCACTTGGCATAAAAATCAATCAAGAAGACTCTGTGACTTCACAGTTTATTACCTCACGCGATTACAAGGACTATACCTTCGTGCAGTGTTTTGAGAGCGTGGACGATTATGTCGTTACCCTTGTGAGTAACGAAATTACTGCGCAACATGCCATCGCTCGCGTTACCATTACTTCCTATGATTCTCAAAGGGACAGTGTTAATCCCAGTTTTCAAGGTTTGAGTCTGGATCACATCAGTGCGGACTACCACACGCTGCAGATTCTCAGTAGTGAGCCTACCGCGGTGAACGTCATTGTAAATGGTAAGCCAATAGCAAATAGTAATATACTCAAGACACAGCGTTTGTGGAAAGTATATGGTCTTGAAACCGGTAGGGAGTATGTTTTTGAAGTGACACTTCGTGATGCTTTTGAAAATACCGCTACACAGCAACTTACAACCATCGCTCAATAAAAACAGAGTATGGATGAAAATACCTACGAGCCAGAAGAGATACAAAAGAAAGAGAAAAGACAGATTCATAGCTTTTTGGCTGCTATGATTATTGTTTGCGTCGGTACGTTTGCCGGAGTAGCGGTGACTTGGTCTCATATCTATACACAAACCTATGTAAATGGCTTGTCACAAATTTCTGCCGATTCGGCGCGTGCCAGGCATGGAAAGTTTAGACAGATGCGTCAAAAATACATGGGAAAGGCGCAGGCGCGAGAGGTCAAGGGATTGTATTTGACGGCATACTCTGCTGGTTCAGATCAAAAACTTAATGCCATGATTGATTTGATACACAAAACAGAGCTTAATGCTATTGTGATTGATGTCAAAGACTATAGCGGGTTGGTACTTTATGACAGTGACATAGAGCTTGTGAATCAATTGGGTCTCGAAGATGATCGCCTCAAAGATCCAAAGGCTATTGTCGACAAGTTGCACGAAGAAGGTATTTATGTGATCGCTCGTCAGACCGTGTTTCAGGATCCAATTTTGGCAGAAAAGAAACAAGAATGGGCGATTAAAAGCAAAAATGGTGGTCTGTGGCGGGATCACAAAGGCCTTGCGTGGGTAGATCCTACCAAAGAGGAAGTTTGGGATTACAACATGCAGATTGCCAAAGAAGTGGCAGCATTTGGTTTTGATGAAATTAATTTTGACTATGTGCGCTTTCCGTCAGATGGAAATATGAGTTTGGTGGCATATACCAATGGAGACACTCCTAAATATGAAGTCATGGAACAATTCTATGCAAATATTGCCAAAGAAATGGAAGGAGTACCAGTTTATACGTCACTTGATATGTTTGGGTTTGTGATGGAAAGACATGATGGTATGTCTATTGGACAAAGGCTTGAAGATGCCGTCGATCATGTGGACTATATTATGCCAATGATGTATCCGTCGCATTATCCCTCAGGGCATCTTAACCTTGATAATCCTGCAGACCATCCTGGACTTGTTTTTGAAAACGGAATGCAAAAAGGAATGCCATACTTTGAAGAGAAGCGCGCAAAGGCGCGGCCATGGATTCAAGCTTTTCATTTGGGTGCTGTTTATGATGCCCAAAAGATTCGCACTCAGATTGATGTGATAGAAAAGCATACTGATGGTGGTTGGATTCTGTGGAATGCCAGCAATCGGTATGGTACCGATGGGCTAAACATGGCAATTGATGAGGATAAAAAGGAAAAAAACTAAAGTCTAAACAGAACGTTGTTGACTGGAAAGTTGGATTTATGATTGTAGACTTGTATAAACCGACCTATCTCAAGGCACTGTGCCAGCAGTACGGTCTTTCACCATCCAAAAAATACGGTCAAAATTACCTCATTACAGATGCTCCTATCAAAAAAATGCTCGAAGCTGCCGGGGTTTCTGCTGAGGATACCATAGTAGAAATAGGTCCCGGATTTGGTGTGCTTACTTTTGCACTTTTGGAAAAAGCAAAAAAGCTTATTGCTTTTGAAATTGAAAAAAAACTCCACCCATACTGGGATAAAGTGTTGACCGAACATGAAAACTTTGAGGTCATATGGGGGAATGCACTCAGTACCATACCGAGTCATGAATCACTGCAAAAAGGAAAACCGTACAAAGTGGTTGCGAATCTTCCATACCAGATTACCTCAAATGTTTTGCGTACTCTGCTTGAACTCCCGAATAAACCACAATCAATTACCGTTATGGTTCAAAAAGAAGTCGCACAGCGTATCTGCGCCATGCCGGGAGAAATGAGTTTGCTTTCTGTTTGTGTACAATATTTTGGCATCCCAAAGGTCGTTACCAAGGTTTCGAGTGGTTGTTTTTGGCCGGCACCAAAGGTAGATTCTGCTGTGGTGCATATAGATGTTTATCCAAAGCAAGAGGTAAGTGAGGCATTTTTTACTTTGGCCAGGGCCGGTTTTAGCAATAAGCGTAAGCAGCTCGCCAAGAACTTGGCTCATGGGATCAAAAAAGAAGAGGCGCTCATACGAGAGTTGCTTGAGCAGATCACCGGAAATAGTCGAGTGCGCGCCCAGGAGCTGAGTATGGCGCAGTGGAAGGCACTTGCGCAAGTACTTTCTAAGTAAAACACATCAAAGATTACACGGAATCCTTGCCACGGTAAAGGATTTTTTGTATACTTCAATGCTTTGTACACAGGATGTGTACAACTTAATATTTGAGTTGTGGCATTCTGAGATTTTTGGTATAATTTCTCTATACAAAAATGTCTATGGCTGGCTTGCCAACTCCGCAGTCAAAACCAAGCCGATTTACAAGCGAGCAGAAGTTTGGGTTTACTTTTCTTCTGCTTTTTGTCGTATGCTTTGCACTGTTTGGGTGGTTCTACTTCCAAAGACAAATTTTCTCACCATTTTCTGTGCAGCTTTCTGCACAAGACTATGAGGATGCAAGCAGTGTGATTGATGAGCAAATTCGACTTCAGAGTATTGATACAGATCAAGATGGGCTCAATGATTTTGAGGAATTGAATTTTTACGGCACGAGTCCATACATCAAGGATACTGATTCTGATGGCTTTCCCGATATGCAAGAGGTTGATCAGGGAACTGATCCTTTGTGTCCAGAGGGAGAGCCGTGTGACATTACTTCTACCTATGTCATCCCAACAGGAACCGAGCAGCTCGTCAACGGAGTTGGTACTGCTCAGGATCCATTGACGGTTTTGGGGGTAGCGCAAGGTCAGCAGGTAGGAACCCTTCAGTATACCGATGTAGAAGCATTTATTGGTGATCCGGCACAAATCAGACAAGCACTTCTTAATTCTGGGAAAATCGACAAAGAAACACTTGACAAGATATCTGATAAGGCTCTAATTGAGATGGCTAAAGAATTTTACAACCAGGAAGTTGAAAAAGATAAACCACAAGATCCTACTGCTCAGACAGCCACATCTACTGAGCCAACAGGAGAGCAGAGTGCCGATCAGGGCTCTAACGAATCATAGTTAGGACTGTATGCAAAAAAACACGACCAAAAAAATTTTCCTCGCGTTCTTTATCGGTGTATTTTTGATCATACAGGTGATGGGCTCATTTTTGTATGCCCAAAGAAGTTATGCTATTACTGGAGCTCCTGACGTGGTTGCATACATGACTCAAAAAGACGTGAAGGCGTCATTTTGGGATGCTTTGTATTCCAGTGCATTGCAGGTACTTGTAAACGCTGCGTCTCGGTATGCGCGTGATTTGGCCTACAATTCAGCGGTATACATTTCTTCAGGTGGAAAAGGAAAAAACCCACTCGTGCACCAAGATTCGTTTGGGGATTACCTGGGTCAGGCCGCTGGTGACGCCGTAGCAGAAACCGTAGAAGCCATCGGAAAAAAGGCTGGGCTCAATTTGTGTGAAATTCCAGACGCCAACTTGCTTATTAACCTTCGTATTGGTCTTCGAAATGCTTATGCCGATGCTAAAGCTGGCCAAAATGGTAGTGCTTGTAACTGGCAAAAATTGAAAGATGGTTGGAGTCAGGAAACCTTTGAAAGAAAATATGGACCAGGTGGATCTCGTTTTATGGACGAGGTTTTTGCGACTTCATTTCAAGTAAGTGATTCCGATTTTGGTATTGCGCTTGATGGTATTGCACAGATCGATGAGAGCCGTGCCAGTCGATCAGAGTCGGCCAAGCTGGATAGACAAGAAGGGGATGGTTTTAAGAGTTTGACCAGTCTTATCTCTGGAAAAATTCTCTCTCCAGCTCAAACCATCAAAGAAGAATCGAAGGTCAACACCTCAAAACACGAAGGAGAAGTCACTACCAGTCAAATAACTGGTTTGTATGCTGCCGAGGCATGGCAGATTTTCCCCATGGCGGCTTCTGTCTTTTTGAACACCTTGGCAAATCAGATGCTTGATAAAATCTTCAACAAAGGTCTTTATCCAGATCCAGGTAGGGGAGCTCAGGGGCTTTCATTTGAAAATGATACCAGTGCCATAGACCCACGTGAGCGTGCCAAAAAAGAATTTTCGTTCTTGAAGGTCGTCAATCCACTTCCGGTAGGATCACAGGATATTTTGCAGGATATGCGAACATGTCCAGATAATCCGGGTCTTAATAACTGTGTAATCGATGATGATTTTGCGCAGGCTCTTGATATTGCCAACAATTCTGAGCCAATGACGATTGCTCAGGCGATGAATCTCAATGGTAGTGGTGATGGAACCGAGTATCTCCATGGTAGTTGGAAATTAATTTCTCCGGTAAATGAAGCAGAGCATAACGATAAGGACTGCTACAATGGTGCGTATTGTTACTCAAACCTCCAAAAACTTCGTAGACAAAGAATATTGCCTCTTGGATTTGAGATAGCCGCATTGCGTTCTGACCCAGATCAGCCACCAACGCTCAAAGAAGTTATCGAGGGATTTGATGATTGTCCATATGTTGATGATAATGGAGATGGTATTGATGATATTGATGGAGATACCGGAGAAAAACTTTTGGATACTTCGAGGCTTGGTGATCCAGAATTTAGATGGTGTCGAATACTCAATCCAAATTGGGTACTTCGTGCTCCGCTCCATAAGTGTGAAATGGGAGTGTATGGTCCTGAGCTTTTGGCGCCGGATTTGGCACTTCGTAAACCAGAATGCGCAGACATTTCTACCTGTATTTATGAAAATGAAAGTGGAAAGTGTGTTACTCCACAGGCGTACGGATATTGTCTCAAAGAAGAAAATATTTGGAGAACAGGCGCTGATAGTTGTGAGTGGCAAAATGCGACTTGTAAGGCCTATACCAATCAGGTTACCGGTCAAATAACACCATACTTGGCAAGAACCGTTGACTACGCTCAGTGTGATGCAAATTCAAGTGGATGTCTTGCCTATGCGCTTGAGCAAGATGAGAATGGTCAGTGGATTGATAGTTACCAAACGGCATCTAATGTTGACTTAAAACTTCTTGGAAGAAACGGAAGCCTCTACCTCAACAGTGAAGTCTCTTCAAACTACTGTGCAAACCAAGAAGCAGAAGGTTGTAGTGCTTTTTATACTAATCCAGATGCAAGCAACCAGACACGTCTGTTCCTCAAAAAGGCCCCAGACTATTTGGGTTGTTACGATATTGATCGGTCTACTCCAGAAATTGATTGGCCAACTACGCTCGCGCAAGTAATTAATGACCTTCCAAATAATCCTGCGTGTGGAGAGTTTTCACAGGTTTGTGTTGAGCAGGAGGTGGGATGTCAGGCATTTACTCCGCTTACCGTGGACGGAGATGTTGCTGCCAACCCACTCGTGCCGGGAATTGTCGGAGGAAGTTCTTGTAACCAGGAGTGTCTTGGCTACAGTGCGTACAGACAAGTGGGGGTACAATTTGAGTCAGAAAAATTCCCAATGTACATCAATCCATACAGTCAAAATGCCGGCGAGTGTCGAGCGCAAGACGTTGGATGTGAAGAATTTACCGATCTCTCCGCTGGTGCCGGTGAGCGTGAAGCATATTTCAAGAAGATTCGTTTTTGTGAGCAGCCAGACGCCAATCGTGAAAATGAAAAAACATTCTATACGTGGGAAGCTTCTGTAGACGATGGACAGCGACTTCGAACTCATAGGCTTTTGCAGATCGATGATCAGGTACATGATTATTTAGCTCGCATGGCACAGCGTGGTGCTATTGATGGTCTTGTTCAAGCGCAGCTTGATGAGGTGTTCCCAGTAGGATCTCCTGCTTATGATAGTTTTGACCCTGCAGTTATCGCTGGATATCTTGAACTTTGTAATGAAGAGACGTATAACAATCGTATCAACAATATTAATCCTGACAACCAAGGGTCAACGCAGTGTTTGCGGTTCTTTGATGATGATAACCAGGAATATTATCGTTTGGTTACCAAGACGGTAGAAATATCAGCGCAGTGTAATCCATTTCGAAAGACCAACGCAGAGCTTTATATTGATGTAAATGTCTCTGGTGCAGGTGATCAGGACGTCTGTCAGCAATGGGGAGGTCTTTGGGAAGCTCCAAGCCAAATTCAACTCGAAAATCAAAACCTTGATCTTCCAATTGACGAGCCGGTATGTCAAAGATGTCAGGGGGGCGGAAAATATGAAAATGGAGTGTGTATTTACGAGGCTATTGAAGGTGGTCAGGGAACCGAAAGTTGTAACCCTGATGCTGCGATGTGTAGAGAGTATGTTGGAAATGGTGGAAACAATGTCGCAGCGCCGATTTTCTCACATGATTTTGAGGCCGATGATTTCGGAAATGAAGAGTCATTGCAAGAAGCTATGGGTGGTTTTGCAGCGCAAAATGATAATGATTTACAGATTGCAGCAGAGGGACTTAGTCCAAATGAACATTCACTCCAGATCAGCGCTGTGCGGGCGCAGTATCATATTGATGGAGGTATGCTCAAATCAGACAATACTACCGGGTATGAGCTTCGTTTCTGGACACGTGGTGTTGCGCAAGCGGTTGATATTTATTTTGAGCAAGGTGGTCAGGAAATGGGACGGTTTACCTATAATATTGCAGAGCAAGAAGTAGAAGAAGTGTCCGTTGGAGATAATTGGAGAGAAGTTGTTTTGGGTCCGGTACTCTTTGGTGGAGATGCTTCTCAAGAACTTAACCTTGTATTTGTCAGCAACGACGACCAAAATCAACCATACTTTATTGATAAACTTTCGCTTTCGCCATCAACTCAGAAGGTATACCGAATCAAGGGAAGTTGGGAAACCATTGTAGAGTATCAAGGACAAAATGTTCGCGCGAGTGTTCCACTTTCTTGTGACGCAAATCCAACTGATGGTCTTCCTGGAGAGGGACTTGGTTGTTCTCAATATCAATTTACCAATGTCGAAGGTGATACGGGGATCGTGTTTACAAGTGGGTTTGATAAACTGTGCCGCGAAAATGCTGTTGGTTGTATTCCAATGTATGACACTTACAACTCATATTCACAGGAAGCCAATGACTTTGAGACAGGGGATGACTTGGCACACGTATACAACACGCTTTGTGAGATGTCATCTCGCGAAAGAGAACTTTCAAACAAATGTAAGGTGCTGTACGATGGTCAAAGTTTTGAATGTGAAGTCGCTCCAGATCAGACAACTTGTCATATACCAAACAATGTTATCATTGATCAAACACTGGAAATAGTAGAAATAAATGGCGAGCAAGTGGTTGTGCCTGATGGTGCTGATGCAGATGATCTGCGGAGAATTGGAGATGGTTTGCCAGCAGAAAATAGACTTATCTTGGATGTTGCCAGTATTTACGTTCCGGCAGATACACCGGCTGATAGTCCTCTATATATGACAGCTCGCCAGGACTTTGCTTGTCAGTCAAATGAGGTCGGATGTCTTAAGGTTGGGCAGCAGGCACAGGTTCTTCCTCGTGATGACCAGGCGTCAGCTTACCAGTTTGAGGATGTGTATGTCATGAATCGACCTGAAAATTATTCTCAGATGCTCTGTCGTGCCGATCAGCTAGGTTGTTCAACGTTCAGTTTGGACGCTGATATATATTTCAAAGACCCGGCAGTTATTGGAAACAAGATTTGTGAGTACAAGCAGCCAGAAGGTGGAACTCCCGGTTGGTACATCCAGGGAGTGGGCACCTGTTCTCATGACAGTGATGTGTTGTGTAAGGCCGATGCTGATTGTGGACAGGCTCCAGATGGAGAGCGCGCTCGAACCTGTAACACTGCTGATCCAGTAGCCTGTTACCGAGATCCACTTTTTGTGAGGCGGGACACTCCTGTTGGAGAAGCGCTTGGAATTTTTTCTAATGAATCACCCCGATACGACGGTTTTGTCGGTTCATGTCCACTTGAACAGCACATGTGCGGTGAATTTATCGATCCACAAGACACCTCTGCAGAGCATCCAAATGGAGAACCATATTACTTTATTTACAATGACAAAGTTATTGACAAAGAAGGACAATGTGATGGACAGGTAAGCCAGACTGAAGGATGTGTTCTCTTTAACTATACCGAAGATCCTAATAGGGTATACAACTCAGCAGCAAGCTACCAGAAAAGTTTTCAAGAAGGGAACTATGGTTTGGTCGACGTCGTTACCGAGCCTAGCAATGATGATTTGCGAACACTTGACGCTAACAGAATCATCAAGGTGAACCGTGATCGTCAGTGTAGTGAGTGGCTGGAATGTCGAAGTAAAATTAAAATCTCTGGCCGTGATGAGCCGCTGTGTTATGAATATGGAGTGTGTAATGCACGAAATGAAGACGGAACTGAATGTGTCAGCTGGGTAACTCCACAGAGCATTGACGATGGTCTTGAGCCACTTAACTACGACAGCTATGTTACCAGAAATGTTTCATGGAGTGGTTTTGAGTACACAGGATATAGTTTATATAACAGGAGACAAATACCAAATCTTGAATATTTCATTACCGTAGAGGGTTATGATACTACCTATATAGGTCACAAAGTTGACGATCGGTTTTTTGCCGGTGACCCAGATGACCAAGGAAATGAAGGGTTCTCTGATAGGGCTTGTAAGCAAGGGAACGAAAGTGAACTCAACTGGACGGCATGTGGACCAGACAACGGTGGCCGTTGTTACAAGGGAAGTTGTCTGTACCCGGTTGCCGGTCAGTTCCCTGCAAGTATTCGTATCGATGAAGAGGATTTTGTCGATTTAAATGCCAATCAGCAAGTAGAAAGGATGAAAGAAATTGAATCAAATCTCCTTCCATACCTCGAAGGTGGTAGCTGTAAGAGTTTTCCGGAACAGGACAGTCCGTTTCCTAACTATGTTGCGGAGCAATTTAGTGGTAGCATTGCAGAAAACCAGGGCAATCTCGCGTTTAGAAGAGATCACATACAGAACGTACAAGGCTTTGAAAAGGTAAATGTTTGCCAGTTTGGTGATTGTTCATGCGGATATACTAAGGTAAATTATGGGGAAGACATTACTTCTGATTATTGGCCACTCACCAAGAATTTTCCTGCAGGGAAGTGTACGGGAAATGGTTTGGCTGGTCAGGCATGTAATGTTGACGCAGATTGTACCTATGTGTACACAGAATCTGCTCGTCCAGGCGAAGCCGCAGAAACTACTGCTATACCGGGGATTTGTAACAAGCTATCGAAAAAAGAAGTCAGAATTGGTGTAGAAGGTTACTGTCTGGAAAGAGATTTTAGTAGACCAATACAACTCGAGACACGAAAGGAATACCCATGTCTCACTTGGATGCCACTGCAAATCTCTGCAGCACTTAATGATACCTTTAATTCAAATGTAGAAGCGGGATACAATCCAAGTATTGATGCCATAGATGCAACCGGCGCGGCGACCGGTGGTGAGGTGTATTGTATCGATAGCACGTCCATGGAAAGTGGCGCATACGATGCCAGCAACATGTACACGCGGTACTCTTCGGGAGGTTCAATGTATGAAGGAGGTAATAATGGTGATATTGTTATTCCTGACGCTGACAATACAGACATAGCAGAAATTTCTGAATTAACGTTCTCAAATTATCCACTTCGATTTGATGGGGCACGTGATCGTGAAAAGCCATTTTTGAAGTATTTCTTAGACAACTATTTTGATGAGAATACGGGTAGGCCTCTTTCAGGTGATGATGACTGCTCTGAAGATGAAGATGCAGACTATGGTTCTGGCGATATTCGCGCAGTTGTGTGTCGTCCTGGGACAAAAGGGACCACGAGTTTGCTCCAAATTTGGAGTTGGTACAACATCTCAAAAGATGCCGTTGTACTTAGAAACGACAGAGGGGGCGCTGCTCATCACGATGTTATGGGAGAGGGAGTCGCGGGTGGTAATGGTGGAAACGTCGATGGTGCTGCCGCAGGTGGATATGAAATTAACAATGGAAGTATTGAAATCAATGTTGACACATGGGCTCCATATACGCTTGCCGCAAATACATGGGCATATTCAAACCAAGATGGACGTGATAATGGGGGAGACTATGAAGGATTTGAAATTGGTACTGTGATGCATCCTCCTCGGCTGTGGAAAGAAGATGGAAGCTTTATTTCAGACTATACCGTTGACTTTGCAAAAGTTGCTAACCAGTCATTTGTAAATTCTGAAATTTTTTCCCATTTCGAAAACCAAAAAATCAATACAAAGTACTACTCTCCGGAGAAAAATTCTAATGAGTATGTGTACGTATCAGATATTGAAGCTTCACTCAACGAAAAACAGATACGCAAAGTTTACTTTTTGGTGACTTCGTATCATGGAAATGTGTCTCACCAAAGTATTCCTGCCATGTATGACAAGCAGCTGTATATTGACTTTGAGCAGTTACAATCAATCAAGTCACATGCTAATTTGGAGCTTGTCTCAGGACCTGGAAGATATGGAGACAAACATAGACAAGTAAATCCTACCATCGATGGTGGAGAAGAAGCTCGTAACAAATGGTGGACATATATGCTCGATGCAAGTGATGTCGATGGGCTCCTCAGCTTTGACAACTATCTTGCTCACGGTGGTTATTCTACCAATTATCGAGTGGGTATTTCAGATCAAGTATCACCATTTTCAGACGAGAGAAACAAAATTCACCGTAGGTATGTCGCTGTGCTAGCTGACAATGGTAGTATTGGAGAATTTGGAAGGGACTTTGAACCTGAGTTTATGAAAACTGCAACCACAGGCCGTGTTGGTCGCCCAATACAAGGTTCTGATCCTTTCTCTGAAATTTGTGAAAACAAAGGAAGTAATGGAGGTCGTTTTTGGGCGATTGGAATGGATTTCAATAAGCAAGGTGAATTTTTGGGGTACATTACACGATTTTGTAATCCTGAAAAGGATGATGATGATTACGCTTACGGAGGCTTTAGTGTGGGAGTTGTCGCCGAACTCAATGATATCTGTGTTGACTATGGCGGTGTGCATAATTCAGATATTAATCCAATAAGTGGTGACGCTAACAAAGCATGGACCAACATAACATGGAATGAGTCACAAAAGGACACAGCAACTGGATGGCATAGCTCATTTATTGGACATGCGTTCCCAAATCCTCCGTATGGTAGTTTGCCTATGAGTTATCGGGATTTGGAAAGCTCTGACAGATCATTACTTTTGTCACGTGCATCCTTTGCATATCCAGACTACAATGGTATTCCGTACAAATGTGATTCGAAATTACTTTCGTATGATTATTTGGCGGATATCAATGGACAAGTACCAGTTAATGCCGCTGGAGGAAATGGAAGCCGTGGATGTGCTGGGCTATATAGAAGGGATGCAATGTATGTATATCCTGCATCACCATTTGAGTTTATAGAAAGAAACGATGTTGCAACGAGCGGAGGGATTGACCTGTCACAAAACGTTGAAACAGCACGTGCCGCGGGTATATTGAAGGGACTTTTTAGTAAAATTTCTAAGAGAGTTGGATTTGGTGAGAATAATAACGTTGTTGACAAGTCGATCACAAATCTTGATGTTTCCGGTTTGGATGCGAATGGTAGATTGTTATTGCGACAGACACTCAATTTAAACGGAGGAAGAGTTGGAAATCAGGGCAATGAAGTAATAAGAAAAGTCATTCCTCCTCAAATTTATTCTCTCAATCCGGTTACCTGTTCTCCATTAAATGATAGCGCAAAATGTACTCCGGGAACCAAAGATAATGTTTCGGTAAATGGAAGGACATACTTGACGACTGACTATAATGCCGATGGAGTGTATCCAGAAGACAAAGAAGATGAAGACGCTGATTTCTTTGTTGACGCAATGATTTATCGTGGTAGAGCACCTGCAAAGTTGCAATTTTTTGCCTTTGCTGATCACGATGCTATGCCTATCCGTCAGGTTCGTGTTGACTGGCAGGATGGAAGCTCTATTGTAAACAAAAACAAGGTAGGTCTCTACAAAAACCAGAAGCCATTTTGTCAGAGTAGTTCATTTTCCGGAAGTCAAATAGGTGTTTGTCGTGGTCTTTCTGAAAATGATGAGGATGGAGTACTTCAATTGCTCTGTAGTCAAAATTCTGACTGTCCTATAGAATACTGGCGTGATGCAGCTGGAGAAACCCATGCAGTGCAGGAGTGTGTACTTCCTGCGGAAGGTGAATCCTTCCCAGCATACTTTGGGGATAGTCAAAGGGCATGTAATGAGGGATACTTTGAGTTTATTCACACATATACCTGTACTCAGGATGATATCAATAGTGGTGGAGTTGATTGGGTAAAGACTGTGAATGATAACACATTTTCTGAAGCAGAAATTCGAGAATTGCGTGAATATGATGTTGGTGTTGGTGACAAGGTGTGTGTCTTTAAACCTCGCGTACAAGTAAAGGATAACTGGGGGTGGTGTAATGGTATGTGTAGCGCCGACTATCGTTCGAACTACAACAGGAGTGGTGTGGCATTTGATAAGCCATATAGGCTTGGTGCAAATGTCTTGTATGTGGAAGATTCGCCATATCACCAGCCACTATTCCTAGGACCAGAAGAGAATGGATCAAGATTCTTTGTGACACCATATCTCCCTGGAAGTGCTTCGCTTGAGGGAGAAGGAAGAAAGCAAATGTTTGCTCCACAATATTCACAGACTATGGTGGGGTATGAGGGGTGTTGGGATGATTTTAGCATAAGAGGAAGCGAATTGCCTATGTGCGAGAAGAATTTTTCTGACGTTATTACTGACCCAAATGATCCAAATTTTAATAACAGACCATACGTAGAATTTGCTGGAAAGATCATTGTGGTTCCGACAAGGTAAGATTCAAAAAAAATATTGAAAGAGTAAGCTACATGTTTACTCTTTTTTTGTAAAAAATGTAACAATCAAAAAAACGCCTCGATAGACGCTTTTTTGATTGGGGTGTCATGACGAAGGGTTTCGTCATGACGGTGGTGGGGTGGAGGGGAAGGTGAAGAGGATCAGTCGTGGCTCCGCGAGAACACGGATGCCATCTCCTCGACCGAAGGAAGCTCATCGGCGGACGAGTAGTAGATCCGGTAGCCGATCTCCGAGTTCTCTTCCGGGAAGTTCGGGATGCAGATCCACTTCATGGCGATGACATCGTCCTGGTGCCAGCAGTTGCTGTCGTTGCGACTCTTGAAGCCCTCGTAGACGATGTCGACGAGGGAGCCGGGGAACGGACCGAAGGTCTGCCACTCCTCGTTCCAGGTTGGGCGCTCACATGAGAGGTCGCCGTCCACCTGGGTGATGCACCAGCTTCGTTCGAGGTAGTTCGAGAGCATCTCGAACTCATCGACCTCCTCGGGGTCGGGGAGCTCGTCGCCGGGGCCGTACACGTCGCCGCGCACGTTGCAGGCGATCGGCGGGGGCGCCGACATGACGTCACCGCCGGCGTTCACGCAGTCCTCGGCGAAGCGGTTCATCTCCGGGTCGGAGATGTGCGGCTCGTCGGGCGGGGTCATCTCGCGGTCGTCGGGCGGGGTCATCTCGCGGTCGTCGGGCGGGGTCATCTCGCGGTCGTCCGGGTTCTCCACACCCGGGTTGTCCACGGGCGGGGCCGGGTTGGGGCTGTTGTCCTCACCGCACGCGGCGAGAACAAAGATCAGCGCGGCCCAGCAGGACCACGCCACGGCGGGGGTCAAGTTGCGCATGGAAGTCTCCCTTCGCGCAGTAATACCCCCGTTGCCAGGGGCGTGGTCAACTGATTGGCATTGGCTCTCTGTGCCCTTACCTACTGTAGACTAAACGTCCTGGACAGAGGAGAGGTACCCCATCCTCAGTGTAGGACGTTAGTCTATGTAAAGATCATGAATTACGATGCCTCCTTTTGCACGCAATTCTTCTATTTTGACTATAGCAGTATGTGGCAAGTTTGTCAAGTCTGAAGGTGCTATTTATTTGCTAATTTTTGCTAAAAAGTACCTATTTTATACCTGTTTCGTACACTTTTAGCTTATTTTAGATGTTTTTTCTCGAATCAAAGGTGTACTGTGTAGGTGTATAGTTTCAATACGTTTATCCACAATCAATTGACATTTTAAATTTGTTTTGTTTTAGGTATGTGTTACCTGCGCGAAAAAATGTGGAATACCATAGAGGGATGCAGCAGTTACTTCATGCCATTGAGCAGACGCATGGGGCTTGGAGGTTGTCAAAAAACCATGTGATTACGTCGAATACCGGAGTGAACTACAGAACGTCGTCAGCTTCTCGAGTATATCATGAAATAGGTAAGAGAAATTTGTATCCTGTGACTGCAACAAATCCACACTACCAAGATCATAAAACTACCTACGTCTTTACACAAGACGAGTGGTACTATCCACAGTCGCAAGGTATTACAAATGTTTCTCATATTGATTCTATTGTGGTTCGTAAAGATGCGATTACGGTTGATGTATTGGAAAATAACACACCCGTTTCCATTACTGTTCAGGTATACACTTTAGCTGCAGGAATACGTACGAAGGTTTATGAAGAAACGTTCCCTGTAGATATTATTAAGGAAAAAGTTTTTTTTCGTCATTACAACGGTCAAAAAGAAGCGGTACGTTTGAGCGCTGACGTTGAATTACTGAATACCGGAGAGGTAGTCATTGTGAGGGACACCGGTTTTCATACATTGTTTATTCCTGTTTTTGATAATGCGCAGTTTGTGAGGTTTGATAGAAAAGATTTCCAAAGTAGGGAGCAATTTTTGCAGCTTATTGGGAAAAGAGGTGATGTATCTGTAGGCACAAAGTAAAAATGCGTTAATTTGAGAAAAAAACGGCCTTATGCTGTTTTTTTTTCTTTTTTTTGGTATAATATTAGTAGCGACGCATGAAATTTTATGTTATCCTCGCGATTTTTTGATCGAATAGCAAGTATGTTTTGTGTGGGGATACTTTTGATGTATCCACTTTTAGCATTCGCCGCGACATTT
>JACKFN010000005.1 GCA_020632445.1 Candidatus Nomurabacteria bacterium | reverse complement strand
CTGATAAAGATGCCAATCTTTCTGATGTATTTCGTCTCTATCCCGTGGGAAGACTCGATAAGGATTCCGAAGGACTGGTGCTGCTCACCAATGACGGAGAGCTTACCAATGTCCTCACACATCCACGCTTTGAGCACGAAAAGGAGTACGAAATTCAGATCGATGATCATCTGAGCCGTGATGCCAAAAAAGTCCTTGAAAAGGGTATGAAACTTGATGACGAATTTGTCCAAGGGATCACCATTGTGAATGAAAAACGTATTGGACGACGTCACTTGGTGCGTGTTATACTTGCCGAAGGAAAAAATAGGCAGATTCGTCGAATGTTTGGAAGACTGGGCTACCATGTCGTCATGCTCAGAAGAGTCCGAATGGGCAAACTTTCCCTGGGAAGCATCCCTCAAGGAAAGTGGAAATTTGTAAAAAAGAGTCAAATTGTATGAGTGAGAGAAGAAAAATTCCAGAAGGACCGATGTTTCGGTCTCTTTCACCAGAGCAGCAGAACAGTGTAAGACACCTTGAAATGACGCTCGATGAATACGAAAAAGAAAATCCAAACTGCTCCATTGAACAACTCACCAATGTCCTGATCAAATGGTCCCGTGGAGACAAGAAGGTCAAAAATGATATTCAAACACCCCCCAAAGTCCCTATCTTTCAGGACGTCGACGAGACAGACATTTTAGAAATGGTAGATAAGACTTTTTCTCACTCAGGAATTAAACCTGATAATATTGAAGCGATCGTTACGTTGCGCACGGCACTTAGACTCGAGAGGTATGACGCAAAAACCATCTCGGAAATTGCATTGGCTATCGTCAGACAGGAGCTTGAGATAAATTCCGACGTTAGCACTGCTTTTCTGGGGAAAAGCATAGAAGACTTCTTTGCCTCCAGAATGGATGGCACGAGGCTAAAAAACGACAAAAACCTTTTTTTGGTGCTTGAAGAATTTGAAAAACTGTTTCTGCAAAATTTTGCCAATCGCGATGTTGGTTAAACCTTGACAAAAGTAGAAAAATATGATATATTTAATTGTTAATTAACCTAATGTATACCTCTATGGGACCAGAAGGATCAGGATATAATCCAGAACTCAACCAAATTGATCCAGAAGCAGAAAAATCTGGATTTGCCGTTGTAGGACTTAGAAAAGCTTCTGCGGAGCAATTGGCTGGTGACGAAATTGAAGGTGCCATTACAGAGCACGAAAACAGACAAGCTCTTTCAGAAGCAACTGATGAAGAGATTGACGCAGCTCTTGATGAAGCTTTGGATCAAGCATCATAAGTAGCAACGTATAACAAAAAATAGCCTCAACGGCTATTTTTTGTTATACTGAAATTATCTAATCTCACCCTTATGCCTCCACGAAAAACAAAACTCAAGTTCGTGAATGTCCAAATGATTTTCTTTTTTGGATTACTTACCATACTTGGAGTGGGTTTTCTCTACCTACTCTCACCTATAGCCTATCCTATTTTTTGGGCTGCCGTCGTCGCGGTCATGTTCTACCCTCTCTACCGCTTCGTCCATAGACACATAAAAATAGAATCGCTCTCTTCGTTTATTACCATACTGGCAATCATTGCGCTTGTATTTTTACCTTTACTCTTAATCACGACTCTTACCGTTCACCAGTCTGCCAATCTCTACTATTCCGTGACCAGAGATGGAGCGCTCTTTCCTGACCTTAACGATGTCTCCCAAAACCTTTCTTCTCTTCCGATCATCGGTCGATATGCGAGTGAAGCAGAATCTTATTGGATAGCCAACTCTCAATCTATTGCCCAACAAGTCAGCAGTTCTTTGTACGAAAATTTAGTCTCGTTTACCCAAACATCCCTGCGATTTGTTATCATGTTTTTCATCATGGTATACACACTCTACTACTTTCTCAAAGATGGCAAAAAACTGCTGGTGAGGCTCATGCAGCTGTCCCCGCTTGGCAATGCCTATGAGGAAAAACTTTATCATCGATTTGTCTCTACTACCCGTGCAACACTCAAAAGCACGCTTATTGTCGGCGGCATCCAGGGGGCCATTGGTGGATTACTCTTTTGGATAACGGGTATACCAGGACCTCTCGTTTGGGGAGTGGTTATGATGGTACTTTCTCTGATTCCAGCCGTCGGTTCATTTATCATCTGGCTTCCGGCCGCAGCCATTATGCTCGCTATTGGAAATACCTGGGAAGGGATAACTATTCTCGTTGGCGGCGCATTTGTCATCAGTACCATCGATAATGTCCTTCGTCCACCACTGATTGGACATGATACACAAATGCATCCACTCCTGATATTTCTTTCTACCATTGGCGGACTATTTCTCTTCAAAATTTCAGGTTTCATCATTGGACCAATTATTGCGGCATTGTTCTTCTCCATCCTTACCATTTATTCTGATTACTACAAAAAAGAACTTGAAAGCAACTAAGCAAATAAACCTATCAAAAAACTCCACGGAAGTGGAGTTTTTCTTTTTCATGCATTTATTGGAGAAAGGTGGCATCTACTAACTTTCCGACGACATATCCAATCACAGCAGCCACAGAAGCGAGGGTAAACATCTCCAGCCCAGCCTTGATCGGATTTCGTTTTGAGTAATGTGTCGTAAGCACTCCGAGCATAAACAATCCGAGAAGGGTGATCGAAATGGAGATGATAATAGCCGGTCCAATAGCCATAAAGAAGTATGGGGCAAGCGGAATTACTCCTCCAACAATGTATGCCAATAGCATGACAATTCCATTCTTGAGCGCGCTCTCCTTTTTGTCAGGAAACACTTTCAGTTCACGATAGGCCATTTCCTTGAGCATCAATTTTTTGTCGTTCGCAGTCGCTTCTGCCATCTTTTGTGCGAGTGGCCTTGGCCAACCATCTGCCACAAACATCCCTTCCATTTCTTCTTGCTCTTCTTTGGGAAACTGTTCTATCTCGCTCCTTTCCTCCTCAAGCATTCGCTGATGCATTTCATTGCGAGACTTGGTAGAGAGAAATTCCCCCACGCCCATAGAAATTGACTCGACTGAAACGATAACTACACCAGCCAAAATCGTAGTGAATGGGTCATGTGTCGCCCCCGCAATTCCAGTAATGGACCCGAGAGTAGACACCATTCCGTCTTCCATGCCAAAAACAATTTCCTTTATGGAATCAGCCACACGAGAACTTTGGTGATGAATATACTTGGGATTTCTTGGATGCTTCATATATATTGAATGTTTTTCGCTACTAGCTATATGCTTTTCATTTGATCACACACACTCTAGTGGTCATCCCTATCAGGGCGATAAGATCCAAGTTCAGCACATTCCATCAGAGAAATTTCACTAATGTTTCCTACTACCTCTCCACTCAGTTCTACCGTGAACGTTTTCCCCTGAATGTTGACCTCAACTTGCATACTCCAAGTAGGATTTTTGCTACCAACTTCAGACACCCTTCTGGTTGCAAATGGGAAATCAAATCCCAACCCTCTACTTCTATCGTTTATAAGAAACTTACTCAGCTCCTTTAAGGAGGTAAACTCCTTGCCGTCAAGTGCTTTTTGTGCCCATTTTTGTCTTCGTTCCAAATCCTGCTTTGATAGATCAGATTCTGAAGCTTCTGACACCACTTCTCCATTTTCGCTCCCATCACTTTCCTTTTTTTGGTGAACGACATCTCGAGGGAGTTTTAAATCAACCAAAGCAATGGTTATGTTATCACCATCTCTCCTGTATACATCTGGAGTAATTTTCACCTGATCCCTTTCTAAATCAAATTTCTCTCCTTCTGGAGGCGCTACGGCAATTCGAAATGTATCTCGTGCATTATTTCTTTCGTAAGCCAATGCGAACAATTGTTTTTCAATTTCTTCACCTGTCTTCCCTTGTCTGAATAACTCTTGTACAATGATCTGCGCCTCATATGGACTTACCCTATCAAAAAACCCGTCAGATGCCATCACGCAAAAAAAACCTTCTGGATCTTTATTCGAATCATAACGAACTACCTTTCTATCAGTTAAAGGATCATGAGCGGCCAAATCCGAAGTTATCTCGTTCATTTGAGGGTGAGTGTAGTATTCTTTTGAATCCCCAACACTAGCAAAGGCAATATTGTGTACTTGCGTCTTCAAATCTGGTGCAGGCTTTCGGGGGTCTTTGCTTACGGGGACAAGCTGGCAATCACCTCGATTGATCACCTCTATGGTGTATACCCCTTTTCCAGTGTGCTTCACGTGCAAACCGACTCCTGTGGCGAAACCATCTTTTGATGTATCACCTCGCACAAACCTCTCATTAATTCTATCAAAAACTTCAGTCAGCTCGAATCCATCTGTTCCGTAATGCCTCGAAGCGACTTCAACCGCTTCTTGAACGGCAATATCCCGGGCGCGCATACCAGCTCCGCTTCCTCCTGCACCATCAACGACAAAAACCAAAAAGCCTTGTCCATTGTTTGTTTCTACCACAAGATATCCGTCTTCATTTTTTTCATATTTAGAATTTGGACCTCCAGAGTCGCACCTAACATGAACAGAAAGACCAAATGGCATCTCAAAATGAGATTCTTTCTTGCAAACACCCACATCTTTTCCATTTCCCTCATTGGTCCAACGCGCTTCACCTCGAAAAAGTTGAGGAACCAACCTTCCTGCTTCCACTTCAGTTTTTCTGCGCTCTTGTGCAGCTTCCATATCCCGCTGACGCCTTTCGTGTGCCTGCGCTTCATCGCCCAAACCGGCGATCCTATCAAATCTTTTCACCATAGATTCTTGTGTTAAAAATAGTAGAAACGATTGTTTTTAAATTTCCTAGCTCCTTCTTCATGACTCATAAGGACAAAAATCCCACATAAACTGAAACCATATGCGAAAGGCGTCAGCAATCTGCTTATTGACTATAACCGTAAAAGAAAAATCTTCTTCAAAACCACCGATATGAATATTTGAGAGAATATTAACATGATCACCAAATATATCAATGGCTCCCGGTGCCGTATATCCCTTTGGCAAAAATTTGTACCGCTCACCGACATACTTCAATATATCATGCTCCTGCTCTTTTACTTCATAGTCAAACAAATGATAGAACTTCATCTGCTTTCTTTCGGCTTCTTTGATAAACTCTGGAAAAAAATGCCTTACTCTCTCATCAAGCCAAGCTCCCTTTGCGCCGATGAAATATCCCGGCTCACCAATTCTTACCATGTCTCTCATGTAATTTTTCCACCCTTCAGGCCCTTTATATATGTATACCTCATTATCTTGTGGATTTCCATAGTACAGCTGTTCAAGATCAGGAAACACCTTTGCAAGCATGTTTTCCTTTTCCCGAATGAGTTCTCTGAGCTTGGAAGGATCTACGGCCTTATACCGATTTTCTCCCTTCTGCAACAAGGGAAAAACAAGCCCCTTGTCCATCATTCTATCAAGCACATCATAGACATTGCGCCTATTGATGCCAGTTTTTGTGGATATCTGCGCAACTGAAGACTCTCCATACTTGAGGAGCATCTCATAAATCTCTGATTCATTCTTAGAAAGTCCTATGTTTTGCAAAATCTCGGTGTACATACGTGGTGGTATTTCACACATCTTGGTGGTCTTTGCCACTCACTATATATGGTATACCATAGACAGGTTAACGTCAATAGCCTAAGCCTGTCCTATGACACTTATCACACCACAGCAGGGCCTTGTCCTGCTCGCATTGTTTGCCGCTGCCATGATTTGCCTTGTCTACTTCCTCACCAGAAAGAAACTCCAGACCAACGAAGCCTTTCTCGTGGCCGATCGAAATGTTTCCTGGCTGCGTGGTGCCTTTTCCATTGCCGTTTCCTGGATATGGGCACCGGCCATTTTTATCTGCAGCATGCAGGCATATACCCAAGGAATTGCCGGAGCATTTTGGTTTATTGCACCAAATATCCTCTGTTTCTTTGTGTTCACCCCGCTTGCCATTCGCTTGCGAAGAAAAATGCCCGATGGATACACGCTTCCACAATACATCTTGCAACGTTTCGGTGGCGACAAAAAAATTCACCTCTGGTACCTTGTTATCTTCTTTGGGTACCAGCTTTCAGCGATTGTTATCAACTCGCTTGCAGGTGGAACTCTATTGCACATCCTCACCGGAATCAACTTTCACATCGCGACCCTTGCAATAGCCGGAGTCGCCCTTGTATACTCCCTCATAAGTGGACTCGAAGCCTCAATGCTTACCGATGTGCTGCAAATGCTTTTAATCTTGCTTCTCGGCTGTGTGCTTGTACCATGGGTGATCGTCAGTGCTGGTGGGTGGAGCGCCGTTTCAGGGGGGCTCGCCGGAGTAACTGGTGAATTTGGCGACATGTTCGATCCTCGCATCGCCTACGCTTTTGGCATTGCTACCACCATAGGACTTTTGACCGGTCCAATTGGTGATCAGATGTTTTTTCAAAGAGGTTTTGCCGTGAAACAAAAAAATATTGTCAAAACATTTGTAACTGGAGGACTCTTGTTTGGGCTTGTCCCTATTACCCTATGTCTACTCGGCTTTGTTGCTGCGAATCCTGCATTTTCAGTTGCAGTTGGTGACCCTCAGATGGTAGGACCACTCACCATTGGACACTTTCTACCAAAAAGCGCTCTGATGTTATTTGTATTTATGGCCTTTGCAGGACTTTCTTCTACGCTTGATTCTGCCTACTGCGCCATCTCTGCGCTAGGAACCATTGATATCTACAAAAGATATTTCAAAAAAGATGCGTCTGACCGAAAACTTCTGTCCGTTTCCAGAACGTTCATGTTGTCTATGGCAATTGTAGGTACAGCCATAGCGCTTTTGCAGCCAGAGCTGTTGTGGATCTTCCTGGCATCCGGAACCCTTGCTGCTGCCGGATTTTTTCCTACTGTGTTTAGTTTGTACAGTGAAAAGGTGACAAAAAAAGCCATTTTCTGGGCTCTAGGACTGTCGATCGTGCTCGGTTTTCCACTTTCTGTGTATGCCAATACCGTAGAAAACACAAATTTAATTGTAACCGCCTCTCTACTGAGCATAGGAATTGGACTGGTAGTCTGCGGCGGCAATGTCCTGAAACAAAGAGTACTTACTAAAAAAGTGGCTTAGGCCACTTTTTTATGTACTTACATGAAAATATATCGTATCACCATCTTGCACCAGGTAATCCTTTCCTTCCAGACGAAGTTTCCCAGTTTCTTTGATCTTGCTCCATCCACCGGCGTCAACAAAGTCTTTCCAGTTTGCCACATCGGCTTTGATAAATCCTTTAATAAAGTCCGTGTGGATTTCTCCGGCAGCCAGAGGCGCCTTAGTGTTTTTCTTTACAGTCCATGCGCGTGTTTCTATTTCACCTGACGTAAAATAAGTTACCAAATCAAGCAGCTCGTATCCTGCACGGATGATTTTATCAAGTCCTGTTTCTCTGAGCCCAAACTCTTGCATGTACATCTCAAGCTCTTCGCCCTCAAGTCCGACAAACTCTGCCTCGAGCTTGGCGCAAACTTTTACATGTGGCACACCATCTTCTAAATTGAGCTCCAATCCTTCTGTCTTGATCGATTCTTCATCAACATTGACCACATACATAATGGGTTTGTTTGTCAAAAGTTGAAGTTCCCTCATGATTTTTGTTTCGTCCTCATCATACTCAAGAAGTCTCGCCGGCTTTTCATCTTCTAATTGTACTTTCACACGCTCTAGCAATGCAATTTCTTTTTCAAACTCCTTTGCCTTGGCACCCTTGGCATTTTTTTGTGTTTTCTCAAGACGATTCGTTACTGCCTGAAGGTCGGCAAGGATGAGCTCAAGGTTGATAATCTCTGCGTCTTCTTTTGGATGCACACGTCCTGCAACGTGCGTAATGTTTTCATTTTCAAAATCTCTGACAACCTGAGCAATAGCATTGACTTCACGAATGTGCGCGAGAAATTTGTTTCCCAGTCCCTCTCCTTCTGATGCACCTTTCACGAGTCCCGCAATATCCACAAATTCGATAGCCGTGGGAATGGTCTTTCCTGATTTTGATGTAGTCGAAAGCTCGGCAAGACGCGCGTCCGGTACCTCAACAATTCCAACGTTTGGCTCGATGGTACAAAAAGGGAAATTCTGCGCATCTGCTTGCTTACTTTTGGTAAGAGCGTTAAAGAGGGTAGATTTGCCTACGTTTGGCAGTCCTACAATTCCGATTTTAAGCATAACTCATCTATTTGTGTAGTAATGGGGTGAGTTTAGCAGAAAAATGGGTAATTGGCAATGTTTTACACTTGCATATGAATTTCAATGATATATAATGAAATCGAAGGGAGACACCATGAAAGACCAACAAGCGAGTCTAGCCAGACTCCTACTCGCGTTGATTGTGTTCAATAGTCTGTGCATCATTGCCCTTAGCAGAGGGACCGGTCCGTTGGCTCACAGAGCCTACCTTTCGCTCCTGGTTGCCATGTTCATCTTTCGATTTACCCGCTCCAGAAATGAATGACCCCCACCTTTATCCAAACAAAAAAGGCCAGTTAACTGGCCTTTTTTGTTTGTGAAAATTTTCTACACCTCAATCTCCTTCCACACAAGATCAATCGGATCAAAGTACTGCTTGGTAAACTCCACAGCCCTTCCCACATCAAATGGCTTGCAGGTGTATGCGTCTACGGTAAACAAACTCGGACTGCTCCAATTTTCGCTGTACGAATAAAAATGTGCACCTGACGTCACCCAATGGATCCAGCCGCCATACCCTTTATCCTCTGCTGGATAGGTAAATGGCTTTCGAAGTGCGCGCATATCCAAAACCTCTGAGAGCTGAACCAAGTAGTCCTCAATCTGGGCTGGCTCGACGATTTGTTTCGTGGTGCCCTCTATAACGACCCGCTGACGTACAATGCCTGGGGCAAGATTTTTCCATTGCATATGTAAAATGTTATAACAAATATATATCACCTTTGCTTACCTTAGGCAATTTTTTTATTGTTTTTTTATTTTAAGTAAAGAGTTTCTTTACTAATGATCACTATTTATGTATAGTATGCATAAGCCTCTATGCAATTTGGAACTCGAAAAACCATCGAAGACGACGTGCTCGCAAGCCTGCAGGACAAACCCATGATAATCCTGGACTTAATAGCACTTCTCCAAAGACGAAACGCCAATCTCACAAAGCAAGGTGTCTATTATGCTATTCGCAAACTGCGCGCTGCTCAAATGGTTGTTGTAGAAAAAGGAAAAGTATCTCTCAACGCAAGTTGGATACAGGAAATGGAGAATTACTTTTCGCACGCCAAGCAAACCTACCTACATCAACACAGTCAACCAGGAAGCTTTCTCGGACTCTCAGATAAAGAGAAGATCTCATATCACTTCAAAGACGCTATTGCCACTGATGTTTTTTGGAACCATGCCATAACGATCCTCCTTTCCAGCATTTCGCCGAGTGAACCATTTATTGCCTATAATCCCCATGCGTGGTTTTTCATTGCACATCCGCAAAACGAAATTGCTCTGCGAGACAACGTAACGCAGATGGGACGACAATACTTTGTAACAGTAGGATACAAAACACCACTGGATGCATATGCAAAGAAATTTTTTGACAATGAAATGTCACAGTACCACATGCTTGAGTACCCGCAGTTTGAAAAAGAAAATTACTATTTAAATATTCTGGATGATTTCCTCATTGAGGTGTACATTGATACCCATATATCCAAATGCATCCATACATTTTATTTGAAACAAAAAAAATTCGACAAGCACACTCCCGAAACGTTCAATGCCATACTGAAGAGTCGTGGAAAAATACGACTCGTGATATCGCGAAATGAAAAAAAGGCAAAGCGTCTCAAAGGAAAGCTACTCAGGCATTTTCATAAAATAAAGTGAAAAATTTTTTCTTTGCATACACCGGTTGACATCCGGTGTTTTTTGTGCTAAGATAGCTCGAACCTACCACACGGAGACGCAGACGTGAAAGAATACCTCTCCATGGCTTCGGGCATCGTGTTTCTTCTGGGCTTTGCCCCCTACATTCGCGCTATTCTCAAGGAAGGCGCGCGCCCCGTCCGAGCGAGTTGGATCGTATGGGTCATCCTGGACTTCCTGGTCATCGGGTCTATGATCGACAATGGCAGTATGAACTGGATGATGGCCGGAGTCGTCACCGGCGCTTCGGTCGTTCTGTTGCTGTCGATCAAGCACGGCAGGCCAGGATGGTCTTGGATCGATATCGCCAGCATGGCTGTCGCCTCAATCGGCGCAGGCATCTGGCTCGTACTGGATAAAGGGGACATTGCGCTGATGATGTTCCTGGTAGCCATGGTTGCTGGTGGAATACCCACAATGTTCTCTGCCTACCAGCGCCCCGAGTATGAAAGTAAGTGGGGGTGGTCAATGTTTAGCCTGAGCTGCCTCATCCAACTCCTTGCTGTCCCCACGTGGGACCTTGCCAACGCTGGGCAGCCAATCTCCTTCTCCATAACGGAGTTCACCACCCTCGCCATCATCCTTCTCTCACCCAATCGGTCAGTTGACCCTGCCTGAGCACACCCTCGGCAAATACCAAAAAAAGCCACTCGCAGTGGCTTTTTTTGTTTACTCTGCTGAGACCAAAGGGATGCGATGCAATCTCTGACAAAGAAGAGTACTCAATATAAAATCGAAAAGACGCACGACCCTCAGCTCTATTGGGACTATGATAAAAAGAACGTGAACGAGATGTGATTGAAACAACACCAAGGGCACCAACGGATTGGTGTACTAGGGTTGTGATGGTGGGTTGGTGGAATTCATGCGGTGTAATCAAATGGTGAGGACAAACCCATCATAGGTTACCTGGAGTCCGGCTTGATGGTGCAGGTCCTTGCCTCGTACCTCGCCACAACAGATAACGACAAGTCGACCACCCGGCTTGAGTACACGTTTCGCTTCATCGACGTTTATGACATAGCAACGAATCGCAATGACCGCGTCGAAGCTTGCATCAGGGAATGGTAGGGTAAGGTTGTCAGCCCGCACGTACTTAGTGACTTCTCGACGTTGGAGACGCAGCAGTCCGCGTAGCCACTCGATAAGCGCTTCAATCCTTCGTGAGTCTCGAAGCACGTAGGGGTTATCGTCGAGTGCCACGATCCAACCACGAGCACTCAGCCGACGCTTCCAGCGAATGTGGTGGGGAACAGCACCCGCACCGAGGACGAGCACACGTTCGCCCTCTTTGAGGTCTGCTGTTTTGGCTGCTTCGTCGTACGACAGAAAGGCCAACTGAAATGGATTGATCAAGTAAGGCCAGATGACCCGCAGGTAAATCTGCTGGAAAAGCAATGGCTCAAGGACACAGATGATCAGCCATGTAAGAAGGTCCTTGCGTACGGGCTTGCTCCAGTCGCACTGACAGGGAAACCGTTCGAGGATTCGCAGGAAGAAGATGGGATTGCGGTTCGTGAAGACCATGCGATAGGTGACTTTGTCGTCGAAATAAAACCACCTATACCTCTCAAGTAGATCCTTGACTTCATCAGTCATGAATCCGCGCGTGAATCGCACCGTGTTATCACGTCGAAGCCAGCTCGATCCACACAATGGAACTGCGAAGAGAAAAACCAGCATCAGGTAGAGAATCACGCCACTGAGCACCGACTCCCAATCCCATATACCTGTTCCAACACCGTTAAGAACTGTTTGGGAATTGATTGCTTCCCAAGCACACCACACGAGTAACGTCGAGACGTATACGAACAGCAGTGAGATGTGGCTGTGCCAGAGCGCCTGTGCGTGGTAGCCTCTCATCTCCCGAGAAAGCACACTCGGATTGATCTGGAGCGAGACCTCCTCGCTACGACCGTACACGTGCTCCTGGAAGAAAGACCAAAACTGTACTATCCGATAGGTAAGCTTCTTCATCGAAAGCCCCGCTTATTGTTCGTGAGCCGGTACAATTCGCAGATACGAACTGTTCCTGCACACGAGTCAAAAACAGGTCTCAATGAACATTAAACCTTATCAAATGAGTTGCATTTTGTCAATGCCATTATCAAGACAGGAGAGGGCGTACAAAACCCTGTTTTTTGCCTAAGTTAATGGTTTTTTTGTTGAGTAGGGCATTTAATACAGCTTTTTGGTATGTTGCCCAGCTCGAAGGTCAAACTTCCGCCGACTAAAAAAAGCGTTCTCGATCATATCGAAAACGCCTCTAATACCGAAGTGTGGACCTGAGGGGATTTGAACCCCTGACTTCCGCCATGCCATGGCGACACTCTAGCCAGCTGAGTTACAGGCCCTTTTATACTATACTGTGGGGATGATTATAAAGAAAAGCAAACAAAAAATCAAGCCCTAAGCTTGATTTTTCATTTTATTTTATCCCGGCCTCCTTACGCAGTGCATAGCCCAGAACTACCCTGATTAGCACTATTCCACCAAGACGGCTAACCTGCATGAGGTCACTGGCAACTGATGCAAGCAAGATGTCAGCGGCAATCACAAATTCCAACCCAAAAATTATTCTTTGCGCGAATTCGGCTCGAATGGTTTGCTGTGTATACCCTTTTTGACATACCCGCACAAGCACGGTAAATGCAGAAATAGCCACAATAAAAATTCCTATGAACTCAAGTATCATTCCAGTGTGCCACACAAATGGACTAATGTAGTCAATGTACGTCATAGTCAGGTATTAGAGTTACTTTGGTTAGTTTTCTTCTGTCGATTCAGAAGGCTGGTCGACCACCTCTTCAGGGACAGGCTCTGGATCTGGATCGATTACCTCTTCAACAACAGGATCCGGTTCTGGCTCCGCAGCGACTTCAGGGACCGTCTCTTCTTGTGGGGAAGCCTCATCAATTGAGACCTCTTCTTCCGATGCTCCTTCTGATTCTGACTCCTGTGACCCGGTTGGCTCATCTGACACTGGGTCGGCATCTTCAGCCAATTCGCTGTCTTCTTGGACTTCTTCCGGGGGCACTTCTTCCAAATCCTGTTCAGGCGATTCGTCTGTCAATGGGTTTGGATCCTCCACGATTTCATTTTCTTCACTTTCTCCAACTTCTTCCTCCACTACCTCTGGTTGTTGCTCTTCTGGTTGCTCTTCTGGTTGCTCTTCTAGTCGCTCTTGCTGCGCCTCCTGAACACCCTCATCAGAATGAGTATTATCGCTATCTATTACCTTTCTTTGGGCTATTACAACCCAATCAAAGGTTGCACTACTGCTTCCATTTTGTAATTCCTTGACCGTAAATCCAGTGGCATTCTTTGACTCCACAAAAATTCCGTTTGCCTCGGACGTGAGTGTAACACTTACCTTCATAGGCTTATTACCATCAATAAGCTCCTGAGTAACCTCACCAAAATCTACGCGCGCACTTCCTGACTCTAGCTGTCCTGTACCCGAAAACACATATTCTGTATTCCCTGATTGAATAGCATAGAGCTCCTTAGTACCCGCCGAAGTAGCAACCTTCGTAATAAATCTTCCATTATCATCCACCTCCCAAGCTCCATCTTTTCCGAGCAATCCGGCTACATTGATAATGTAGCTACCACCCAAATCCTGATTTACTAACTGATTGTCTATTCCCCCTTCTGAATTGATGTTAATACTTAAATCCTGAACACTCGTTCCAATCGGAATTCCTTCATACTGTGCCAATGATAAGAGATCTTGCTGAATTTCGCTAAGCGTCTTGGTCCGATTATTAATGTATCCACCACGAATAAGCGCCATGACTTTTCCTTCGTTAACAGGAAGTGGTTCAAGTGCGACACCAACGACGCCGACAGCTTGAGCGCCAGTATCATGATATGGATCAAATCTCATTGCATACCCAGGTTTAGAACCGGTAACAAGTAGGTCTCCACGTTGGATCGCACCATTTTCGTCACTTACTTTTACGGGTACACGACCAACCATAGTAAGCTTAGCTTGATTCTCTGTCTTTCCGCTTCCGATGACAATGGTCGGATTGGTAGCAATAACACCTGCTACCCCTGTTTGGTATGGCTGTACACTCTTTCTATAACGATCATTCGCCTCATGATCAACAACGATAACATCACCAGGCTCAACAGATTCATTTATGGCAATATCTACTTTTTCGGCAAGGTCTCCAGGCTGTCCTGAGGTGCTAACATTAATGGCCTCTCCGTGATATGTACCCGATGCGTAGACATCCCCACGAGTATCTATGGAGAAAAGCGGATCTCCATTGTTACGAATGGACATGATGTATGTCGTAGTATTGATGGTCAAGCGATTCTGAGTGTCAAAAATAAAGGCATAATCATCAGAGCTCGTCACCGTCGATAAGAAACGCACCGTATCTCCAAAACGCATGGTTGTAGTGGCTGACGTCGATGTAGAATTAGAAAACATCGCAAAATCACCGGAAAGCATCAGCCCATCATTGCCAACATGCAGTCCGCTATTGATATGCACAGGCTGGCTAAAAAATGCCTGATTGTCTACATACAGCCTACCAGTGCGAAGCGAACCGATGTGAGCATTGGCCGAACGGATGGCTGTGACATCTAAAATACGGAATCCATCTGCCTTGGTAGCGAGGTACACATAATTTCCAACGGCCTCGACATCAAGTGCACCAGAAGATCCAGGATTCGTGGTAACCACTTCCACCGGTGCTGTTTTATCGCTAATATCTATCACGACAAGTCCATCAGTAAAATCAGATGCATAAAGATAATCTCCTGATATTGCCATCTTTCGAAGATCGGTAAGCCCTGATGTCAGAGATCCAATCAGTCGTATATTTCCATTATCTCCGACGCGAAAAATTCGAACACCTTCAGGACTACCACCACTTGTATATATATACCCGTCTTCAAGTATCATGTCATTTATACTCTGAGCCGTGTTGAATGTAGCCACCTGAACGGGACTTGTAGGCTCAGATACATCGATGACATGAATTTCTGTACCACCATTCACATACACATAGCTTCCCTGTACTTCAATTCCAACTACAGAGTCACCAGACCATGAACCTACCGTAACAGGTTCAAGGGGATTTGAAATATCAATGACACTCAATTGTGTTGAGGCAGCTACATAGAGATAATTTCCCGAAATAACTGATTCTACTGCCAGCGCAGAAAACCGATAATTTTTTACTGAAAACGGATTGGACTTATCTGTAATGTCAATAACCGATATCCCGTCAGATCCTCCATTGTTATGCGAAACAAATGCATAATTTCCCGATACGCTGATGTCATAAGAATTTGAAACCGGATCAATGGTTGCTGTTGTTGTTGGTGTTGCCGGGTTCCCAACATCGATAATAGAGAAACCACCATCGATAAGAGTAACATAGGCATAGCCATCAACAACCTCTACAGTATTTCCAAATGACAAATCAATGGTTCCAACGTTTACCGGAGAGCCCACCTTACCACGAACACTCAAATCAGAGGTGACATTTCCACCAAAGCTAATACCATTCCCACTTTGGGTATTGAGACTCAGTGTTCCCTCGGCATCAATCGTAAGCCCAGCTCCATCCATACGAATAAGTCCACCCGTGGTAGCACCCGTATCCCCGGTAAGGTGCAATGAACTTGTTCCAATATGCAAAGCATTTTCCACAAATATGCTATCACCAACACCAAGAAGATCATGAATGTATGCATCATCGCCATCAAGAGCAAATGTCGATGAAGTAATGGCCTCCGTGCCCCTTCCGACATACAAGTTGTCCTTGACGTATGCATCTCCACTCACCTCTAATTTTTTGGATGGAGTAGAGGTTCCAATACCCAAATATCCATCCTTGGTCATGTAAAACAATTCCGAACCCGAAGAATTCAGTATCCTAAATACGGCTGTATCGAGATTTGCACCAGGATTAAAGGTAAATGCTGCACTCCCCGAAGTGATGTCGCTTCTAAAATTTGCCGCACCCGCAAAACGAATAGTTCCCGTACTTATCGTCGAAGTACTTATTGAACCGTTTCCAATAATATTTAAATCTCCTCTGAGCAGAAGCCCGTTAGCACCAACACTGAGTCCCCCACCGATATCAATGTCTTCATCAAAATATGATTTTCCGGATACCTGAATTCGCTCTATACGTGCTGAACCAATTTGTGCATTATTGACTTTGATCCCGGATATATCAATGACCTGCAACGACTTGTCGGTCCGAGATACCACATACGCATAATTTCCGGAAACATCGACCGACTTGGCACCACGTAAAAGCGTAGCACCAGAGTCAGTAATAGACCCGACCACTGTTGGACTTGCTTTTGTTGAAACGTCGACAATGGCAAGGGAATTCTGTGATTCACTTGTGATATACACCAAATCTCCGACAGCAACAACTGAAGTAGGATCATCCATCAAGGCGCTCGTTGTAGAAGGTAATGTAGCGACAACGCTTGGCGAAGCCGGATTACCAACATCCACAATGGTAAGTGCATCACCACCACCACCAAAGCCCGATGTAGGTGCTGTGACATAAGCATACCGACCATCGACAAACAAATCACCGTTTTCCGCAGTAAAACTTATGTTACTAAAGCTTGTCGATGTGGCAATTCCAACTTGTACAGGATGCGTTTTATCACTGTAGTCAAAGATAACCAAATTTGGCGTGCTTCCAAGCACATACACGTATCGACCCGATACAAAAGTGGCACGTCCCTGATCAAGTGAGCTTGCTCCTGCTGGAGAATACTTCCTTGGCTCATGCGCACGTGTGATATCTATATATTCCGGCATTGCACCACCAACGCCGTTTGCACCATACAAAACACTTCCAGAAAGTGCAGTAGAACCACTCAAACCAGTAGGAAATCCAAAATTCAATATCTGACCTACAAACGTAGGAGACTTTGGCTTTGATATATCAATGATATGGAATGCATTGGATGAACCAAAGTAGGCATACTGACCACCTACCTGCAAATTCATCTCACCACCAAATGGCGCAAGTGTAGTTGACGTATATGAACCAAGGAGTGCGGGGCTGTTTGGATTACTGACATCAACAAGTGACAGGGTACCTGTCGCAGAACCAATATACGCAATGTTATTCTTTACAACAATCTTGTCCACATCATCAAAAAGCGTGGTGTTGGTATATGAACCTGCAGGTCTTGGGTTGAATGTTTTTCCTGTCACGTTGAGCAAATTGTTTATGGTGGCCTTTCCAGAAAATGTCGTAGAAGTAAATGTTGTCGTTGCACTGAACGTATTGAGTCCAGAAAAATCGTTATTTGTAGTGGTTTCCACTCCACCAGGCCATGACGTCCGTCTGACACCACCAAGAGTGAGTGAATCACTGACCACAAGATCCTTGGCAGTGGCTGTAGCACTCACATAGGCCTGTCCCTCGACACTCAAATTATACGCCGGTGAGGTTGTGTTGATACCAAAGTTTCCTGATCCCGTATAGATTTGTTGATTTTTGTTGGTATTCAGGCTAAGCGCTCCGGCGGAGTCAATAACTAATGGCCCTCCATCCATACGGATGAGTCCACCTGCACCTCCAGTATTTCCTGTAAGATGCAGCGAACTTGTACCAATGTGCAAAGCATTTTCCACAAAAATGCTATCACCAACACCAAGCAAATCATGAATGTATGCGTCATCCCCATCAAGAGCAAACGTCGATGAAGTAATTGCCTCTGATCGGGATCCAACATACAAATTATCGAGAATACGCAAATCTGCAGTTATATCATATGTTCCCTTGAAATATCCGTTTCCGTCAACCGCAAACTGCGCGCCTGGTGTTGACGTGTTCACCCCAACAAATCCGGTGCTTGTAACGTAAACGAGTTTGCCTGAGCCAACGTTCAAGTCACTGAGCACAGAAAGATCTCCGTTAAACGTTGTTGTGGCAAAACTTGAAATTCCAGTTTGCGTCAATGATCCCGCAAGTGTGAGCGTTGAACCAGAACTCAGAGAAACATTTCCCTCAAAAAGTGAAGACCCACTTACTTCAAAAACCGTACTCGCTGATGATGTTGAATTTTTTCCAACGAGTACAACATCTGTCAAGGTTGCAGGATAAACTCTTCCGGTACTGCTCGCCCAGAGGCTTGAACCACCACCTCCACCAGATGGCCAAGTGGTTCTTCGTACGCCACCTAGCGTAATCCCGTTTGTAACAGAAAGCTCTGCTAATGTTGTTGTTGCAGCTTGGAGCGTAGTGCTTACTACCAATCCCCCTTCAATCCACGTATCTCCATCTTCATCTACACGAAAACGCTCACTTCCATTGAGCGCTATTCCAAACAGTGTTTCATTCGCGCCTGCTGTCCCTGGATTGATATATAGTGTTCCTCCGGCAACTCCTGTTGACTGTGGGTCGCCACGAAAGGCAAAGTTTCCATTACTATCTGAGACCGGTATATATTGACTTGTCGATGAAACGGCAGGTGAATACCCAAGAAGATACTGACTGTTCATGGCAAATGGCGATGCCGTCAACCTCTTACGAGGAGTGAGTTTGGTGTATGTTCCACCATCATTTACCCACACCTGCAAATAAAGTGCGGTATTGGTGGCAAAAATACTTGCTGGGATACTATTGGTTCCGGTATTACCAAGGCTCACAGAAAAAATTCCTTGTGATACGGGCACGTTAATCGTCGAAGTTACTGTTGGTGTCCCCGATGCTGTATACAAAAGCGACCCACCGGTTGACGCACTATAGACCATAAATCCCATTTGTTGTGTCGTGGTAACGGCCGCACCACTTTTGAGCAGTTTTCCTTGATAGGTGATAATGGCTGGAGGTGCCGCACCCACTACATTTTCAGCCATGGCAAAAATACCAAACAAAACAAGGGTAACCACAACAATGGTTCCCATAACGACGGTTAGGATCTCGTTTTTAAACCTCAATAACACACCCTCCTGAATTGTTTTCTTTGGTGTGCGCAACATTTTAAATTTCAGATGATGAGAATTGCACGACAAGTGACAATCCTTCTTTTATTTTACCAAAAAAAAACCTTTTTGTCTTTGTTCAATCGCCCCATCTTGTGGACAAAAAAAGGTCAGCGCTGGCTAACCTTATTTCTTGGGCTTTATTCCCAAAATTTTCTCCCACCATTTTCGCTTCCTATGATATCTACGGTGCACTGCATTGAGCTGACCCTCACTAGGATGTACATGATCAATAGTCGGTCTTTTTGGCTTTATTCCGAGTATTTTTTGCCACCACGTACGGTGAAACCTCCTCCTTGGACCGTCCATGGCGACGCGACGTGTATGTTTTTGGTAATGTTTTGGCTTTATTCCCAATATTTTCTCCCACCACTTTCTTTTTCTCCTTACTCGTGCCGGTTTGTCTTCAAACCCAAAGCGGACAATGCCCACATTTTCCTTGATAAGAGAAAGATCTTTTTTTGCCTGAGTTAAGTTGTATTCTTTACTTTTACTTTCATTATACCCTTCATGTTCAACCGTGAAATAGTAGTTGCTTGGCCCAACCAAAAACGCGTACCTTCCCTGTTTGTCTGTCACCTGAGTCGATACCAGCTTGTTGTATTCCTTCGTGAACAAACGAATAACGGCATCTTTCACCGGCCTTCGTGAATGCAAATCATACACAATACCCCATCCTTTTGGCTTTTTCGGCTTTACATATTTCAAAAATCCGGCATAAAAGAACACATGGATCGCCAAAAAGACCCCAATATACCAGGTCGGAGTGATATAGAGGGCTGCGACCGTCGAAAATATACCAAGCATGGATACGAGATGCTGGGCTGAACGGAGAATTTTATCTCTTTTCACTCGTGCCGGGGTCTTGTGGATTCCCACAGGATCTACCGGGATATTTGGAGTAATGGTGGTTCCCTCTTCAATAACCTCAACATCTTCACCATGATAAATATCCAACATCTTTCCATCAGACCGAACGCTCTTGAGAATATTTGATGGAAAGGTAAATCCTTGCTTAGTCACTTCAAGAAGATATTTCCCAGGCTTGGTGATAAAAAGATATCTTCCTTGTGCGTCGGTAACACGCGACTGTATGACTCGCTTGGTGGCAGTATCGACGAGACGGACAATGGCAAGGTCAAGTGGTAGCTTGGTCAAACTATTGTACACGGTTCCCCATTCTTGTCTTCGCTTTCTCCCAAAGAGCAAAAACGGCTGCAAAAAGAGAAAGCGCAAAAGTGGAATAAAAGTACTCCACAGTGATGGAACAACGGCAGCCGCGGCAACACCCACGGCAGTTGGTGCCACCACCGTCTTGGTAACCTTTTCGACTTCTTCATCATCGGCGATCTCATCTACTTTTTCTTTTACTGCTTGCGCTTTTTGACCAACGACCTTTGTCTTTTCGACAACCTGCTTCCCAAGGTTTGAAGCAAGTTTTTGGACGTTTTCCAAAACAGGTGCATCTGCGTCTACCCCTTCTAAAAGCGAAGGAGCCTTGGCAATGAGCTCATATGACTTGTTAATTACATTCCCCTCCACGGTAAACACCAATGTCTGATACGTGTTGTACCCATCTTTTTCTATCCGCATTCGATACTTTCCTGGTTGCACCAAAAAGGCGTACATCCCTGTCTCCTTAGTGATAAAAGGATTCTGTTGTCCAAGGACAAAACCATTCCACGACGTTTTATCTTCGTGAAGAAGTGTTACTTTTACACCCGAGAGTGGCCGCCCGGTTCCACTTTCAGCGATAACTCCAGGTGGTACAATAGCAATTTGAATAGGAATTTGCTGAGCATCTCCATCTTCATACGAAACAACAATTTGCGCTTCATAAACACCAACACGGGAAATAAAAAAGTCTGCATAGTACCAACCGTCAAGTTCTTTATCAAAAACATAGTTCGTCCCGCCAAGCACCAAAGCCATTAAACGAACTTCTTTTTCTATTTGTAGGCTATCAATCCCAATGGTAATCTGAGTGTTTTGCAAAGCGGAAACTCTTCCTTTAATAACCGGAGCACGAAGCTGCCTCTGACTAAGCCAATAAACAGGAGCCCCTTGAGGGATTTTACCCTCACCAACATCACCATCCTGTGCTCCTTTTTCTTTGGCATCTTTAATTTCTTGTTGAACAACGCAGTCTGGATCTTCTTGATCCTTCAAACCGTCATGATCATTGTCGAGTCCATCATCACACTTTACCTCAACAAGTTGCTCAAAACACTCAAGAGCAAGTGCGCAATCTATATCCTGACAATCAACTTTTTCATCACCATCGTCATCAACTTCGTTGTTACAAATTTCTGGAACAATTGGAAGCCCTCCTCCACCTGGGCCACCTCCATCTGGTACCGCTCCTCCTTGGCCACCTGGTCCACCACCAGCAGGACCAACATCACCACCTTGATCGTCTCCGCCATCATTGTTTCCACCATCTCCTTGGTTACCCTGATCTCCACCGTTTCCTTGATCCCCTGGGTCGCCGTCCCCTTGATCTCCGCCGTCTCCCTGATCCCCTCCGTCAGCCGGATCCACACAGGCTGCATCAGCGGCACAAACATTATCATCACAATCAATAGCACCATCAAAATCATCATCAATTCCATTGTCACACACCTCTTGCTCAGGCAACGCACCATTTGGTATGGCTGAAGTTGACTTACCATTACTTGCATTCCCCGATGTGTCAAAAACAAAAATCGTATAGTAGTATTCTTGGCCGTTTATTAAACCATTATCTACCAGTCGGGATGTTCCCACATTTGGAATCTGAGCTACCAGTTGGCCATTATCAGGCGTAAGCGGTCGACCTCCAATTTTTCGCCTAATCATAAATGACCCAAAGTCATCAATCACATCGGCAGCAAACACCCATTCTACTTCTATACTTTTATCTCCTGGTGTGGGTTGTATGACCTCAACATCTGGAGGGGGAACATTGTCGGCGTCAGTAACAAAAAATCCAAGGTGGACAACCGTCTTTTGAGCCAAATCACTACAAGTTATCTTGTAAAAATACTGTGTATTTGGAACGAGTCCATTTATCTCTGCGCGATAAGCGTCACCCGCAAGATCAAGCACCCCATTGTTGCTGTCATATGGCTCTTGCGCATTGTCATCATCATAAACAAAGACGCATTCATCTATTCTCGAGTCATCCGTAGCTATCCACGATACATGCACAGAACGTTTTCCAATAGATGTTTCAACATCTGAAATAACCGGATCCTCATCATCATCCACCGGTGCATTTTTGGTGGTAAAGTCTGCATTTACCTGGCCCTGGTTAGCAGAAGGATCCAGACAGCGAATCCTGTAAAAGTATTTTTTGTTTGCTTGCAAATTTTCCAAGCTTACAGAATATGTCCCCTCGGCCAAAACAACATCTGCGCTACTACCGTAACTTTCATCGATGCCATATGCAAAGCTACAACTGGCCACACTGGTATCATCCGTAGTGGTCCAAGAAACCGTAGCGCTATGATGTGTCCTGTCAACAACAATATTATCAATAGTTGGCTTGGTGACATCACCGCCTCCATTTCCACCTCCTCCGCCACCTCCAGGGTTAACACCAGGTCCACCCACACCCTCTACAGCACATACATTTGAACACCCATCCCCTGAATTGGTGTTCCCATCATCACATCCTTCTGCGCCTTCTACAACACCATTTCCACATACCGCAGCCACGGTTGCCTGCAATGTTGCGCTGGTACTACTCACATCAGCAAGAACATTACCAACCCAAAAAGCACTCCACGCAAATGAGAGTAAAAAACCAGACAAAAATAATAGCTTATTTCGCATGGCGTTTAATCAAAACAATTCTCAAAAGAAGCACACCAAATATGAGTGCCCCAAGAATACCAACAACAAGACCCCAAGGGAGATAGTAGAAAGAAACATTTCGAATTATCGTATGTCCGCCAAAACCATACTGCAATGTAAGTTGCGCATAAACCTTTCCGATATCTGAAAAACTTAAATTCTCAATCAAGTAATCTTCTTCCCAACGAACGTGTGGAAGAAGTTTTTTGTTTTCCGGGTTCATGACAAATGTTTGATGCTCACCGCGTCGTGTTTTTATTTGGAGTGTTCCTTGTGGAACTAAATGAATCGTTCCATTATTACGAAACTGTAAACTTACTTCTGGCTTACCACCCCAATACACATTTTTCAATGGTGCAAACGTCTCCACGTTCAACATTTCATTTATTTGTCCGGCAACATAAAAAAAGAGAAGTGAACCGAGTTCACCTTGAACCTGAGAACCAACCTTATGTGTAGCAACAAGCATCAAATAATGCGCTCCTGGTTCGGCGTCTGCAGGGACCCGAATATCAAAATCAAAAATCCTGCTTTGCCCTGCAGGGACTTCTATCGTATTTTGCTTTGGCTGTATCCAATCTCTGGCAATACTCGATACACCATAGAGCATTTCATCTGTCTGTGGGTTTACGGTAAAAGCGTCTATAGAAGGTTCAATATCGATACTCTGTGCATAATCATTCGAGACTTCTAGCTGGACCCGAGTGATAGTACCAGGATCAGCTGTAACCGTCTGACGGAGTGGAGAAATAGAAAAAGCTTTCACTGATTGTGGGGCGTACACACAAAATAACACTACAACAAAATAGAGAAGATATTTCATATGTTGTCGTGTTTCTTTTGACATGTTACTTCCTAAGGATTTACCGTTGCTCGAAGAGTTACCTGATGAGAATAGGTAAGCCCTCCTCTTACATTGGCATCAATGGCAGCCCGAAAGGTAAGCGTTGTTTGTCTATCCGTAACTTGTCCCGATGACTGCGCGATAGTGGTCCCTGCCGCAATGATCGGCCTATCACCAGCAGGAAGCGTACCCGCTCGATCAGTACTTGTTACCGACACACCATATTCCTCTTGACCGGCGGTTACAGAACCATCGGCAACATCATTGATGTCGTGTACTCCTGAACGAAGATTTCCATCTTCTTTCAACATAAGCGAATATCCAGTTTCAGAATCCGTCGAAACCGTAACGACAAGTGTACTCGTTGTAATCGATCCTGTTGACAGTGTTCCAAAATCTAATGTTGTACTGCTGAGCGAAAGACGCAGGATCCCTCTCTCCATTGCTTGAAATCCTCCACGTAAAGTAATTGCACCTCCCACGGTCGTGGTTGCAAATGAGTCACCTACCGTAGATTCAAGAGACAGAAGTCCTCCGGTAGAGCTTGATGCGTCATTCATGGAAAAGCCATCCGCATATATTTCAAAACTCCCCCCTGTCATGGAGGCATCCGAGGAAATTGGCCATGCAAGCCAACAAAGAATAAAAAAACTGATACACAAGAAAAAACGGCTCTTCATACACACATTTTACCTGTAAAGTATATCACACAAAACAAAGGAAGCATACACCAAAAAACAGGAAACGGCTTCTCTTGAAAGCATGCCTGCTTTACATTTGACGAGAATTCCTTTACTCTGTCCGATAGTGACCACAATCATCTGCGGAGCAGCTGCCATGTCGGGTATTTCCGGAGACACCTTCCTGTGTGAAGAACTCGTTGGTCTGTCAATGGACGACGCCGAAGAACTCTGCAGCATCTGGCGAAGAGGTCGGCTGGTTTGTGACGGGATCGACACCATCGGTGAGCTCGTGTCCTTGACTTCCGCACAGTTCGATACACGCGTGTCCAGCACCACACTGCGGTCCCGCGTGCGCTCCATGATGCATCGTCACGGGCTTTCCTTTAGGAGTCTGGCCCCTCGGATCCAGTTAAGGGATTCGTCCCTTCATGGAGAAGCTGGCGCTCGTGAGATCCTCCACCTGGTCTGCATCGTCTTCGATTGTGATATCGGCGACATCGTCGCTCACACGAGAGGCCGATACGCCCTCATCCGCCAACTCGCGGCCTACCTGGTCATCCGACGTTACGGCATCGAGATGTGTCACCTCATCGGCGTACTGCACATCACGCAGAGCACCGTCCGCAACCTGCTGCGCAGGGGCGAGGTTATGTTCCAAAAAGGTGATCGAGAATTCACCATGCCCCTTGCTGCGATCGCCGAGGCCCTTGACCACCGCTCCAGCGTGGTTGCCTAACCCTACCGCGACGCCCCACCCGTCAAACCTCCATTTGTGTCTTGCATGCAGGATAGAAAACGTTGTTTGATACCAAAAAACAGGTTAAACGCCTGTTTTTCTTTTGCGAAAATGTGTTTCGTAGCTGAGCAACTTTGCACGATGGATGATCTTGGCGCCATATGCTATTTTCTCCTGCATGGATAAGTCACTGCCACTTAACTGGATTGCCTGCAGGAGTTTTGGGTAGTGATCTACAGCATCGTGAACGATATGATCATCCAGATACCGCCGAAGCTTTCTCTTGATTGCACGTTGTTGATGAGTATCTATCTGGGAATACACGAAAATTCCGCAAAATACCTTATCCTGATAGCTTCTAATAAATGCAAATTCGATGGGGATTACTCGCTCAAGATAGAGCAAAACCCCAAGCATTTCTCCTTTGTCTCCCCTCATGACAGCATCACGAAATACCTGCTTGTACACAAAGTGGCAAGTATGGTCGCAGCAGCATACACGTTCATGGTGAAGCTTTTGGATACCTTCTAAGTAATCCTCCCGCCACTTATCATGTGAGGCACTTTTTCCTTTTCCAACCCCACGCTCATCATGGAGGTTTTCTTCTATTGCCTTTCGAAGTAGGAGATCTTGATCACCTTGGCAAACATGAATCATCTTTTTAAGTAAGTCGAGAAACACTCTAGCACTATCAACTCTTTCACAGACGAAGCATAGAAACTCGTCTGGTTGAGCATTTCTGGACTTGAGAGGCTTCATACTCCGGTGATTTGCCAACTCAATACAGAGTTCTGTTATCATCGTGTCTAACATATGGTACAAACATAGTACAAAATATCTATTTTGTCAATAATACACGTATTAAACTCAGATTCTCCATCTTGCAATCAAGAAAATTTGACATATTTTAAATCATTTTGTATAGTTTATCCATTGTCATTTTTTTTCGACGAATATGTCAATTTACTCTGCATTGAGCGAATTTGGGATCGACAAATCAAAGGCAAAAGTCTTTATTGCGACTCTTGAGATTGGATCAGGCTCTGCACAGGATGTTGCCAATCATGCGCAGCTTCCCAGAACCACCACACATGAGATCCTTCAACAACTGTGCAGTATAGGTGTGGTTAGTTATGTCTTGCAAGGCAGAACTCGCATATATACAGCAGAAAATCCGAACATGCTTCAATCCCTTCTTCGTCGCAAGCAAAGAAAGCTTGATGAATCATTGCCAGATCTCATGGCACTCTATAACCCAAATGGTACCAAGCCTAGGACAAGAATATTTGAGGGACAAGATGGCATGCAATCTGTTTTCAACGATATACTTACCGTCAAAAATAGAAAACTTTGTGCCATTCTTTCCATGGAGGATCTTTACAAGACCGTTGGAAAATCCTTTATGGATGAGCATATCCAGCAGCGAATATCCCTAGGTATTCATCTTGATGTCATACGCTCCCAGGACAAAGATATTGACCAGGACTGGGCCTCGAGTGACAAGGAGCTGCGCACGGTTCACTTTGCACCAGCTGAGATGATCTTTCCTACCTCAACATATCTTTATGACAACAAAGTAGTTGTACTCAGTACAAAGCGTGAGGGGTTTGCCCTTATTATAGAATCCACCGATTACTCTCAGACACAAAAAAATCTCTTTAGTGTGCTATGGCAGACAACCCGTGTTATGCCGAAAATAGATTAATGTTTCACGTGAAACATAGTCTATTTGTATACACTAGTGTATACAAACACGTCATTCTTTGTAGGTTATCCACACAGACAAACACCTCTGCAGATTCCTTTTTGGCAGGGCATTTGCACTCCACTTTCCCCATATAGTACAATCTATGCACCTAAAGCACTTTTCTATGCAATGTTTCACGTGAAACGCCCAATTCAAAAAAACCGCATAATTGATGCTAATCGCAAACAGATCCCCTTTGGAGTAATCAACAACCCACATAGTGCCTAGATAGGGAATTTGAGTACAGCGCATATGTCGAGATGTAGAACTCTGGAGGATCAACGGTTTCGCATACTAGCACTAGAGCCCCAGCTGCAAATTAAAAAACACCCTAAGAGGTGTTTTTTTGTCAGTTTGTATACACTAGTGTATACAAACCTACTTCCTTTAAACAAAATGTTTCATGTGAAACTTATTCCCGTCATTACCAATCTCCTCAAAGCCAAGACGCTCATACAATGATTTTGCACGAGTATTTGTTCTTAAAACGCTTAAAACGATCTCCCTTGACTGATCACTAGCCTCTCTTATGAGATTTCTAAGAATACGCGTTCCTATACCACGCCCCTGAAATTCAGAGAGGATATGCAGCCTTTCTACCTTTATTTGAGATGTTTCACGTGAAACCCATAGAGCACCTGCATTACGACCATCTACATCAATGACGTCATAACCCTCGAGAGTGAACTTCTTATCAAAGTTATCTCTTTGCCATGCATCATCCCAAGAACCCCAAATTCTCTCAACATGGGAACTCATGGTTGATTTATTCAGCTGATAGAGAAATTCTTTATCATCAATTGTTGCAGAGCGAAGGGCAAATTCCATAAGCAAACAAAAGGAGGGTAGTGCGTGAGACGAGCATTCGAAATTGCCAAATGCGCAAAATGTGACCCCACCAAGAATCGAACTTGGATCTAGGCGTTAGGAGTGCCTTGTTCTATCCATTGAACTACAGGGTCTTGTTTATATATAGCAGAAAAATAGTGTCGTACAATATCTAAAAGCAAAAAACTATACACGTCACCTCAGTATCTGGTATACTTGTCTTTGTCACAACCCCATTGTAACAAAAAAAGGAGGATTTTCAAGGGCTGTGCATAAAAAGACATTCTGTTTGTATACACTAGTGTATACAAACAGATAAAAAACCACAACTTTTTCACAGGATATCCACATATGAACACATTCACAATTGCCATTTTTCTCCTTATTTTAGGCGCAATGATCACTTTGTTACTTCTGATGTATCGCAAACTCAAAGAACTCCAAAAGCCCAAAAATGAAGATTCAAACCTTTTTATTATGCTCCAAAATCAAATACAGGAGCAGTCAAGAGGTGTTCAGGACCTGTCAAAGCTCCTGGACCAAAAAATATCTCAGACCACCCAAGAGCTCTCACGTTCACAACGCCACATGCACGAAACCCTTACAGAGCAGTTTGGGCATAACACCAAAATGATTCAAGGTATTACTGGTCAGAGTCAAAAAATGATTGCTGATATTACTGAAAAGCTTACTAATCTCGACAAAACAAACAAACAAGTAATTGGCTTTTCTGAGCAACTTACCAACCTCGAACGCGTTCTCACGCACCAAAAACAAAGGGGGGAGCTTGGCGAAGCTGGTCTACAACTTATTTTGGAAAATATGCTGCCGCCAACGGCATTCAAATTGCAACACCAATTTGATGATGGTGAAACCGTTGACGCTGCGATCTTTACCAAAGATGGAATCATCCCAGTTGACGCAAAGTTCTCACTTGATAACTACAATCGTATTGTCAAAGAAGAAAACAAGGAGCGACGCGAGCAACTTGAAAAGGAATTTAAGAATGATTTGAAAAAGAGAATTGATGAAACCGCCAAGTACATCAAACCAAACAAAGGAACGCTTGAGTTTGCCTTTATGTACATTCCGGCAGAGGGAATCTATTATGATTTACTTGTAAACGAAGTTGGAAGTGTTAAAGTTAATACGCGAAGCCTGATTGATTATGCACTTAATGACAAAAAAGTTGTCATTGTTTCTCCAACAACCTTTGCCGCATACCTCCAAACAGTGCTGCAAGGACTGCGCGCCATGAAGATAGAGGAAAGTGCGATGAGCATTCGCGCCAATGTTGAAAAACTTCATAAACATATCAAAGCATTTGACAGTTACATGCAAAAACTTGGAAGCAGCATGGGCACAACGGTGAATCATTACAATGCCGCGTACAAAGAACTTGGAAAAATTGATAAAGATGTTGTTAAAATTACTGATGGCGATAGGGAAGTGGAACCAATGCAAATTGATGGACCTACGAAGGTAGAATAGTGCATGCAACATATGACCAAAACAAACTTCGATGGCTTAAACCAAGAGCAGCGCAGAGGCGCCATAGACAAGATTATTTCTTTTTTTGCCGAGGAGCGTGATGAAGAAATTGGTGTTATTGCCGCAGAGCAACTCCTCGATTTTTTTCTTGATGAGATAGGGAAAAGTGTGTATAACAATGGCATAGACGCAACGGGTGCGACCATAAAAGAACAGCACGAAAATCTTCTCATGAATATCGAGGCACTCAAAAGGCAATGATATTACTGTGCAAACCAACATTTCCGCAGAAAAGGCGATTCACTTTCTTACCAAACATTTTCCGGTTGCAAAGCAGGGGAGTCGCAAACCGGCTTTGTTTCATGACATTCGTGTAGGAACATATTTGTACAATCATGGGTATAATGAAAAAATTATAGTAGCAGGATTTCTGCATGACTGTTTGGAATGGTCTCGGGTGAATGAAGGGCGTTTGGAAAAAGAATTTGGAAAGGATATTTTGCAAATAGCAAAAGCCAATAGCAAGGATAATTCCATAGAAAATAAAGAAGAAAAAATTCGTGATATGATTTATTGATGTATAGCCTATGGTCAAGATACACTCATTGTCAAAGCCGCAGATATTTTGGATAGCTTTGTGTGGTACACCAATCAGAAAAATGAAGAACAACGAGAATATTGTAAGCGTAATGCTCGGTGGATATTGAAATCGCTGCCAGACGAATTTGATGACAGCATTTTCAAGGAGATAAAAAAGTGGATAAAATAAAACAAACCGCTCTTACATAAAAGCGGTTTGTTTTTTTCGACGGTGGTGAGTCGATGGAGGTGGGATAAACTGCGGTGTGTGGCCAGTTGTGATGATCATGCTCGTTTGGACTCAACATCTGCTGAGCAATCTGCTCTTGTGCTGCCTCCATTGGAGCCGATCTCTGATCACCTCGAGTCCGCCACTGATCAACTCAGACAGCCGAAACTCATGGACGACACGCCCCTCAGACGAAGCCACACCCAAATTCCGAGTGTGTAAGTGAAGCATCTCTATGATTGGATCCTCGTCTTGGACACTTGCTTCCCTAACCCTTACAACGCGGCTCCATCCCACCTCACCAACGAGAATCCTGGCCTCAAACTGGTCACCCCTAGCACAGTTCGCCACTACCAAGGTGCGCAGTCCACACTCACCAATCACCCGAGCGACCTGCGCAGTGACCACCAGATGATAGGCGTGGACGCCTACCGTTGTGGGTACACTGAATTTCTGCTCACAACGCCTCATTTTTTGCTCCCAAGCATGCACAGCGCTGTCCCGACCACCGGGTAAGCTGCTATGACACGGCATCGTATCATGCGATTTCCTCCCTGTCAAGATATATGTTAAGCTAAAAGAAACTACATTATGAAAGACCTTACCCTCAAACAAGCCCAAAAAGACGTTGATGATTGGATCAATACGATTGGTGTGCGATACTTTTCTGAGCTAACCAACCTCGGTCAGCTGATGGAAGAAGTAGGAGAGATGTCACGAATCATTACACGCACCTACGGTGACCAAAGCTTCAAAAAAAGTGACGAGCAATACGACCTCTCCGATGAAATGGCAGATGTGCTCTTTGTGCTGATTTGTCTTGCCAACCAAACCGGCGTTGATCTCAGCGAGGCACTTGCAAAAAATCTGGAAAAGAAAACCAAGCGCGACGCCGAACGTCACGCCAATAATGAGAAATTAAAATAACAGCTCTATGGGAAGTTTTATTGAACTTAACGATACGCTTCAGATTACTACAGAGCAAGGATTTCCAGCAAGTATTCTGAATCGAAAAAAACATACGCAAAATCCCATAAACATTTCCGAAGTAGAAGGTAAAGTTTTTTCGTTTCATTCCAAGCCAAGTGCGCGCGTCTATCATCACGCACCCACACGCTGTTTCCTCGTACACAACATTGATGGCAAGTGGCTTTATTGGGGTCATGTCCTTATTCTCGAACAAACCATTACCGGGAAAAACAAAGATACGCATATGACCGCCGGAAAATTTACTATTACCCAGCTCTATAAGCCAGAGTATCAAGAAATGATTACCAGACACGAAAGCCCAGACGGACAATGTTACTTTGACATATAATGCATTACCTCATTTGATACAGGGAGTACTTTCAATGACCACGACATCCGTTGAAACGGTCACTGAAAGTACTCCCCGTATCAAATTTCACAAAGTAAGCCTTATGATTAAAGCCGTATCCTTTGACTTCGACGGAGTCCTCTATCATGAAACCACACCTTTGATGACCACTCGATTACTCAAAGACTACCCAAACGTCAACGAAGAAAAAGTCCTCGAATTTTTTCAAATGGAATTTGCCGACTGCCAAGCAGGTATCAAAGACATGAAAGAAGTGCTCACGAGAAGACTTCCTGAGTGGAACTTTCCAGGTACGCTTGATGAGCTTTTACACTATTGGTTTGATGATGGAAGCATTGACGACCAAGTACTCAAACTTATTGAAATGCTCAAAGAAAGAAACCTTCTCTGCGTACTTTGTACCAACAACGAAATCCACCGATGGAACTTTCTCAAAGAAAAATACAAGCTGAATATGCTCTTTGATGAAATTTTTTGTAGCGCAGAAACAAAACTTCGCAAACCTGATCCGAAAGTATACAAAAATATTACAAAGACATTGCAACTCAAACCCGAAGAAATTTTTATGACCGATGACGATGAAAAAGCTGCCGCTGCAGCAGCGAGCATCGGCATGCAAGCACACCATTTTCAAAATCTTACAGACTTTCAAAGCGACCTCTCGAGACTTCTTGAAGATTGACAACCACGCCTACGCAAGGTAGGATACAAACACATAGCAAGGAGACCCCGATGATTGAAACGCATGTGGACGAAAAACCCTCATGGGTCATCAAGGATGACTGCCTTGGCCGACGAGGCTGTGGTAATCCCTCGACCCTGGTCATCAACGCCCACGATCCGGAGCATCCCGGCTACAGCGCGACCATCCGCTGCTGCTCGCAGCCCGGCTGCAAGAGTGCCGCACGTCGTCTCGCTCGCAGGTCTCTGCTGGCACTGGTAGCACCACACGAGGAATCCTAACCCCCACCTTCAATCTTCAAACACAAGAAAACTGCCGCTATGGCAGTTTTTTTCTTGGAAATTTCAATCAATCTCTTCCCACAATCCCTTGAACACTTCACGCAGATTATGTGCAAGTGTCACATCATATATTTCCACCAAATAATGAGGTCGCTTCTCCGTAACGATCATCGTTACGTAATCTCCCATGACCCAGGTTGTTGCCGTAAAGTCTTTTGCCTTTTCCCAAAATTTAATCTGACGCCTTGGGTACTTTTTCCCTTTGAGTCTTTCGGCTTCCTCGTCGCTCACCAATCTCAAAGAAACTTGTTTAGATGAGGGAAACTTTGCCCAATAGTCGTCTATCCAATGCTCATAGTGCTTGACAAAATGCCGATCCTGGAATCCCCAATACATTGTATTGTTGTCGAGAATACTTTTGTTCCAAACATCTGCCTGCTTATACAAATGCGCTTCTACATCTTCCTCTTCCACAAACACAATGCGTGGCACAGAATACTTTGTGCTCTGAGTGAAGGTGTTAAGCTCACGAACAGCCTTCATGGCCCAACGTTTTTTGTCATGCAATTTTTCTTCCTCTCGTTTTATCTGCGACTCAATCGTAGATGGGTGGAGTGCCACAAATTTTGCAACAGGTGACGCGAGGTCCTCAGCAATCAAGTTCTTTCGAAGAAGCTCTTTTGCCACACTATATACCGTGGTTCGATTTATCTGAGTGTACTTGGCAATCTGCGTGGCACCAATCTGACCATGCTGCAAAATTGCAAGGTATATCTGAATTTCCTTTTCAGTAAGACCCAGATGCTTGAGCGTTTCTTGTATCATATATGTACACCATAGCATGTTGTTGATGTATTGTCAACAGCATTTTTTTGTTTATCTTTAAATAAATTTGTATCTATATTGTTATGACATTATTGACATTTGTCTCTTTTTCGCATATAATACCATGTCAAAGATAACAACTTTTAAAGGCGAAACAGGAGTGTTGCTTGCAAGACACTTCTCACAATCTTTATTCGCCTTTAGATTTTGAGAGTGACTTGCACGGAGCCCTTCTGGGCTCCATTTTATTTACTCTCATAACTCTATGAAAAAAATCACTTTCGCATTGATTATTGTTGCGCTTCTCGTGTCAGGTTGTGCAGCCAAAACTCCGAAAACAGAAACAGACAAAACCATCAAAATAGGAAGTGTCCTCATCCTCTCTGGTGAAGGCGCCGCCTGGGGGACCGCCACGCAAAAAGGTATCGAGCTTGCCCTCAAAGACATAAACAAAACAGGAATTGATGGAAAAAAACTAGATGTTATTTATGAAGATTCCAAAGGAGATGCCAAAACCGCAGTTTCAGCCTACAATAAACTGACAAAAATTGACGAAATTAACATGATAGTTGGTGGGACGTGGTCTAACACCGGCCTTGCCATGTCCGAGCCTGCAAAACAAGATAAAACTATCTTCATTTCGCCATCACTTGGTCTTGCCGACTTCAATGAAAGCAGCGAATACTTCTTCAACACTTGGCCACATGATGCATTTCTTTCTGCCAAACTCGCTGATGTGGTCTATGCTGCTGGAAAAAGAAATGTTGCACTGCTTGCTGCACAGCAAGTCTGGGTTACAGCGCAAACCCAGGCCTTCAAAAGTCGCTTCGAGCAACTTGGTGGCGCAGTAGGATTTTTGACTGAACCAGGAGTTGAAACGAAGGACGTCCTCACTGACATCACCAAAATAAAAAATGATGCATCACTCGACGCAGTGGTATTCACCAATGGAAACTACAATCTCGGTGTGCTATATGCACAAAAACTGCGCGAGTTTAGGATTGAACTCCCCATGTATTCGATTACCATGGATCAAAAAATGATTGATGCAGCGCAAGGTGCGTTTGATGGACTCACGTATCTTACATCGCTGACGCCAACTGATGATTTTCGAAAGCGCTTTGAGTCAACCTATAATGAACCTATCGATATTGGAGCAGATTCTGCATACGATGCGATGATGATGCTCGCGGAGGCGATCGAGGTAACCGATTCGACAAACAGCGATACTTTGGCAAAGTATTTAAACGAAATCACTACTTGGGATGGAGTATCAGGAAAACTTCTCTCGGATGGAAAGGGTGGGTTTACCAAGGATTTCCAGAAAATTAAGGTGGTGGGTGGAAAACCCGTATCAATTCAATAATCAATCAAGTAGTCAAAAAACACCGAAAGGTGTTTTTTGGTTCCTAGTATTTACAATTTTGTGGTTGTGTGATAGGTTGAGTTAAACACGAGGAGGTCAGCATGTTCAACCAACTCATGCTCGTCGGTGTCGGGATCGTCATCTTCACCATCGCGCAAGCCGTAGGGTCAGCGCTCCAGGCGTACAAGATCTTTAGGTCTCAAAGTGCTGAAGCGGTATCCGTATCCTGGTTTGTCTACTACCTCGCTGCATCGATAGCGCAGATCGACTACGGCGTTTGGCGTGGCTGGGAGGAGATGATCCTGTACAACGGTGGAGTGCTCGTAGTCAGCCAACTCCCCGTACTTGTCGGCCTCTGGAAATACAAGAAGTGGCTCAGACGTGACTGGATAATAGTCGCTCTAAGTACGCTGGCAACGACATTCATGTACAGCACCGTGCACAAGCGTGAGACCTTTTCAGCCATCATGGCGTTGATCATCTTTGCGGCCTATTTACAAACTCGCGAGATGTGGCTCAAGGGCAGGGGAAGGGTCGATGTCCGACTGCAGATCATCTATCTGATCAGTGCACTCGTGTGGACCTTCTACTTCTTCTGGCGGGAGGACCCGGTGTTCATGTGGGTCAACCCCACCTACAGCTTGCTCGTTTCCGCCAATGTCGTTTTGTGGTACTATGACCGACCGAATCGGAGATTGCGCGATCGACCTAAGTACGCGTGATCCTGAACCCCACCTTCAACCAAACAAAAAAATGGATTAGATCCGTTTTTTTGTTTAAAAGCATTATCACGGAACGCTCACAAACGCACCTTCACGAACCGTCATCATTTCAAAAGCATCTTCTGGAGTTTTCACAAATCCCATTTCATCAAAATATATACTCTCAAAACTCACTCCCTGATATTCATCGAGCTGTTTGAGCCCTTCACGCAGCACTTTGCCATCAGTTGAGCCTGTTTCTTCTATTACCGAAAGCAAAATTTTCATAGCATCATATGAAGTTGCCACTGACGGAAACTGTGGCTCATGTTCAAACTTTGCTTTGAACCTTTGTGCAAAATCTTTATAGAGATGGGTCTTATGCGGCGTACTGAAAAATACATTTTCCATTAAGTCTGGACACTGTCCAAGTGCTGCTGCCGTCCCAGAAGATTCCGTTGACAAAAGTGGAACATTTATTCCCAGTTCCTTCATCTGCTTAAGAAAAGCACATTCATTATAATCGGTGACGACTGCAAAAATTGCATCTGGTCTTTTTTCCTTTACCTTTATGAGAACGGTGCGAAAATCAAGTTCAAGTGGGTTCCCCACATCTATATCCTCTACCACTTCCACACCAAATTCGGGTGCGCGCATCACAAATTCATCCCTGGTAAATTGCCAAAATCCTCCAGCCACAGATCGCACGATCGCAATTCGCTTTAAATCATGACTCTGAGCATACCGCAAAAGCTCACGGACTCCAACACGATTGTCATACCACGTAGAAAAGGCAAACGAAAATGACTGCAAAGATTCTACATCCACAGTCTGATCTGGCATAAGGATGGGAATACGCGCTTCTTCAATAATAGGAAGAATTTGCGCAGCAGGCTCGTCCCAGGTAGGCCCCACTATTCCTACAACATTATCAACATTCACAAGCTTTTGAACAGCACTGGGTCCGGAAGAAAGCTTGTCGAGCGACACATCCTCGACAACAAACTTTACTTGCTTACCATCTATTCCACCAGCCGTATTTACCTCTTCCACAGCAAGCTGGGCACCCATATACTCCTGCTCACCAATAGCCGCACCCAACCCGGTAAGCGCAAATACACCGCCCACAGAAATACTCTCTACCGGTATCTCACCAGTACGTGACTGCCCACACCCTACAAAAGCCAATACTGCAATGGACAAAATTATCAATCTTAGCCTCATATTTTGCATTAATGAATATAGTAAAATATATACCTTATTGATAAAAAATTGCAATTTTTTATAACTTTAGCTATAATTATACGAATTAAGTAACCAAAATATGAAACTCAGTGCAAAAGAGAAAAAAGTACTCGCGTACAGTATGATGAATGCGAAAATGTCAGTGCGTGAACTTGCAAAACAGACAGGTTATAAAAGCCACAACATTACTTATACCTTGAGCAAACTCAAGCAGTCTGGAATTATCCATCAAGTTGCGCTCGTAAACCTGTGTCCCTTTGGCTACACAGAGTACGGTGTTTACTTTTCCTTGCAAACACCAGATAGTGCAACACGCAAAAAAATCCTTGACCGTTTTTTAGACTCTCAAGATGTTCCTTGGGTAATTGAGCTTGGGGGAGAATACCAATATGCACTCGCATTCCGCGCAAAAAGCGTCATTGACGTTACTGACATGATGGACAACGTTAGTGAAGAATTTGGCAACGTCTTTTTGCACAAAAGCATTCACGTACGACTGTTTGTTACTTTATACACACGAAAATTTTTTTCTCCAAATGTTCCTCTAATGAAACCTACCATATTTGAAACACGTACACACGTCCCTCATGATGATCTTGATTTAAGGATTGCCTACGCTCTTGAAAAAAATGGAGGACTTTCTTCATACGACATTTCAAAGCTACTTCAACAGCCACCATCCACTATCAAAAAGAGAATAAAAAAACTCGAAGCAAATAAAGTTATCGCAGGCAATATTTATGCTTATGATCATGTAAAAGGAGGAACACAAATGTATGAACTCTTTCTCCTTTGCAATACATCAGACAAAACCATGCGAAAAAAATTACAATCATTCTCAGAAAAACACCCAAATGTCGTTCATTTTCTACAAGGTGTAGGAGAATGGGACTTTGAACTTGGCATTGATGTAGAAAAAAATGAAGATGTTACACTTATCACCGAAGAGATCTACAAACAATTTGGAAATGAAATTACCTCGATGAAGGTACTCCCTATTTTTTCACTACCTAAAATATTCTCTCTGCCAATTTTAAATGCCCTTAAAAAATCACTACACACCAGTTTTCAACCACAATAAAATTAAACAAAAAACCTCCTATCAACAAACCGTTACCTTTTCCTCTTGCAGGAAAAAACAAAACGTGATTTACTTCCTGTATTACATTTAAAGGAGGGATTATGTTTTTTTCACTTTGCAGCGCTGCTGCGCTTGGTTTGGATTGCAAACCCATTGATATTGAAGTCGATGTATCACCGAGCTGGCCCGGCTTTATTCTCGTCGGACTTGGGGACACAGCCGTCAAGGAGGCTAAAGAAAGAATTCGTACCGCATGGAAAAATACCGGATTGCAATATCCACACGGCAAAGGCATTGTCGTAAATCTCGCACCGGCGGATACACGAAAGGAAGGAAGTTCTTTTGACCTTCCCATTGCACTTGGGCTCTACATTGCCGACAAAAATATACAAAACGTGCGTCTTGATGACGCTCTTTTTGTTGGTGAACTAGCACTCAGTGGTGAGCTTCGTCCAGTCAAAGGCGTCCTTCCGCTTGCGATCTATGCCAAAGAAAACGGGTTCAAAAAAATCTTTCTCCCTGAGATGAATGCCAAAGAAGCTGCCATCATAGGTGGTATTGAAATCTACCCGGTGCGCTCTTTTGGGCAAATGCTCAAGCATCTCCATGGTAGCCTCCCCATTCGCACTATACCGAATATCGACCCACAATCTTTTTTTGAAAAGGAAGAATACCCCCTCGATATGGCGCACATAAGAGGACAAACCATGAGCAAACGTGCGCTCGAAATTGCAGCGAGTGGTGGACACAATGTGCTGCTAAACGGACCACCGGGGTCTGGAAAAACACTCCTTTCAAGAACACTCCCAAGCATACTCCCCAAACTTACACCGCAAGAAGCTATCGAGGTTACAAAAATTTACTCAGTTGCAGGGCTACTGACAAAGCAAACACCACTCATCACAAAACGTCCATTTCGCAGCCCACACCACAGCGCTTCACATGTCGCCCTCGTTGGTGGTGGACAATACCCTTCCCCCGGAGAAATTTCTCTGGCTCACAAAGGTATCCTCTTTCTGGATGAATTTCCGGAATTTCCAAGAGGGGTTCTTGAAACACTTCGTGGACCGCTTGAAGACGGCATAGTCACCATATCAAGAGCTCAGGGAACTCTTACATTTCCGGCCAGCTTTACGCTCATTGCCAGCCAGAACCCTTGCCCTTGTGGTTATGCTACTGATCCTGACAAATCCTGTATATGCAGCCCTCGTCAAATACAAAACTATCAAAAGAAAATAAGTGGACCACTGCTCGATAGAATTGACCTGCACATAGAGGTCCCAAAAGTTGCATTTTCAAAGCTCACACAACCTGGTCTTGCCGAATCGTCCAAAAGTATACGCGAGCGAGTCGAAGAGGCACGAGAAATACAAACCAAACGCTTTGCTCATGCAGGTATTAGTGCTAATAGTGAAATGAAAAATACCCACATCCGTGAGTATTGCCAAATTGATAAATCCAGTGAGGCCCTCCTACGCCAAGCAATGCATATGTATAACCTTTCAGCCAGAAGCTTCCATCGAATCTTGAAGGTCGCCAGAACCATTGCTGACTTGTCTTCAGATCTCAATATCTCGTCGACGCATATATCTGAAGCGCTTCAATTCAGGCAAAAAACTGATTAGGGAGGTGGGAGAAAGTTAGAAAAGGAAAAAAGTACGAGGGACCGCTGGTCCTCGAGACTGAGGTGAGTCCTCCAAGTTAGTTTCATAGAAACAACCGAACACCCAGTCGCAGACATGCTCAATCTCAAATTTCTCAACGTGTCCGTCTGCCACAAGCCACGACAAAGCCGCTAGCAGACCATCTGTGCTCGAAAACCTAACGTTCTCGACCTGATCACTCTGATCGAGGTAGAGCTCGTATAAGACCTTCACCACGACCAGGCGATGCCCCAGACTCCCGTACCCCATATCATGCCCTGGTATGAGGCAGTAAATAAACGTGAGAACCTCATCCTCCAACACCCAGTATGTTGGGACGACTGCCATATCTTGCCCTCCATTGCTATGACTCCCCCATAATACCCCATTTGTATACACTAGTCTATACAAACAGGGTCAATTTTCCACATTTCCACTGATTTTCCACAAGATGTGGATAAGTCTGTGGAAAAACACCATAAATTGTGGATAACATTTTCCAGAAAACCATCAATAATTCTGTTTGTATAGACTAGTGTATACAAACAGAATGTATTATCCACAGCAAAAAGCTCCTAATTTAAGAGAAAAAATGGGCACTATTGACTTTTTCGGTTTTTTATGGTATAGTATATGCAAGATCAAACAAATGCTGATCTGATCTTTACAAGACCTTGACCCAGGAGCTCTCCTGAGGACAGGTCTACATCTTATGTCTGCCTGAGTTACCTTGGATCCTTCTTTTACCCCTTCGTAGGACAAGCCCCAGAGTGCACTATGTGCATTCCGAAGGACTCAAAAATAAAAACAAAAGCGAAAATAGGTAGCTCGCCCCAAAAGAGCGGAAAAAGGATCCGAGTCGGTGCTGCTCAATCATGCGTCACGTGTTTATCCCGTGTCGTCGAGCTTCAACACCACTGCAGGCGGTGAAGATGTATTAACCGCAATCCGCATGGATTGCCGGTTACTAACTGTTTGAGCGTTTATGCGACCAGACAGTTGGTAGCTGGCACCGGCGGATGCTTCTAAGGCCCGCGCACAAATTCTATACCCAAGGCGTCAGGGCCTTTTATATTTGAAAAAATTATACCCAGAGTAGGCAAGGCATGAGCCTTGATTTTCACACCATATCTGATATACTACTGGCATAATGATAAAACATATGGCGAAGACAAAAGACTTGTTTGACCAGGCCTTTCTCGACGAAATGTCTGAGGCTCTGAGTAACGAACAGAAAAAACTCGAAGATGAGCTTTCTCGTATCCACGACCATGTAGAATACGGCGATTCTGAAGAAGAAAATGCTCACGAAGTAACTGATGATGAGGTCAATAGACAGCTCGTCGACAGACTCGAAAAATCACTCCGGGATGTTGAATCTGCACTCAAACGTATGGCAGACGGGACTTATGGTATCTGTAAGTTTACCGGAGAGAAAATTTCAGAAGAGCGCCTACGTGCAAGACCAACATCAAGCACCACAGCAGAGGCCAAAAAAGTAGTCACAGGAGAAGCTTAATCTATGAAAAATCTAAGCCGCCCAATTCGCTATGCGCTTTTAGGCGGTTTTTTTATTGCTCTTGACCAATTCCTCAAACACTGGGCGCGAGCCAACCAAGCATTTTCCTGGACCACATTTCACGAAATGCTTGGGTGGAAATACTTCGAAAATACCGGTATAGCCTTTAGTCTTCCCTTTCCGCCCTATCTCATCCTTCTCTTAACTCCCTTTATTCTCTTGTTTCTGTTTGTGTTCTTTCGTGGGCTGAGCAATCCGAATTTTATGACCACTTTGGGAGTGTTTTGGGTCGTCTCAGGAGCCATCTCGAACTTTGCCGACCGTATACTTTTTGGCTTTACCACCGATTACTTTCTCTTTTTTACCTCTGTTATCAACATTGCCGACATTCTCATTACCTTCGGGGCATTTTTCATCTTTCTTGGACTACAACAGGAAAAAAGAGCCAAGCCTTGACAGAAAAGGGAAATTAAGGTATTATTGGAGCACTTGAAAATTCTATCCGCCAAAGGCGGAAAACAGCAATTCTATGCCAAAGAGAACGTATCAACCAAAAAAGCGTAAGAGAGCAAAAACTCATGGGTTTCGTGCCAGAATGTCTTCTAAAGACGGACGCGCCGTACTCAAGCGCCGACGTGTAAAAGGACGCCACAAACTTACCGTAAGTGACGAAAAGACAGGAAAGCGCACACGAAAAACCAGATAAACTCTCAAAAAGAACTTCGTCATGCGAAGTTCTTTTGTTTACAGCATTTATGCTATAATCCTCATATATGATTCCCAAAGAGAACCGTCTCAAACACATGAAAGATTTTCAGATCCTTTTTGATGAGGGCAGGTTTATTGGTGATCAGTGCATAACCCTCAAGGTTTGGAAAATTGATCCTGAAAAATATCCAAGACGTGCATATACCCGTGATACGCTTTTAATTGGTTTTGTGGTCAGTGTGAAAGTAAGCAAAAAAGCAGTCGAGAGAAATAGAAAGAAGCGACAGATGCGTGAGGTGGTGCGCCTCATGCTTAAAAAAGATATCTTACAATCTGGATACCTCATTGCTGTTATGGCAAAGAAAGAAATACTTGAGTCTGATTATGCCGCGATTGAAAAAAGCATTAAAAGTGCTCTTTCGCGTGCACGAGTTTTGAGGTAGTAAATCCGTGCTATGAATATCCTACAAAAATTTTTGATCGGCTGTATCATAGTCTATCAAAAAACCCTTTCACCAGATCATAGCTGGGTGAGACGGTTCTTCCCACAAGGATACTGCAAATTTCATCCAACCTGTAGCCAATACGCAATCGAATCCATAAAAAAAAATGGAGCCTTTATTGGCTCACTCAAGACGATCTGGAGAATACTGCGTTGTAATCCATGGAGTAAGGGTGGGGAGGACGTTGCATGAGTTGTCCGGCCTGCCGCTAGGATTTAGGCAGCAGGTCCGGTACCAGAGAGATGGGCGCCCGAGGCGAGAGGGGTGTGATTACGGTGTCCCCACCGGCACGCTTCCATCCATGCGAAATGACGGTGCGCAATGCGACGCCAGAACGCAAGGAAGACAAACATGTCCAGTGCGAAAAAGAGGATGTACATTGGCAGGATCTGCAGTCCCTGGTTTCGAGCTTGCCCGATCCCAACGACAGCTGACGCGAACACTCCCAATGCGCTGTATAGCGCGGCCATGACCTTTCGATCTCGACGCCAGTAGTAATCTCCACCGGCGACCAAAAACGTTGTGGCCGCAGCCATCAACACTACCAACCATTCACGGATATCCACTCGGCTCCTCCTGAGGTTTGCAGCAACCTCTCCCCATGATTGCCGGCGGATGATGTTTTCCCTCGGACGCAATTATTATTCATCAAAAAAAATCCTTTGTCAATCCGGAAAACAAAAAACTTCCTTGAATGGAAGTTTTTTGTTTTGGATTTCACTCCTGAGAAATTTCAATAACTTTGTCTCTGCCCGTGTGACCACGCACAATACGTATACAGGATTTTGCAATTTTGAAATGTTTACTGACCAGTTTTATCAATTGTTCGTTGGCCTGTCCATCTGTTGGCGCTGCGGTGAGCCGAACACGAAGGCTGCCAGACTCGAGTGTTCCTTCTATTTTATTCTCCTTGGCACGTGGGATGACTTTTATCGCAAGTTTCATATGACACGGATAAGAAAACCCGTTTACACGGGTTCTCTCTTACTTTTTCTTTGTCTCCTTTTTTCCTGCTGTGCTTTTCTCTTTCTTTTGGTCCGTCTTGACCTCCCCAAGCACCTGACTCTTAAGCCATGCAATTACTTTTCTGTTTTGAATCGTGGTTGCAATAGTCTCTTTGACTTCTATGCGATCAAAATGCTCTTTGTACTCGGCCCACTGTGGATGATCCTTGTACATATCACGTACCTTTTTGAGTTCTTCTTCAATCTCACTCTCATCAGCGGTGATCTTGTGCTCTTTTGCAATCTCACGAGAAATGAGGGCGGCCTTGGCACGCTTGGTTGCCTGCTCAGTAAAATCCTTCAAAAGCTCATCTTCTTTTTTCTTGATGTCCATCAAATACTGCTCAAGGGTAACCCCATGTTTTTCCAAATCACGACGGAGTTCATTAAACATTTTTTCTTTCTCGTGGTTGATCAAAACTTCCGGGATATCTTCAAAGGATGATTTTTCAATCATAGCATCAAGCATTTCTATTTCCACCTTTTGCTCTGCTTTTTGCTCTTCTTCTGCTTGTTTATTCTTCATCAAAAGCTCTTTGAGCTCTTTTACGCTCTTTTGTCCAAGCTTTTTTGCAAATTCTTCATTAAGTTCTGGAAGCTTCCGCTCAAATACTTCTTTTACCTTCACTTCAAAATCGATTTTTCTCCCTGCAAGGTGCTTTTGGTAATGTTCTTTTGGAAATTCCAAAGTAAAGGTGAGATCATCCCCGGCCTTTGCACCAATAAGTTTTTCATTAAACCCGGGAATGTAATGCTTTTCTGAAAGATACACTTGATAATCTTTTGATTGGCCGCCTTCGACAGGAACCTTTTCATGAAACATGTTCATGTCGATAACAAGTTTATCCTGATCAGTTGCCTTTCCATCTTTTTTGATTTCCTCGGCTTGCATACCACGAAGCGCATCGAGCGTTTCATCAATTTCTTTGTCTTCTACCGTGCGAACTTCCTTTTTGACCTTAATCTTGCTCACATCTGCAAGCTTCACCTCTGGCAAAAGTGCAACGGTTGCAACGTACACCAAATCATTTCCTGGTGCCATCTTCTCGACTTTAATATCCGGTGTCCCAATAATATCAAGATTTTCCTTTACCACTGCCGTATGATAACTGTGCCTAAGAATACTTTGGAGTGCCTCTTGCAAAATCCCCATTTCACCAAACTCTCGAACCACAACATCATATGGTGCCTTTCCTTTACGAAAACCCTTGATATTGGCATTTTGAGAGATTCGCTGCGCTGCGGTCTTCATATCTTGTGCATACTCATCAGGCTTTACGGTAACCGTAATCTGAACCTGTGAGCCACCCTGTTTTTTTACTTCGTATGACATAATCAAATAATCAAAGACAATGCTGGAAGTGTAGCGAATATCATGAAAAAAGTCAACCACCTCCCCGTTTTCTCAGATGCCTTCCTTGGTCGATTATTTGACTTATTTTAGGAAAAAAAATAAGGAAAACCCTTGATTTTTTTGGGAAAACCTGCTATACTAATTGTACGTTTTGGGACTCTGGAAGCTTTGGGTTTTTGGACCTCTTTCCTTATGAAAAAATACGTCTACAAATCATGGCTGCTCATTTTGCGCAGCCTCATCTACGCAAAGCGCGCTCTGGTTTGGCTCTTCTTCAAGTGCGTTTCTTTTTTTTACAAAACCGCAGACGGCTATAACAACACTGTTGGATACAAGCTTCACCAGTGGGTTCTGAGATTTAAACGAAATTACAACCGGAGACGAATATCACAAAATGCTTTGATCGATTTTTTGGGTAGAAGGGGAGTCCTACAAATTCTTTTCTTTTTAATTGCTATTGGGGTGAGTTTCCCACACAGCAAGCTCTACTCTTTTCAGCGCGCTGATGTTGTGGGGCGCGACACCAAACTCTATTCTTTGCTTGGACCGGGTGAGCAAGATTTTTCTATCGAAGACGATCTAAGAACCGATTTTGCCTTACTCATCCCAAAAGATTCACGCTCTTGGAAGGAAGGCGCTGTGACCGAGGGATTCTCTGGCACGGACCTGGGTGCACCTGCCACAGATCAAGAGTACTTTGGGGTTTCAGAAGATGGTTCGGCCATTACCAAACCAACCATTATGCCTGGTGCGCAACAACCAAACTCACCATCACCAGAAGCGATCACACCAGAAATACCTACACCGGCATCAGGAAAAAGAAAGGATAATATCATCTATGTTGTTAAGCCTGGGGATGTACTTGGAAAAATTTCTGAGCAATACAATGTAAGTCTTTCAACTATACTTGCCGCGAATAACCTCACTGCAAGGTCATATATTCGCCCAGGTGATAAACTCACTATTCCGCCTGTGGACGGTGTTGTTCACACTGTTGGCAGCGGAGATACTATCAACACGATCGCTCGTCGATACGATGCTGATGCTGCTGAAATTCTTGACTACAACGACATCACCGACGGAGGAAGAAGTCTCCAAATTGGCCAAAAGCTCGTCATCCCGGGAGGAACCGCACCGGTTATTGTCCAAGCACCAAGTAAACCGGCCCCATCAAATGTAGCACAGAAAGTAAGCTCTATTGCCGCTCCTCGACCAAGCGTTAACACCCCTGCGGGACAAGGTTATATCTGGCCAACTGACGCAAAAACCATTACACAATACTTTGGTTGGCGACACACCGGTCTTGATATCGCTGGTCCATCAGGAATAAGCAACTACGCGGCAAAAGCAGGTGTGGTGATCAAATCACAAGATGGTTGGAATGGGGGATATGGTAACTATGTTATCATTGATCACGGAAATGGAGTTCACACGCTCTATGCACACAACTCACAACGCCTCGTTGAGGTTGGGCAAGAGGTCGCACAAGGACAGGTTGTGGGTATACTCGGATCAACAGGACGATCTACCGGGCCACATCTTCACTTTGAAGTTCGGGTCAATGGAACACGTGTAAACCCGCTCCAATACATCAGGTAAATTATTCTTACTGACTGCGCACAACTTTAATGACAATTGCACCAACCACGACACAAAAGGCCAAGAACCCGTAGGGAACTTGGCTCTTTTCTTTTTTGAGGGGTACCAATAACTCCTCCTGAACAGCAGATGTGGCTTTCGTAACCTCTCCAAAGGCCGGTAAAACCATGACGTCATCAACAGACCGCGGCAATATACGCATTCCGGTAAGTGTGTTTTCAACAATTCCATTCACTCGAACGTTTTGCCCCAGCGAAAACATACTTCGTGTTATTCCTGTTCCTTTTTTGAAATACACCAAAAATTCTTCACTCCCGTCGTCAATATACATCTGAGACCCCCTGAGCTCTGTGATCTCACCATGGACCTGCGCAAGCCTAGCATGGAGTGTTTCATCGATCTGTGAAAGTTCACGATCAACCACAAATTCCGACAAAATCTCTTGATCATTTTTTGACAGAACACGAATGTTTTCTGGCTGTTTTACCTTAATTCGTTTTTGACCACCGACCACAGAAACTTCACCATTTATTGACACAAAGTCACCATATGAAAGCTCAGGGAATTCCTTACTATGCATATATATCTGTATTCCTGCCTCACGGTCTTGCACATAAAAAATCTGTGATCCCAAAATTCCAGGAAGAACTGAGACATATCCAGGAAAAGAGACAAGGTCCCCTGTATCAGAGTCACGTATTTGCGCAAGAGAGAGGCTTTGTGGCATCACAATTGACTGCGTTATTTTGGTAGCCACCGTTTTTTGAGTCGTAAATACATTTTCCTCTCCCGGTGTAACAGTGGTTGTCCAAACATACTGACCATCGCCATTTTCAATATATGAACTTCCTTCTGGGGAATTGTGATAACTTATTGCCAGCATCTCATTTTTGTCCTGGTCAAGGATGCGCAAACTATCCGCTGTGTTATTAAGCACAAGACCGGTGACTGATCGAGGAAAAACCATATACTGTCCAGGCAAAAGAATACTACCCACAGGAACCACAAATGGACGAGAGCCCAAAGCTCCATCGTCAAGAAAAACTCCAGACATATCAATATCATCTTCTGTGGGATTGTAAAGCTCAATAAACTCCGCCTCATCGCTCCCAGATGGGTTTGGAAAAATTTCAGAAATTACGACATCCAGAATATTCGCACCGAGATATCCACCAACCGCACCATCTTGGACATATTCTCGACCCATAACAGCATTGCTATCAGCGAATAAATCATCATCTGACTCAACCTCTTCCACTTCTTCAAAAGCCTCTCTGGCATGTGCCTCTCCTCCTTCCCATACATATGTCCCATCGCTTTGTCGAACAAAAACCGCCCCCTCTGAAACACTGCCCGCATACTCAAGACGCTGCACGATGGCACCGTTTGGAAGCATGAGCTTTACCTGTTCGCTTCCAGAATTATTGAGCGCTATCCCGGTTACACTTCTTTCAAACCGATGGGTACTGCTTGGCGCCAGGGTCAAAACATCAATAATATATTGCTTCGCCGTAGCGTCAGAAATTCTCCATCCAGAAATATCAACTGGTGTTTGCTCAAGATTAACAATCTCAATGTATTCCCCGGTACTATCATCTCCGATTGGATTGGGAAAAATGGCATGAATGCGAACTACACGATCAGCTGATACCTGCCTCACCGATGGTGCTTCTGATGATTTTGTTTCCACTGTTTTTTGCTCTTCTTCTCTTACTTGTGCAAAAACATTCTCCCTCTCACGTGTAACCTTTTGTGTCACCACAAAATCACGAGCATCGTTATCAGTATCAAAACCCTTCTGTTTACGAATGAGACTATATGGGTCTACAGCCACTGGTGCATTATCAGCAATATTTCCGTCATCAAAGTCGCCGTAAGCCAACTGATCAATCACTTGTCCATCTTTGTCATAAAGTTTCACCAGGTCTCCACCATTATTGAGGTTTCCCCTCGGGCTTGCCAGAACGTAATACTTACCCGGTTCGACCTTTCTGTCTTCAAGCAATGTTTTTCGTGTAGAACCATCCTGGATAAACCATCCAGACAAATCGATTACTTCATTCGATGCATTATAGAGCTCCACAAATTCATCCTCTCCATCTGTTGGGTCTGACACAAGCTCGCTGATAAGCATACTGCCTATAGCAAATCTTTTGGGTTCGCTGGACGTGAAAGAAGGGGGTGAAAAAATACTACTCTCATCTTTTTGGGAAACCTCTGATTCGGAAATTACTATCGGCACCAATTCATTTTTTTGCCAAGGTGTCGACAGGCTTGTAAGCAAAAAATCATTCAGGTCATTGTCAGAATCTTGTCCGTCAGGAAAACGAATCAACGCTTCATCGACTCCTGGTATGATTGCGTTGTGCTGCGTGCTTGAGCGTCCCTGATCGGTATAACTGCCATAATACATTGCATCGACTGTCTTATTTTCAATATCCTTCAACAAAATCTTATCTCCAGAGTTATTCAGCCGGCTTGTGCTGCTTACAATCATAAAACCTTTCGGTGCTATCGCACCAAACAGATTACTGGTACGCGCATTGTCATGAAGCGTCCATCCATCAATGCCAACGGCCACGGAATTTGGATTGTACAGTTCTACCCATTCCACGCCATCATGAGGATTGGCAAGTACTTCATTAATAATTACCTTTAACCCCAAGGGCGGGGGCATGTCCACAACTGTCGCAATCACGGTTATGAGTACAGTTTGTTCTGATATGTTTTCATAACTATCTTGTACGCGCACTTCCACCAAATATTCGCCAGGTATACTATAACTATGTACTAACTGATCGGTCGTGGTGCTCACAAACTCTCCGTCTGCAAAGTCAAATGAAAAGATAAGCGAATCTCCCTCTGGATCGGAGCTTTGCGATACATCAAAAATAACTTCTTCACCAACATCAACCTGTGTCTGAGAAACCGCGAGCACAACCGACGGTTTGGCATTTTCACTTCTTTTTATCCGGTCGCTATGTGCATTTTTTGGGCTGCGCTCTGCTACAAAGAAGTCTTCGTAATTATTATCTGTATCTGTCCCATGACCAAGGAGTCCACCGGGATTTCTTTCTAGACTTTTTCCTTTAGAAGGATTTGACACTACCGATGATTCAAAAGTGCTCGCTGATCCGAATCCAACAACATCAATAACTCCGGTCGAATTTTGAAGCACTATAGCGTTGTTGTTTGAAATCGAAACATCAACATTGCCACCATAAACAATATCGGGGGCAACAAATTCCGCGGTGCTGCTGTTACGATAAACATATTCCTGATGTGCAATAAGCAAAAACCCATGCGACGGAATGAAAAGATTATCGAGCATCGCAAGAGTCTGCGAGTCATCTTCGAGCGTTTTGCTTGCCGTGTACTTTGCAAGTCGATACCCTGTAAGATTTACATCCTGCGATGTTGGGTTAAAGAGCTCTACAAACTCATCCTTGGTTGAGCTTTCACCAGCAAGTGAAACCTCACTGATTACGATGTGCGAAACAGGTTGATCAAAGTCTGCCTCCACCACATTTATCCCGACGATAATGGAACAGAGCGATAAAATAAAAAAAACCCTCCTTATGTGCATACAAAATTGTTAGCTTCGAAGGGGTTGATGAAAACAAGTATATCACAAGGAGTTGTCTTGTAAACTCAAGAGTGTGGAAACTGGTTCACATATTGCCTAAACTCTTTTTTCCCTCTATACTACCGATAACAAAGCGCGGCTATGCGCTTCCTTATTCTTTTTAATCTACTTCACTATGAAGGGAAAATGTAGTTGTTCAGGGACATCCCTGTTTATTGCGCGCCTGATTATCGGTGTGCTCTTTGTTATGCATGGATACGGAAAACTTTCTGATATCAGTGCAACCCAAACCATGTTTGACAACATGGGTATCTTTTTGCCAAAGATCATCGGACCACTGGTTGGTGTTCTCGAGCTCCTTGGTGGTATCGCATTGATTCTCGGAGCCTACACAGCAACAGCAGCGCTTATTCTTGGAATCATCATGCTTGGTGCTCTTTTGTTTGTACACCTCAAAAATGGCATCATGGGTCCGGGTGGATCAGAAATGGTGCTCGTCTTTATTGCAGCACTTTTGCCACTTATTTCAAATGGTGGAGGAAAATGGGCACTGCGGGATTGTGGCTGCATCTGTGGAAAGGGTGAGAAAAAGGGGGAGTGTTGTGGTGGAAATTGCAAGTCGAAGTAATACCGTAATAAGAGATAAAAAAATTCCATGGAAACATGGAATTTTTTGTTTCTACTACATTTGTTTATTTCATCTCACCCCAACTCGTCCCCACTTCCACGTCTACCACCACAGGAACTCCAAGCTTTACGACCCCCTGCATAATTGCTTTAACCATTTTGGCGACTTCCTGTTCAGTCCCCTCTGGAGTTTCTAAAACTAATTCGTCATGTACCTGAAGCAACATCTTGGTATTTTCTCGTATAACCTTAGATTTATGACTTTTCATTTCTGAGTCAACCGCTATCATGGCCTCTTTCATAATGTCGGCAGCCGTTCCCTGAACAGGCATATTGATCGCCATACGCTCACCAGCATTTCGAATCTGCACGTTCCCAGAAGAGAGCTCAGGAATGTAGCGACGTCTTCCAAAAAGCGTCTCAACATATCCATCTTTTTTGGCAATCTCAAGCGTTCTGTCCATATACTTTTTGACACCAGCAAATGCTTTGAAATATTCATCAATGAATTCTTTGGCCTGCCACTGTGGAATACCGGTTCGCACAGCCATTCCAAACGCTCCCATACCATACAGAATCCCAAAGTTAATGGCCTTTGCAGCGCGACGCATTTCTTTGGTAACGTCTTTCGACTTTACCCCATTGATAGCTGCCGCGGTTGCAGTATGAATGTCTTCCCCATTTTCAAAAATTTCTATCATGGCCTTATCCTTGGCAAGTGAGGCAACCACCCGAAGTTCAATCTGCGAATAATCAGCTGCCACAAGTATTTTTCCTTTTTCAGACACAAAACATTTACGAATTTCTCGGCCGGCATCAGTTCGAATCGGAATGTTTTGCAAATTTGGATCAGCGCTCGAAAGTCTTCCTGTACTCGCCACCGCTTGATTGAAGTGTGTATGGATTCTCCCGGTTTCTTTACTTACGAGTGTCGGCAAAACATCAATATAGGTGTTACGTAGCTTCTCCAGTTCTCGAAATTCCTCGATCAACGGAATGATCTCGTGCTCATCGCGCAACTTTTCAAGTTCACTGGCTGCCGTTGAGTATCCGGTCTTTCCCTTTTTTATACCCTCCGTAGAAAGCCCTAATTTTTCAAACAAAATATCACGCAACTGCACCGAAGATGCAACATTAAACTCCTCTCCGGCGGCTTTGTGTATGGCACCTACAAGCTTCTCGATTTTTTTGGTGGTACTTACCGAAAGCCTCGAAAGTTTTTTGGTGTCTACACTAATACCCGTCACTTCCATAGTCGCCAAAACCGGTATAAGCGCCATCTCCATGTTCTCAAAAAGTTCTAAATTATTGTCTTCTTGAAGTCTATCCAGGTAAGTGGTGTGCAGTTTTTGAAAATATGAAACTTCCTGGGTGACAAAGCTTGCGTCAACCCCAAACAAATTTCCTTGCTGACTCTTTTTTTCTTTGAGCTCACTGCCAAACTCTTTGAGAACCAGTGACGGCATGTCATGCGCACGTGTCGATGAGTTGATCAGGTAACTTGCAACCATAATATCGAAAAGTTTACACTTCAACTCAACACCATTTCGAAGCAAAATTTTTAGAAGTTTTTTCACATCATGCCCTACAAGTGTTTGCTTCCCACCTCGAAACAGTTCAAACAATTCATCAATTTGACCATCTGTCAATTTGACCATCTCAAAAAAATACACCGCATCTTTTGCCTGTATCACCAAGCCTTGCAGCTTGGCTTTCATGACGTCGTCGCTGCTTAGTACTTCTTTTATATAGAGTATTTTTTCGCCGGCAATTTTCTCAAATACCTTCCCAAAGCCAGTACTTTCTACCAATATAACACTGTTTGTATGTTCAAACGTTTGCGTGTTTGAGTTATTACCCGGCAAACGCTTCATAAGTGAAACAAACTCAAAACGTGAAAACACTTCGAGCACCTTGTCTCTATTAAACTCACCTATCAAAGCATCTTTGAGCGTAAAATTGAGTCCCTTTACATCGGTAATAATGGTAGCAAGCTCATAACTCATCCAGGCATCACCCTCTCCAACTTCCAGTTTTTTTAAAACCGCAGGCTTTGCATCGAGCTTTTCTTTTTTCAGCAGATCATAAATGGTCGAAAGATCTCCAACTTCTACCAAAAGCTGCTCTGCAGTCTTTTTTCCAACACCTTTGACTCCTGGAATGTTGTCGCTACTATCACCCATGAGTGCCTTGTAGTCGATAATCATCTTGGGAGGGAAACCAAACTGTTCTTTTACTGCAGCCTCATCATAAAGCATAAAGTCAGACATACCTTTGCGTAGCATGTATACCTTGGTCTGATCATCGACCAATTGCAGCATGTCCTTATCACCGGTAACAATCACTGATTCGAGACCCGCATCCTTTGTCTCAAACTTCGTCACCAGTGTTCCGATCACGTCATCCGCCTCATACCCTTCTTTGGTAAAAATGGGAATATCGAGGGCCTCCACCACCTCATAACAGAGAGGGATTTGATCATATAAATCATCGTCAGCCTTCACTCTGGTGGCCTTATACTCCTCATAAATTTCATCACGAAAGGTTGCACCAGCCACATCAAAACTCACCGCTATGTGACTCGGCTTAAGATCTGAAAGAATTTTGAGGAGGATGGAAGTAAAGCCGTAGACCGCATTCACACTCAGTCCATCTTTGGTATTCAAAGGGGGGATTGCGTGGTAGGCACGGTGAATGAGAGCGTTTCCATCAACAATAACAAATCGTCTGTTTGCCATAGTGGGTCTATGATATCATAAGATGAGGTTGAAATCTAATGAAGTCCATCATATATTTGTGAAAGTCACCCCACACCTAAATAGCGTTATGGATAAATTTTCAGGCAGTTCTAAATGACATTGGTATGTTCCCCTCTATGAAGTGGAAAAGCGGCTGAATCTGTTCTCTATCCACTCCCTTGAAAAAAACCTCTTTCCGTGTTACTATGCTTGCACCATCACGGTACCGTAGCCAAGTGGTAAGGCAGGGGTCTGCAAAACCTCTATTCGTGGGTTCGATTCCCGCCGGTACCTCCAAAAAAACCACCAAAAACGGTGGTTTTTTATTCTCTTGTAACAAAACAATCCTTTTCGCGTATAATAGGGTAGAAAGGAAATAATCGTATGCATACCATCACCTTTTTGAAGCAATACAAAAAGTATCGTGACAAAATTTATACCTACTTTCTGTACCGGGTGAATTTTGACACCCCAGTGGCAGAAGACCTGACATCAGACGTCTTTCTTAAAGCTTTTGACGCCCGAGACAGCTTCAAAGAGGGATCTGCCTTTCAGTCTTGGATCTATGCCATTGCTCATAACACGCTTGTCAGCCACTACAGAAAGCAAGGTAGGTTCGTTTCACTCGAGCAAATCGAAAACGTACCCGACCAGCAGAACCTGGAGTCCCTTACCGATATACAGTTAGAAACCGAGCGGCTTTTTATTCTTCTTGAGCGGATGCCTGACAACCAGAGGCACTTGATACTCCTCAGGCATGTCGACGAACTTTCATTCAAAGAAATAAGTGGCCTTCTGGGAAAAAGTGAAGGCGCAATACGAACGGCTCTCTCACGAGCTATTGGCAATCTCAAAGCCCTAGCAACCCAATCAACAAACATATGAACTTACCAAAATTCAAAATGAGAAGACGAGCCGTGCTAAAATTTTACAAGCAGCTCACCTTTTCACAATTTCAATCATCTAACACACATACTATGTTATTTAAAAATCTTGCCATGTCCTTGGTGGTAGTGCTCTTTGCTCTTGTGGGACTCACCGGCTATGCCTACGCATCACCAAACGTTACCCACGGAGATTCGCTCTATGGACTCAAACGTTCAGTAGAATCTGTCCGTGTGAAAATGGCGAACTCACACTACGAAAAAGTACAAGTCCACACAGACCTCGCTATGCGACGCCTTGCCGAGGCAAAAGTTCTTGCCAAAGAGCAAAACAAAGATCTCTCAGAGGTTCTCTCATTTCTTGGAATCGATGTGGCCCATGCAGCAGAAGACACCAGCACGACTACTGAGTCAGAAACTGAGGTCGATGTCGATGTGGAAACAGAAACAGAGGTTGAAGTAACCACCACATCCACAGAAGATCAAATGGAAGATGTCGGAGAGGACGAAGAGGAAGCATCTGATGATCTTTCCGAAACGGTTGAAGATATGATGGACGAAATGGAGCAGGCTGAGCAGGCAGCAGAAGAAATGGAGGATGAAAACATGAGCGCCGAACTCGAACTCGCACTTTCGCTCATTATCGAAGCGCAATCACAACAGATCGAAGGACTTGTGCAAGTCGCCGCAATCCTCGGCGTTGATGCCAGCGAGGGAAACATCGAAGCTGTTGCCCTAGCGCTAGATGAAATTGCAGATGGTCAAGCTCAGATTGCTCAGTTGTATTCGGAAGTCCAACTTGCTCTTGCTGCAAAGAATAGCAGTGACGAAACCACAACATCAACTGATCAACAAACTGACGATTCTTCTACAGACGAAACCAGTACATCAACTGAGGACCAAACAAACGAAGACAATAATGAAGCAGCAGAGGAGGAAACCGATGAAGACGCCAATGAAGAAGAGGAAGAAGTAAACCAAACAGAAATCCAGTTGAACCTATCGGTATTCAAAGAACAACTTTTGCAAAGCGGTGTTGATGAGGGAGATGCTGAGAAACTGTTCTCTCGACTCGAAAAAAAGGCAAACCAAATTGACGAATCACTTGAAAAAGGGAATGGAAACAAGGCAAAAGGCCTCGAAAAAGCCTTTCATGCACTAAAAAATAACGCCAAGCACTTTGCCAAGCAAAACAACGGAGAAAAGCAAAGTGCTGACGAGGACCAAGAAGAATCAGACGAGCAAAATTCAGAAGAGAGTGAGGAAAATACATCAGACACCTCAACATCCACAGAAGATCAAACCGATGATTCAAGCAGCAACGACGATTCAGAGCAAAATGAAGACGATCAGTCACAAACCGATGCAGACGACTCATCAAGTAACGAACATGGGGATGAACAAGAGGAAAATAATCAAACAGACGAATCTGATATAGACGACCAAGCGGAGAATGAAGAAGAAAATGATGACGACGCTGAAACAGAAGCAGAAGTCGAAGCTGAAATCAACCTGGGTACCGACATCTCTATTCGGGGAAACAGTGGAAAAGTTCCTCCAGGACAGACGAAGAAAAACCAATAACAAAACCTCACAAAAATCCGGGACTATACATCCCGGATTTTTTGTTGCACGACTCGCAGCCTACGCAACGGCTGACTGACGAACAATCACTTGCTTTTCATGCTGGTTGTCGGAGGACCCAACCTCACCACTTCCGTCGTTTGGAACCCAACTGTGATCCACCCCCGGTGGCACAATGGTGAGGGCCTTTTCAGGGAGAAGATACTTTCGCCCATACGCCACTATGCTAAGCTTCTTCGACTTATATACGGAGAGAAAACCGTGGGTGTGTCCCTCGGTTTGTTCACCGACCCCCACTTTCTCCATGCCATGTGTACCAACCGCGATACGATCAAACGTCTCTGGATGACTTTGGCTGAAATCTGCAACCAAAAATGGCCCAACGACTTCAAACTGAATCTTTTGAAGCCCTGCAAGAATCTCTTGAATTTTGTTTTTCATAAGATGACAAATATATGAATTATCTGCTTTTAATATATTTCCCACGGTCACAATTGTCAAAGTGTTGACACAATTTTACAACATTGGTACACTCAGAATATTATGCTTCTCAGCGAAAAAGAAAAAAAAACTCTTTCCGGCCTACTACAAAATGGTCCCTCTTCTGTTTCCGACCTTTCAAAAATCATTCTCATCAATCGCACATCACTGTACCCAATACTTGAAAAATTACTTTCAAGAGGCCTCGTGAGCAAAATACAAATAGAGGGACACACCGTGTACAAAGCACTCTCACACCAAGAACTCTCCTCCTGGGCCAAGCGCAAACAAGACCAAACCATACAAGAAACGAAGGCATTTATTGAATGGACCCACACGCAGCCAAGACGCCCTCAAACACTGCTATCTGAAATAAAATACTACGAAGGACTCGATGGGGTTATGAATCTTTATGACGACACCTGGAGAGATAACAAAGAAAAAACTATTTACGCCCTAACCGACTATGAGCAGGCTTACAAGGTAGTGGGGGATGAATTCTTGCGAAACAATTACTTCAAAAAGAGAATCGAAAAAGGTGTCAAAGTCAAAAGTCTTCTTCCAGAGAGTGCCATTGGAAAAAAAGATATTTCTCAGGCAAGTGCTTTGCTGCGCGAAATGAAATTTATTGATCTCTTTAAAGATTTGGGGATTGAAATAAATGTATACGATGATAAACTCGCGATCTTTGCATTTGACCCGAAAAACCCTTCGGGCATCCTCATAAAAAACAACACTATCGCAAACGCCTTCAAACACATCTTTGCGTTTCTTTGGAAATCCAGTACTCCATCCAAAAATAAAAAATCCTCGAGTGAGTAACCCGAGGATATCTTTTCTATTCTCTTAGAAGACTTCCATCTTCACGTGTTTTACACCAAAGGCAATCGCTTCTTCTCTGGTGTCCATCACTACGTCGATACGGTTCGTACCGTTATATCTTGCGTTCATACGATCACGAGCAATAAATACCTTGTCTCCAAAAAGTTCTGGAAGACGAACATTGGTGTTGAACCGAAGAAAGTTCGCTGCAATTGTGTTATGGTATCCTTGCTTTTCACGCATCTTACAAAGGTCTTCACCATTTGCAGGGATACATGGAGTTGAGTCTGTCTGCGCTGCTTCAAGTGAATATGCGGTAACAGTCACCCATTGTGTATATCTTGGTTCCCGGTTTTCTGATACCGGGAAGCTATTTGGAGGCTCCTCATCAGAGCCAAGGGTATAGTCAGAGGCACTTGCCACATACTCCGAAGCTACCATACTTGGAACACCAACCGTCGCAATGACAATGGCTCCCATGATAACCGTAGCAAGCTGCTTATACACGTGGGCAAGGTTTGCTTTTACAAATTTCATATGTTATATATTGCTTCTCGAGACGTTATACTGACAAACGTCCCAGAAAAGCGACGAGCAGTAGTATAGCAAGAACCGCTCTAAATGAAAAGACCCTAGGCTATGCTTCGGGTCATTGACGGCATACTATATCATATTTTTGCTCTTTTGTCAAGACCTTACCTGTGATACAATAACCATGTTGATAGAAACAATAGTCAATTTTTTCGCTAAACAAAGCACAATATGTCAGACAATAGTCGGTCGTATGGGTATATTGGACAAAACGGTCCAAATAAGCCCCAAAAACCGCCAAAAAAGCCTAAAATAAGGCAAAACACACATAATTTTGCCGAAAAATCCCTCGAAAGTCCCAAAAAACAAAGAAGCTGGTTGGGAATTCTTTTGTTCCTCATTTCTCTCCCTTTTCGGCTTATTGCCTGGATTTTTCGTCTATTTTTTCGTGGATACAAAAAAAAAGACAAAGAGGGTCGAAGGGAGATTCGAAGAAGGCTCTTCACCGGCATTATCGGCCTTGGTGCACTGGGATTTTTGATGCTAGTCATCTTTGGACTCTGGGTAAGTCGCGATCTACCAGACCCAAACAAACTGACAGAAAGAGAGATTGCACAAAGTACCAAAATTTACGACCGAACTGGAGAGCACCTTCTTTATGAAATTTTTTCCGAACAAAGGCGCACTCTGGTTGAACTTGATGAGATTCCTCAAGACCTGATTCATGGACTTGTTGCCACTGAGGACACCGCATTTTATGAACATAAGGGAATTCGCCCACTGAGCATCGCTCGTTCTATTGTGTACGGAATACTTGGTCGTGGACGTGTTGGTGGGGGAGCATCAACCCTCACACAGCAACTCGTCAAAAATGCCATCTTAACCAATGAAAGAACCATCACCAGAAAACTCAAAGAGTTTATTCTTGCCGTTCGACTCGAGCAAAAATACACCAAAGATCAAATTCTCCAAATTTACTTCAATGAAATTCCTTATGGCTCGACCAATTACGGAGTAGAGTCTGCAGCGCAAAGTTACTTTGGAAAATCCGTGGCTGACCTTTCGCTTGCTGAATCAGCAACGCTTGCAGGTATCCCAAAGCAACCCACCCGGTACCTCAACGATCCAGAACTTCTCAAAGAAAGACGAAACTTTGTTCTTCGAAGAATGCATGAAGAAGGATTTATTACTGAACAAGAAAAAAACGACGCACAGTCGCAAGATCTCGAACTCAAGCAAAAACTCGACAACATACAGGCGCCGCATTTTGTCCTCTATGTCAAAGAGCAGCTCGTAAATGAGTTTGGAGAGAGCCTGGTAGAAACAGGAGGACTTGAAGTTATTACCACCCTTGATTATGACAAGCAAGAAGCCGCCGAGATTGCCGTAAAAGAAGAAAGTGAAAAAACCTTTGAAGAAGCTGGCGCTGACAATACCGCGCTGGTTGCCATGGATCCCAAGACAGGCCAAATTCTTGCCATGGTCGGGTCACGTGATTATTTTGACTCAGAAATCTCTGGTCAATTTAATGTTGCCACTCTTGGACGCAGGCAACCCGGCTCATCTTTCAAACCAATTATCTATACCGCTGCTTTTGAAAAAGGATACACTCCTGGAACCGTATTGTATGATGTTGTGACCAACTTTGGCGCTGCAAGCGGGCAAAAATACCAACCGCTCAACTATGATCTCAAAGAGCATGGTCCCGTAACAATGCAAAAAGCACTGCAAGGTTCTCTCAATATTCCTGCGGTAAAAACTATGTACCTGGTGGGAGCAAAAGAAAGTACTGAATTTGCGGAACGCCTTGGGTACTCCACACTCTCGCATGGTGACTATGGGCTTTCCCTGGTACTTGGTGGAGGAGAGGTAAGACTCATTGATCATGTCGCTGCCTACTCAGTCTTTGCTAGCGGAGGACTCAAAACACCACCAGTTTCTGTGCTGCGGGTGGAAGATCCTTCTGGACAAGTGCTCAAGGAGTGGAAAGAAGAAAAACGCGAAAGGGTTATTGAAAAAGAAACCGCAGACACCATCTCCAATGTTCTTTCCAATGACGGAGCCCGTGCATATGCTTTTGGATCAGGAGGAATCCTGACTCTTCCTGGCAGACCCGTCGCTGCCAAAACTGGTACCACCAACAGCTATGTTGATGCCTGGACTATTGGATACACTCCGCAACTCGTAGCAGGAGTATGGGCCGGAAATACCGACAATACCGCGATGAACAGGGGTTTTGGAGGTTCGCGCGTTGCCGCGCCAATTTGGAACCGATTTATGAAAGAAGCACTCAAAGATGCCCCAGTAGAAAACTTTCCGCAGATGCCTGAAGTCAAAACCGACAAAGCTGCTCTTCTTGGGACTGACAGTGGAGGAATCACTGTCAAGATTAACAAGGTCACGGGAAAACGTGCAGCAAGTTCTACACCAGAAAACTTGGTGGTGGAACGAAGCTATGTTCGTCGCCACTCTATTCTTCACTATGTAGACAAAAATGATCCTCGTGGACCAGCACCAGAAGTTCCAAGCCTCGATCCACAATATTCTGTCTGGGAAGCCGCTATCGAGGACTGGATTAAAAGAAAACGAGAAGAAGACCCCAATTGGGAAATCAGTTTCGAAGAGCCACCAGAAGAATTCGACAATGAATATTCTTTGGAGTTGATCCCTGAAATGAATGTTGTTTTCCCTTCACCAAGCTCAACGCTATTTTCTCGTCACCTTCAAACCGATATACGCGTTTCTGCACCTCGAGGGGTCAAACAGGTTGGATATGAGCTTGATGGGATATTCCTCGGATATGTTTCTTCACACCCATTCAACCTGAGTCGCGAACTTCAAGGGGTTGAGCCTGGAAACCATACCCTTAAAATTTATGTCGAAGATGACATCGGAAACCGCCTCGAACAAGAGATTCCATTTACTCTGAGCGTTCCACCAGAACCCCCAAGTGTGTATTTTGAAGAAAATGCCTTTACTGTGTCACGAAAAGCCTTCCCTCGGGTATTGTATCTACGTCATTACAAACTTGATGAACTTCAAAAAGTAGAAATCATTGGAGAAAAAGATGGCGAAGAAACGATCTTTGGTGAAATCACCAACTTTGACACGCTCTTTGGTGGAAGAATCCTGTTTAGTTGGAGCGGAGGACCAGATCTTGGAACCTGGGAGCTCAAAGCGCGGGTTACGACCAAAGCAAATTTTGTCCACGACAGTGATACGGTTCGCGCCACAGTGACCGAATAATGTTTACAAAAGAACTCCCGGATACCCGGGAGTTCTTTTAATCAGCCAATTGTACTATCCGACCGTCACGAATCTCACTGAGAATAAATCTCCTTTTCACATCACCGTTTTCATCAAAACCAAAGGTTCCAGATGCGCCGTGATACTCCTTAACGGAATAAAGATAATCTCTCACCTTCTCTGGATCTGTGCCAACCTCGTCTATAGCCTGGGCTATGATATATACGGCATCATAGGACTCAGCGGTCAAAAGCCCGTATGGTGGCTCACTTCCATATCGACTTTGATACTTTTCAATAAACTGCGCCACCTCTGGTTGGGTTTTATCATACAAAGCTGAATCAAAAAGGATTCCATTTGCGCTTTCTCCAAGCTCCTCAATAAGTGGAATGCTTCCAACACTTTCGTTTCCAAAAATCTGCATTTCCATTCCAAGCTCCTGCATCTGCTGTAAGATGAGAATCGCTTTGTCTGGTGCTTGGGTGGATATATAAATCGCATCTGGATTTTCTTGTTTCACTTTGAGAAGCTGTGATCGAAAATCCTTGTCTTCTGGGAGGATGGACTCAAAAGCCACCACACTTCCACCGCGGGCTTCAAATCCTTTGGCAATGCCATCGGCGATTGGCCGAGCGTAGCTGGTCTCCTCACTCAAAATCGCAAGCTTCTCAATGTTATAGGTCTCTCTCATTTCTTGCGTAGTGTTTGGAACTCGTGCCACACTTTCTGCCGTGGTTCGAAACACATAATCACCCATGGTGCGAATGTCTGGGTTCGATGAAAGAGACGCCAGTAAAAGTACCTGGTTTTGCTCTGCTACCGGGGCAATGGCAACGGTCTCAGGACTGCAGTGTCCACCAAGCACCACTTGAACGTTGTCAACATTGATAAGTTTGTTTATCGCATCGAGTGCATCCTTGGCCTCACACCTTCCATCTTCCATGATAAACTCAAGCTTTTGCCCATTAACTCCGCCAGCGGCATTAATCTCTTCAAGTGCCAAAAGCGCTGCCTTATCGGCCCCATACTTGGCTGCAGGACCGGTGATCGGCCCAATAAATCCAATCCGAATGCTTTCAGATGTCTCTGGTACAGCCGGCTTGTCACAACCAGAAAAACACACGGCAAACGCGAGCAGCAGGGCGGGAAAAAGAATATACCTTTTCATAAAATGTTTCTAAAAATTACCGCTTATTATACTCACTGATGCTTTTGTGTCTATGGTTTGCGTCACAGCCTGTTGACTTTTTGTTAATGTTTAGATATGTTTTTGTTAGAGCGTGTTTGCTGTTGTATTTTTTTGACAGTATGCTGTGAATATCTATGAAAAACCACGACATTATCAAAAAACTTGGTCTTTCTGACGGGGAGGTAGATGCCTACCTTACTCTACTTTCTTTGGGTGGGGCCCCTGCCAGCAAAGTGGCCAGCAGCATGGGCGTAAAACGCACGACCGTCTACCCAATCCTCAAGTCACTTTCTCAAAAAGGATTTGCTACCACGTATTTCAAAAACAATGTAAAACTCTTTTATCCGCAAAAACCCGCAAATGTCATACGTCAACAAGAAAAAAAGATTGAAGCTTTTGAGAGCATCGTGCCAATGCTCCAGTCTCTTCAAGGATCCTCGCAAACCCCCTTTGGGCTGCAATACATAGAGACGCTCGCAGAGCTCAAAAGATTTTATGAAAACATTCTTGATGAATACGCAGGCAAAACATACTACGATATAGGGAGTGCCGTTTATTGGGAACAACTTGATACGGATTGGTTTGTAGAATTTCGAAAACGCCGCGGGCAAAAGAAAGTACACACCAAACTCATCTTAAGTATTGATTCAAAATACAATAACCCAACGGATCCAAGCTTTTGTCGAACATGGAAATACACGCCCGAAGGCTATACCTTTAAATCAACCATGGATATCTATGATGATAAAGTGATGGTGGTCAGTCCAAAGCTTTCCTCGCTCGCTGTGGTCATCCAGATCCCGGCAATGGTAGATGTTTTTCGCGCAACGTTTGAAATGCTTTGGGATTTGCTACCTGAGCCTGATGATGTACCAACGTAAAAAACCCGCACAATCGTGCGGGTTTTTCTTTTTTGTATTTCGATAAAACCGTTAGAGTTCTACCACCTCATACTGAGCCTGGGTAATATCCCCATTCTCATCAAAGGTAATATCTCCTGCCACGCCGGCATATCCTTTGACATCATAAAGCGCATTTTTGATTTTTTCACCATCTTCGCCAACACTTCCAATTATATCGGCAATGATTTTTACATTGTCGTAGGCTGACGGAGCGCAAACAGTTGCACCAGCACCTCGCGCCAACATTTTTTCCTTCCACGACTCACTGTAGTTTGAAAGAGGTTGTACATATTGTGCCCCTTGAGCATATGAACTCTCTTGGAGTTTTGCATCGCTCCATGCATCACCACCAAGTATTTCCACATCTACTTCCAAATCCCTGATTTGTTTAAGTCCAACCAAACTCGGCTCTGTAAATGATGGAAAATAGATGATGTCTGGATTTGCCTCTTTTATCTTGGAAATCTGAGAACGCATATCTCGAGAATCTTGCGTATGCTCCTGGATGACCACAACGTCACCTCCAAGCGCTTCAAACGTCTGAGCAAACACATCACGAAGTCCAACTCCCCAGTCATTTTGAACAGACAAAATCGCGGCTTTACGTTTTCCAAGTGTATTATACGCGTGCTGCGCTGCAAACTTCCCTTGGAAACTATCCGAAGGATACGTACGAAAAACATAGTCTCCTGCATCCGTTACGTTTGGAGCCGAGGCACACGACGAAATAAGTACTCGCTTTTGCTGATTTGCCATTCCAGACGAGGCAACCACTTCTGGTGAACACATGGCCATAATTACCTGCACATTGTCCACATTCATCAACTTGCTAGCCGCCTGTGGTGCATCTTTGGCACTACATTTTCCATCTTCTACAACGAGCTCGATAGGTCTTCCATCCACCCCACCAGCTTGGTTGACCTCATCGACCGCGATCTGTGCTGATACCAAGGCGTCACTTCCAAGGCTGGCAAGGTCACCGGATATTGGTGCGATAAAACCAATTTTTATTGGTCCTTGCTCAGCCATGGACGATTGTTCTGCTTTTCCACACCCGGCAAGGGTGATGAGCGCCACAGCACACAGCGCATAGATTGCTTTTTTCATGCAATTGAAAATTATATTTAACAATTCAAGTAACTTTACCCTTTTTTATGTATTATGTCAACACTTTGTGGTGAAAAAAATATTTGACAAAACCACTTGTTGTGATACACTCGGTAAAAAAGAAACCTATGGAAATCTCCAATATCTACTCTGTCCTCAAACACTTTTCTCTTTCCAAACAGGAAGTCGACATCTACCTGGCGGTGCTCTCACTGGAAAATCCCAGCACCTCTGAAATTGCAAAAGAAGTAAAAATGACCAGAACTGCAGCTTATTTTCACATCAAAAACCTGCAGGAAAAGGGTCTCCTCTTTCAGTCTCCGCGAGGAAAAATTCAGCACTTTAACGCTAAGCCGCCCGCACAGCTGGCAACAGATCTCACCAAACTGACCCTCGACCTTAAGTTGCTTGTACCGGAACTTGAGTCACTTCAAAAGGTCACCAGTGAACGACCCGAATTTGAGGTAGTTGAGTCAAAAAAAGGGTACTTTTCAGTATACGAAAAAATCTCTCTGCTTCCAAAGGGCTCTATGTTTCGTGTCCTCGAGGGCAAAAAGGGGCTTATTGACGAGCTCGATCTTCTCACACCAAACCAATGGAACATCTTCTTTGACCGTGTAGTAAAAAGGGAGATTATCACACATGGAATCTTCACAAAAGAATCTCTTGCCGTACCAAAACAAAAATTTTTGCAGTCACCTGAGGTGAACCGCACCTTTGAAAAACGCATTTGGGATTTGCGCACACTCCCCGAATCTATTATCCCAATCAACGAACTCGCTTTGATTTACGGCGACCGCATTTCCTTTCTCCTACCAGAAACTTCTATGGTTATCACGCTTAGACACAGTGGAATTGTAGCATTTATGTGTGCCATGTTTGACGGTCTTTTTCACTTTGCAGAAAAACTTGAGGGGTGGTCGTAGCTCGCATACCCAAAACAAAAAAAATCAGTGCAGATACACTGATTTTTTGTTTCCACTCGCAGAGACAAAAACTCCTCAAGAAGCACATTGACAAACTCCTCAAAATGCCTACAATACAAGAAACACCAACCGGGAAGTGGCGCACCATGGTACCAAGAGCAGATGATCATCTGTGCACTGAGCACACTTACTGGACCACCGACGGAAAGCACTGGATTTGCAGCTGCAGCCACTGCCATATCGGAAGGTCGTGGTTCAACAGATCGGAAAACGAAGTGTGCCAAGGAAACGGCTGCACTGTAACCAGGCCTGTACCTCCAGAAATCTTCCGTTCAGCGGAAGTCGTACCCATCCACATTAAGTTCAGTCAGAACTGGCACTGTCCAAGCTGCGGAAAAATAAACCAGCCCGCATGCTTCTACTGCGCCAGATGCCGAATTCACCACCCACTGCGCAAGCTACCACCCAGGCGTTGGCAGTGCCCGCTCGCCACCTGCAGGCGTACCAACACCATGCGGGGGACTGACATTGATGCAGCAATGCATCACATGTGTCGCTGCGGCTTTGTCGCCTATTAATTCCCACCTTCAAAATACCAAAAAACACCATAGCGTTGGTGTTTTTTGGTATTTTGAAGGTGGGATATGGTGGTGTGGGAGTGTTGAAACTTTGCAGTGAACTACACCGCAGCGCCCAAGAACGTCTTGCAGCTCTCGCACCGAGGAAGATTCTTGGGCGACCTGTGACCGCACAACCAGCACCTGCGCGTCGTCGAAGGCCTCGGCGCATCCGGAGTGGTCTCGCCCCGCCGTCGCGCCTTCAGCTTGCGCTGCGACCGACGCTTGGCCGCACGGGTCCGGTGCCCACCACGGGACTTCACGCCCCCTGTTCCTTTTCCAGCCATGGGTTCCTCGCTCGTCTGGGGGAAATGAATCCAGACCAGTGCATCTTACAAAAAAGTCCAAAATTTTGCAACCCTCAGCCAAGAAAGTTTTTCTTTGTTTTCAAAGTTATCCACATTATCCACAGTCTATCCACAGGTGTTACACATTTCGCTATACTCAGCGTTTTTTTCTTGTGTATAATTATGTTACAATGCACTTACAGAGGGAAGTTTCCTCTGTTTTCCCTAATTTTCCCCACTATGACAAATTACGAAATATGGCAGGCCGTTCTGGCCGATTTTGAGCTCAAACTCTCAAAGGCCAACTTTACGACCTGGTTTCGAAACACGGGAATAGGCCACTTTCAAGATGGCCATGTTGTCATTTGTGTTCCAAATGCATTTACCAAAAGCTGGCTCGAGAAAAAATATCATTCAGATATCACCAAGACACTCGAACGCATCACCCAAAAACCCGTTAAACGAGTAGAATACAAAGTAGAAAACGTCAAGCACATCGAAGAAATGGAGTGCCACCCACAAACGACGCAAACGGTTTCGACGCTCGAAGAGCCTATCTTTTCAAAACCAACAAAAACGCTGATGTCCGCATTTGGGCTCAACCCAAAATACACCTTTGAAACTTTTATTGTTGGAAAAGGAAACGAACTCGCGCACGCCGCTGCGCAAGCCGTTGCCAACAGGCCTGGTGAGGCATACAATCCACTCTTTATATATGGAGATGTAGGACTTGGAAAAACGCACCTTATCCAGGCCATTGCTCACAAGATGCTCGTTGACAACCCGCAGGCAAAAATTCTCTATGTGAGCTCAGAAAAATTTACCAATGAGTTTGTGGCTACCGTAAAAGAGGGTCGGGTAAGTGAATTTAAAGAACGGTACCGAACCGTCGATCTCCTGCTTATTGACGACATTCAATTCATTGGAGGAAAGGAACAAACCCAAGAAGAGTTTTTTCATACATTCAACGAACTCCACCAACAAGGAAAACAGGTGGTCCTTACCAGTGATCGCCCACCAAAAGCCATTCCTTCACTTGAAGACAGGCTCCGTAGTCGGTTTGAGTGGGGAATGATTGCCGATATCATGGCACCTGACTTAGAAACAAGGGTTGCCATTCTTGAATCCAAAGCGCAAGAAAAACGATTCCCCATAAGACAGGAACTCCTCCAGCTCATTGCTACAACGATTCAAAGCAACATTCGTGAGCTCGAAGGTGCACTCAACAAAGTCATTGCTTTTCACCAGCTCAAAAACCTCACACCTACCCCGGAAACCGTACGCCCCATCCTCGAAAGCTTCCAGGAACAAACCGCGAACAGGAAAAAAACACCCAAAGAGCTGGTTTCGCTCATTACAGGATTTTATGACATTTCAGTTGACGAAGTGGTTGGAAAAAGTCGTGAAAAACGACTCGCGCACCCTCGTCAGGTCATTATGTATATGATGAGAGAAGAGCTTGGGATGTCCTTTCCGGCTATTGGACAAGAGCTGGGCGGCCGAGACCACACCACGGCAATGCATGCCGACACAAAAATCCGAAAGAACGTAAAAGAAGACCCAAACCTCAAGCAGGAAATTGAATTAATACGACAGAAGCTGTACGGATAGTCTGAATTTATCCCCATTATCGTGGATAAAGCTGGGCATAGGTGTGTATAAAAGATTGGGATTTCTTGTGTAGGAAGACGATACCTATCCACAAGAAAAAATGGAGAAGAAAAATTGTTCACAGTTGGGAGAGTTTCCACACACGCATTATACGCATGTGGAAAAACGCTTTTTTGCTCTCAAATAAGCAAGAAATTTCAAGTTATCCCCACTGTCCACAACGCCTATTACTAATACTAATATTTTTTTAGAAAAAGAATACAAACCCTCACGGGTTATAAACACCTCAAGAAGGAAGTCATATGAAATTTGTTTGTACGAAAGAAAATCTTGTAGGAGCACTTAATTTAGTTGCCCCACTTGCTGGTAAACAGTCCAATCTTCCAATACTGAGTAATGTTTTGATTGACGCAACAGAATCTAGAGTAGAGTTTGTGAGTACCAATCTTGAAATGGTGGTAAAGTGCAGTCTGCGTGCCAAGGTGGAAATAGCGGGAAAATTTACCGTGCCGGCAAAAACGCTTTACGATTTTGTTTCACTCATATCTGATGAACAAATTGAAATATCCGTTGAGGAAAATGAATTGGTGGTTTCTTGTAATGACTCATCAACCAAAATTAAGGGAAGCCCTTCAGAGGATTATCCAATTATTCCAGAAGCAGAAGAAGGTTCTGTATATACCATTTTAGTAGACGTATTTGCAGATGCCCTAACACGAGTGGGAATTGCCGCCGCCAAAAATGACATTCGACCAGAGCTTTCTGGGGTGTACTGTGGATTTTTTACCGACAGGTATGAAGGACTCGTAATGGCTGCGACTGATTCATACCGTCTTGCGGAAAAGAAAGTTTCGGTGGCACAGGGGAGTGATGTGCGCCAATGTATTTTGCCAATCAAAACAGTAATGGAAGTTGCAAGGCTCCTTTCAAGCGTGAAAAATTCTGGAAAGGAAACACAAGTGCGAATGTGGGTGAGTGACAATCAGATTGGGGTACGGTATGAAAGTTTTGAGATAACGAGTCGGCTGGTATCTGGGAGTTATCCAGATTATGCACAAATAATCCCCACAGAGTTTAAAACACATGCGATTGTGAGTGTGGATGCGTTTCATAAGAAAATCAAAGCGGCCAGTTTGTTTAGCAGCACGGGTATAAACGGAGTGAATTTTACGCTCAGTCCTTCTGAGTCTGCAGTTATGGTGGCTTCAATGAGCAGCCAAACCGGTGAGCACTCTTCACAAGTGGAAGCGCAAGTGGCCGGAGAGGAAAACGCCATTTTGCTCAACTTTAGATACGTCCTCGATGGATTGGCAAATCTTGATAGTGAAGAAATGGAATTTTTGATGAATTCTCATGATGCGCCTTGTATGATGCGCGGAAAGGGGAAAGAAGATTATTTGTACCTTGTTATGCCTATACGGCAATAGGGGGGAAAGAACTTTCAAAAACACTCATTTGAGTGTTTTTTTGTTAGGAAAGTTCAATATTTAGCCAAAACTGTGTATAAAAAAGTGGATATGTGGATAAAATTTGCTTTTTTTACAGAAAAATTCGATTTTTAGGGAAAAACTATCAATAAAACGATGCTATATTACGTCGTTACTGGCCACGGGGGAAAGCTCATGACCCAGTGAGTTTATCGATTATTCATGGCTTTTTTTGGGGCCTGATGGCCCTGCTCGGTGTTATCTGTGTGATTTTCACCGAGAAGAAGGGCGTGAAGGCCGGAGGGGTATCACCTTCTGCCAAGAAGAGATTCTAAGTAGGGGCTTGACAATGTGGCTAAGCTTAGATATAATAACGCCACTCTCACGCCAATAGTATTTTTAACCATTGGTTATGCCAAATTTAAAAAACGCAAAAAAAGCACTTCGTCAGGCAAAGAAGCGTGCTGAAGAAAACTTAGTTGTCAAAAAAGCATACAAAACCGCCCTCAAGGAAGTAAATAAGGCAATGGATGCTGGACAAAAGGATGTGGCTGATCTTCTCAAGACTGCTCAAAAGAAGCTTGATAAGGCGGCAAAAAAAGGAGTTCTCAAAAAGAACACGGCATCAAGAAAGTTTTCACGCCTCATGGCAAAAGTGAACACAGTTGCAAAGAAGAAATAAACTGCGTATACTAAATCCCGATAACTTCGGGATTTTTTATTCATTAAATATTTTATGGTAGAAAGAATAATGGACAGACCACCGCAACGGGAGAGTGAGCGAGTAGAGGGAATTATTGAAATGCTCTGTGAGCCGTTTCCTCGGCAGCTTATTGAGAAACTCGCTTTTGACGATGAAAAACGTAACGCTATTATCGCTGAGGCGGAAGAAATACAACGTTCTTTGGTGAAAAGAGTCCTGATTTCCAAGTTGGTTGAAGGGGTTGAGCGTCAAGAAGCACAACAAGTTGGATTGAGCAAAAACGTGCTTGATGATATACGAGAGAGCATTTTAAGCGACACCACCGATCGACCAGCACATGAAGTTGTGAGCCACTTGATAGATGAAACTACGCTTAACTCGCTCGCAGGGAATATTGAAAGAAGCATACAAGAATCTTCCCCATTCTCTCCATCAGAGGTTGACGCTATTACGGCTAATTTGCGGCCAACGGTTAGGGAACTCAGCCCTTATATTTTGCAAACAGCAGTAGAAAAAGTAGAGCTTGAACAGAAAGAATACCAGGACGAGTTGACTGGTGGGCTTTCAAAAAAGGGGTTAGAGCACCACTTTGATATTGAAAGAGAAAAACTTGATCAGAAAGGAACTGAGGGGGAGCGGCTGGTTCTCGTTTTTTTTGACATTGATGGTTTTAAAAAGATAAACGATGATCCAGCGCGTGGTCACTTGGTTGGGGACCAAATTATTCAAGAGGTTGTTCAAAAACTCAGGGCTGGTTTACGTGGGGTGGACTCAGTCGGACGCCGAAGTGGAGATGAGTTTTTGCTCGTTTTGCCGGGGGTGGGAAGTGAGAGTGTGGATACGGTATTACAAAAGGTTCAGGAACTTGTTCGTGGTGTCAGTGACAGGGCAGGAGGACAGGTTTCCGTTACCGGGGGAGCACGTGTTATTGCCCCTAGGGAGCAGGTACAATTTTCACGAGCCGCCGACGAGGCAGACAGGGCAGCTATTTTTGAAAAGATTAATGAACCAGGAGGAATCCGTGTGTATAGTGAGGAGCTTCGGCCTGATGTTTCAACGGCAGAAAAAAGAAGGATGTGGGCAGCAAAGGTGGCTCAGCGAGATCTGAAGCGACAGTCTGGTGAGCTTGACATGCTTATGAGCAGAACAGAAGATGAGAGAACAATCCGTTTGTTGCAAGCAGAAAAAGAACTCCTGGAGCAAGAGATCAGTCTTCGGATAGAGCGAGGGCTTGTACAAATGGAGCGGGAATTTGGACCGTTTGAAAACTAATGGTTGGCAAGTTTGGTCACCAGCACATCAAGCAAGAGCGAAGGGTCATTTTGGCCCTTTTTTGTTTGTGTGTCTATGTCGAGAAGGTCGTTTTGCAAGTCTTGAAGTTTTTCGAGAGAATAGTTTTGTAGCACGGTGGTGGTTTTTTTCACGACAAATGGGTGGAGCGAAAGTTTTTTTGCCAGGCGTGGATCAGAGAGATTCTCTCCTCGCTTTTGCGCATCTTTGAGCATGAGCATTATTCGGACTTGTCTTACAAGCATAGCATGGACATAGTGGGGCGTTTCGCCGTTTCGATAGATTTGCGCGATTTGTGAAAAAACATTTGAAGTGTTTTTTTTGACAATGTTATCAATGATGTTAAAGATGTTGTCATCATAGGTTTCTTTAACAAACAATTGAACATCTTTCAAAGAAACCACCCCTTCGTCTTGTTTGTAAGAGACGAGTTGGGCAGCGACCGATTCAATCGACCAGAGATCTGGGCCTGCATTGTCACACAAAAAGACTAGAGCATTTTTATCTATAGAGAGATGATTTTCTTTAAAAATTTCACTGACCCAAACCAAGAGTTTTGCCCCTTCGAGATTTTCAAAGTGAAGGACAAATTTTTCTTTGAGCAGTCGTGCAAAGAATTCCTTTGCGAGTTTGGTTTTGAACTTTTCTGTAGATTCCCAAAAGACGAGTACCGTCGATTCTGGCAAGGTTTGACCTTCGATCCTCTCAAGGAGTTGTTTTTGGAGCCCTTTGTGTGAGCTCACGAGTAGGTTTTCGAGGACAACCATGCGTTTTTCTGCCAGAAACGGACTCGAAAGGATTTGCTGCCATATGGTGTCTTCAGTTTTTACTTTTTGACAGTCCAAAGATACCACGTTGAGACTTTGTGGGTCGCGGTCTTCTTTGAACTTGGCTATCATTTCAGACAGGCGCTTTCTGGATCGAAGCGTGTCTTGTCCGTAGAGAAAAAGGATCATAGTAGGGGTATAGTAGCACCGTTGCCATTTCTTGGCAAACAAAAAAACACCTCGACAAAAGATGTTTTTTTGAATGGAACGCAGCAGTCAGCACGACCTCGGACGGTGGACCTGTCGCACACAGGCTGGCCGTGCTGACTGCTGCGTGGGTGGAGCTCTCCGGGGTTGCATCGCACGCGCACCGGACGAGCTATGATGGGGATTTGTTTTAATAGTAGCAAGAAAAAATTATGACGTCAAAACCTTTTGTCATTTGATGTTGGATAAAAAAAACACCTGTGTTATACTTTTGAATAAAGTGCAAGTCATGCAAGAGGTTTTGTAGGAAATTTCATGCATAATTTGCATCCTTACTTTTAAATTGCCTGTCATATGGAACTTTCCATCTTGCTTGCAAAAGCTTTCGGTATCTTTTTCCTCTTGGTGGCACTTGCACTTGTATTCAACAAAGAGGATTACAAAGGGATCTTCATGTCAATTGTTGAAGATCCAGGCCATGTATTCTTATGGGGACTTCTTGGGAGTTTTCTGGGAACTCTTTTTATTCTTTCACACAACATTTGGGATACAGGTTGGCAGACACTCATAACCCTGATGGCATGGGCGATGTTTATAAAAGGAATACTTTCCATATTGTTTCCGGGTCTTGTCTACGAGGTACTCAAGAAGGCAAATCTCGATAACATGTATCTTTTAGAATTCTCAACAAGTGTAATTTTGGGAATTGTACTTTCGTATTTCGGATTTGGTGTGGCTGCAATGATGTAAGAAAAAAAAGAAGAGCTCACGTGTCGCGTGAGCTTTTTTCCTTGCAAAGAAAAAATGGTATACTGTCGATCATGGATAACGTCTTTTTACAAGTAAGTATACTTATGGGGATTACCGTCTCCATTGCTTTTGTTATGCGATTGCTGCGTCAGCCATTGATGGTCGCGTATCTTTTTGCAGGGTTGATTTCGGGGCCACTCTTTTTGGATTTAATGCATGGTGATGCACACCTGTTTGATGCATTTGCTGAGTTTGGGGTGATTCTTTTGTTGTTTTTGGTGGGGCTGAGTCTCAACTTTAATCATATCAAAAAAATCGGAAAGGCGTCGGTGATTGCTGGGCTGGTTCAGGTGATTTTTACCGCAGTCGTTGGATACGCGCTACTGTTGTTTTTGGGCTTTGAACACAATTCAGCCCTGTATCTCGCCGTTGCGCTGACTTTTTCGTCTACCATTGTTATCGTTAAGCTGCTCAATGACAAAAATGATACGAGATCAGTGTATGGTAGACATGTTTTTGGACTTATGGTGATTCAGGATATCATCGCGGTCTTTATCATGATGGCTTTTGTGCAGCTTTCTGAAGGGGGATCATGGATAGGAATAGTAGGAGATTTTGTGGTGCGGATTTTTGCCCTTATTGCATTGGTGTATGTGCTGGCAAAGAAAGTTCTTCCTCGCATCTTGGACCATATTGCACGGTCAAATGAGTTTTTGTTTATCTTCACCATGGCGTGGTGTTTTGGTCTTGCAAGTGCTCTTTATGCGCTTGGTTTTTCACTAGAAATAGGAGCGATTGTCGCGGGTATTACCTTGGGATCGTCACCGTACCAATCAGAAATTTCAAGTCGAATTAAGCCCCTTCGAGATTTTTTTATAGTGATTTTCTTTTTAATTTTGGGTTCTGAGATGAGTATTTCGGATTTTGATGCGGTGTTGCCTGTCGCGACGGTGCTGTCTCTTTTTATTTTGTTTGGAAATCCATTTATCTTATATCACACATTTCGAGCATTAAAATTTACCAGGAGAAATAGTTTTTTGGCTGGTGTTACCGCAGCCCAGGTGAGTGAGTTTGGATTCATTTTACTTATTTTGGGTAGGGAGCTTGGGTTTATTCATAGCATACAACTTCAGGTGTATACATTTGTTGCGCTCATTACGATCGTGGTATCTTCCTATGCCATCACCTACAATGAACAGATGTACAGGTTCTTTCTCCCTGCTTTTGAGTTTTTTGGCCGAGATCGCCGCAGGCAGGCAGAAGAAAAGGAAGAGCGCTATGATGTTTGGGTTTTTGGGTATCATAGAATTGGTTGGAGGGTTTGCGAAACGCTTGCAGAAAAAAAGGTTTCCTTTGCTGTTGTTGACTTTGACCCACAGGTCATATCTAAATTGAGGCATCGCGGGATTGCCGCAATTTTTGGCGACGCCGCTGATGTCGAGTTTTTGGAGACGCTGCCACTTGAAAAGAGTAAAATGATCATCTCTACTTTGCCAGAATATGACGATCAGGAGACCATGGTTCGTCATGTTCGTTCTAAAAGTGACAAGCCACTCATAGTGACGAATTTATATGATCTTGAACACATGGAAGAACTCTATGAGGCGGGGGCAAATTATGTGATGATGCCTCACCTTCTTGGCGGAGGTTGGGTGGCCGAGCTTCTTAAAGATAAACCCTGGACAAAACGTACTTTTCGACTGCTTAGACAGGAGCAAAAGACCGAAATGGATTTGCGGCATTCGCATGGATTGCACCTTTAACCCCTTGACTTTTTTAGGGGTTTTTTGTATTATATGGATACGTTTTTTGAGGGGGAAACACATACGGGCCCGTAGCTTAGTTGGTAGAGCGCCGCATTTGCACTGCGGAGGTCAGGAGTTCGAATCTCCTCGGGTCCACTATGGCAGTTAACACAAGGCAATTGGCAGTGAACCAGCACGTCTGAGCTGTAAATTGTCAGTAGTTGGCTGTTTTTTTACGCCGAGGTAGCTCAGTGGTAGAGCAGAGGACTGAAAATCCTCGTGTCGTGAGTTCAATTCTCACCCTCGGCACACAATATCGGGGTGTAGCTCAGTTGGCTAGAGCGCGCGCTTTGGGAGCGTGAGGTCGAAGGTTCAAGTCCTTTCACCCCGACAAGTTATAGCAAACAAAAAACAACCGCATTGAGGTTGTTTTTTTGGTTCTTTTTTTAGTAGAGTCCACCACCGTTGGCCATGGAAATAAATCGAATGATCGTCCATCCAACACTCATGAAGAGAAACAACGGACCAATGATTCCCCAGATGGCTAATGCAATATATGCCTTGCGTCCACCTGGAGAAGGAAGAAATTGCATGTCGGCCTTGTAGGCGCGTACATGTCTGTAGAGCTTGTATGAATACAGCATAAACAGAGGTGATAGTGCGAGCTGGATAAGTGCTGAGAGAAGTTCGCCGAGTGTACCGCCTACCTGTTCAAATATGGAAGCTATAATGCCAAGAATCAAACCATATACCAAAAGCATAGCAACCCTTCCAAGTACAGGTCCAAAAATACCACGAACATATTCTCGAGATTTGAGGACGGCGTTTATTCCGCGTTCATCTTCGAAGACGACGACAAACAGCGCAAAAGTAGTGAATGTGGCCACAAAGATAAAGGGAATAATAAGCGGAATGAGTGCGCCAAAGGTGATAAGCGACACAATCAGAACTATCCAGATAAGCGAGCCGACCTTAGTCCATGATTTTGCAAAAATTTCTTTGTAGGTCGCCTTTCCATCACTCTCCATCAAAAAAGCAGCAGATCCATTGACGAGGGCACCAAGGACGTAAACTGCAATCATGAATACAATAAACTCTGGTATAATGACAGCGGCAGTGAGATTCCCAGGTATCATGGCAATAAACATGAGAAGCGCCCCAAGAAGTACAAATATAACTCCTGCAATCAAGAAGAGCCCAATGTATTTCCAGAATCCCAGCTTGTAACTTTCCCAGGCTTCTAAGAGAAGCTGCCATGGATCGGGTAGGGTTTTTTCTGTGTGTGGCGCAGGGGCGACGGTGTGCGCTTGGCCGTCATTCAGGTTTTCGCCGAGGGAAGCATTCACCAGTTCTGGGCTCCACCCCGCATCAAGGAGAGATTTTTTTATTTGTTCATCTTTGGCACCAGCTTGGCGCTGATGACGTATGTAATCGTTGAGCTCGTGTGACATAGATTTCGTTAAGCGTTATGATTATAGTATACAAAATCAACAAGAAAAAAGGAAGATTTAGCTGAATTTCTCATTTTTCCTCCCCAATGCTATACTAGCTAAACTATGAAAGATAAATACACAGCCACCTGGGTGTCGTATAGCTCGATTTCCGCATTTATGCAGTGTCCTCGTTCATATTACCTGCGAAATGTATATCGTCACCCCAAAAGTGGAAAGAAAATAAAAGTGATGGGGCCAGCCCTCGCGCTTGGGCAAGCCGTACATGAGGTACTTGAAGAACTTGCTGGGCTTGAAACCAAAAAAAGGTTCAACACTTCTTTGATTGAGCGGTTTGACGACGCATGGGAAAAGGTAAGCGGACAAAGGGGTGGATTTTCAACTGTTGATCAAGAGCGAAAAATCAAGGCGCGTGGACAGGAGATGCTGCGAATGGTAATGAGCAACCCGGGGCCCTTGCAGAACTTGGCAGTAAAAATCCAGAAGGATTTGCCATACTACTGGCTCAGTGAAGAAGATGATATTATTTTATGTGGGAAGATCGACTGGCTTGAGTACCTTCCTGAAACTGACAGTGTACACATCATTGACTTTAAGACAGGAAAATCAAGAGAAGACGAAGGTTCCTTGCAGCTTCCGATCTACCACTTGCTGGTACACAACTGTCAAAATCGCAAGACCGAAAAAGCAAGCTATTGGTATTTGGAAGAGGGGCCGGCACTGACAGAGAAAACTTTACCAGATTTGCAAGAAGCACATGCGCAGGTTTTGGAAATTGCGCAAAAAGTAAAGCTTGCACGGCAACTCGAGCTCTTTAAGTGTCCGAATGAAAATGATGGCTGTTTTTCTTGTCGTCCATATGAGATGGTCGTCGATGGGAAAGCGGAGCATGTCGGAGTGGGAGAGTTTGGAGAGGATATATTTGTGGTAGAGAGATTAGATGAACAAGAAAAAGAAAGTGTTTTGTTGTAGTAATCAAAGAATCATGGTAACAGATCAGCGTTTAGAAAAGTATAAAGAGGTTGTTTCAAAACGGCAAAAAGGTTTAGTGGTTGTTTTGGAGGATATTACTGACCCGCACAATGCGGCGGCGATTCTTCGGAGTTGCGACGCATTTGGTATTCAGAATGTCTATTTCATCTTTGATCAAACCGAATCTTACGACCCAAAACGTGTGGGAAGGTATGCCTCTTCTTATGCCAATAAATGGCTTACGTACCATGTATTTTACTCGACAAAAGAGTGTTTGGAGCAATTGCGTGCAGATAGATTTTCTCTGGTGGGCGCCGTCCTCGACGAACAGGCAACAGATTTTTTTGAAACCGATTTTACCGACGCCAAGCTCGCGCTTTTAGTAGGAAATGAGAAGCTTGGATTATCAAAGGAGGCTCTTGGTATGTGCGATAAAAGAGTCTATCTCCCGATGCAGGGTTTCACGGAGAGTTTTAATGTTTCTGTGGCTGCGGCTTTGTTTATGTATGAGATTACTCGTCAGCGAATGGAAAGCGAAGAAGGGTTTACTTTGAGTAAAGAAAAAAAACAGGAACTTTTAGAAAAATTTTTGGAGAGATGAAGATACCTTTGTTTTTTGAAAAACAACTGATGCAATGGTTTACCCAAAGGGGAAGAAAGCACCTGCCCTGGAGGAAAAAGAGAATAACGGCATACGAGGTTTGGGTGAGTGAAATCATGTTGCAGCAAACGCAAGTATCGCGTGTGATAGACTATTACACGCATTTTTTGAAGCGCTTTCCTACTGTAGAGAGTTTATCAAAAGCAACATGGAAACAGTTTTTGCCCTACTATGCTGGACTAGGGTATTACCGAAGAGGTGAAAATATGCTCAAGACGGCTAAGATCGTTGTGGATGAACACCACGGAAAGTTTCCACGCGATAAAAAGACATTGATGAAGCTTCCTGGAGTGGGAGAGTATACGGCAAGTGCCATTTTGAGTTTTGCCTTCGGCGAAGATCATCTTGCGTGGGACACGAATTTACAGAAAGTGTTCGGAAGATTTTTTTATGGCGAAAAAAATGCCGAGGTCGATCAAAAAATATTTGAGAAAAAATTACTGTCAGATAAAAGGACACTGAATGCTGCAATTATGGATTTTAGCAGCGAAGTTTGTAGACGAGATCCCAAATGTAGTGAGTGTCCTCTCAAAGAGCATTGTGAATATTTTCGTACATCGGGGACACTCGAAGCAAAGAGTAAGAAAAAAAGAGGAGAAGCTTTCCCAGCGAAAGACGCGCAGGCGTATGTGTTTTTGCACAGGGGGCACAGGGAATATTTTAGTGCACAGAAGCAGCAATTTTCTCCATTTGTATTGCCGCCGAGTGCTAACCATAGGGACGCCATAAAGTTATATTTTCGTGAAAAACATGCTTTGCTGCTCGCCGTTCGTCCACCACACAAAAAGTGCTATGTGGATGGTATTCCTACTTTGATGATAAACGCACAAATTCTGCTAGGTAAGCATCGGTTCGCCATTTTTGACAAGAAGGATGTGCGTGATATGATGGAAGAGTTGGATATTACTGAATAGTATGGAGACAAAAAATGAGTACTTCTTGCCAATTCAATTGTCAAAGGTGACAAGCACACAAACAGATTCTCTGGCGCATGTCGGAGACCTGGCGTATTCTATTGATTACGACGCACCTGAGGGAACAGCAGTACTCGCCGCTCTGGGTGGTACGGTAATCTTTGTAAAAGATGACTCAAGCATGGGAGGTGACGATCAGCGGTTTGAAGATGATGCAAACTATATTGAAATCTTGCATGAAAATGATGAAGTTTCGGAGTATGAGCATTTGCTATATAAAAGTGCCGCTGTAAAAGTTGGAGACCGAGTAACCGCAGGACAGAAAATTGCAGAAGTGGGTAATACTGGGTGGAGTGAGTGTCCACATTTACATTTCATGGTGTTTCCCAAAGGACAAGAGTATAAAACGCTCATGATTCGATTTGTAAATGGAGTATGAATCCACTCACTCATTACGCACAGTTTATTGAAGAATATTCACCAGTATTTTTTGGCATCGGAATTGCGTTTCTCGCCATTTTGTTCATTGCCTTTTGCATTTGGCTTTCCCATAACACGGACACCAAGTACAACCCAATTCATAAAGGAAGACCACATGTGCGGTTTGACGATGTTTTTGCGCACATCGTTATATACCCACTATTTGGGGTTTTCGTGATCAGTCTTGTCATTGCCATTTTGTATATCATGCAAAACGGTTTGAATATGCATATTGTATGAAGCGTGTATACTACAAGCTTATTCGTGATGGCATACCTAAATTTTTGGACTCCATCGATGCCGACTATGAAATTTTTGAAGCCGATGGGGAGGAGTATTTGTGGTTTTTAAAAAGGAAACTTGTTGAGGAGGGCGAGGAAGTCTTCCGTGCCGTCGGTAGAGACGAAGTGGTGAGTGAGCTGGCGGATGTCGTAGAGGTACTTAGAAACCTGCGCAAAGAATATGGAATATCCGCAGAGGAGTTGAGGGGTGCCGTAGACAAAAAAGCTCGTAAACGCGGACGATTTGAAAAGAGATTGGTACTCAAGTGGAGTGAAGATAAAAAACTTTAACTTCTTATATGGAAAAAAACAATTTTGTAAAAAAGAGCAAAACAAAAAAGTTGCTTAAAGGATCGGTTGTTGTTTTGGGTTTGCTAGCCTTTTTTTCCCTTTGCGTGATATTTATTGGAAGAGATGATCCTGACAGACCAAAACCGGTTTCTCGGCGGTATGACGTCACTTTAAAATACGGTGTAACGAGTAAAAAAGAGAGACAGCGAGTAACAAAAGAAGATGTTGAAAAATTTGTGGAGGAGGTAGTCTCTCGGTCAGAGGGAGAGATAAAATTTTATGGAGAACTAAGTGAAAACAAGGTAGCCTTCTTACTTTCTCAAGACTTGGCACCGGTGTCAAACACAGATTTGAGCGATGTTTTTCGTACGGATTTGGTGGAGGGAAATGCATCCTGGAGAAAAGTTACTTATCATCCGTTAGAACAAGAAAAATTACCCGAGAAAAAAGCTGATACATATATATGCCAATATGACTCAGATTGCGTTGTTGCGTCATCTGGTTGCGGTTGTAGCGCAGGTGGAAGTGTTACGGCCATTAATTGGAAGTATTATAATGCTTATACAAGGCAGCCGGTAGGAGAGATGCCCGACTTGAAAAAAAGTGACGGAGTTACTGGCTTGAGTGGGTTTGCCTGTAGTGCTGTTATGTCAAAAAATCCGTCGTGTTCAAAAGTTCCACAGTGTGTGGCTGGAAGATGTATGATGGTGTCAGAGATTGTAAAAGAAACGAGGATCCGTTTTTGAGCTTCGGGTCGTTTCATAAAAAATTCGCTTGATATTCGACACGATCATTCGTAACGAAGCGCGTCAATCGGATTCATTTTGGCCGCCTTGCGGGCTGGGTAGAGCCCAAAGACCAGTCCAATAGAGGATGAAACAACGAGTCCGAGTATGGTCGCGGAAAGCGGGAAGACAAATACCCAATTGAGATCTGCAAAATTGGTAAGAATCAATGAGGTAAGATAGGCAAACCCAAAACCACTGGCAATGCCAATAACGCCGCCAAGACCCGTCAGAATGATTGCCTCGGCGAGAAATTGCATAAGAATATCGTGGTGTGTTGCCCCAACAGCTTTTCGAAGGCCAACTTCTTTGGTTCTCTCGGTAACGGATACGAGCATGATGTTCATAATTCCAATTCCTCCGACAAGCAGCGATATGGCGGCAATAGACACGAGCAAAATAGTAAGCACGTCGGTAATCATTCCGACACGCTCAACAGCATCGGCCTGTGTCGTGAGGTGAAAATCGTCCTTGCTTGGGTCGCTGATACCGTGAGTTTCTCTAAGTGTGAGGGTGAGGTCTCGAGATACCCTCTCTACAATGTCTTCGGTCTGCGCGTTTACAAAAAGAGCATGAAGGTGGTTGATCCCCATGAGGTATTTTTGCGCTGTCGTATATGGAACAATGACGGCGTCGTCCATATTGGTCATCATGACGTTCCCCTTTGGCGCAAGTTCTCCAACCACCTGAAAAACTTTTCCCTTAATTTTTATCTTGGTCCCAATCGGATTTTGTGCCCCATAGAGTTTTTGTTTGATATTTGATCCAATGATGGCCACCGTAGCATTTTGCCGGACATCTTCTGGGGTGATATTGCTGCCGGCCCGCAGTGAGAGAGAATAAACGTCGAGGAGTTCATCATTGCTCCCAAATACAGATTTTCTTACTGACTCTTCTGCATACGAGATATTCATCACTTGTAGCACCATAGGTACGACTTGATCAACTCCTTGAACATTGGTTGGCTTTTGGATTGCTTTTACATCATCAAGAGTCAAAGAATCGGTATACAGTTCCAAAAAGTCAGAAGGGCCTTGAGGGTCTCGGCCTGGCTCAATAACAATACTGCGGGTTCCCATACCACGCACTTGAGAAAGGATCATCTCTTCAGCACCTCGGCCAACAGACATGACGAGTATAATGGACATAATTCCAATAACAATACCCAAAATCGTAAGAGCAGAGCGCATTTTATTGGTTTTTAGGCCCACAAAGGCTGTGGATATGGTATGATCGAGGCGCATACTATTTGCTCAGTTTAGAATTGCTGGTGTTTCTCTTGGTGACTTTGGTGTCTTTTTTGACGACTCCGTCGAGGAGCTGTACGATCCTTTGCGCGTAGCGTGCAGTGTCGTGTTCATGGGTAATGAGAATAACGGTGTGGCCGCCTTTGGTGTTGAGGTCATACAAAATGTCCATGATCATTTTTCCGGTTTTTGAGTCGAGGTTTCCCGTCGGTTCATCTGCAAAAATAATGTCGGGACCAGTAACGAGGGCGCGTGCGATAGCGACACGCTGTCTTTCTCCACCAGAAAGACTATTGGGGTGATGGTGCGCTCTGTGTGCAAGACCCACCGATTCAATGGCAGTATCAATTCGGGTTTTCCACTCTGTTTCCTTTATATGTGAATACATGAGTGGAAGTTTTACATTGTCGTAGACACTGGTACGTTTGAGGAGATTGAACGACTGAAACACAAAACCCATATTTTCATTGCGGATGCCTGCGAGTTGCTTTTTTGTGTACTTGCCAATATGTTTGTCGTAGAGGAGGTATTCACCGCCTGTTGGATCATCCAAAAGTCCTATGATGTGTAGGAGTGTAGATTTCCCTGATCCAGAAGGGCCCATAATCGAAACAAACTCTCCTTTATCAATGCATAAATCAATATCATGAAGTACAGGAGTTTCTACTTCTCCGGTAAAATAGGTCTTTTGGAGATTTTCAAGTCGGATGAGCATATTATTTTTTCCCTCTCTTTACAATCTTCCCATCATCAATCGTAATGATTCTTTGGGCTTTTTTCGCATAGTCACTTTCGTGTGTAATCATTACAATCGTTTGTCCATCTTTATGAAGTTTTTTGAAAGTATCCAGCACGGTTTCAGAGGTTTTTGAATCAAGATTTGCGGTAGGCTCATCGGCAAAAAGAATTTTTGGGCTATGCGCAATGGCTCTCGCAATGGCTACTCGTTGTTTTTCTCCTCCAGAGAGTTGGCTTGGAAGGCTGTTGTCTTTTCCGGCGAGGTCAACATCCATAAGGGCTTTTAGGGCATTGCTATGGGCTTTTGAGCGCGAGTAGCCCTGCATCAATAGGGGCACCATAATGTTTTCTGCGGCGGTAAGTTCTGGGAGCAGGGCGTAGTCCTGAAAGACGTATCCAAGGTTCGTTAGACGAAAGAAGGTCCGTTCAGTGCTTGAGAGTTTTTGTATGGCAACGTCATCGATAATTATTTCACCACTGCTTGGGTGGTCGAGAAGTGAAAGTTGATACAGGAGAGTACTTTTTCCTGCACCAGATTTTCCGATGATGGCTACAAATTCTCCTTTTTGAATCTCAACATCAATATCTTTGAGGACATGATTTTCGAGTGTGCCGTTTTTGTAAATTTTGTTGAGGCTTTTGGCAATAATCATATTATCGTCCAAGTATTGAGTCGAGGGTGTTCTTTTTTACGATCATTCTTGCTGGTAGGTAGCCGGCAACAAGCGTGGTAAGGAGTAAAACAAGAACTCGGACAACCGTTCCTTCCCATGGCGCCGAAAGTATACCATCGCTAAAGGGAAAGTTTATCGGGTTTTTGCGAAAAAATGGCTCCAGAAATCCATACAGAATAGTCGTTCCAATTGTTGAACCGACCAAAGCATAAAAGAAAGATTGCATCACATAAGAAATCTCAATCGCCGCCCCAGAAATTCCAATGCCTTTGAGAATACCGATGAACTTCTTGCGCGTAACCGCATTAATGAAAATAACAATGAAAATAGTAATGGCAGCAACAGCGAGAGCAACAGCGCCAATAGAATTCCCCAGCATCGTAAAAGTTGTTTTGATATCAGTAAAAAAAGTTCCCTGAGATTGTTCCCAGTCACGGATAAGGGCATTTTTATCTTGCTCTTGATTGGTTAGAGCCTGTACGACTTTCTGAGGAGATTGACCGGGGTAGAGTTTGAGTGCGATTTCATCAACATTATAGTCATTTCTTCCAAGCAGCTTTCGCAGTTCACTATCAACAAAGTACACTCTCATGGAAACTTCTTGAATTTTACTTTTTACAATTCCTTTTACACGAACTTCTTTTTGAAAGTTACCAAGCAAGATTCGAACCCTATCACCCACCGCGACATTTTCGAGTGTCCCTTCTCCTGTCCCTGGCCCACGCGAGTATTGCTTGAGTAAGTCAGAACCGATGAGGACGTAGCCTTCATCAGTGGGGTTGAGGTATTCACCTTCGATCACAAGGGTTGACAATCTGGTTACTTGATCTTCGTGGGAAGGATCAATACCGGTGATCATTGCGGAAACCTGATCTGGTACGTCACTTGGTCGAACGAGATTTCGGTAGTTGGCTTCAATAACCGCAGGGGCCAGATAGCGAGATGTATAGGCTTCAACTTCCGGAAACTGGCTTACCATGGACAAGAGAGTGCTGCTGTGTTGAATAAAACTTTTTTCTGGCAAGTCAGAGATGAGCACATCACCAGAGTATTGTGTCCGATAGGCATAGCTAGATCCTTCCACAAGTCCCACCAGAATTCCCGTAACAAAAACGAGATTCAAAAATGTGAGTGTCATGATAAAGACAATCAAAAGCGTTGTCCAAAAGTTGTTGCGACGGATCTGCCTGATTGCAAGAAACAGTCCAACCCGAAAAGAATTCATTTGAAAAAATTATTGTTCGACGTAAACAACGATTTCATCTCCCTCATTTACGCCGGAGAGTATTTCTGTATTTCCGCCTGTTCCACGAAGCCCTGTTTGAACTTCTTGTTCAACCACCTGCGTTTCGCCTTGGCCATTGGTTTTTAAAACTCGTACAAATTGGCTTCCATTTTTTCGCAGGATCGTTCGACCCGGAAGGGAAACGACATCTTCTTTCCGTGCCGCAAGGAGGTCAATATTTGCGGTCATGCCAGATTTGATTTTTGCATCGTTCTCCACAAACTCGAAGGTCACCTTGTAGGTTGGTACGCCATCCACTATGGTCTCAGCAGGGTCGATCGCAACGACCTTTACTTCAAAAATCTCGTCGCTGCCATAGGCATCAAGATCAACCTCACCCTTGTCATCCAGCTTTACTTTTGCGATATCAACTTCTGGGACATTTGCCTCAATTTGGTAGTTGGCTTTTGAAATGATGGTAATCATTGGGGTTCCTGCTGACACGATTTCACCAAGCTCCATGTCTTGTTTGACAACAATGCCATCGATGGGGGAAATAAGTTGCGTCTTTGCGAGCTTGGCTTCTATGCTTTGATAGTTTGCTTGTGATTGTGCAATTTTGGCGTTACCAGACGCTACGTTCGCTTGTGCCTGTTTGATGCGGGCTTTTTGGGCTTCTATTTCTTCTTGTGAAGAACCTGCCTGCTTGAGTGCAAGTTCTCGCTTTGCCACGTCTAGAGTGTAACTAGCGCTATTCAATTCTGCTTGTACGCTGGTAACGCTTAGGGCGTTAGACGCTTCCTGTGCCAAGATTTCTTGCTGTTTGTTGTTGATGTTAGTAAGAGCCGTAGTGATGGAATTTTTAGCAGAATTCACGCTTGCTTTATAAGTTTCTAGCGACGATACGGAAAGATTCTGTGCTTTTTTGAGTGCTGAGTCAACAGAGTTAAGGTATGCTTGCACAAATTGAAGGAGATCGGTCGCATTTTTAAGAGAAGTGCTGAGTTCTTCAAAATCATGTTCTAAGTCTTCGATGTAGAGTGCAAAGTCGACGATTTCTCCTCGCAACTGGAGCTTGTACAATTCAGCAAGGCGTAATGAATTTTCATCTCGGCTTTCGAAGGTTGCACGAGGAAGGGAGGTGTCTTCATCAGGGATCATCGCGTTGGTTTGGGTGTATACGGCATCTTGTGTTTTGTTCAGCACATCACGAAGGACATTTTGGACATCATCATAGATATTGTTGAGGTCAGTTTCGGCTTTGGCCTGCGTAGTTTCGAGTTTCTTTTGTGCATCCTGCATTGATTTTTGAGCGTTTTCTACCTTGGTTTGGGAAATAGCAACATCTTCGGGTCTTGGACCTTTTTGGAGTTCTAAAAGAAGAACTTCTTCGGTCGCGAGAGCAGCTTGGAGTTGCGAAAGATTCGCCCGGTCACTTTGGATCCGTGCAGCGGCTTCGCTCAGTTGTGCCAGCACGTCTGCTTGATCAATGGTAGCGAGCAGATCATCACGAGCTACCTGATCGCCCACTTGTACGAAAAGAGTGGTTACCTTTCCTCCTTGTTCAAATGCCAGAGAAGCGTCTTGTGCGGGTTTGACTTGCCCGGTAACTGAAACGACTTGTTCAACGGTGTTTTTTGTAGCGAAGGTGGTTTCGTATGTTGGTGATCCGTTTGAGGACGAGCGCATACCGACATAAACGATCAGAAGAAGAATGACCGTTCCACCGAGCCAAAGAGAGATTTTTTTCATATATACCAAATAATGTGGATCTATTACCAAGATCAGTATACCACATCGGAGGTATTTATGGGATTGTAGCGTGTTGCAGTGTAAATGACAGAAAGTGAATTGCCAGATGGTTCTTTCTGTGAAGGGATTCGTAGTATGTTTCGATAGTAAGCAGTGACTGTGTCTGTGGATCGATATCGGTCGCCTTGTCGATATTATAGAGGACAAGTTTTGGTGATATGTGAAATTCTTGAAGCACATCGAGTGTGTAGTCAAAGAGAAGTGTTGAGTCAGTTTTCAGACGTATTGAGCCTGTTGGTTTTAGGATGTTTTGATATTTCTCCAAAAATTTTGGATGAGTAAGTCGCTTTTTCGCGCCTTTATCTGTTGGGTGTGGATCTGGAAACGTAATCCAGAGTTCGTCAACTTCACCGGGGGCGAAATAATCAGAAATGTGGTCAATGTAAATGCGTAGAAAGCGTACATTTGGCAAGTGAAGTGTTTGTGCCTGCTTGGCACCGAGAAAGATGCGCGCACCCTTGATATCAACACCAATGAAATTTTTTTCAGGAAACATTTGGGCCATGGAGAGGGTGTAGTCTCCTTTCCCACACGCAAGTTCAAGCACAATAGGATTCTTGTTTCCAAAAATATTATGCCAGTTTCCAGCAAGATCACGTGGATCAGAGTTACCTACTTGAAAGACACTGCTCATTGAGGAGAGCGCCGTATATCTGTAAAGTTTATTTCGTTTTTTTGCCATAGAGTGATATTGACCAAATCATAGTGCAAAGCTTGATCTATTGCAAGCCCTTGAAAAGGTGGGTCCCCATGCTATACTGAAGAATATAAGCAAAAATATATGAAACTTATACAGAGATTACAGCAGTTTTCGGTCCATCAGGTGCTCGATAGTGCCTGGCAGAGCATAAAACGATTTCCGGCAGCTCTTTTGGCTGCACTTATCGCGACAGGTTTGGGACTGTATCTTATACAAGTAAATTGGGCGTCCGATATTGATCTAGCCGTACAAGAGAAGACACTGATGATGGCCGTTCTCGCGGTCCCCCTATTTGTGGTGGCAACACTTCTGGCAGAAAGACACCAGAACCAGAAATATCTTTGGGGAGGATTACATATTGTTGGTTTGCTCGCCCTTGTAATGTACTACATTGTTCTGCCTGACCGTCCTGCAGATTTTTCTGAAATTCATGTAAAACGGTATGTTTTCTTCCAAATAATGTTGTATGTTTTGCTATTTAGTGTTTCTCACTGGGATAGTAAACAGTCAAATGGTTTATGGTACTATGGTTTTCACATCTTCATTCGCTGTCTGACCACTTTTTTGTTTAGTATTGTTTTGTTTGCTGGGCTTTCTCTGGCATTTTGGTCAATTGATTATCTCTTTGGCATGAATTTTGATGGAGATGTGTACGCAAGAATCATGGTACTCATTGCGGGAATTTTTGTTCCTTTGCATCTACTTGGTGGTGTACCAAAGGCAATAGAACCCTTTGTAAAACAAGATGATTATCCTACGTTGTTTCGTATTTTGACGCAGTTTATTCTTGTGCCACTTTTGAGTTTCTTTTTTGTCATTTTGTACATCTATCTTGGGAAAATCGTTTTTACCTGGGATTGGCCTCTTGGGGGAACGGCGTATTGGGTAATCACCTACTGTGGTTTTGCGGTACTTACTTTTGTGCTTGCTTATCCACTTCGTCTCCAGTCTTCATTTCACTGGCTTCGAAAATTTTTGACTGGACTTTTTGTGCTGACAATTCCGCTCGCGATTGTGCTCTTTATGGCAATTGGAATAAGAATTTTTTACTACGGCTGGACCGAGAACCGCTATATGGTGGTACTTTTGGGAGTGTGGCTTGTGTTTACATCATTGTATTACCTTTTTTCCAAAGAAAAGGCACTTCGTGTCATCCCGATTAGCTTTGTCTTGTTTCTCTTTTTTACCATGTGGGGACCGTGGGGGATGTTTAGTGTGGGAATGCGATCTCAGGTGCACTTGCTGGAAAATATATTGCAAGAGAACGGTGTGCTTGTCGATGGGAAAATTCAGCGAATAGAAAAAGAACAGGCAAATCAGATTGGTGTGGAAACGATGGATGAAATACGTTCAAAGTTTCAGTACATTATTTATCATGATGGTGCCGATCAAGTAACGATGTGGTTTAATGAAAATATCCAAGAAGATACGCAGTCAGCACAAGGAGAAAGATATAGAAATTATCGCTATACGGTGTACCAAAATGTACAACGCCAGGTAGGGTTTGAAGAATATTATCCAAGGCCGATTGACGGGAAGATGGAGAATTTTGTGTCATATAATTCAGAAACGTTTAGGATACAGACAGTTCCAGATTTTGATTATTCGCTTGCAATAAATGGTGAAGTGGGACTGGGTGAAGTGACGAGAAATTTGGCAGAGCAGTATATTGAGGGGGAAAAGATAACCATAAAAGCAGAGGGAGATTTTTGGAGCATTCAATATAGGGACGAAACTCCAGCACGCGTAAACATTGTTGGCTTTGTCGAGCAACTCCAACAGCACTATGGATATAATGAGCAGATTCGTTCAGAAGAATTTTCGGTTCCGTTTGAATCAGAAAGTATTCATGGTGAGCTTCGATTCAGAAGTATTTACTCGAGTTATCGAGGCACATCTCAGGAAGAGTATGAGGTCTCAGCCGATGTGTATTTTTCGATTCGCTCAAATGAATAGAAAGGAGCGTACACAAATTGTCGTATCTGAGCTCAAGCGTTTGTATCCAACGCTTGGGCCTTTTTTACACAGTAGCAATGACCATGAGTTTCTGTTTGCTGTGATGCTTTCAGCGCAGTGTACCGATAAGAAAGTAAATGAAGTAACCAAAGTACTTTTTTCAAAGTATAAAACGCTGCAAGATTATGGGGATGCGAGTTTGGAAGCATTTACGCAGGATATAAAACAGATTGGTTTGTACAAGAGTAAAGCTAAAAATATTCTCGCCACCGCAAAGAAACTGCAAGAGGATTATGCTGGAAAAATCCCCCGTATGATGGTACAGCTCCTTGAGCTTCCTGGTGTTGGGCGTAAAACCGCGAATGTGGTTTTGTCAGAGTTGTTTCACGAAGCACAAGGAATTGCTGTTGATACGCACGTGAAACGACTTGCCAATAAATTTGGCCTGACTGACTCTCAAAACATAGATCGGATAGAAAAGGATCTGATGGAGGTCATTCCAAAGCATGAGTGGACCATGTTTACCAAAAGGATGATTGCCTATGGTCGCGAGTACAGTCCGGCGCGAAAAAAAACCGAGGAAGACCCTATATCTAAACTCTTGAGAGAGGCGCAAAGATAGGCAAAGACAGTATTTTTATCTCCCTAAAGACCTTTGGGAGATTTTTGTTTGCCTTTTTTTTGCAGAGGATGTACTATGAGCAAAACTATGTGAGGTAAATGCATGTTTTGGGTCAATGTCCAAAGCGGAGCCTTCGTGCTGGCGTTCATTGAGGCGCTTTGCATCGTTGGTTTTTTTTGTGAGTCCGAGAGGCGAATGCAGTTGCTCTGTCTGTTTCAGGGTGCAGCGGCGATGCTTGCGATCATGAGTTTGGGGATACCAGAAACACATCTCCAGTGGCTCGCATATGGACCTGGTATATTGTGCGAGATGCTCGCTGCGTGCGCACTCATAGATATCACCATTCGCCCTAACCACCCTTACTCCATAAAGTAGCCTACCCCTGCCCCGTCCACCCAGACGGGTTTCTCGTTGACTTTGTGGTTGGCGCATGGTAGTGTTTTGGGGAAAGGGGAAAGTATGGATGTGACGTTCTCGATGGGCCTGTTCGCATTTGTGGGCGTTGGGCTTTTGTATTGGTCCATCAGGGAAGAGGACCAAGAGGTTCGAAATGTCTGCTTTTTCCTCGGGATGATTTTCCTGCTCAAGGCCTTTGACACCATAATGGCATTGGCGGGGGTACTTCTGTTTCGATTCCTCACCGGGATTGGCTTTCTTCTCCTCTGGGTACTGGCGCTTCGCCATTTGGGGATTCTCACCATGCCACAGATCAGAAGTGTCATCAGGCGCATCAGAAAAAAATAGGCCGCCCCACCCGGCTCCAAAATCATATGTATATGCAAGCACGCATTGAAAAACTCGTATTTGGAGGACAGGGACTCGCCAGGCTCGAAGATGGTCGAGTAGTTTTTGTTTGGAATGCACTTCCTGGCGAGCTTGTGGAATTAGATATCATTAAGTCTAAAAAAGATCATGTAGAGGCTATTGCGTCAAAAATTCTTGAACCTTCAAAAGAGCGAATTGAACCCAAAGAAGGAGTATATTTGTCGACGAGTCCTTGGCAAATATGCACACCGCAAGCCGAGTTACGTTATAAGCAGGAAATAGCCAAAGAGATATACCAGCGAACCGGTGGACTGACAATGGAAAGCGACATAGAAATGGTAAGTGGAGACAAAGATTACGGATACAGAAATAAGATGGAGTTTAGCTTTGTGGAAGACGAAGAAGGAAATATTGACCTGGCATTTTTTTTACGTGGTCAGAAAAAACGTGTTGCTGTGCAGGGTTCACTTTTGGCAGAAGAGGTCATTAATGAGGTTGCACAGGAGATTTTGCAGTGGGTTCGGACCACCGAAATGACGACATATAATCTCAAGTCGCTTATTGTGCGTTCAAATGGTGCAGGAAAGGCTATCGCGGCGCTCTTTATCAAAGACAAACTTACGTTTGACGATTATCCAGATCTATCAGAAAATTTTTTGGGTTTTCAGCTGTACTATTCCACACACAAGAGCCCAGCGAGTGTACCAACCATGACTCTTTACACCAGTGGCGTAGATCATCTGGTTTCTTGCATATTTGAAAAACAGTTTAAATTCGGACTACACAGTTTTTTTCAGGTAAACATGTCGGTGTTTGAGCAAGCACTTAAAGATATGCGCAGTCATATTGATGACAAAAAAGGTTTGGTTGATTTTTATAGTGGAGTGGGTGCTATTGGTATTGCGCTGGCAACACCGGGAAAACAAACCTTTTTGGTTGATAACAATGAGGAAGCAATTGAGTTTGCACAAGAAAATATTGCGTTAAATAAAATGTCGGGGGTGCATGCACAGTGCGTGCCATCTGAAGACATTGTCGAACTTATTACGGCTGACAGGAGTATTATTTTTGATCCCCCAAGGGCAGGTTTGCACAAACGGGTGGTTCACCAGGTGCTTGAAACACTTCCAGAGAAAATTATCTACATGTCATGCAATCTTTCTACGCATGCAAGAGATATCGCGCTTTTGAATGAAAAATATGAAGTGCTTTTTTTAAAACTGTATAATTTTTTTCCTCGTACACCTCATGTTGAGGGACTTGCTGTTTTGAAAAGAAGATAGCATGAAAGAAATCAAACCATATTCAAAAAGATCCGCTCTAGACGGATCTTTTGTCTCTTGTATGTTGCAACACATAAGGGATTGGTGCACAAAGTGCACCAGAGGTGGGAGAGTGGTGGTGGGGATGGTGTGGGTTACTGCTTGTGATAAGCCATGCCGCCACATGGACGACTCAGCGTTCGAAATCGAATTCCCATCAGCTTGGTCCTTTATTCAAAAGGGTGGATGATCGGCAGTGGTCTGTTTCGTAGCGGCTGGTACATTTTGTCCTTGCGCTCAGGAGGAAATTCTGACTGAACCAGAATGGCATGAGGATGCAACTTTTCAAGTTGCCTGCCTTCGTGCGCGTAAGCAGCCACTTGTTTTCTTGCGGAAACGTCAACACCATCAGGGAACAAGATGTCCGGGTACTCTCGCAGGTGCTCTGCTTCCTGGTGAACAAGGATGCGCTGTGTGGGTTCTAGGGCCCACAAGAGCGCTCGCTGGTACTCGCGTGGGTCTGTCTCAAGGTGGGACCAGCACACAACGTCAAAGCCGTCTGGAAGCTTTTCACGCGCATCATCGATCATCAGCTCACAGGCGCATGTAAGCTCATCTTCCTCGATGTCCCAGCCCCAGGTGCGCTTAGGTTCCAGGTCGGGAAGTATGACGATCAGTCGTGTGGGAGTGATGGCATTCAGGTCGGCGAGCAGCTTTTGGCCCGCCGCAAACTTTCGACTGCGAAAAAAGAAGGTCTTCAGCAGGTCAAGCTGCAGTTCCTGCTTGCCGCGTATTGAGGCGAGGCAGGAGAAGGTCACCAAAGTGATTTTGGGCAGATCTAGTGCTGCGCACAGGCCGGCAACGTTGACGAAGCCGATTTTTTCGTAGCTTTCCAAGATGCCAAGGAGTTCTCGTCCGGTTTCACTCAGGCTTCGCACGGCTTTTCTGTCTTGGGTGTTCACGATTTCGTGGCTCCAGTCTTTTGTCGTGCCCCGCATGTGTGATGCAAGGCTTTTTCAAAAGACTGGGCAAGGGGCTATTGGTATCCGATATTGTCAATTTCATTAAAGAACACAATGGGCAGGCAATTGGCAAACGTTTTTTCAATCAGGGGTTGGTACATCTTGCTGCGCAGGTCTGTTGGTTTTTCATTTTGTATGAGGAGTGAATCTTTCAGAAATAAATAGATCCACTGGCCCTGCACGGCATATTCAGCAAATTTTCTGCGTACCCAGTCATCAAGAACTTCCTCTGGTGGACATTCTAATTTTGGAAAATATTTTCCTGGCCCAAATTGCCTGGTGAGTTGCGTTTTTTCCCACTTGAAGTCAGAAGGGAGAAAAAGTTTGTCTATGTTTTTGTACGCTTGGTTGAATTCATCTTCAAAACTTATTCCATATCGTTTTTCCCATTTTTTTTCAAGTGTGTACCAACTCACGACTGAGATGGGGAGAGCTGGATGTGTTTGGCTAATCCAGTCCATGAGGTTGATTCTATACTGCTCCCAGCGGCTGGCAAATTCCTGCCAGATGCTTGGGCGAGAGGTTGCTGTATGTGCCGAAAATTGCTGCAGGTAAATATAGTAAGGATCAGTATTTCCAATAAGTATCGTCAGCTCGACAGGATAGAGAGACTGCAACTTGAAAACTTTTTGTGCAAGGGTTGGAAGATCGGCTTCCAGATTGTTTCCGGCTGGGTCAAGATTCACGTAAAGCCATGGTGTATCGGTGAAGAGATACTGTGACTGTATTGTTGAGCAGGTAAACGAAATCAAACGAAGCGGCTCTTTCTTGCTTAGGGTATTGTTTATGCAAGAGGCGATTTTCTCCTTGTAGGGGTTTGTTCTTCCTTTGTTGTCGAGATTGAGAAGATTGTCGAGTAGAGTAGTGGTATTCATAAAAAAACAAAAAACGCCTTAGGTGGCGAATGTATTCTCAAGTACACAAAATGTCATCCATCTTGGTTACTTGAGGTGTATTGGATGATGGTTAGCTTTCGTGTAAATAGGGAACATGAGTTTCATATGTATTAATGTATTAACACAATAACACAATCTGGCAAGCTTGTCAAATGCACCATGTGGAAAACTTTATTTTTCACTCTTCTTGAGAGCAGCCAAGTACCCGCCTTCACCGTGCTTAAGCCAGTGTGCCACGCGGCTCACTGTCGTGGTACTCTTTCCCACATGCTCGGCAATACTTCGATAGGATTCACCGTTGCTCAGTCTTTTGGCTATTTCAAACCGCTCGGAGAGCTCTTCAAGTTCGTCAACGGTACAAAGGTCTCGCAAAAAATTAAGAACTTCTTTCGTGTCGTGCATGTGCGAAAACGCCTTTGCCAGGGCGCGAAGCTGAGGAGTTTTCCAGGTTTTCATAGTAGGGGATGTTATTTTTCACAGTATAGCATAGGAGAGAAAAAAAGTTGCAAAATGGGGATGGTTTTGTATACTGGGGGTATATTTTTAACGATCTATTTATGATTTTACGTGCTCAAGCATGGTCACTAAGAGTGTTTAGCTGGGTGTTTATACTTGCCATGCTTTTTTCACTGTTCCCCTTTGCCGCCTTTGAGGCTAAAGCAGCGCCTTTTTTTTCACTTGATTCGTCGTACCTTTACTGTCAAACGGTCTATCCTGGTGATAGGGTAAAATTTGGAAGTCATCCCGCGGTGTTTTTAATTAATGACAGTGGGGAGATGTTACCATTTCCGAGCGCAGACGTCTACAAAACGTGGTTTGATGACTTTAGCGGAATTATACAATTGGATCCAAAATGTGCTGATAGAATCCCATCACCAAAACAGCCTCCATACTTTGTTGCTTTTCGCCCGGGGACGCGCTTAGTGAAAAGACGTTTATCACCATATGTCTATGTCGTCGGAGAGGGAGGGAATATTTTTAAGCTCAAGGATGAAAATGCTGCTCGTGAACTTTTTGGAAATAACTGGGGGCAATATTTGCGTGATGTTGATGACACCAGCTGGATCAACTTTACCGATACTGGTGAGCAGCTTGATGGATCAAAGGCAGTCGACGGGATGCTGGTGAGTGATGCATTTGGAAGTGAAACATTTTTGGTGAGAAACGGAGAACTCGTTCCCGTTGAGGGAGAAATCAGTCGCGGTATGAAATCTGATATACGGCGCCTTCCTGCGCGTGTACTTGCCAATCATGCTCGAGCATTTTCAACCAGAACAGACAGAGAAGAAATTTTACTTGGTGCCGGAAATCCAGCGACACGAATTCATTTTCCTTTGCAACAAGAAATTATTGCAAAAATGCTGCGTGCTACCAATAGTATAGAGTCTGTGGAGTATTTAGGAACATTTGCGGTGCGTTCTACAGATGGTGCGGAAAGTCTCAATTTGAACGTAGAGTTTCGTGGGGCTTCTGACTACCTTGATCCTGCCCATGCGAAGAGTTCGCTATACTTTCGTGTACCAATGCCGGAAGGAACAGGGTATCCAGACGGAGCAGTCGCGATGGAGTTTCGAACTTTCAACAATGTTAACTCCACAGATCCTGTTGATTCACTTGGTACGATTTACTTTCGAATTGCAGAACTTCCGGATGTAGAATCGTTCATTCAGGACATATATAGCTCAACTGTCCGTCCTGATATGCCGTTTTTGCGAGGTAACTGGGTTAAAGTAGATGTACGAGAGCTCGCAAGACAATACTTGGATGAAGCAGACATTCGGGAAATAAAACAAGAACTTGAACTGCTAAAGGGACCAGGAAATAATTTGCGTGAGTTTGATGATAGTACTTTGGAGCGACTCATCCAGGCAGGAGTTCTTAGGGTGACAGCTGTGCATGATAATGAGTGGCTTGGTGGGACAGACACACATGTTCTTGATTTTGAAATAGATCGTCCAGGATTGTTGCAGTTTATGATGGCACTGAGTCGCTCTACTGCGGGAGTATCCTTGGATGAAAGAGAAGTAAAACATCTTCGTAGACAGCTTAAAAATTGGGGTGATATTGGTGGCAGGCTTTGGGTTGGAACAGAAGATTTTCTGCCACGAGCGATCAACGTCCGTTTTGCTGCACAAGATAGCAGCACAAGAATGCAGTTTGAACTCAATGAATCATTTGCCCGGTTCAACAAACCACTAAGCATTGAACCACCACTCAATTCAGTGGGGGTAATCGATTGGTTCGAAAAGATAAAGGCAGAGTTTACACGAGTGATGGAGTCAAGCACACTCTACTCAAATATATCAGATAACTCCTTTGGTTCATAAGGTTAGAGTTCCAAGAGTAAGCAAAAGACCGGCCTATTGGCTGGTCTTTTTTGATATATCTGCTATGCTATTAACAGTAACCTCACCAGGAGTATCCAGATGCTTGTTACGCGTGTGGTCCTCCAGTTGTGGGGACGAATTGAGGCGAGGCTTCCGCAGGGGCGCCAGACGGTCGATGAACGGTGGATGTACACGGATGCATTTTCGTCCGTAGTATTGATCACACGTCCTACGTCTGAGAGTTTGTTTCGATTTTTGGAGTGGTTTGATCCCGGACGTTCGTGCCTTCGGCTCAGCCAGGATCGGGATCTGTATGCACCATTTCAACTCGTGACGCTTTCGGTGGTAGATCAACTGGTTCGTTGGGACGATGAAGAAAAGGCCAACCAATTCGTCGGTCATCTGATCGATATGTGCGATTTGGTTCTACGCCTGTACAACCTCGTTCCGGCTCAGATCTCTCCTGGAACCATTTACAACGTACTCAAGTTTCTAGAACTTGCGTACGTTATCGGAGTTCTTGATGTGGCAATGCTTCGCAATGAGCTTGTCAACATAAAGAGGTCTGGGGGTATTCCTGACGCAGAGCTTTGCTGGTACGATTTTCCCGTCGGAAAACACCGTCGGGAGCATATCTCTGGCGTGCTAGAATCCCTTGTTTCCCTTGCCTTCGGACGCGGTTAACCCACCGGCCGCGTAACTCACTCCAATTCAAGCTGAGCGCGGGTTGATGCGATAAGCATTAGAGCTATAAAGGTCCAAAAGACGATCGCTAGATCGTTTTTTATATATGGCGAATCTACTAAGCCGGCGATTATAATCGTCACCATTGCCGCAAACAAATATTTTGACAAGCATACTTTTGAATACGATAAAAATCCTGTTTTTAAAAACCAAACCAGTAGCCAGATAAAAGCAATGAGCCCAAATATTCCAAGATTAACCCACATGGTTAAAAAGATATTGTGTGGGTGATGAAATATTTCTATCCATTTATCTATGCGGTATGGCCAAAGTTTTTCTTGGTATGAGGTAAGCCCTGTGCCGACAATGGGATGGTGGATCAGATACTCAGTTGTCTCTGCCCACATATCAACTCGAATTTGACCGGAGCGATTTTGCATGAAGATTTCCTGTTTAAGGGAATGTGTTGTGGGTAGAAGCAAAATGCTCCCCAGCAACATACATCCAAGGAATACTGCGAGTACTCTCGTTTTTTTGTAAAAGAGTAAAAGGATTCCTAGACCAGCAAGCAGACCAATAAGTGGCCCCGAGCCTTTGGCAAAAAGAATTGCAAGTGGGGCAAAACTGAGAAAGAGGAAAGATGTCGCCACAGAAACCTTTTCCACTACGGGCAGTGAAGACCGAAGCTTCATCCATTTTTTCCAGCCTGAAGCAAAAAGAAAAAGTGCAAGAGGGTATAAAGGAGCAAGGAAAAGTCCTACGGCATTGGGAAAGCCATACCAACCAGTCACCCGAAAGGTGTTTCTGTTTTCCCAAAAATCATACGGAACCATCCAACCGGTAAAGTGTTGGAAGATGGCAAGCATTGAAGTAAAAATGCCGCATAAGATTAGTGGGAAAATGGTGATGAGAAAAAAGTGGTTTAAGTTTTTAGAAGAATGCTGAGCATACAAGATGAGCATTAGAGCAAAGAGGATTGGTTCGATATAGAATGCTTTCCATTCCCCGATTGCGGCCAATTGATTGGCGGATACCATGATGGCGATGGTTGCAGCAATCAAAAACAAAAACGTTGCGTATACCAAGCTGGAGTGCTTTTGAAAGGCATGTCGTAGGTTGGTCCAGTACAGTGAAGTTGGATTTTTGACAAAGAATATGGCTATGAGTGAAATGAGCATGACTTCTAGCAGGGTTGAGGGGATCGATCCAATGTGAAACCTGATAAGATACGATGGCAGAAGAAGGAAGAACAAAAAAATTCCGTAATCAAGACGTTTCCAGGTGATGAATACAAACAAGAGGGTAAAGACGACAATTTCCATAACACTATTGGTTTTTTCCGAGTATTTCTTTGAGTGTTTGTTTTGAAACGATTCCGAGTGAATAGGCAAAAAGGGCATAAACGAGTACACCAAGGATTACGAGCCACAGGACATGCAAAGAATTGAAAATGATCAGTGTTGCTCCCATTACGAGTGAACAAAAAACGATTTTTACAAAGGTAAAAAAGTTAAGTTTTGAACCGGTATAGCGTGAAACAAATATGAGCAAGAGAAGACCGGTATAGAGCTCAGAAAAAATGGTCATCCACGCGGCGCCATACATCCCAAAACGTGGAATGAAAATGAAGTATCCGGTAAGTGTGATGATGGCGTTTGAGATATAGATCCACATAGTTTGCTTTTGTTTTCCAATAGAAACAGCCGTATGCCCAAATACAGCTCCCAGATAAACACCAAATACTGCTATGGAGAGAAGGCGTAAAATGTTTCCTGATTCTGCAAATTCCTCTCCTGCAACGAGGCGGATAATAGGGTGAGCCAGTACCAATGTCCCGACCATCATCGGAACGGCCAGTGCCATCATGGCATCAAATGATCGCTGAAAATGTTGCCGAAATTCTTTTCTTTGGTTGTGGGAAAAGGCATAAGCTAGCAATGGCAGCATGATTCCCATCAGCATCATAGCTGTTTGCGTCATAACGTCTAAAACGCGATAGGCTGCGCCATAGAGACCGACTTCTATCTGGTTTGAAAAAAAACTCAGCAGAACGATATCTCCTTTGAGATAGACGACATTAAATATGATAGATATGGCTATTGGCCACATCTGTTTGGTAATATCAATCCAGATTTGCTTATCAAAGCCAAATCCAGCCGGGGATTCTCTGTGGGCCATCATCCAGAGGTAGAGGGTATAGATGACACTGGCCACAACGACCGCCCCCATAATAGGCAGAAATCCACTTTCTGTGTGTATACCATAGGCAAGACCGGCAATGAGCGCAATTCGACCAAGGAGTTCACCAACGGCTGGTATGTGCATCTTGAGCTGAGTTTGGTAGTATCCAATGAGGACTTGGTTCATGGCAACAGCCAAAAATGAAATCGTGGAAAAGGCAATCGCGATTTTGACTTCATGAGGGTAGGGGAAAAAGAGGGCAACCAAAGGCGCTATCCCTAAAAATATGACGGAGGTCACAAATCGATACCCGAGAAGATTTTTAAAAAGTTGTTTCTTGTCATATTGCGCTTGGCTCATCATAGATGCCGTCACGGGGACCAAGCCAAAGTCAATCAGTATCGCAACAAACTGCAAAAAAGAAATGGTTGTGGTATACCAACCAAATTGCTCTTGCCCGAGATAGCGCGTCATCATGCCAAGAGCAATAAGTCCAAGCAAGGTAGAAAACGCCTTTCCAATCACCTGGACTGCTGTATTGTGTGCAATTTTGCGAGTTGTTGACATGAAAGTACGAGCTAACGGAAAAAGGGTCAATGCATTTATTCTTTAGGATCATAGCATAAAGTCTGTGCTTTGACCACATTGATTTTTGGCGTGTATATGAGGTATAATAATAATGCTTAACACACTTTTATGCATGCAATTTTACGATATTCAAAATTTTTTCTCTTTAGTTTTTTTCTCCTGGTTGGCTTGTTTGCCTTGGGAAGTCAGGCTCAGGCAAAAGATCCAGAGTATACGATCAAAGATCCGACATATATTGCACAGTTTGTGGATCAATCAGAAAGAGATCCAATTGTTATGGAACCGGGGAGTACAAAGACGGTAACGGTTCGTTTTCGAAATGTTGGTGGTGGACATTGGGATGGAACAGGTTCACGGTACATTTCGGCCTATACCATTAATGATCGTTATAGAAAGTCTGCGTTTGCGACCAATCAGTGGAGATCAAGTGCGCAAACAGCCAAAATTTCATCCCGAATAGCTCCTGGCCAAATCGGAGAGCTTGCGATTGAACTTCATGCACCGGATAAGCCGGGGGAATATACCGAGGAGTTTCATCTTGCGGCAGAAAATCATACTTGGGTGCACAAGGGATATTTCTTTTTAGAAATTCATGTTGTGGCACCAAAAGTCTCTGAACCTGAGCAAGCCGAAGGAGAGGGAGAAGAAAAGCAAGAGGTGCCAGAGGTAATTATGAGTCAAAGTAGTGGACAGGTATTGTTTTTGAGTCAGCGAAAGTTTGTGATGGCTGGAGGTGCTCAGTCAAACGTCCTCCTGACCTACCAAAATACTGGTGAAAACATCTGGTCAAATCCAAAAGTGGTCGCTACTCGTCCGGTTCCTCCACTTGGAGTAGAGGGAACACTCAGTTTTGCGGATAGTAACTGGAGGAGTCATACAGACGTCGGATTTTTGGGGGAAAATGTAAACGCTGGTGGATTGATTCAGACAAATGTAACATTTCGAGCACCAAAAAAGGCAGGTACTTACACCATGGAGATTGCTTTGAACGAAAATGCGCAGCAGATACAAAATTCAAAAATCGCTGTTGAGGTTGAAGTGGTGAGCGACGCTCCTGCAGGTTATGTTGAGCCATTTTTTCAGGAAGTCGAACAGGTTCGTCTTGAAAGAGAGCCTACGATCCGAGTTGGGGTTTGGAAGCTTGAGAATCGAGAGCCTGCAGAGTTTCGAAGCGAAAATGAAGATTATCATGTCTACGATGGTGATGTCTTTAAGGGAACGTTAGGGAGACAAAAAATAGCACGCATGTCTGTGGTCGGTGAGTTTATTGCCTATAGTGACGGAGCATTGCAGTTCTACACGAATCAGTATGTCCGAATGGTTCCGGCAAGCGATCCAAGGGCGGTGTTTCAGATTATGAATCATGATCGTATTGTCACCTGGCGTGGTCCAAATGATTTTGATCAGTATAGGGGGGTAATGGAGTACCGGTTTACTGAAGACCGAGATGCGCTCTATATCATTAACGAACTTGGCATGGAAGATTATGTAGCGGGAATCGCTGAAGCATCAAATCATTCCCCAATGGAGTATCAAAAGGCTTTGCTTACTGCTGCTCGGACATACGCGTATTACACCATGGAGCATACGGATAAGCATGATAAACGAAATTTTGATGTGGTCGCGCATACGGGAGACCAGCTTTATCTTGGTTATGTCAGTGAGCAGGGTGCCTACAATAATGTACTTGCCGCCAGAGAGACTCGTGGCCAAATGATTGCCTATCAAAATGAAATCGTTGTGACTCCATACTATGGAAATAGTGATGGACGAACACGAAGCTGGGCAGAAGTCTGGGGAGGAAACAAACCATGGCTTGTATCTGTACCTGCTGTATATGACCGTAGGGATGGGAAACGGATGTTTGGTCATGGAGTTGGAATGAGTCAGCGTGATGCAGCATACCGAGCGGAAGATATGCATGAAACTTGGGATGAGATTATCCACTATTACTACACAGACGTCGATATTGTAAAAATGTATCACTAACAAACATAAAAATATCCCGACTAGCACGGGATGTTTTGTTTAAAGGGGGTCGCTTGCTTCCAGAGGAGGTTGAAGTGCTCAAGGTAGCTCTTGGCGATTGCCTTATTGCGAATTTGAATGATGGTTACGTCGGTTCCGTAAATTTCAAGCGTAACCATTTCTGGAGTAATACGAGTGTAGGTTGGGGTGGTCAGTCCCACTGACATAGTCCTGAGTTTGTTACCCTCTTCTCTTACAAAATTGTGTTTGAATTCATTGGTATAACCAGATGGGCCAATAGCATATTTAGTGACGCGGTGTTTTTGCAAGAGTGACAGGTATTCTTTGTAATTTTTTCCAAGAAATTTGTAAAAATCTGCATCTTTTCCTCCACCGAGGATACGCATCGTGTGGTCACACCTTCCAGCGCTTTCGACGAGCTCCCTGAGGTTTTCAAAAAAAGCGTTGGTACCCTGCCATAAAAATAAAAACTCCTGGTACAACCAGGAGTTTTTATTTTTATGGGAATTTGGATCGTGGTGGATTAGACGGGAAGGCGATTCACCAGGCGGATAGAGTGGGTAATTACGCAACGACCATAGAGAGGAACTCTGAGTTCTGCATAGGCTCCAAAATCAGTTCGTAGCTCTGGATCCAACTCAGTGTTTCCCTTAATGCATCTCTGGAAGACCTGGGTGCGCATACCGTTTTTTTTGATGACTGCCGTAAGCGCCCACTTCTCATCTTCCCAGATGATGATATCGCCAACCTGCAGGCTGCCGATGCGCACTTCTGGGTGTGGTGGTGCCCTCATCGTTTCTCCTGCAATCCAAATTGTCTGGATATTACCAGAAGAGGAAGTCTTTGTAAAGCATGTGTGAAAAAAGAGCCGTGTCTGGCTCTTTTTTTTGGGATTATTTTGTCACTTTTTTGGAAGGGGTTGTTTTTCCTCTCGATTTGGGTTGCATTTTCAAAAGCAAGGCCTTGATTTCATCAAGATCTTTTTGCATATTTTGGATCTCGCGTTCTGCTTTTCTGTTTACCGCATAGTCATATTTTGCGGTAATTCGGTCTCTATCCGCTTGTCTATTTTGGCTCATAAGGATAATTGGGGCTTGGTAGGCAGACAGACAAGAAAGCATAAGGTTGAGGAGAATAAATGGATAGGGATCCCAGTGGTTGATTACCATCAGTATATTGAGGACAACCCATGTTGCAATAGCAAGTGAAAAAACAATGATAAACGTCCAGCTTCCCATGAATTCGGTCATGCGATCAGACGCTCGATCTCCAATTGAGAGCTGACGTCCGTGTTCGATAACCGGATGCGCTCCATCTTTGTTATTTTTTTGAAACATAAAAAAAGTGATATAGGTAGAGTATATCACTTTTTTATTTTTTTATCATCTCTTATTCCTCAATTTGCTCTGCCTCACCGGGTTCTCGTTCTTCTTGTTCAGGTGCCTCACCACGTTCGACAACTTCCCAGATTTTTTTGCGAATTTTTTCAAGAGTCTTTGGATTTTCTCGTAGATACTGTTTTACTTTTTCTCTTCCAACTCCAAGCTTTTCCTCGTCAAATGAATACGAGTTGCCGGATTTGTGAATGACCTTGTGCGTTACACCAACATCAAGCACATCCCCAGAAACAGATATTCCTTCGTTGTACATGATGTCAAATTCTGTAGTACGAAATGGGGCGGCAACTTTGTTTTTGACAATTTTTACCTTTACGCGGTTACCAATGACCTTGTCTCCTTGTTTGATCTGTGCGCTCCTACGCACCTCAATTCTTACAGAAGAATAAAATTTGAGTGCGTTTCCACCGGTGGTCGTTTCTGGGTTTCCAAAAAAAACTCCGATCTTCATGCGAGTTTGATTGATGAAGATGACGACGGTTTTTGTTTTGCTGACAATACCGGTTAGCTTTCGAAGTGCTTGGCTCATAAGCCTTGCTTGGAGCCCCATGTGTGAGTCTCCCATATTTCCCTCGATCTCTGCCTTTGGAACGAGAGCGGCTACTGAGTCTATGACTACCACATCAACGGCATTAGATCGTACAAGTGTCTCAAGAATTTCAAGAGCTTGTTCTCCGGTGTCAGGTTGAGAAATAAGAAGGTTGTCGACATTCACACCAATTTTGCGTGCATAGTCTGGGTCGAGTGCGTGTTCAGCGTCGATAAAAGCAGCAATACCGCCCTGCTTTTGGACTTCTGCTACGACATGTTGTGCAAGGGTGGTCTTTCCACTGGCTTCCGGCCCAAAAACTTCAATGATTCTTCCTCGTGGTACACCGCGTACTCCAAGAGCAATGTCGAGTGAAATTGATCCTGTCGGAACAGTATCGACTTGCATGGATTTGGACTCACCAAATTTCATGATGGCGCCATCACCAAATTTTTGTTTAATCTGATCAATCGCTGACTGTGCAGCCTGCATTCGGGGGTCATTGTCGGTCTTTGTTGCTTTCGCCATAGCCGTAGTTAAATGAGTAGAAATAGTTTCAGGGGTACTGTCATGGTAACGTGTTTTAAAAAGGCCGTCAATGAAACAGCTGTGGATAAAGTAGAACTTTTGTTCTCTTTTTTAGGAGGACAAGGAAGAAGTGCCTGTCGTTGGTGTTGATGTGTTGATTTCTATTTCAATATCATCAGAGGTCTCTCTCAATGGAAGACGAAAAGTAACATGTCTCGTCAGAGAATTGTTTTTTCCGTGTTTTTTTTCTGCACCGACAATGATAGTATTCAGTCCTTCTTTGAGATCGACATCATGACTAAAATTTCCTTCTAGATCGGTTTGAATTTCTTGGCCGTTGAGATAGACGCGTGCTTCTTTTTCAGTGAAACCTCGAACTTCGACGGGTGATTCGTAAACAATACTTCCTTCAATCGGAGTGGTAAGAAAAAGTTTTGGTGGACGAAGAATGTTTCTTACTTCAAAACCAATATATCCGAGCAGGATTAGGGCAATGAGTGCAACGATTCCTGTTTTAAAAAGTGAAGGGATGTTAAAAGCACGCTGTCTGGAAAATTTTTGTTCATAGGGTGATATAGCGGTACTTGGTTCTGGAGCTACCTCTTCTGTTTCGTACTGCTCAATATACGTGGTTGGGTCAAGCCCAAGTGTTTTGCAATAATTTTTTATGAGATTTCTTTTGTAAATTGGGGCAAAAGGAATTTGGTCGAAGTCACAGTGTTCTAGGGCCTGTACCCATTTTTTGCTCATCTTCATTTTTCTGCACACAAAATCAAGACTCAGACCTCTTTTTTCTCGGGCCTCTTTGAGTCGAAAGCAAACGCGTTTGGGTTGTTCAAGTTCCTTTTTTTCGAACTTCATGACCATGTGGGTGATTAATTGTAACGTAAATTGGCATCATCCTCATTCTCTTCTGCATCTTCTTCGTCATCGCTATCGTCAAAATCTTCTTCTTCTATATATCCTTCATCTTCTTCATCCTCATATTCGTCTTCTTCATCCTCAGCATACTCTTGATCATCATCTTCATCATCGTCATCATCTTC
>JACKFN010000004.1 GCA_020632445.1 Candidatus Nomurabacteria bacterium | reverse complement strand
GAAGATCAATCATATACTTTACTGCTCTCCTATATAATCAACATCGGTGCTTTGTGTTACTACCGTCACCCACACCTTCCCGGGATGCAATCCTATTTCTTTTCCCTTGTTATCAACAAACCGTGTACGATCTGTACGCTCACCCTTTTTCCACAATCCTTCTACCATATTTCCATTTTGAAAGATCTGCACCAATCCCTCTCCCTTGGTAAACAGGGCGAGTCTACCCACCTCATCAAGCACCGTAGAACGGGTATACATAATTACCACACTATCGGCAACATACGCTATGCTGTTACCCCGCTCAGAGCGCAGGTATCTATTTGAATCTCTATCCCATGTCCACACAGGTTTATAATACGGAGACGAATACGAGATAGCAACACGCTCAAAACAATCACTCTGACACGTTGATGTTGGCATGGCGTACTTCCACATTTCAAAATCCCTCACCTCATGATCTTCTTGCTCAAGTGCGTCGTTCCAAAGCTCACTTGAGGTATAGACGTTGTGCGGCGCACTCCTATCCTCTGACCTCCAATAGTCCCAGCCATGATAAAACTCATTGAGATCAAAAATTCCAAATTCCTCAATCTCCTCAAGCGCCTTTGGTGAACCACCCACATGCATATACATGGCATTTCCATACTCAGAAAGCCACTGCAAATAATATGGACGAGCACTCCGCACTGGACCAACTTTTTCCACCTTTGCATCAGCTGGGTAGAGCGCCATAAACCGAGTGATATTCCCCTCCACTGGTGCCTCGTAGACAATTGAGGCTTCCTGAATACCGCTCAAATCCCGTGCCTCAATATGATTTTCCACCATTATGGCAATCATCTGTGGCTGTGCTTCTCCTTCCCCCAAACACTGTCCGTCATAGCGAAAGCGCTTACACTGCTCCCTATCATCATCTTGGCCTACTTCCTGTTCTTGCGGAAGTGTAACCAAAGCCTGCCGCGCCCTTCTGGCGGCAACACCTTGATAGGCAAACCAAATGAGTGCCAAAATCCCTACGACAAATAAGGCGATAGCGATACTATAGAGGACCTTTACCTCATCAAATTGTTTTTTAAAGTCTTTTTTCATAAAATACATGTTTCTACTATTCTACCATATATCAAGTATTTCACAATTTGGCAATATAACCATGTAGCCATTGCCTTATTGCCACATTGCTAAATATTACAGAAAAAGAAACAAAAACAGGCCAACGTTGGCCTGTTTTGAATGTTTGTAACTATTCTGCCTTCTTTTCTCCTGCGTTGTCTCCCTCTTCTCCATCTTCCTTTCCTTTTTCTTCGACAGCTACGTCCTCAACACTTCCAATCTGTGACTCATCCATCTTATCAAGCTGTTCTTGGGTAAGTGGAGCAAGTACAGTCGCGACAAGCGCATCTGGGTTATCAAGCACTTCAATTCCTTCAGGAATATTGAGGTCTTTGATAGCAATTCCATCGTCAAAGGTAGCAAGCACAGAAAGGTCAACATCGATACTACCAACCAAATCCTTTGGAAGACATCGAATATTCAATGTTTCCATTGATGTAGAAAGGGTTCCCCCAAGTGACTTTACTGCAGGAGCAACTCCAACAAAATTCAATTCAGTCTCAGCGTTCATCATTTCACCCATCTTTACTTGGTAAAGATCAAAGTGAGTGATTTGATTTTTTATTGGGTCATGCTGAATATCCTTGATAAGTGCTACAACGGGTTGATCAGAATCGATTGTCAAATCGAGAAGATTTGAACTTCCGGCCGCTTCATACAACTTATCAAAGGTATTGTAATCCACCTGAATGCTCACCGGTTTTTCACGTTCAGGTCCATATATGATACCTGGAATGCTACCAGTGGCGCGAACACTTTGTGGCTCATCTGTTCGACTTTGTACTTGAAGTGCAAAATCCATACTTTCGTTTCTATTATTGTTTGAGTATTAATTCAATGAATCGACTCGGCTCATTTTGCAAAAGATTTTGAATCTCCAGAAGAGCGTCAAGCTCAAAGATATCCGCATCAGCCAGTCTTTCCACATCTAAACGATCAAGATCGGTTAGAAGACCAACTGAACGCAGCCCCATATACGACACCATAATGTAAGCAAGCATATTGTTCTTGCAAGCAGAGCAGGTCACATGAACCAGATGCATATCCTGCATCTTGTGAACGATCTGCATGGCGTCCCCAGCATATTCAGCTGCGCATACAGGACATTTTTGCAAAATTCTCGTGGTTTCCGGCTGGTTTTCTAGACTCAGCGGAGTTAAATCACTCGATTTCATATATTGTAAAGTAGGAAAAATATAGCAAAATCCAAGAAAATTGTCAAGGTTTTACCTATGAATCTACTCCCCCTCACCCCTCGCATCTATGGTATCATACTAAGAGCCTATCCACAATCTTTTCTAGAGCCATTCTTTTTACTTTTTGAAAACATCTGCAACCAAAAAGGATAAAAATGGAGTTAGAAAATAGATTGTAGATAGGCTCTTAGAGATATGACCCAAGTTTTTTGCTCGTGATGACAATGCTTTGGATAATCCCAATAAGACTGTAGTTGATAATAAGAGACGTTCCCCCATAGCTCAAAAATGGAAGTGGAATACCGGTAAGTGGCATCACTCCAATGGCAGCCCCAATGTTCACGCTCAGCTGCGTGAGCAAATACAAGAGGGCTCCCAAAAGCACAAAAACGGAAAAATCATCCTTACAATGCTCTGTGAGCACAAAAATTCTCCAAAAAATTCCACCATACAACCCCAAAACAATAACAACCCCCACAAAACCAAGTTCTTCAGCAATAACAGAAAAGATAAAGTCAGATTGGGCTTCAGGCAAAAATCGTAGTTGACTTTGCGAACCAAATCCCAAACCTCTTCCAAAAAGTTGCCCTGATCCAACAGCAATCACCGACTGGGTAACATTGTACCCGGAACCAAGTGGGTCACGCCCGGGGTCAACAAAGGTGAGCAGGCGTTCCTTTTGATAATCCTGAAAAAGAAATAGCCAACCGGCGGCAAACGTCAACAACCCAACAAGTACAATGGAAAGTACATATCTTTTTTTGGTTCTACACAAAAGTAAAATACCAAACCAGATTCCAAGGAGCACCAGACTTGATCCCAAATCTGGCTGCATCAAAATAAGCATTACCGGAATAAACGCCACGACTCCAGAAAAAAATACAAATGAAAAACGATCAAAACGCCTTCGTTGTTTTGTTACAAAATATCCAAGATACAAAATCAAAACAAGCTTGGCAAGTTCGGCTGGTTGAAATGAAAAACCAAACAGTCGAAACCAACCTCTGGTACCACGCACATCTACACCAAAAAAAAGAACCGCTACCAAAATGATTAATGTCCCAAGGTAAAAAAACTTTGCGTATTTTTCAAAAAAACTTTTGTGAAATACAGCCAAAAAAAAGAGCACCCCTACTCCCAAGCCAAAGGCCAATAGCTGTGTTGGAAAAAAACTTCCCCCGCCGGTTCTGGAAAGATCGATACCATAAATCGAAGCCAATCCAATCACGGTAAGTATGACGGTAAACAAAAAAAGCATCCAGTCAAACTTCTGTAGAAAGCCAAATATCCTGCTGAGCATAATTAATTTCCTGCGTAAATTGAGGTATCAAAGAGATTGGATACCACAAGCAGTTCAGCCGACTCGACGAAGCGAATCCCGTTGCCAAAGCGCAGGTCTACTTGCTCTGCCCTGCGTGTCGGAAGATCCTGCAAATAAAGTGGCTGAACTCCTACCACCTGCCCAGCATTAAACAAAATTACCAAAAAGTCAAGCTCATAAAAATCAAAAGCAGTGAGGTTGCGCACCCCAAAAGTCACCTGGTTGGTGAGCAATCCAGTCTTGTCACTTGGCTCATTGAACACAAAATCTTCTATCTCAAACTTTGAACGCAAATCCATATAAGCTTTTGGATCAGGAAACGCTCGCGGATCCAAACGTTGCCAGGCGACGTTAAGCACCTCAAGTCGAGCATTTTCAGGATACTGATCACTCTGCTGGTCAAAGTAGTGAAGGTATGACTGAGACTGTGGAAGTATTGTAACCGTTCGCGCAGGTGTCTGTCCCCCTGAATACACAAAGCGATAAGTTACATGCGAAAGATGTCTTGGGTTAGGATTAGCGGCTGGAACCAAAAAGTCATAATGACGGGGTGTATGCGTAAACACATCAAGACCACGAAACTCCATATTTGCCACCCGAGTTTTGACATGCATGTAGCTGCTATTTTGGATCTCTTGAACCTGCGATTGAAGAATGTCTCTATCTTGAAAATATCCAACAACAAAATAGTATCCAAGACCTCCTATTCCGTATATACCAAGACCACCGGAAACCAAGATAAGCGCCACCAAAAATATCTTCTCCAAAAAAAGCTTGTGTCTTAGATACCAAGATCCTACCTGAAGCTGAGTATTTGAAAATTCTCCTGTCGGATCTTTGTAGCGTGTAAATCGGTTAGTTGCCATAGTCTATAAAAATCAAAAGAAACTGTACATTTCCTTTATTATACAATAATTTCTATGCCTTGAACAGCTTGCCGCCTTATGCTACAATTGGGTATGACAAGGGCGACAGCTCTTTCTAATTTTTTTCTATGCCAGCAAAGAAATCAAGCGCAACGACGAATAAGAAAAAAGCTTCTGCTGAAAAAAAGTCAGGATATGATGCTTCCAATATTACGGTTTTGGAAGGACTCGAGGCCGTGCGCAAACGTCCTGGAATGTACATTGGTTCAACAGGATCTCGGGGTTTGCACCACATGATTTGGGAAGTCGTCGATAACTCTTTCGACGAAGCCATGGCCGGACACTGCAACGAAATTACGATCAAGCTCCAACCTGACCATTGGGTAAGCGTTACAGACAACGGACGTGGTATTCCTGTTGATATTCACCCAAAGAAAAAGGTATCAGCACTCGAGCTGGTGATGACAACACTCCACGCCGGTGGAAAATTTGGAGATGGTGGATATAAAGTATCCGGAGGTCTTCACGGTGTGGGTGTTTCTGTGGTCAATGCACTTTCAAAAGAAGTCAAAGCCGAAGTTCACAGAGATGGAAAAGTTTGGCTCCAAGAATACAAGCTCGGAAAAGCAAAGGCAAAAGTAAAAGCCATTGGTAAAACCAAAGTAACCGGTACGATTATTTCTTTCCGTGCTGACGATGATATTTTTGATACCTTGGATTTTTCCTGGAAAACCATTATCGACCACCTACGACAACAGGCATACCTCAACAAAGGGGTAAAAATTCATATCGTCGATGAGCGATCACCAGAAGAACGTGAGGCAGATTCATCGGCAACCAAAATCACCGGGAGTTCTTATCAGTTCTACTTCGAAGGAGGAATCGCCAGCTACATCAAGCACATTAACAAAAATCGTGAACCAAAGCATGATACTATTTTCTATCTAGAAAAAAAGGTAGACGAAATTGCCATGGAAGTGGCTTTCCAGTACACGGCTGATTACTCTGAATCTGTACATTGTTTTGCCAATAATATTACCAACCCTGGTGGAGGTACACATCTGGTCGGATTTCGAACAGCGCTCACCAGAACGCTCAACAACTACGCCCGAAAGAAAAACATCATCAAAGAAAAAGACCCAAATCTTTCAGGAGAAGATGTTCGTGAAGGAATGACAGCAATTATTTCCGTCAAAGTTCCAGATCCACAATTTGAAGGACAAACCAAAGACAAACTCGGAAACCCAGAAGTACGCCCTGCCGTAGAAGCGGCATTTGCTGAACAGCTCGAAATCTTTTTGGAAGAAAATCCAAAAGATGCCGAAGGCATTATCGGGAAATGTTTACTTGCCGCAAAGGCCCGCAATGCCGCGCGTATTGCACGTGACTCTGTGCTTCGTAAGGGTGCCCTTGATGGAATCACCCTTCCTGGAAAGCTTGCTGACTGTGCCAGCCGCAAAGCAGAAAATTCTGAAATCTATATTGTAGAGGGAGACTCTGCAGGAGGATCAGCCAAGCAAGGGCGTGATAGACACACCCAGGCGATTTTGCCACTTCGTGGTAAGGTACTCAATGTCGAACGTGCCCGCCTTGATAAAATTCTTGCCAACAATGAACTTAAATCTCTGATCATTGCGCTTGGCACTAACATTGGTGAGATGTTTGATATTGGCAAACTTCGTTACCACAAAATCATCATCATGACCGATGCTGACGTCGATGGCTCACATATTCGCACGTTGCTGCTTACCCTCTTTTTCCGATACTTTCCAGAAATCATCACCCAAGGACATCTCTATATTGCCCAACCTCCACTCTACAGTGTCAAAAAAGGAAAAGGCCTCGAGTATTTCTACAATGAAGAAGCCCTTCATAAGTATCTGAAAAAAGAAGGAATTGATTTTGCCGAGATCGAAATAGAAAATGAAGACAGTGAATCAGAAGATGCAGAAGATACATCATCCAAAAAATCAGCCAAAAAACTTGGCATCCAACGATACAAAGGTCTTGGAGAAATGAATCCAGAACAACTCTGGGAAACGACTATGAATCCAGAAAATCGTATCATGCTGCAGGTTACTATTGATGATGCGGAAAATGCCAGTGAGGTATTTGATATTCTCATGGGATCAGAAGTTGCCCCACGTAAAAAATTCATCCAAACCCATGCCAAGAGTGTAAAGAATTTGGACATTTAGCAAATGGCTGCATGGTCAAATTCTTCAATTATAACACTCCACAAACGTACGACAACATAATTGCAGAAAATTTTAAAACGAGGCCTTTGCCTCGTTTTTGTTTGCGAAGGAATTGGTGGGATGCTTAGCTGGTGGGAGTATTCGGTGGTGGACTGTCACTGCCGCACCAGCACGACATGCTATCGGGGTCCTCTCGCACCGCAATCGGACCGCTCCACAGTGGCAGTTCGAACACTACCTCCATACGGCACATACAGCTCGGGCAGTCCGGCGTGTGCCAGACCGAGACCTCACGAAGCACTGAACCTGGCTGCATGCTCAGAGGAATTTGATGCACACGCCGGGTGAACTGCGATGCGCCTGCCCATGCGCCTTGCGGGCTTGCAAGAGCAACACCGAAAGAAGAATTCCGATCACAAAAAGAATCCGCCTGCTGAGCTTTGAATCGATAAATCTCGCGAGGTTGCTCACGTCCCCTGCCTCCGAATGGTTGTATTTTCATTTAAACATAGAAACAGCTAAACATGCAAATCTTTGGATACAAAAAAAGCACCTCTTCGGCACTCTATTCAAATGTTTCTCGTTTCAATCTTTTTATGATCTGTGCGCTGGCCAACGGGTGGGACGTTGGCCGCGCGAGAGGTGGGAATGGTATTGGTAGGATGTCAGGGTGGTGCGTCTTCGTCGAAGTCCAGACCTGGCTGTTCGGGCTGGTTGGCCGGAAGCGGGACCACCGGATCATCGATCACGGCGGGATCCCCTTCTTCGAAGTCAGGCTCGATCCCTCCCAATCCGTCAAGAAAGTTAGCCTCCTCGTGGTACGCCGTTGGCTCGGTTCCCTTGAGGTAGCACTCCTGCTTCGCGTCCGGCGGCGGATCCTTGAGCAGGAGTCCATCGTCGAAGTTGATCGGAAGGCATACAACGCCTTCGGGAGGGTCAGGATAGATCTGGTGATCACGTAGAGGCGGAAGGTCTTCGAAAAATCCCTTTTCCTGCAGCAAGTACTCGATCACTCCCTTTACGACCGGGAGTGCCGCACTACTGCCGGTTTCGGCCTTGCGTCGCCCCTTCATGGGACGGGCATCGTCGAAGCCGACCCAGGCGACATGCACGAACAGAGGATCGAGACCTACGAACCAAGCGGCCTTGGAATCGTTGGTCGTCCCTGTTTTGCCATCGACACGGATAGGAAGCCTCTTGAGCCTCACCCCCGATCCCTCGATCACCACGCTTCGCATCAGATGCCGCAGGAGCCAAACCTCTGCGTAGGGAAAGACGCGATCCCGATTGCGAGGAAGGTTGAACGCCTCAGCTTCACCTTGAGGAGTCTCAACTCGCTCGATGAGTCGCCAGCTCGACTTGATGCCACCGCTACCAATGGTGGCATACGCCGTAGCCAGCTCAAGCGGGCTGATTTCGCTTCCCCCCAAGGCGATCGACGGGCCTTGCGCCTGGGGCGCTGTAATGCCAACTTGCTTGATGGTCACGGCCACCTGTTCCCAGCCGATGTCCTCATGCGTGATCACCTGCGCCGCGATCGAGTTGACCGAACCGGCGAGCCCCTTGCGAACGGTCATGGGAGCATCTGTGAACTTGCTCCCGTAGTTGTTCGGTGACCACTGCTTGACATCACGTCCCTTTCCATCTGCCCACGGCACCACGTACTCGTAGGTGCGGCGCTCATCCATGAGCGCTGTAGGAGCCTCACGATCCGCAGTTCCCCACGGTGTGAGCACCCCCATGTGCAGAGCGGTCAGGTAGGTCCAGGGCTTGAAGGTGGAGCCTGGCTGAACCCGAGACAGGCAGTGGTTGTACTTTGACAAACGGTAGTTGTCGCCGCACACCAAAGCCCGAATGTCGTGAGTGGTGGGATCGATCAGCACGTAGGCACCCTGGACTCGCTCTGGAGCGACCCAGAAGTGCTTCTTGTCCGCGCTGGCGTAGTCCACCACATCGACACGAAGGTAGTCGCCCACCTTCCACTTGAGCCTGGGCTGTGGCGCCTTCGGCTCCTCGGGCTCCTTGCCACGCTTGGCCTTTTTGGTGCGCTCCCACTTGCGGTGATCTCGCTTCCACTTCTTAAGTGCCTTGTCGTAGGCCTTGCGATCCTGCGATGACACCACCATGAAGCGGTCGAGGTTCCCCATGCGCGTCCGACCGACAGCTCCACCACCGAGCTCGAACATCAGGAAGTCTTCGGTGATCTCGCTGACACGAGCAACCACACCACGCCTGCCGAGCTTGGGAATCTCACCCGAAAGTGAAACCCCCGTGAGCGGCTGCGTGAACCCCTGACCCTCGTCAACTTCCCGAAGGGAGTCGTTGAGCGCCTTGTGGGCGGCTTCCTGCGTCCGCGAGTCGATGGTGACGTATACCGTGATCCCCCCTTCGTAGAGCTGACGCTCACTCAGGTGCTTTGACAGCTTGGGAAGCACCATGTCAGCGATCCAGCCGTTGTAGCCCGTCCGAGTCTCCTCGTGTGTGACCACTTCGATCGGTTCACCATCAGCCTGTTCGAACTGCTCGCGGGTGATGAACCCTTCATCGAGCATGCGCCCCAGCACGTAATGCCGACGCTTTCGCGCCAGCTCGGGCTTCTTGTCGGGACGGTAGTTCTCCGGACTCTGCACCAGACCGGCCAGGAGTGCGCACTGCGCCAGGGAGAGCTCGGAGAGCTCCTTGCCCCAGTAGTAACGCGCTGCCATAATCGGTCCCTGGCGACCAGCACCAAGGTAGGCCCAGTTCCAGTAGAGCGCCATAATCTCCTGCTTGGTGAGCTCGCGCTCGAGCTTCCAAGCCAGGAGCCATTCGGCGACCTTTCGCCTGACACCCCGGAGCTTGCCCTTGGTGACCAGGTTCTTGATCGCCTGCATGGTGATGGTCGAACCACCCGGACCGAACTTACGGTGCTGTACCACGTAGGCCACGGCGCGCAGTACCCCCTTGAGATCAACGCCATCATGCGCCTCGAGAGCCACGCCGTCCACCATGCGTGGCATGAAGCGCGAATCCTCTGACGCCATCAGAGCGTTGACCAAGTCCCTTGGCAGGTCGTCGAAGGTGACCTCCTCGTAGTAGGTCGGCCGCTTCCACAGCAACTTCTCGTCGCTGCTGAAGATCTCGAGCGTGCCCTTCTGAACGATGGTGAGGGCCTGCTTGTAGTCCGGCACCTCACCGACGTACTTGGGTCCCACGAGCTCTACGACCCCCTGGAAGTTCAGCATCCCTACGAGTAAGCCCAACCAGGCCACCCTTCCCGCCCACCGCGGGAGGAAGATCCACCAGCGGAAGCGGTCGAGGAGGGTCACGGCGATCATGATGCACGCGGCCGCCACGATGAGCAGCCACTGCAGCGCCGAGTAGGCCGACAGCGGGTTGATGACCGCCATCAGCACCATCGCAGCGCTGGCGATCATCGAAAGCCATTCACCAGTGATCATCATCAGGGTCCACCAGAAGCTCAGCGGCTTGCGCTGCTGATTCTGGTCGACCGCTCCCCGTCTCGAGGGAGTCCTCTGGCGTTCCGTCGGTCCTCGATCGAACTTCTTCGGCCGTCCCTCGGGCGGTGCCTTGCTCTGCGGCCGCATGGGCCGCGAAGCGCTGCCCCGGTCCGACGTACGAACCGGAGGCCGCTCATCGCCCGTCCAGCCCACGGGGAGACGCTTCTTACCACCGTTGTTGCCGTTGCTCATCGAAATGCTCCTCGAAACAAATGGTTATCGGTTGTAAAGACTGGCTCTCATAAGCCACCGAAGGCATACGTAATAAACTTTCGGTAAATCATGAGATTGATCGAGCGCCGCGGCGGGAAGCGGCGCTCTTATGGTGGGATGTATGGTGAGATGACTACTGCATCAGGCAGTAGGGAGGGTTGTAGTTCAGCACGATGCTGCCCCCAGCCTGGCGGCACATGCGGTTCAGATCGGCTTCGGGGCTCCGACGCACGTCGTACCAGTTGATGGCCTTGCGAATCTCGCTCGCCACGCGCGGAGCCACGGCCATCTTGGCGATCATGTACTGAGTCTTCTTCAGCATCAGCTGCATGGGATCCCTCTTGGTGTACTGTGCCATCTGGCGAGTACACGCCTCCGGGTGATCCTTGATGTGCTGCTCGATCTGCAAAGTGGGACGATCGCTCGTCCACCCCTGGTCGGTGAAACACGTCTTGACTTCCTGCAAACCAATGTTCCAAGCCAAGAAAACGAGGCGCCAGTCCCCGAGACTCCGGTAGTAGTAGGCCATCCGGTTTGCCACCGGCTTGTAGACGGTCGGGTAATTGAGCGGATCGTTCCCCCCGATCTGCTCAGGCTTGAGCTGCCAGAGCCCCCTGTACCCAGAACCTCCACCGAAGTGGCTCATCGCCTGCTCGTCGCAACCACTCTCGGCGTAGGCCAGTCCGTAGACCACCCACGCCGGCACCCCAGCGCTGCCGAAGATCGGCTCGATCAGCGGCGCGTGGCTGATGCAGCCGGCGTAGTACTTGTACTCCGCGCTGGCCGGCATCTCCACCTGGCGCATGACACCGCCGAAGGGAGCGGCCATGACCGGCTGATAGTGCTTGGCAGGCACCTCGGGCCCGAGCTTGTCGACATCGAGGCTGACCTCCTGCACGAATGGCGACGTGAACTGGTCGCGCCAGTTCTGCCCGAACTCCCGATCGCACACCTCGGGCAAGGACGCAACGTGACCGAACCCCATCTTCACCAAGAGGGGGCGGTTGTTCGCGAAGCTCATGCACTTGAGTGCGATCACCTCTCGCTTCGTGAGCTGCGAGAGCGCCACCATCTTGGCGTGCAGGTTCTGCAGGTCGATGGACTCCACGTACGTGTCGTCCTCGCGCTTCTGATCCTCACGCTTGTCCCAGCCGAGCTGCTGGCGCGTGGCCTGGTTCGCCGGCGCGATCTCGACGCTGTCGTGGTCGCGTCGGGTGTTGCACCCGAAGTTCATGGCCATGAAGGCCGCGATCCCGAGCATCATGAAGATGCGGAACCAGTCCCCGAAGATCTGCCGCTCACGCTCGAAGCTCTGCATGCCCATGTCACACCTCCCGGTTCATCACACGACCTTCATTGGTCGCATGGGGCAATCAAACGCCAAAAACTTTAGCGCCTCTTTGCCCTGTTTTTTTCTCTATTTTCAGCCAATTTTTTAACGGATTACTATACCACAAAATCACACTTTTGTCAAGCATTTCTATACACAGTGTAAAATGATGCAATTGTTACACTCAAAAAGATAAAAAATGGCTAAAATAGGCAAAAAATAATGTGACTATTTTGCATTTGACCATATATCAATTTTACAATGTGTCCATATACCCATTCTTTTATTTATCCCCTTGACAAATTCCCCTTTTTCCCATATAATAAGCGCGTAACTGGCCACAAGGCCATTTTTAGATACTTTTTTCAACTCAAAGATATGAGTGCTATTACAAAAGTGAAAAATTATTTCGTAGAGGCCTACGCAGAGCTTCGCAAAGTTACTTGGCCAACCCAAAAACAAACCAAGAACTACTCTCTGGTCGTTATTGGTATCAGCCTTGGACTTGCTGCCTTTTTTGGCGTCCTCGACTACATTTTTAACATCATCGTAGGTTGGATCGTCTAACCCAACCTTCCAAGCCACCAAAATACTATGGCAAAACAAACCCTAGACCTCGGTCGCCGTTGGTATGTACTTCACACCTACAGTGGATACGAGGAAAATGTAAAACGAAATCTTGACCAACGTATCGAGACCTTCAACATGCAGGACAAGATTTTTCAGGTTCTCGTTCCAAAAGAAAAAAGCATCAAAATCAAAAACGGAAAACGTGTTACTGTCGAAGAAAAAGTCTACCCAGGATATGTACTCGTAGAAATGATTGTCGATGACAGCTCTTGGTACGTAGTGCGTAACACTCCTAACGTAACCGGATTTGTTGGAGCTGGTACCACACCAACTCCTGTTGATCCAAAGGAAATTCTTGGTTTGCAAAAACGTATGTCCGCTGAGGAGCCAACACACAAAATCGATGTTGAAGTTGATCAACCCGTCAAAATCGTTGACGGGCCATTCAAAGGATTTGAAGGAAAGGTTTCTGCTGTTGACCAAGATCGTGGAAAACTCAAGGTGCTCGTTTCTATGTTTGGACGTGAGACACCAGTCGAACTGGATGCATTGCAGGTGAAAAAAATATAAGCATATTGTTGCATGGTCATATTGTTAAATGGTTAAACACTTTATTGTCTTGAAACCATTTAACAATTTATCCATTTGACAATTGATGGTGTCCCATGGACGCGCTTCTCGTCAATGCTCAAATGTATTATGTAAATACCGATATCTATGGCAAAAAAACTTATCAACCAAATCAAGCTCCAAATTCAAGGTGGAGCTGCCAACCCAGCCCCTCCGGTTGGACCGGCGCTTGGTCAGCACGGACTCAACATTCAGGACTTTTGTACTCAGTTCAACAATGCAACTGCAGACAAAAAAGGAGAAGTGGTTCCGGTAATCATCAACGTGTACGAAGACCGTAGCTTCGACTTTATCACCAAAGTTGCCCCAGCAAGTGCCCTCATCAAAAAGGCAGCAGGAATCAAGTCTGGAAGTGGAAACCCACTCAAGGACAAGGTTGCGACCATCACCAAGGCACAGCTTCAGCAAATTGCTGAAACCAAAATGCCAGACCTCAATGCCAATGACATTGACGCTGCAATGAACATCATTGCCGGTACGGCTCGTCAAATGGGTGTAAAAATCGAAGGATAATCACTCCGCATTACATCACACAAGTTATTAAAAAGTCGCGTTCTGCGACTTTTTTTTGCATCTGAAAAAATCCTTTCCCTTCTTCCCTAAAAACACGTTCTTTGATACAATAATAAAAAAAGCTCGCATGATATGGCTAAAAAAACATACCACTGCCAATTTTTTCTCACCCTGACTCCTGACCTCAAAAAATACATCCGAGGGAAACTTCGTGGTCATAAATTGACCATGTCTGACCAGATTCTCAGCCTCGACAAGCTGGACAAAAAAACAGAAGTTCTTGGTGTTTTTGTCGATTCAAAAATTGATAAAAAGGTTTTTGCAGCTCTGCCAAAACTCAAGCTTGTACTCACCCTTTCGACAGGATTTGATCACATTGACATGCGCGAAGCCAAAAGACGAGGAGTTGTCGTATGCAATGTTCCAACGTATGGGTCAAACACCGTGGCAGAATTCGCCATCGCGCTCACACTTGCAGTGAATCGAAAACTGTATCACTGTTTCAAACGTGTTAAAGAGGGACAGTATGACTACCACGGACTGAGAGGAAGTGATCTGCAAGGGAAAACCATCGGTGTACTTGGCACCGGAAAAATTGGTGCAAAGTTCATCCAAATGGTACGAGGATTTGAGACAGAAATACTTGCTTTTGACGCCTTCCCAAACAAACAACTCGCCGAAAACTTTGGCTTTCGCTATGTCCCCCTTTCAATGCTTTTGAAAAAAAGTGATATACTATCTCTGCACCTTCCACTACTTGATTCGACCAAACATATCATAAACAAAAAGGCGATCAAAAAAATGAAACCTGGGGTAATTATCATCAACACCGCGCGTGGTGGACTTATCGACAGCGAAGCGCTTGTATGGGGTCTCAAACAGAACATTATAGGCGGCGCAGGACTCGATGTACTTGAAGGAGAAGACCTCTTAGAAGACACGCTCAAACTACTCAATGTTGATTGTTCAAGCGATGAAACTCGCCTCTCACTGATGAACAACATGCTTATAGACCACCCCAATACCATCGTTTCTCCACACAACGCCTTCAACACACACGAAGCCGTAAGACGTATCATTGATACCAGCATTGACAACTTCAAAGCATTTCATCTCGGCAATATTCAAAATGAAGTGAAATAACATGAAATACGCCCTTTGCGCTCTATCTCTCATAATTTTTACCACTCTCCTGTCCGGATGTGGTGCAAGCCCAAAAAATTTGGATGATTTTGAAATTGGCGCAGAAAAACGTATTGTTCTCAAAAAACCAGGGAATCTCTCAGAAACGCCACTCGAAAAAGCCATGACAGTGTGTGAGGCAAATGGATTCAAGGTTACCGTCAACCAACAATACGACAAAGTAGAAACCCTCTGCGTTTTTGATGATGGAACTGGCTGTGATGTCCTTGCCTTTCAATCAGGCAAATGCTCCAAACTTGCAGGAGCATCACCACTGAGCGCAGTAGAAAATCAAGATGGTATTGCTTCATTGCGATACTGCAAAGCCAATAATCAACCTGTTTGCGGAAAAAATGGAAAAACCTATGTCAACGAATGCACCGCGCAGGTAGACGGAACAGAAGTGGAAAGCGAAGGTCCTTGCCCTGGAAGCTCCGAAGATGCTGCAGGTGTCTCACAAACCGGTGGTTTCTTTTCCCTCATATCCTCAAAAGTATCACAGCAGGTTTCCAGAACCACTCGCACCGTAGAATCCTCGGGGACTGATGACTCTGATGATGCATCCTCTGGTAGTACTTCCCAAAAAAGCCAAACCTCTTCTTCCAATGCCTCCAACGTCACCTACCAAACCAAAAAAACACAGAGTGGCCAATCAACGACCAAAATCAAAACCGTTATAAAAACCTCAGATACTCCGGTGGCGCTCGATGACTGGTTTGATGTCCTGGTTGACATGGCAGCGTCAGAGTCAAAAAGTGCCCCAAGTACCTTTGTCGAAATCTGTGAATACAGCAAAAACGTCGTCCTCTTTTACAAAAGCGATGGAGCCAGTAATGGTTTTGATACCCTGTACGACATTGACGGGGCTGCCGTATGCTTTCCAAAACACGATATCAATGGGCTATGTCCAGACTTCTTTAACGTAAATGATAGACAGCCAAACTGTAAAAAGGTCTGGCCAGTATAAAATCCAACCAAATACCAGCACAGGAAGATCTTGACAGATTTTCTTTTTTTTTGTATGGTAAGGTGTCGTCAACGACATGGCCGAGGAGGGCCAAATGAAACCGACCGTGCTTTTGTTGGTGTTTCTTGGCCTGAGCCCGGCTCAGGCCATGGGGACGTGCACGAGCGTCCCCAACGAGCAGAAGGCCGAGTGCCTCTACAAGCAGGGGGAGGGCTTCTTCAAGCAGGGCCGCTTCTTCGACGCCAAGGCGTCGTTCGAAGAGGCGATCAAGCACGAGAAGTCCGACAAGGCAGCCACGCTGTTCTATAACGTTGGCAGGGCGACCGAGGAGGCCTACAACGTGGGCCAGGGCGTGGTCCTCTCGCAGGTCATCGAGGCATGGGAGAAGTACGTGCAGCGGTACCCCGGGGACACCCACGTCACCGCAATTAAGATGAAGATCACGGCGCTCAAGGCCAAGGAGAAGGCTGCTCTCGACGAGGCGAACAAGCCATCGCCCAAGGGATTCACCACGATTCCCAAGTCCATCGATGTCATCGAGCCGACGACGAGCCGCAAGCAGCTCATCGGCTGGTCGCTGATGGGCCTGGGCGCGGCCGCTGCGGTCGCCATCGTCGGGCCCGAGGTCTCCAAGGCCAGGGCCGAGGACAAGCGCGAGGGGTGCAAGACGTTCTCCTGCCAAGACGACCAGGAAGACTTCGCCGACTCGATGCGCACCACCAGCCTCGTCCTCTCGGGCGTGGCGGCGGCTGCCATCGGCACCGGTCTGTACTTTCTGCTCACGGACAACGACTCCTCCGCAACCACCTACATCACCCCCACCACCCAGGGCGCTGCCATCGTCGGCAGCTTCTAGCCCGGCGCCGCTCCCCCGCGGCGCCACACATCCAATCATGATGATTTCATTCCTTTTTCAACTCTTTGAAGATACCAATGAAACCACCATGGAGCACACCATGCGCATCGGCACCTTGATCCTGGTCCTGTCCCTGATCAGTACCACGGCCATGGCCCGTCCGCCCAGGGACAAGTTCGAACATGACCGGACTGTCGATATCCTGGCCCTGGCTGGCGTCGGCATGATCGGCGTCGGTGCCTACTGGTACATCGACAACGACGGCGAGAATGCCCAGCGCAACGGCGGCGCTCTCGCTGGCCTGGGCATGGGGATGGCCCTCCTGGCCCTCATCCTCCACATGGATGTCGACCACAACCCCTACGGCCCTCCCGATCGCCTTCCAGACGGCAAGCCGAAGCCCAAGTCGACCTTCCAGCTCACCCCCACAGGAATCTCTCTCACCTTCTAGGCCGCTTTACCCCGGCGGCCCTCTTCTCCTCTCAGTAAAAGTGAAACCAATGCCAAAAGGCGTTTTTTTTGTCTTATACCTATTTCATGTTTATATGTTTAGATGTTCGTATGTTTCTCTGTTTAGATGCTGAAATGTCCAAATACTCCCTTGACAATTTCTCCACTTTTTGCTAAACTACGGCCATATTCATGTGGGACTCTTTCCCAAAGAGGCTATGACCACGTAACATACATTCTATGTCAAAAAGAATGAAGGAGCTCAAAGCTCAAATCGATAACACGAAGAAATATCCTCTTGCAGAGGCTATTGAACTCGTCAAAAAAACCAGCACGGTAAAATTCGACGCAAGCGTTGAAATCCATGCAAACCTGGGTATTGACCCAAAACAATCTGATCAGCAGATCAGAACCACCGTTGTCCTTCCTCATGGAAATGGAAAGGAAAAGAAAATTGGTGCCTTTGTTGGACCAAACGACGAAAAAGCAGCAAAAGATGCAGGAGCCGACTTTGTCTATACTGAAGAAGAAATCCAGGAACTCAAAAACACTGGAAAGTTCGACTTTGATATTGCTATTGCTACTCCGGAAATGATGCCAAAGATTGCTGTGGTTGCAAAAATTCTTGGACCACGAGGACTCATGCCAAACCCAAAAACGGGTACCGTCGGACCAAATGTGAAGCAAATGATTGAGGAACTCAAGTCAGGAAAAGTTTCTTACAAGAATGACAACACTTCAAACATTCACCTTTCTATTGGAAAGGTCAGCTTCTCAGATGAACAACTCCTCGACAATGTAAAAGCATTCCTCGATTCACTGCGAAAGGTAAAGCCTTCTTCCTCAAAGGGAACCTACATCAAGAGCCTTTTCATCACCTCAGCAATGGGGCCAAGCATTCGACTCGAAGCAGAATAATCTCACAATGTCTCTTCAAAAACCCGATTCGTCGGGTTTTTTTGTTGAAAAATTTTTTCTCAAAGTTTTGAACAGTTTTGGTATTCATGTTGTTTGCTCCTATCATTGGTCTTTGGTATACTGTGCTTAATAATTGTATCTGATATGACTGAAGAAAAATACGTGCGGCCCACTTGGGATGAATACTTTATGGAAGTAGCAAGAGCGGTCGCCAAAAGAGCTACCTGCGACCGTGGAAGAAGTGGTTGTGTCATTGCCAAAAATAAACAAATCCTCGTCACCGGATATGTCGGAGCTCCAGCAGGACTAGGGCATTGTGATGACGTCGGCCACCAGATGAAAACCGTTACCCATGAAGATGGACACCAGAGCCAACACTGCGTTCGAACAACCCACGCAGAACAAAACGCGATTGTACAAGCAGCAAAGACAGGAGTGGCGATCGATGGCGCGACACTGTACTGCAAGATGACCCCATGCGACACATGCGCAAAAATGATCATCAACTCAGGTATCAAAAATATTGTTTGCGAAAAACAATACCATGCCGGAGCTGATAGCGAAAAAATGTTCGCGCAAGCAGGCCTTGATATCAGATATTTTGAAGAAAAAGTAGAAGAATATGCCAACCAGTAAGCACGTGATTGGAATCACCGGACTGATGAGTAGTGGAAAAGGAACTGCGGCCCACTATCTCAAAGAAAAATATGGTGCCAGCACCTATACCTTTTCTACCATGCTCAAAGACGTCCTTTCACGATTCTATTTGGACCACACCAGAGATGCCCTTGTGAAAACTTCAGAATTTATCAGAGGCACTTTTGGAGAGGACATCATGGCCAAAACCATGGCAAAAGATGTTGAAAGTGATCCAAGTCCACTCATTGTCGTGGAAGGTATCAGACGAAATGCTGATATAGAATACCTCAAAAAAATACCAGGATTCCAAATGGTTGAAATCGTTGCCGATCCAGAAATTCGCTACCAAAGACTGATACAACGCACCGAAAAAGCAGATGACCAAAGCAAAACCTACGAACAATTCCTTGAAGACCACAAACGCTCGACAGAAGTGAGTATTCTCGAGGTTGCTAAACACGCAGACATCAGCATTGATAACAATGGTGACGAGCAATCCCTGCAGCGCCAACTCGACAAACTGATAAACACATAAATATCATGAACATACGCATCAAACGCATCGATACTTCCCTTCCGCTTCCGCAGTACCAAACGAGCGGGGCTGTTGCGTTTGACCTGTATAGCCGAATCTCTGATACACTGATACCTGGAGAAACCAAACTCATACCAACCAACCTTATCATCGAAACACCTCCAGGTTATATGCTCATGCTCGCGGCACGCTCAAGCCTGGCCAAGAAAAAAGGACTCAAAATGGCAAACGGTATTGGAATTATTGATCAGGATTATTGTGGAGATACTGATGAACTGCATCTGTGTCTTCACAATTATTCTGCATCGCCTGTCACACTTGAACCGGGAGAGAGACTCGCCCAAGGAGCATTTGTACCCATTGAAAGAGCCAACTGGGAAGAAGTTACCTCAATGGAAAATGCCTCTCGAGGAGGATTTGGAACCACAGGAAGCTAACACGGAACCGTTTGTACAAAATATTTAGCTTATTTTAGCAAACACTTGACTTTTTTGTATATTGAGAGTATACTATTCTGTTTATCTATGAATCCTGCTACTGATGACAATTTTTTGCAAAACGGAGCAAAAAAAGCCAAACAGCTCATAAAGGACTATGTTACTTTGAGTCGTCAAGCTACTGAGCAGGAAAAGCACCTCATTGAACAACTTGAAAGAGAAATTGAAGAGCACAAAATCCTCAAAACCTATAAGAAAATCGAGTCTATTGATGACTCACATATCCATTCATCATAATCATACGGTATGGCACAAGCAGCCCCAAATCTTGAGCAGCATCCTATCCAAGATCCACAAGGACGTGAAGAACAGAAAAAACCCGCACGCAAAAGGCATGGGTATCGTGGTTCCAGAGCCAACAAAGGAATGAAATACCCTTCAGCAGAAAAGGAAACTCCAGATCAGATTGAAGAGCGCGCAAACAAGCAAGAACTGGTGATAGCCACCAGTGAATTTGCCAATGCCGCAAATGAACTTGACAGACAGGAGTTTGTTCTCAGGGAGGATGGAACATACCAAGCAGAAACAGCCGAAGAATGGAGACAACGCCTCAAGGATCTGCTCTACAGCGTACAAACCGAACTCGCAAGCAACAAAGGTGACATCCGCCGAGCCGTAAACTTGAACAGGAATTTACAGATTGATAAAGATGGCAAAGCTCGAGGTTTTGGTCGTGTTGAGTCACCAAACCTTAACCTCCATGCTGCGACAATAAAAAAACTCTTAGACTTGTTTGGTGGAAAAGAAATTTCACAAGATGTTGCAGAGAGAATTCCATTTTCCAAGTCGATCATGGAAAATCCTGACGGTCAACAGAAGTTTATCAACAGGATGATCAGTCATGCACAAAGCATTTCTCCTCTTTTTCAGGAGGTTTCAGAGAGGCTTTCCGGAAGCCAAGCCGACCTTGCCGACAAACTCGATGAATTTCGTCAAAAATGGGAGGACGCATCAGACGAGAAAAGAGCAGCACTGATAAAAAAAGACCTTGAGAGAAAGAAAGAAAAAAAAGATCCGATTTTGCTTACCCTTGCCGACGAGTTTGAAAAAGCTTATGAGCAGAAAGTGCCAAAGGTAGGACAAGACACCATGCTTTCGGTAGCCGAACTCGAAGACTTGCAAGCACAAATTATCGAAAAGCTCAAAGAAACCCGAGGCGAAGCACGTAGAGAAAATTTTGACTGGATGAAACGTGGTGCACTCGCACAACTACGAGAAAAATCTGCCAAGAAATTTTGGAAAAATGAGGTCGCACGACTTACCGAAGAGGCGCGAATAGAAAGGGACCAGCATTTGGAAGAGGCTAAACAGGTTTTGGCCCATCTTGAATTTGTAGAAAAAACGCTTGGAACACATCCGGACTTTCATGATGATCAAGTGCTCCAACAAAAACTTCGAAATATTCGTAAGCTTATCGAAAACATTGAGAATAATCAAACTGATAACTACGAAGAGATGACTCGAACTCTCCAGCATCACACTGCCAAAATCGAAGCAGGCATGGAGCGGTTTGGTGATATTCATCCAGAAGATTACGACGCCCTTACTGAAGGATTTTTTAGAGCTAACCAGGGAAGAACCATTGAAGTAGAAGTCATGGTCGATGGTGAGCCAGAACTCCAAGAAGTTGTCTTACTTTTTTATGACAAAAAAACTGGTCAATTTGTCGTACAACAGGCTGAAGGTGTGACCGTTGACGCCGATCAGTCGAAGTCAAATCCGCACGGACAAGACTCCCCTGTTGGGCAGGATCTCAATTTTACGGTAGATCCATACAATATTCCAGAACTCCGCAACGTCGTCTATAGGCAGTATGAGCGAGTTATCAAAGACAGACAGGCACAAAATGAACTTGAAAACCAAACTCCTGAAATCGACCGACCAGAAGACCTCTTGGGTTCATACCAGATGGTTCAAAATCCAAAGGGTGAAGGAGAAATACCGGTTCTCGTGCAGCTTTATGATACCAGTAAAGATCGCTTTACTCTTTCCCCGACTGACAATAACAACCAAGTTATTGGTTCATCATTTATTACCAGTGCGAGCAAACTCTACGAGCAGCTGGGTATCAAACTTGCAGACCCCGCAGAAAAAGTTAACATTCAAATTCCAAAAAGTCCGACTGCAGAAAAAGGGTTCAAGACATTCCATGTTGAAAATATCCCAGGAGTAGGAGTTCATGTCTCAGAAACTTCGTCAGCCGAGCGAGCGGAATCTGGAAAAGAAATCATTCCAGTAGAACATAGCCAAATCTACAACAATGGATTTCGCTTTGAAGGAACCGTCAACAAAAACGCCGGATACAATCTCATACAAACCAGAAAACAAGAGGTGATCGCAGACAGAAGTCGAACGGATAGACAGTTTGCAGACAAGCCCTACTATAACAGAGGTGAACCGCTTTCCCCAGACCTATTTTCTCGGGTAAATACTCTCAAACAGGGATCAGACCAATTTTTCTACCTACACCCAACTCCAATTGAAAATCCTTCTGGAATGAAGTTCAACGGCGACAAAGAGCTCGTCGTAGAAAACCGAGACGTCTACCCTCCTCATGGAAAAGGAAAACTCATCGACTCATTTGGCAACACCATTTATGAAGGTGGTTGGGAAAACGGCGTCTTTTCCGGATTTGGAAAACTCGATCAAAACCGACCAGGATATTCTTGCAGTTACGATTACTCTGTCATTTCCTATGAGGGTGAGTTTGTTAACGGAAAAAAGCACGGCGCAGGAACCGAATTTATGGAAAATGGAAATACTTTTGTCGGCGAATTCAAAGATGGAATCCGTGATGGTGAAGGAGATGTTTTTGATGCGACGGGAGTACGTCTGCGCACTGAGGTGTGGGAAAACGGAGAACTCGTTGATGTCCAATACGGTGATGGTATACCACTTGCAGAAGATGAAGACATGAGCATCGAAGCCAAAATTCGCCTGGGAGATATTTCACCACTCTTTTCAAGACAAATACTCGAAAATCAATTGGGTAAAATCGATCTCGACAATGTTCCGGTAGAAAATTACAAACTCGTAGCTCAGCTGAAGGCCTTTGCTGATGCCGTGACCCAAAAGAAGTCGGAAATTTTTGCTGACCTGCCATTACCAACAAAGGAAAACAAAGAAGTCCGAGAGTATATTTATGCCATCATCGAAAGTTTTGATAAGATCGAAGGCTATATGAGTCGCGGACCAAATAATACGATTGGAACAAAAAGTCGTACATTTGGGTTTGATGTTCAACTCCGACATTACTTATCAGAAATGCAGCTTCCCAATGACCACTCCTATATTCCAAAAATACAAGAAGTTGCTTTTGAGCATGCAGCACATGCCCTCAAAGGAAGGGTGTATGAAGCATTTGCCAAGGGCGCTACCAATCTCGCATATCTTGCCGAGCAAAAACCATTTGATGAAGAAGCTGCTGAGCTTGTCCTTCTCAAGACAGAAGCCGACACCACTGAAAAACTTCTAGAAGCAGAGCAGCAACTCAAAGAACTCTTTGAGTCCCTCGTTAGACGATATGCACCACCTCAAGAAGAACCGGCGTTTGATGTAGAAAAGTTCAAAAACATGTCAGAGGAAGAGAAACAAGAAATGCGTTTTGGACATATCCTCTCTTCCATCGAAAATGGCACCAAGATACACGAATTTCGTCCAGATTCAGATGCGCTGCATTTGCAACATGCCATTACTCTTGCTTGCAACAAAGAAGGAATATTTTCTGGTAACGAAACATCTCATGAGCACATGAAAGAAACCTTGATCGAACTTGGAACGCAATATGGATTTGAGTTGTTTGATAATATGGGAGATGATGAGGTACGTGAGTATGCCAAGGATGCACTCCAAAAAGAATACGAGATGCATTTTGAAAATGGATACCCAATCTTGATGGGGGGATCGAATACAGAAAAGCAAGCCATGCAGGATGTCATTGAGCAGCTGATGGCAGAGCTTGAAGCCGGCAAAATGAACCCTACAAAAATAGCTCTTAACCAATTCGAATCCACAGATCCCGCGCTATGGGCCGCTCTTGCAGAAGCACAAAATTCTGACGCGATAATTGATGTAAAAGTCGTTGATGTAAATATGAGCGGCCTCATTCTTGAGGTAGGTCCCCTTTCTGGCTTCATGCCACTCTCTGAGCTAGACCCTGGACACTCACCGAGCAACACGAAAGATAAGGATCAAATGCTTGAAGAACTTAAACAGCTCAAGAATAAAACTCTAGAAGTAGGTATACTTGAAGTATCACAAGAAGGAAATAGAATAATCGTTTCTGAGAAATCTACTTCTGAAAGGAATCAAAAAATAGAAAAATTGCAGTCAAACATCCAAAAAACACTCCGGGAAACGCATAACTTCCATGGGACAGCCTTCCAGTCGCTGCTTGAACAAAATGTATCAACCCCACTTGATGAGTCAGCAACTCCCCAAGATCACGCACGCCGCATTGATCATCCAGAAGACTTCAAAAACAAAAGTTTTGAAATTCTTGCACGCAATGCTATGGCTGAAAAATATGGCGACCTTATTGACCTTGAAGGAAAGCTTGATCCTAAGTACACCTCTTACTCACAAGCAGAAAAGGATGGTCTTCGTCGCGCCATTATCACAAGACTCCAACCAGGGACAGACAATAAGCGTGTACAAGACTTTGTCATGAGAAATATCAATAGAGATTTGGCCGCGAAACTCAAGATCCTCCCCTACTTCGATAACCTGTATGTTTTGGCAGAGAATTTGACAGAGCATTTGACAGAGCAACAGTACGTTCCACTGTCTCAATCTGATATTGACGGCAAAGCAAAACTTGATTTTACAAAAAGTGAACTCAAAAGAGGCGCTGAAGAGGAAACAGCAGTCATGCTTAATGAACAGCTCATGAAAAAACAAAACGAAGAGCTGTTAAATCAGAAGGAAAGAGACGAGCTCCAGGCTCGGGTTGATGCCGAGGCACTTAGACAAGAAAAGCGAGAACCACAAAGACAAATTGCTCGTGATGAGATCGCAAAACGTGCACAAGAAGACTTTGAAAGAGAGAAAGCGGAAGAGCTAAGAAAATTTGAAGAAGAACTTCGACTGGCAAGAGAAACAGAAGAACGATCTCATCGTCATGCACTGATGGAAGAAAGACGACTCGCCATTGCAAATGCCCGAAAGGAAGAACTCGCCAAGCGTAAGGCTGATGAGCAAGAAGCAGTTCGTCTTCGACGTGAAGAGATAGCTCGCAAGCAAAGGGAATACCGTGCTGCCCAAGACGACGATCTGCAAGCGTTTAATAGAGCAGCCGAAAAAAGAAGAGCTGCCCTCGAAGCGAGCCCAAAGAGAATACTTGAGCAGTACACACTTGCTGCGGTTGAGGAGCTCGATGACCATGAAGTCTACGAAATTCCTCCAGAGCTAGAAGAGCAAATTGAAAAGTATCGAGCTCAGATGGAATCGAGTGACCCTGATATTCTTCCGCCAAAGACAAACACCGAGACTGAAGCATTTGCTCTCTTTTATAATGAAGAAATCGCACCAAGCGCTTCTGCACGTGAAAAGTTCAAAGCTATGCTCAACCGGCGACTGCAACTCGGAGACCGTTTTGAATTCATTCTCTGGTATAATGCTGGTGTAGTTATCAAGCGAGAATTCGGTGATAAATCCTTTGCCCAAATATTTCTTGAAGACTAATCCCCTCCTATGAGCTCAGCAGAACGCACAGAAATACATCGATTCCCCCTACGTTTCGTCGAAAATGCCGTTGGAGACTTGATTCGTGAAGGAAGCATCGTATGGCAAATCAGCGAGCAAACCGGTGAGCCCGTGGCTTTTTATGTGGAAAAAATTGAAAATGGTCCAGACGGAAACCCTATTTTGACCATGACCAAAGTCAAAGACAAAGATCCCCTCGCACTGATAGCAGCTGGCGAGGAAATCTCACTTGATGGGCGTACCCGTCAACGCGTTGACAATATCGACAAGCTGCTTACGCAAAAACCAGGTGGTCACGATGACGATATTCCTGAAAACTTGTTTATCGCACCAGAGGATCGTGAAGGTGGGGCTGAGGCATACAGATACGAAAAAAATCGTGAAACCGCGATCGCACTTATTGATAAACTTGCACCGGGACGATCTATCTTTATATCAGAGGGTGCAAAACTCACAGATAAACTCTTAAACAAATGGAAACGTGAATTTCCACTTTGTGTCAAAGTGCTCGAAGATGCAGACTTTGATGATGTACTTACCTTCACAACCGAAGGAGCATCAAAATTTGACGATCTCAACCATATCAGCATCAACCTCGATGTATCAAAGGATACCGCAAAAACCCTCAAGGAAATCATTGAAAAGGAGATTCACAAACAAAAAAATCTTGAAGCAGCACAAGCACTGATCAATCAGCATGGAAGTGAGCTAAATATCACCCTCGACGCCCGCGAGCTAAGCGATACTGAACTGGCAAGAATGCGTAGTGCCCTTGTTCGAGGTGCCAGGTTTTTACGAGAAAAAAAATTTAAAGGAGAACTTGTGCTCAGTACCACAGCAGACTCTGGTGTAGAAAGTGGAAAAATCACGATCAACCTCTCAGAAGGATCAAATGGTTTTGCCCGCATCAAAGAGCTCCTTCAAGAAGGCGTCGAAGCCGGACACTTCAATGTAGGAGAAAAAGCTGAAAAGCCAAAGCCAGAAAGCGCCAGCGAAATCAGAAAAAGAGCTGCGGCACTTCAAGAAAGTGACCCAGCAGCAGCGGCAGAGCTTTTAAAGAAACTCGTGGATGAAAAGTACGAAAAAACCCTACCCGATTTTAATTTCCCGAGTAATGGCACACCCGAAGATTCGGGAGACGGAGAATATGAAGTCCTTGGACCTGTTTCACCTCTTAATCCAGAACCCGAAACAGACGAATCTGTCCAACCCAAACCAAGACCACCTCGCAGAACCTTAGGATACGGAGAAGATGATCAGAGGCCCTTTTCTCCAGAAGCTCCATCTATGAGTTCTAGTGACTTTGAAAAGGGGCCAGAAATAAACCACAATGAGGTAAAGGCCACTGCTCATCCATCACGACAAACAGCAATAGGTCCTGAAATTGATGATCTACTTGGCATGCTCACAGATACCCCATTAGAAGGTACTGATGTAACCAGTCCAGATACACCAGGGATTCCAGGATCTGTTAACAAACATCAGACAAGAACACCATCGGCAAGACGATTTGAACAGGCAATTCAACGCAACTTCGAAGATGAGACACCAGATGCCGCCCAAAGACGCCGACTCCTGGAAAAAGCTTATGCTGAAGCAAAGACCACGCCATTTTCTGGTTCTCCTCTAGATACTGAACCCTCAATTCAAGCTGTGCCATTTGCATTGGAAAAGCCAGTTAAAGAAGCACCACACATACTCACTGGTGCTGATACACTTCCCAATGAACCTATACCACCGGAAGCCCTAGTTGCGGATAAAGCCAAATCTCTCGAAGACGAAAAATCTCCAGAATCAGAACCACTTCCTGATCTTGTCTTTACATCTATTGAAGGAAATGCAGAAACAGGAACCAATCGTAACCACTGTGAGATTCATCACCGTGTACCTTTTGCACAAGTAGATGGAATGACGGATTTTGGAGGGAAAATATCCAAATACCCAAGTAATGAAGATGCGATTTTATATCGTCAACGAGGTGACGTCATCTTAGTTATAGCTGCAGACGGTGCCGGAGGGCATGGATCGAAAAAAGCTGATGGCGGACAAGGAGATGGTGACCTGGCGTCACGTAGAATGGTTGAGCATCTCTCAAAGAACATATTCGATAATAGCCAATCCCCTTTTCAAGCCCTTCAAAATATGGACGAGTACATGGCGAGAAAAAATGAAGAAGCTTCAAGACACGCAGACTTTACCGTCGGAACACTAGCAGCAGCGCACATAACAAGAGATCTTTCCGTAGACCTTCTGTTTGTAGGAGATGCAAAGGCCACCACCATACGTGAAGGTGCGGTGTTACCAGAAGGGACATCAAGACTCGATAACATCGCTCAATACAAGGTTGATAAAGGTCATGTTGATCCTAAAGACTACTATAATCATGAAGAAAAATCCGTCATCCTCTCAGCAGCGGGAGGACGTACTCGTGATATAGCGCACGCAAGTAATGAAGGACGATTCCACTCAAAATTTCAAGGCCAAGCCAATGATCGAATTGTCCTATGCTCCGACGGTCTTGTTGACGTCATCAGTGAATACGAAATCCTCAAACTTTCTCTCGAAAGTGACACGGCAGATCAGCTCAAACAAAAACTTTTTGATTTGGCAATGCACCGATACAGTACAAGAGAACCACAAATCGAGCATGCCCCCGGAGTGTTTGTGACCCTAGAAAGACACAACCGATCTGACAATATTACCATTGTTGTGGTTGAGTTAAAAAATGAAGAAGAAAAGAAATCAGATGAAACTCCAGCTTCTCCGGAGACGCCAATAAAAGAGGAACCGGTAGATCTTCTTGAGCCAGATGTGCAGGTGGAGACTACTTCTCCTTCGCTCGAACGAAAAGACACCGTTGTAGAATTGGAAACCTATACTGATCCATCTGGGCAGCAATGGCAGTACAAGGTAGGAAAAAACCCAAGTACTGGCGAAGTATTTTTCATCGAAACACCAAATGGAAAAAATATCGAAGTAAGCAAATCTGCAGACAAACCAACGTTTGTCCGAGGCGCGAAAAGAAAACCTGAGCAAGTATTTGTAACCTCCATTGATATTGCATCAAATACTCTTGTCTATCGTGTCAAAGGGAAACTTCTAAGAAGAGGCAAAGATGTACAGATGAGTATTACTGACTTTGAAAACATGATTGCTATTTAGTCTATGCAAAGAAAATATCCAGGATCTTACGAAGGTCCACCAATTGTAGAGCCAAAACAACCCGAAAGGCCCGAGGCAGAAGATGACGATGTAGATTCACTTTTAGCGGATTTGTTGTCAGGTGAAAAGGCGGCTGACACTGACGAGGCAGTTGTTGGTGAAGGGCCAAGGTTGGTCGACCCTCGGGTAGACCAAAAAAGACGTATACAGCAATCTCTGGACAGAATAACCATAGGAAAGCAACCAGACCTTGCCTCAAGACCACCGCTTGCTCCAAAACCTGATCTATTTCAAGGTGCTACTCCTCCATCCCCTCCAAAGCCAGCACCAAATGCTCGCTTTGAACAAGAAAGACTGCGACAAAAGGAAGCTTTTAATCAAAGACTTCTTGATATTGCACAAACATATAACATTGATCCAAAACATCTACGGTATCCGCTTGACCCAGAAGATCCAGCACTCATTACGTATATTCGCCTTGGTGAAATACCTGGTACTCCCAAGCTTGAAGAGGCAGACTCTGCACTCATACAAGCTCGCAAACACGTCAGAGAAGAGTCGAAGAAAATAGATGCCGGTGAAGTCACTTCTACTGAACATCTTAGAAACCTTGAAGAAACTCTTCGTACAGCACAGGCGGCTTTTGAAGGCGAAATTGAAAAAGTAAAAGAACAACTGAAAGCAGCATACAGAGAACTTCAAGAAGCACACGACAAATCATGGGCTAAAGATGATGGACCTATTGTGCCACCATCCAGGTTCCATACCAGAAACCATCGACCGAGGGAAACATATTATCCAGGCAACCTTAGGATGCCTGATGACTTGGATGTCCCATCACAACCTCCTGAGACACGAGAAGCAGAAACTGAAACTCCCCCGCAAGTACCAGAGGAAGAGGAAATCACCTTGCATCATCTAAAAAATGATCTCGCTCTCGATGCCAATAGGTTCACAAAAAAAAAACAAGAACTCCGCAAAGAACTCGACAGAGTCATTGAAATGCTTTCAAGACGCCTGAGCGGTCTTGATGACCGTATTTCTATAAAAGTCCCTGAATATGCATCGACTGCCCAGCGTATTCTCGAAACCATGAGAATCCCTGTTGTGCATGACGATCCAAAATTTGCAAACAGAATGCACTATCGCATTAGCGAGGCATATGATGCAATGGCAGAGGTTGCCAAACTTGCACGTGATATTGAAGGACTTCGTGAGATTGAATTCGATTTTGAACATCCTAGCGCAACTGATTACTTTTCCGATACTCACAAACTTATCATTCGTCCAGATGCATCACCGAATCTCGTTACTCGACTGGTTCATGCTTACCGCGATATCGAAGCCGTAAAAATAGCCTATAGGCGAATCGAACCACGTCTTGATATACAACTTCTCGTAGAAGAGATGATCGATGAAACAGCACCACCCGAAACAGACCCAAATGAGGAGATGAAAATGGAAATAGATGATATAATGGAGCTAACCCGCGGAATGCTTGCGAAGTATCCACTGATCAACCAAGAAATTCAGCATATTATTATCGTCAATGCCGACCTTAATCCACAAGCACCAGCACTTGTTGAGGATACCCTTTATATACCACACAGAGGACCGGACTCCAAAAGAGCACGACTGCGAGCGCATGTAGCGAGTTTTGTTGGCAAATCAGTTCAAGGTTTCCGTGCAACTCCAGAGCCACAAAATCGCTTGCGGGCACTTCGAAGAGGAGAACATATTGCTCCTCCTGTTGCGGTTCCTGCACACACACTTCGCCATAGTCTAGAAAAAATGTTCAAAGCTGCCAACAAACACAACAAAGGAATGGACAAGATCATGGCAAGAATAGACGAATAATCTCTCTTTGATTTATGAGTAACTCAGGCCACGACAATATAGATAAATTGCTTGCCAGTCTTGGCGTGCATGAAGACCCTCCTACCGGAGACGATACAAAAGAACTTCCTATTGATCGGCTCGAAAGTGAGCTTGGTCGTTTGGGTTTGGGAAATAATATTCATCACCCAGATGCACAGGCGGCAATCAAGCGTACTGTGGCAGAACTTGAGGCCATGGCGCAAGCTCGTCAAAGAGCTCTCGAACTTGCCTCTGGTGAAACCCCTCCACCTGAGACTCCAGAAAAGCCAAAAACCATTGAATCATTGCTTGCCTCTACAACCCCTACAAATGGAAAACTAGCACTCGCAAATGGAAGTACGCTTGATTTCAATATCCCAGGCCTTGCCACCCCAACCATAAAAGTTGGGAGAGGTCCAAGCGGGGTAATTTCTGCTTTCTACGAAGATGGCTCTGAGGTGACCTTTTTGCTAAGCGGCGACAAAATAAAAATGAGCTACAGTGGTCCTGATGATCCAAAGGAAATTGATTTTGCCACGAAAGGTTCCGCAAAAACTCTGACAGATCGAGAAAGTGTCCCCCTTGAACCACATTTTCGCGACGATGGAAAACTGCTACTGGACAAAGAACAACGAAGGGCTTGGAAAAAAGACGCAGAACTTCGTAGAAGGGCTCTGCGCAGAAAAATCTACGGTAGCAGTGCCGGCGATATCGTACCTAAAAACCATGGTGCTGCAGGTGCCTTTCTGGGACTCGGTCAACCAGGCAGCCTTACGAGTGACCAAGCCGAAGCCTACGCGCAGGCACAAGCACTCGTAGCACATGCCCGGGATATTGGGGAAATTGAAGATATCAATAAGCGCTGGCAAGTTCCTGAGCTAACTGCCAGTGCGACCCCAGAAGGTTTCAAACACTTAGTAAAAAAATTCATAGAATTCATCGATACGGGCAGCCACCCTAAACCATTATCTCTCGACCTTGGTGCAGATCTACGCGCAAAAGTTGAAAGAGAATCAACGGAAGATGCCCAAGTCATCGCATGGTTTGATTCAGTGGTCAATGCCGCTGAAGTAAAGGATCGTGAGCCGCTTCTTTTTGATGCGGCAGCATGTACGAACTGGCTTGATCCAGAACAATTTCGCCGTCGAGAATTTAAAACTCGACCAGATGAAATCATACAGCGAATTCAAGAATTAGTGGGTATACAACTCGATCGAGAACGATTCGACAAGCTCTATGCACAGTGGTATTTTCAGCAACTTCGAAAAAAGCCTACAATGTCAGCGCATCTTCCTCAAGAAGTAATGCCAGGTCCGCCATCACAAGCAATCGCAGAACCACACGTACCAAAACATGAGGCTCTCAGGGCACAGATCACACAACACGAAATCGCTTCAACAGAAAGGCTTATTAAGGCACTCGATTTTGTAGAGCAGTTGATAAAGCAACCACGTGAGGACAAAAACCTTGAAGAATTTTTAGACAATTATGACCTCTTGTTTACTTCTCTCGCTGATGCACCCAACAAAAACGAATTTTTGGCTCGAACTGGCATAAACCAAACGCAACTTCAAGAACTCCAAACAAAAATAGATCGTGAATTTCTTACGGAAAAAGCACACTATCAAAAAATCCTTGAATTTTTAGAACTCACCGAGGACGAAGCTGGTGAGCTTGACGACGATGAATTTGACGAATATATCGATGCGTATGAATCGCTTGTAGAAGAAACCGGTGACTATCGCACCGAGAAAGTCGAAAATGGGACAACGCAAGTCCGTGAGCCTGACACCTTGGTTCCCCTTCTCGCTCGCATTCTCAAAATTTCTGAAGACGAAATACGCGATACTCTTATCAAATTTGATGAAGCAACATCTGAAGATGAAGAGGAAGAATCAACACCACGAAAGGATTTTGCAGCACGCAATGCCTTTGTACAAAATCGTATGGGGGCTCCTTTTGATGCAATGAATGAAGCTGGAACACTCGACCAATTTCGTCAAGATCTGGCCACCCTTTTACGATTTGCCACACACGCTGATCCAAAAAAAGTTCAAACCATCCGCGAATCCCTTGGGATGCTTGGAGGAAATCGTGATGAAGCATTTGAAAATTGGCTTAGCAATTTGCAAACCGAAGCCCAAAGGCTTGCTGACTACCTTGGAGAAGATGTACTTGATATGAGTGAGCCTATTCAGCGAGCAAAAAGCCATGCCGAACATTTTGAATTTGTTGATCTACGACTTCTCGATAGACTTGAAGACATAGTAGGCGCAGAGGAACTTGACGAATTTGAAGAAAGTCTCAGACATGTGCTACGTTTTTGTACTCATAAAAATCCAGACAGAGTAAGACAATTCCGAGAATCTGCTAACCTCGAAGACGATGCAGAATTTGAACAATTCAAGCGAGAAATCGAAGCCAAGCAAACAGAAATTGTACGATATCGAATTGAACATGCAGAGCCACTTCCACAAGAACACTTTGATCTACTTGTCGCTCTTTTTGAAGCAAATACAGACAAACTGCTTGATGAAAAAAATCTCGACTTTGCAGGTTTTCTCCGCTACCTTGGTGCAGTGGCGAAGCGGTATGAACATAATCAATCACTTTCTTTTGTCAGTGACCAACTTCATAATGCACCAATACACCAAGCTCGCATCGAAAACCTCAAGGCATACCTCGCCGATCACCCAATTGAAAATATTGGTATAGATTTTGAAAATGAGGATATAGAAAATATCATTAGCTTTCTCAATGTCTTACTTCACAACTATGCCTATGATCGCATCAGACGTTTTATAGAAGAAAACACACCAGATGGTACTCTGGGAGCAGACACTCCCAGCATAGATACGAGGCCAGCAAGAAAAGACCACGCCGCACACTACGAATTTGTCAACGAGAGAATGGATACGACAATAGCAGAAATCGCTGATGCCGGCGACCTTAATGAATTTGAACAAGACCTCAGTCACCTCATCAAGTACGCTAACCATAATATTCCTGATGCGATAACTGATCTGAGAAGAGCTATAGGACTTGATGGAAGTGATCATGAGAATGAATTTGAAAACTTCAAACACAACCTTGAACAAAAACAAACAGAATTTGTTCGATACAAAATCGAAAATGCTCAGAGGGCAACCGAAAATGAAAGTAACCTCATCAATGCCATGATCGACGCAAACTCCGAAAAGCAGTTTGAAGGACGACCCATTGATTTTCGTGGGTATCAACGCCATGTTGCCAGACAAAAGAAGCGTTACACCGCTGACCAATCACTGACCATGATATCTGATCAATTCAGAAATACTCCAGTGTCAAGACAACGAATAGAAAATCTCAGACGACACCTAAATGATAATCCTGCCATTGCGGATAACATTCCTGACATTGACTTTTCTGACGAGGAGGCGCTTTTTGATATACTCAACAAACAGTTCAAAGAGTATGGTTATGCAAAAATTCAAGAACATACTCGAAAACCTGACCGCACGGTAGATGAAACACCGACAATTGCACCACCTGCTGCTTCACCACCAACACCTCCACACGCAGCGCCAGCTACTCCAGGAGCACCTCCTGACGGGCCTCCTCAAGGCTCAGAGCCACCTCCTCGACAAAATGACCGAGAAGCTCGAACAAGCAAAGAAAAACGCATCCGCTATGACCTCGGCAAAGCTATTCTTGAGCTTGCAAAACTCAAAGAAAAGGGCAAGGATCTTACGGATGAAGAAATTAAACACAATTTCCCGGCAATAGAAAAAATTATGCATTCTGGTAAAAATGCTGTTGAACGTGCACTCGGGGAAATAACAAACAAACCTGATTTTGAAAGTGCAAACGAAATCACCAAGCTTGCCAAGCGCCTTACTGATCGCTATCTAAGACAACAAATCAAAGAGGCAAAGAACTCGCCACTTGGAGGTGACCGCCTCGCTTTTGCTCAAAAAATTCATGAGTACCTCCAAGACAAAGAATATAGCGCCGGAGGAAAAAATAGAAACTTTCATAATGAAATGGAACGGTGTATCGAACGTGCTGTAGAAGCGCTATCAGAGGACAAACGAGGTTGGCTTTGGCTTCCTGACAATCCATTTATCAGCCGCGCTGCAGATCAAGTATTTGACGATATTGCCTCACTCGATGGCTACAACGCAGACACATACCCAACAGCCCAAGAGCTTTCTGTACTCCTTTACGACTTCTATACATATGAAGTAAACCGCGGGATTGAAGAAGCAAGAGAGAAGGCAGAGCGTGGTGAAGCTCCTCGAGAGGACAAAAGTTTTCGAGCAAGGATGAAGCGCCTTGAGGAACTAAGCGTGGAAAAAATTGATCTGAATAATCTCAAAGCACTTACCGGGTTTGAATCTGATTTTGATACTCTCTATCGATTTGCTCGTTTGGGAGATTCATCCTCGAATGCTGGTCCAGGATATGATCGATTCAAGAAAGAACTTAACCTTCAAGATGACGCCGCTGTCACAGCGCTCAAAACAAAACTTGAGGACTTAGCCAATGAATACGCGCGCAGACTGTATGAACACTACAAAGATAGACCACTCTCCGACGAAGAATATGAACTTCTTGATGTGGTATACAGACGATCTCAAGTAGGTGGGAGCAAAATTCGTTTTGCCGACCTAAGAGGAAAGAATGTTAACCGATCCGCGCAGTTTTTTGATAGTGGATTCATCCTTCCATCACGAGTATTCATGCGAAAAAATGCTGACTATGCTGATGATATAGCGGCTATTGCCAAAGGTGCTGACAAGGATCCAAAGGATATCAGCATCGAACACTTGCGAGACCTTACCCGAAGATATTATTACGTTGAAATTAAAAAAGCGCTTGAACAGCAAGATAATGAACCGCCAGGCCATCCACGAGCAACTTTCGGTGAAACATTTGGCGACCAATTGGCTCATTTGCGTGCTAGACTCGACGGCGAACCAGAGACAACCGATGAAGAACCCGAAATCGAGCTGTCAAAAAATTCTCAAAGGCTTGAAAAGAAAGTAATAGCAGCCTTACAAGAATCTCATGTGAATGACTCAGGAGAACGTTTTTCCTTTGTTATCGATACAAGCCAAGACTTCAGTGATACCCTTTTGAAAAAAATAACCAAAAACAGACTCATTGAACTTCTTGAAATACTTGCAGCGCTTCCTGACACAGAAAGAAGGGATATCTACATCATGGATGACCATGAAAGTACACAAGACGGTGCAAAAGCATTTTCAATTCAAGGTAATGAACTCACTGTTGACTTTTCAAACTGGAAAAAAACAAAGCAGGAACTCCAAGCACATATTGATAACCTTGCCCGAATTGAAACAGAAGATGCCGTCGAACCCGACCTCTTTCCTCAGATATCATCTTGGCTCGACAAAAACTTCTCAAAAGAGGTCCTTACCGATGAATTTTTGGCAGATCCGGACCAAGTGGAAGGACTACGCACCAGAATATCATCAGCCATACCAGGTGTTGAAAACCTTGCTGTGGCAGATCTACTGATCCTTTTGCTACGATATCGAGATCAGGCCTAAACAGAGCGATTTTTCACCCCGGTTTGCCAGAAACCGGGGTTTTTTATATACTGCAGGTACTTAACATGAACCACCGATTCTATGGAAAATCTCAAGCATACTGTCAAGGACTTGTCGAATGGAGGATTTGTCCTGGTTCTCGATACAGGAGCCAAAATTGACCCCCAAGCTGAAGCCATGATACAAGCCCTACACTCGCGCTCTACAGGAGGTATTCACAGTCATCTGAGTGTTCTACGGGACAAAGGAGCCGAAAACTTCATGGAAAAGTTCTATGTTGGTTATGGACACAAATCTATTGGAGACTGTGGAAGGGCCACGATTTTTGTCGAAGGCGTCTCTATGCTCGCGGCAAAAGCCATTCAGGACTGGAGGCTCTACTCCGGACAGGAAGCTTCTACCAGATATATCGACTTTTCCGAGCAAACCTTTATCAATCCACTTGGGACACCAGAGGGAGAAAAAATGCTCGAAGACATGAGAACCTTCTACCTGAAAGCACAAAAGCCTGTCCAAGACCATCTCAAATCCCTCTTTCCACGCGAGGAAGGTCAAAAAGAGTCTGTTTATGAAAAGGCCATCACCGCCCGAGCCTTTGATATCACTCGAGGACTCCTCCCCGCTGGTGCCTCTACCAACGTAGCCTGGAGCATGAACCTACGCCAATTTGCTGATGAACTGATGTTGCTTCGTCATCACCCACTTGCAGAGGTTCAAGAAATCGCAGAAAAAACCGAGGCGGCACTCTTTGAGGCATACCCACAGTCATTTGGGCATAAACGCTATGACCAAACAGAGGCCTACAACCAGGCTTGCATGCAGGACTATTACTATCACGATCACGAGAGTCCGGAATTTGAGCTGGTTCACGATGGGGTAAACCGAGATATACTGAAAAATTATCGAAACGAACTTGAAAAGCGTCCTGCAAAAACTGAACTTCCACCATACGTGGCTGACAGCGGTATCCTTACTTACGATTATCTACTCGACTTTGGCTCCTTTCGTGATATCCAACGCCATCGCGCTGTAGTTCAGCGCATGCCACTGCTGACCATAGATCACGGTTTTGAACCTTGGTACCTGGAATCATTTCCACCAAGCATGCTCACCGAGCTCAAAGCCTTTTTGTATGACCACCAGGAGCAGCTGCGACATCTCAAGGCTTCAAAAGAAATCAAACAATACTATACGGCAATGGGATATCGCATCTCTTGCCGAATCTCTGGTGACATTCGAGCGCTCGTCTACCTTGGAGAACTCCGGGCAACGAGATTTGTCCATCCAACGCTCGTAAAGCGTGCCGGTGCCTTGCTCGATAGCCTCGAAGCACTCTTTGGAGAATATGGTTTGGTCATTCACCGAGACGACACCCCCAACCAATTTGACGTCAAGCGTGGTGAGCATGATATTGTGATCAAAGAAGAAAAGCAAACGACTGAGCAATCGGTATGAAACACCTCGACATTGTTATAGGAGGGCCTGACATGAGTGGGACCAGCACTCAGATTCAAGATTGTATTGACTACTTCCTCCAAAAAGGCAAAAAAATTCGAGATATCAGACGCACAGAAATAGACGCGCTTTTTCATGCTGATATTTTCTCTGTTATCAACCAAGACCATCTGAATCTTAGTGCATTTTTGCAAGACAATGCCATTCCAGAAACTATCAAGTCCGCTTTTTTAAAAAAATCCTATAGCCTGCTTTCTGGACATGGGACCAACAAAGACCTTCGTATTGCGTCATGCGTCCAAAATGAGGTTAGTACCTATATCGACCCTGATAGTGCCGATGTGTGGATCATGGAAGAACCTACAAAGCGCTCAGCAGGACAAGTAAATAGAACCATAGAACAACACCGCAGCAAATACGGTGGATCAACTGATCCGATTGCCGCTGCCCTCTCTCACCAAAATTACCGAATCGATGAATTTCTACGATTTCGTAAACCACTGCGTGAAGCCAAGAAAGTAATCATCCGATCCCGGAGTGAAGAATCTGCTTGTTACCAAGTTTACCATAGACAAAAACTTCCAGAAGGAATTTCAATGGAGGACTATTTAAACCTCCCTGGCCATGCTTTTGCCTTTGGACACCCCCCCACTCACATCATTATTGTATGCGCACCACCTGAGTGGAACAAGGAAGCATATCTCAAGCTCAAGCAAGAGCGAAGCAACGGACGCCTCATCGACGATCACGAATCTAATGCCGAATATCAACTTTTGGTGAACAGGCGATATGCCACCAACTGGCTCGAAAACCTTTATAACCGCGGTTGCTCGCTCTACGGAGCCACTCCCCCAAAAATCATCCGTCTGAACATCTACGATAGTAAGCAAATCATACGAAAGAAACTGCACCGTATTTTTGATCTCATTGCAAAAAATTAATTCAAGTGCCATCATAATCGCGGCATATACTCTAGCCCTTTGAGCCCGAGTAAGTCCTTCTGGTATACGTAAATGTTTTTTTCATTGAGAAAAAATACTCAATTTGGTATACTATTGAAGTATAATCGTTAATTTTATGATGGCCACACTTCAAAAAAATCATACCTACACTTATGGTATTGTCTATCTTTTATTCTTACTTTTGTGTGTAGGAATACTGGTGTTTTTACCAACGCTTCCATGGATAGCACTCTGTGTATTTGTTATCGGCGGATTTGGTATTAATTGGGTATACGGAAACTTTCTCAAAGTTCCCAAATCTGGCCACATTCTTAGTAGCGCATTTTCCCCACTTGGATTTTTTTACCTCCTCGGTTATGATCCAAATCTGCTTGGAGCACTCAAAATTATGGAGGAGACCGTGTACCTCTACAAAAATAATCTCAAACTCTTTGCAGAGTATTGCTTGGCATTTTTTGTTCTTTCTTTCACCTTTGTATCTTTCGTCACCTACCTTGAAATCTACGACATTCTTACTGGGAGTGTCTCCGGTGTTTTACTCGGCATAAAACTCCTACTCAACCTTGCCTTCCCTATCCTTGGGTTCATCCTCATGATTGCCTTTACCCGCGTCATTGCTATGCGACTGATCAATGCCGAGCCGGGACATATGTCAAAGGAAATCCACGATGGCATGAAACTCTTTTGGCCAGCAATATTTGTTTACCTTGCTATTTCTCTTTTGGCGACTATTGTATTCATTTTAACATCATTCATGAGTGGTATTTTCTTGCCACTGCTTATCCTCGTCCTTGCTCCTTTCCTCTGGATCTTCTTTGCTCCTTTTGCGGTAGTAATCGATAATGTTCACGGTTTAAATGCCTTTCGACTCAGTATCCAACTCATAAAGAACCACGGATGGGAAGTACTCTGGAGGCTCGCCATTCCACTGGGAGTCTTCACCGGTATTGTCTACTTTGTTGTGCTCACAACAGATACAATTGCTCAATACTTATTAATCGATATCATCGCCGGAGAATCTCCACTTGCCATTCTCGTCAATAACCTTCATGCGCTCATTGATACCTTTGTATACACGTTTACAGCACCTTTGACGGTGTTCATCCCACCAACTATTCTCTATTTCGTCCTCAAAGAAAAACTTTCCACAAAGAAATAGTATGTTGCCTCCAAAAAAACCATCATTGGGCTTTTCGTCCATCCTTACACAAAAAACCATCTCTTCCAAAAAGTCGCTTGGGAGTATTATTAAGGATGTCAAAAAAAGCATGCCTGACGCATCACCTTCGCAATACAAAAAAATGGCGCAGACTATTTATAAACTCAACACCAACCCGAACGCTGTTGTGACAAACAGAATGACAAGATCAGTTATACAAAATCTTAATGAGGCAGGCCATCTCAAGAGGCAATTTAAAAACAATATTGGCAGTGCCATAACCCATGTAAAAAAAACACACGAGGAGGCAAATGAACGGACGCCCGAAGACAAACGTAAAGACCCTCACAGCTACGAAGAAAAAAAAGAAGCACGGAAGGCTGAGGTTGTAAAGAAACGTCGTATGCTTTCACGTGCCAGAGCTGCTAGGCGCGAAGCAGAAGAAGCTCAAAAAGTTACAAAACTTGGCCTAGAGGAGTGGCAGGACTCCAACGTATCTATCGGCCAGGCCATCAAGGATAAGGAACGTGAACGCCAACAGGCAGCAGAGGATTCGATGACCGAGCTGTCCCGCAAGGCCATAGACATGATGATTGACTAAAAATGATCTGAACCTATAAATACACCAACAAGAAAACAACCCTCGGGTTGTTTTTTTGTTCCTTTTATGCTAGGATCATAACGTCAACAACTTTGCCGGAGAGGTCGTTATGACGACTGGTTCAATTCGAATGGTGGTCCTGGACCTCGACGAGACCACCCTGGATGCATCAGGGGATATCCCCGAACTCACCAAGGAGGTCTTCCGAAAGCTCGACGAGATGGGGTTGGTCATCGTATTTGCCACTGGTCGCCCCTGGCGTCGAGTCTGGCATCTGGCGCAAGGACTTCCCATCCACGCCGCGGTGTGCAGCAACGGTGTAAAAATCGTATGTCCAAGGCAAGAAGTCTTTCTAAGGCACCTGGTCCATGAACCGCATGTGCACCGGGTAGTCGTTCAGTACGGACGAGATCAAGGTCTTTCCTTGATAGCCACGAGCTACCTGCCTGGCAATCCCAGAAGCAAGATCGTTCACCGCGAAGCCCCATTGTGCAACCGCGGAGTAGAGGTTACACGCAGGTTTCTCTTGCCTGATCCCATTGAAGTCGACGACTTGCTCACGCTCTCCCCTCCTTCACGAATCCTGTTCTTTGACGAATATGAGAGGATGGAAGGGCATGCACGTGAGATCCGGCGACGTCTGGGTGATCAGACAGGTGAAATCCCGATTCCCTTCTTCGTGTCTGGGATCGGTGAAGTGCTTCCACGAGGTGCCACCAAGGCTCATGCCATCTTGAAGATCGCCTCTGAGCTGGATATTGCCCCTGCGCAGATGATTGCCTGTGGTGACAGCAACAATGACCAGGAGATGCTCGAACTCGCGGGCATTCCGGTGGTGAGTCGACACCCACACACCACCAGGGAGCACATTCTGGCGCTTGCCAAACTCACCTTTGAGTGGGATGACGGTCGGGGACTTCCACGGTTCCTTACTCAATATTTCTCACTCTAAAGCCCACCTACTCATTCCTTGAGAATACCCCTGTTTTCAAGCAAACAAAAAAATGCGCACAGTGCATTAAGCATAGACACCAAAACATCGGCTTCTTGGCTCGTTAACTTTCCCAATTTTTGACTAAGATCTCTTCCATGCAAAGATTCTCGGTTTCGCCAAATTGCAAAAACGCGTTGCTGCTGGTCAACAGTCAAGTCATCACCAGTCACTTCTGTAAAAGATTGCGTTCGACGAAGAATTCGACCAAGTTGATCTGCGGCTTCTTGTCCTCCTTGAGACCTGTACTCTCCTAACACCATACATCAAAGTTTTTCTCTCAGGATTTTCTCAACTATCTGTGGGTCTGCTGCCCCTTCAGTTGCCTTCATCACCATGCCCACAAGAAATTTCAAAATCGGTTCTTTTCCATCTTTAAACTGCTGCACTTGATCGGGAAATTGAGTAATGACTTGACCGACAACCTCTGCCAAAGCTCCTTCATCAGAAATCTGCCCATATCCCTTTTCTTCCATAATATGACTGGGGTCGACATCTGTCCCTTTTTTGAGCATTTCATCGAGTATCTTCTGAGCGTTCGTAGAATTTACACGGTCAGTGTATACTAAAGAAATAAGTTCAGCGAAGTTTTCTGCAGAAAATTTCACATGATCGAAACTTTCAACCTTCCCCATGAGCTTACTGGTAAGCCAACCTCCTGTAAGCTTGGCAATCTTTTCTTTCCTTTCCTCACGAATCTCATCGCTATCTCCATTCACTTCTGGCAAACTGTGCAGCCAATCGATAACTTCAGTCATCACATCTTCAGTAAAATTAGCCCACCTTGTGTCATCAGTAAGGATTTTTGCATCTGAATACGAAAGCCCATACTCTTGATGAAACCTCCTCCTTTTAGCAATAGGCATTTCAGGGAGACTCACTCCTTCTGTAAGCTTCATTGGCTCAAATGGTGGAATATCCGGCTCAGGAAAATATCTATAATCCTGAGCATTCTCTTTCGTTCTTTGAAGCACGGTCTCTCCTTTGTTTTCGTCCCAACCTCTGGTCTGTTGCACCCAAGTCTCACCTTCTTCAATCATCTTGGTCTGACGTGCAATTTCAAATTCAATGGCTTTCTCTACGGCCTTAAATGAATTGATATTTTTGAGTTCTACTTTTGGATTGAGCTTATAATCACCCAGTGGCTTTACCATTCCATCTACGATTTCAAACTTTCCAGCCTCCTGTAAAGAGACATTAGCTTCGCAGCGCATATGCCCTTTTTCCATATCTGCATTAGAGACTTGCAAATAACGCATGATGAGCTGCAATTCCTGACAATATTTTTTAGCCTCCGGCGCTGACTTGAAATCTGGCTTAGTTACAATTTCAACGAGTGGAACTGAACTACGATTAAAATCCACCAAGGTATTGCCATCTTTGTCATGAGTAAGTTTGGCCGTGTCTTCTTCAAGGTGTGCACGCTCTATCCCAATAGTAGCTTCGTCACGAATATTTTCTTCAAGCTCAAAGCTCAAATGGATGCTTCCACCAAAGGCAATCGGCTCATCATACTGAGAAATTTGATATCCCTTAGGGAGATCTGGATAAAAATAATGCTTACGATCAAATTTCGAAACATCCGCAATATTACAGCCGAGCGCCTTCCCAATCAATACCGTCCATTCAATAGCCTGCCTATTGGCAACAGGTAATGTTCCTGGTTGACCGGTACACACCTCACAAATATTTTGATTGGGCCTGGTAGCATCTGGATCATTCTTACAAGAACAAAACATCTTTGAACGTGTCTTGAGCTCAACATGAACTTCCATTCCAATAATTGGTACAAGCATAAACAATTAATTACTACAGATGAATTTTCATTTGACTTGCAGGATCCATATTCAAGAAATCACGTACCCGAGCTTCCATTTCGTCGTATGATTTGCACCACACAATATCTTTGTCTCTACGAAACCAGGTAAGTTGCCTCCTAGCAAAGCGACGCGTATCTCTTTTGAGGAGTTCGATGGCTTTTTCAATTGATATTTTACCTTCAAAGTACTCTTGAAATTGCCGGTATCCGACCCCACTCATACTTGGGAGCTGCCAACTATACTTTTGTCGAAGCAAAGCCTGAATTTCTTCAATCAAACCATCTTGCATCATTTTTTCAGCTCTCCTATTTATTCTATCATATAAAACGCTGCGATCAACATCCACTCCTATCTGCAAAAAATCAAACATTCTCTCCCCTTGCTTTTTTTGATCTGAGAACTTTTCACCGGTCAGCATGCAAACCTCAAGCGCGCGTATGATTCGACGCTTGTTTTTTGTATCAATGTTCTTCGCAGTTTCTTCATCCATGCGCTCCAGCCAATCCATAAGTTCTGCGAGGCTCTTCTCTTCCAAGCTTTTTCGAAGTTTTTTGTTTGGCGGAACTCGAGGGATGTAGTAATTATTTACCAAGGTCGAAATATACAACCCCGTTCCTCCGGCAATGATCGGGACCTTCCCCTGCCTATGTGCGACCTTGATGTATTTCACCGCCCTGTCACGAAACTCTGCAGCAGAAAATGATTTTCCTGGATCCAGAAAATCGATCATGTGATGAGCAACGTTTTCTACATAATAACTGTGACGAAGTCCGTTCCAACTCACATTCCATTTCCACTCCCCCTCAACTTTGGCAGTGCCAATATTCATTTTTTTATAGATCTGTCTTGAGTCAGCAGAAATAATCTCCCCATCAAGTTGCCTTGCAAGACGCAATGACCAATCGGTCTTTCCGGCAGCCGTCGGTCCAAGGATGATAATCACTTTTGGAAGCGTGTTATCTATCTTCATATTTTTAGCTTTTCTGGACAAGATCACCCCAAAACATCCACATGTCTGCTTTGCTTACCTTTACGTTTTGTATGGTTCCAACCAAACTTTCATCCCCCAGAAAACGTATCCGCTTCATTTCTCGGGTATTCCCAGTGAGCCAGTCTCCCTTTGATGTCTTGGTAAAATTCTCTACCATGACGGAAACTTCTTTTCCGTCAAAGACCTTGTTTTTTTCAAGAACAGTTTCTTCCATAAGCTTCTGTAAAACCCACCAGCGACGCTTTTTTTCTGCTTTTGTGACATCATCTTTGAATGCCTTTACTGCAAGCGTCCCACTGCGCTCTGAGTACTGCGCTGTGTAAGAGATATCAAACTGACACTGCTTGTACAGGTCAACAGTATCTTCAAACATTTTCTCTGTTTCACCACAAAAACCCACTATGATGTCCGTTCCAAGTGCCAATCCTGGGTTTTTTTGGTAAATCCTTTGAACAAGATCAATAAAAAATGCTCGATCGTGTCGCCTATTCATTTTACGAAGCATTTCATCACTCCCAGACTGAACCGGAAGATGCAAGTAGTTCACGTGTTTGGGAAGTGACAGCGCATCAATTACCTCGTCGGTCATAAAAATTGGATGTGGCGCTGTGTAATGAATTCGCTCAATGCCAGAAATTTGGTTGATTTCCCACAAAAGCTTTGCAAAGTCACTCTTGGTGTATGGATTGCTGCTTGAAAAATACTGCGGATCTGGCGCAATGTAATGATTCACGATCTGTCCTAACAGTGTGACTTCAACACAGCCACGCTGGGCCAGACTATGACATTCCTCCAAAATATCCTTAAGAGATCTATTAACCTCGAGCCCACGCGCAAATGGCACCACGCAGTAGCTACAAAAATGATTACATCCTGTTTGAATGGTTACAAAAGCCTGAAACGCTTTTTGGATGGTTGGACGAAGTGCGAGGTAGTCTTCTTCCAAATCAAGCATGTTGCGAAACCTAGGATTTGCCTCGCAGAGCCACCTTGGCAGGTGAATCATATCCTTGGTCGGGAAGTAAAAATCAACTCCTCGAAGTTTTTTTCCCATCACATTGCCCTTATCCCTACCCGGCATGCACCCAGTTACACAAACAACCAAATCCGGATTCTTCTTTTTAAGCTCTGCATAATTTTTGGCATACCCAAAAATACGTGCCTCTGCTGACTCACGCACACTACAACTATTCAGCAAAATCACATCTGCCTCTTGCTCACAAAGAGCCGGCTTCATGCCCATACCTGCAAAAATCGACTCGATTCGCTCTGAGTCATTTTTGTTCATCTGACATCCAAATGTCACGACATGATAGGTAAATGTCTTTTTTTCTGTATCCGTAGTCATGTAAAGTGATTATCGGAATTGTCCTTTAACATTTATTTTGCCCTAATTATAGCCAATTTCTGTAAAATAATCAAGTCTTCCACACTCTTTACACAACTTCTTTTATTTTAGACAAAAAATTTGGTATACTAGAGATATTCAAAATCCACAACTATGGAACTCGGAGGGTCAACCAACCCAAATAAAACACAAGAACTTTACGCGCTACGCCAATATGAGCAGGTGGGTGCTTCTGATACCAAAAATGCAACTGAGACCAGGGCTGAACCCAAGAATACAGAAGTTTTTGACAGAGAAAAGCCAAAGGGCCCGAGCTTTCAAGAGCAAGCCCGTGCCATGAACGACACAGACCTTGAAATCGAGCTTGCTGTACTGGCTGACCAGGCACACGAAGACCAAGCTGATAACGAAGTATTTGCGCGTAGAGTTATGACCCTTTCAAGGGAGCTTCAAACACGCATAGAAGATACCTATCGAGACAAAAAACTGACCAAAGCAGAGATTGAGGCGCTGATACAAGAAATTGATAATGACCCTAACAGCCATGTCAGTTTCCACCCTTCAGGTATCAAGCGACATGTCCTTGGCGAGCAGCTCAGGGTTGCCACTGCCAGCGAAAGAGCCAAGCTCATTGCAGAAACGGCAGCGCAGGGCCTTGAGCATGTCCGCCGTGGTCTGGCGGCAGCTGAGGGATTTGATGCACAAGGACAACGCCTTGCTGTGCCCGAAGCCTACGACCTGCCAAGTGACGAAGAATTGCAAAACGGCATTGACACTGCAGACGCCGAAGAGCAAGGGATTCATGTAGAAGAAGACGGCGACGTATTTACCAGTGCACCGGACTATACCGGTACAGCGGCTCTTGGCGATACCCAAGATCTCCCTCGAATACGTCCACAAGAACAACCGGCAAATCAATTTCGAATCGATAGTGATGCTCTGCGAGCATCATCCAACCCAGACGGGCTTCAGGCTATAGAGTCGAGACAAGACCCTATAGCACAACAAGAAGATGCTCCTCCAGACATTGTGCAACCCACAAAACCAAATATTGATGAAGACCCCACCAGAACCTTTCAAGCCCCTAACTTTAGCCAATAATCTATGGCAGCCCCAGAACTTTCAACTCAACTCGTACCTCCTGAGCAACCAAGAAATACTGAAACCACAGCACCCCCTCCAGGTGAACAATGGACTCCAAAATCTGCGGAGCAATTTGAAGTACTTACCTTCCAGCTTGAAGATGCGGGGCTTGTTGACGCTCAAGGACGTTTACAGCAAAACATCTCTTTTGAAAAACTCACAGATGGCCAAAGAAATCTTTTGAAACAATGGGAATCATTGCAACAACAAGCCATGGATGACCTCATGTTTGAGCTGATGGATAATGGCGTATTCACTCCCAGCGGAGAAAAGGCTGACCTGTCTGACAAAGAGCAATTTCTTTTGCGTCAATGGAAACGCTTGCAAAGCGGATATATGCACACGCAACGTGTTTTGGATAGTGTCCCAATTAATATTAAATCCACATTACAAAAAGCAGAAACTGATCCGACTGTCGAATCAATACCAGCAATCAAGACAAAAAACTCTCAATTGCCTCCACAAGAAAACCCTGACCAATTTGCATCAATCCATAGGACACTAGAGGGACATCCAGGAACCAACGCAGCACAAAGGTTAGAGGACAATCGCCATCCCAATTCAATTATGACATCCTCTGATAGATGGGTTGCACAGATGACTGCAGAGCATCCAGAATACGAGGGCATGAACCATCTTGCCATTCACAACGCAGAATATGATCGACACAAGGCTTCATACATGCCTGAGATCAACAAACTAAAAAAAGAACTCCTAACAATGTCAAAAGGAGATGTCTTCAATCTTTATGGTAAACTCCAAAAAGACGTACAATCTTCAAAAGAAAAATTTCCATTAGGGGATTTTCTTCTTGGTGTCGTTGGAGAGATGGCAGCAGCCTACATGTTAGATGGATACGACAAAAACACAACTACCAGCGAAGCAGTAAAGGCAAAACTATCAAAGGAACTCGGGGTTGAAAAGTTGCTCCCAGACTCTCCAACAGAAGAAGCTTTCTTTGAAAGCCAGCCAGGCAGTATTCAAGAGCAGATAGAGAGTAATAACGCAGGATTTCGTGTCCCTAGCTCAGGTGACACTGGGAGAATTCACATACCCGAGGATCAAAATGTTATTGATTACGCTGCACGGGCTGAGCAGGCACGTAATGATGCGAATGAATATTTCCAGCAGCTTACACAGGAAACCAGCGGGAACATCAATGCCATGCTTGCCAAGCTCAAAAAACGCTTTGGTGTAGCGCTTAAGCTCGATGGAAGCCCAAAGCTTGGAAGTGGAAAACGCTACAAGGAGCTCATGTTGAACAATCCATTTTTTGAACCTGTGGTTGAGAAATTGCGTGCCTACCACGATGCGCATGTCCGTGATGCAAAAGCACTCAGACTCCGAGATCGTCGTAATCCTGAGTTAAGTAATCAAGTTGCCCAAGTGGCCGCATCATCCGAGGCCCAACCTCCAAAAATTTTTATGAATCCAAGCAAGCCTGTAGCACGAGCAGCGCAAGTTGCTGGACTTGCAGCAGCTGGACTTGCCGGTACCGCTGGTTTGGCAAACAGAGCCATTGCCAATGAACCAGACGTACCACGCGTCGAAAGGGGCACTGGAGCTTCCAAAAAAGATGCCAAGGATGCAGGAATTGACCAACAAATTGCTGCCATGGACCTTGAAGAACAGCTTGCAGGACTCGAAGGTGAAGAAGATAGACTCGATGACCTTGCCGAACAAGCGAGCAACTCTATCAAGGAGCTTCAGGCACAAATAATCGCCATTCTTCAGGGTATCTCTGGTGATGGAGAAGGTGACCAAAAGGCATTTACCCTCTATGAAGAGCTTGAAAAAGAACTCAATGCAGCACGTGCGCTCGCCACTGATATCGATGAACAAAGAAAAATGGTCACAGAAAAAAGACGCGGTGCAGAAAGAAAATTAGCCTCATTTAAGGGAGAAACACCCGATCGACCAATTGATACCCTCGCAAAAAGACTTTCATCCTACCATGAACTTCGCACTGAATATGACATGCTCAAAGAACGTATTGTGGCTGATGAAAAACAACTCAGAGAACAAAAAAAACACAACCTCCCTTCTGCTGCTGAAGAAAAAACCCTCTTAGAGGCCAAAGCTCGTCTCCACGAACTTCGATCAGGCATGCTTGCAATCCATGAAGACCTCCAAAAAGCCCTCGATGAAACTCTGGCAGCAGGTGAGCAACTGACTCACAAGGATTCGGTCACTGGGAAAGAACGTGAAAATGAAATGCTCAAGGCAGCCAAGACAGCCCTTGCACAAATTGACATGACCAAGTCCCTTGATGCCATCAATGAGGGAAGCTATGTCACCGCTGACAATAGCGATGCAACCAAAAGATTTGAGGCACAAGTGGCTGCGCAATCAAGAAGAACTCCAGAAGACCAAAAGGCTCGAGCAGAGAAAGAGAGTTACCGAAAGGTTTTTGAAAATTGGGCACAAAGCTACGTAGATCTTTTTTCACGTAATGCAAAAGAGCTTGAAGCAAGTGGCCGACCAGGTGGTCTATCTGATCTTGAAATTGGTCAATCAAAAACCGAAACCTACACCCCACAAGGCAGTGACCAAAAACTTACCATCACCTACACCCGCGTCTCAGAATCCATATTTGAATCAACGGTAGCCCTACAAAATGGCACACCTTTGCAAGGACTTGGGGCTCGCGTGGAGATCCTTGGCGAAAACCGCTATCGCGTTTCCAACCTTGACTCTGGTGAACAACTAACTTTCCGAAGGGAGTCAAATGATGATCAGTTTGCAATATACCCCTCCAATGCCAAACCATACCAGGATCCAACAATGACTCTTGCCGAGCTTGAGGCAAGCATACCGAAAAAAGAACCAACACAGCGTATTACAAGACCACAAATGAGTTCCAATGAACTAGCTCCTAAGATACTTGAACCAAACGAACGGCGAGATATAAACATTGTAGCCGGGGAGCCTCAAATCTCAGTGGAAGAAAACACCAAGCGCGAATTGCAAGCATTATCTGCTCGTGAAGAAGCGGTACACAGAGAAATAACCGAAAACCTTGCAAAACTGCAAAGACCGGCATTTGGTGCTGACCTACTCGAAAAGGCATTTGCCCGCTTTTCTACGCCAGAAGAACTTCTTGCAGATGACCCAAGTGCTCAATCTATTCGAGAGATGAAGGTTGGTGACACGGGAATTTATCCTTCCATTAATGGTTATTTTGTAAGTCTCGAAAGGACATCTGAAAATAAATTCGCTTTTGCTATCCTCGATGAAAACCAAAGCCCCATCAACGGCCAAACGGGGGTTCTTGGTATCAATGAAAATGGAGGAGTCCTACAATTTGATGATGGAAAAGGTTATGTGCTGCGCAGCAATCAAGGAAAAACTGAACATCTCAGTATAGCTGCGTTCAAAAGAGAACAAGAAGCCAAGAGACGCAAGGCCGAAGAAACTTCCCTGCTCGATGGGCTTGAAAGGGCAGAGAGAGAACGCAATTTCCGTAATATTGCCGGAGATCTGTCTGATGACATTGATGGTGAACTCCCCGTAGAACTTCGGGGAGAAGACGTCAATCATGGACCAGTCCCCACCCTTAGTCAGGTCGACGAGGCCATCGCAGACTGGAAAAAACTCGAAAGGCAAGCAAGGCTTGAAAAAATGGAATTGCTTGATGATGATGGACCTCTCGTAGATGAGGATCGTATTCCACCGGTAGCCCAAACAAAAAAGCAGAAGCCCCTGGTGCCATTCCCTGAAGTTGACAGAAAAAAGTTTGCAGATGAAAGTGCGCAGCGTGAAAAAATCGCACATGGTGACATGCACAAAGTGCAGGAACGATTTCAAAAATCAGTTGACTCTGGACTTCTCGGACCTGATCCAAAACGCATGGCAGAAAATATTGCTGAGGCAGACAGACGAGCAGCTAGGCAAGTTAGACGTGCGCTCGACATGATAGAAAACCGTGATGTCCTTCCTCAAATGACCGATAGACAGACTCAAGAAGTATTATCAGCTCTACGCGAAAAAGCAACACTGAGTAAAGATGACCTTTCTGCAAAAGTGTTCTGGGACATTGTTCGTGATGTTTTCAAAGATGATGGAAGGGACATCGGAGAATATCCAGGAGATGATAAATTCAAAGCGCTTTTTGAGAACCAGGATGCTGCCAAAAAAGCTACGCAAGAAATATCTTCACTAAAAGATCTCTGGAGCACTAACTAAGGCCAATATAAAAAACCGGCGGTAAGCCGGTTTTTTATTACTTTTTTTCTGCTATTTCGTGGCTAATCTTTTCAAGAAAGCGTGACTTTGGCATAGTTTCTTGTTCTTCTTGACCTCTCACGCGAACGGTAAGATCTTCTCCAGACAATTCCTTTTCTCCCACCACAAGGACGTATGGGATCTTCATTTTGGCGCTGTTTCTGATCTTTTTTCCAACGGTCTCGTCTGCTTCATCGACTTCCACGCGAATGCCTGCACGCTTAAACTCATCGGCGAGTGCGCGTGCGCCATTAAGGTGTTTTTCCGTTGATACAGGCAAGATAAGTACCTGTGTTGGAGAAAGCCAAAGCGGAAAATTTCCGGCTGTGTGTTCAATGTACACGGAAAGGAACCGTTCAATCGATCCCATGAGGGCAAAATGAATCATTACCGGTGTCTTTTCCTGTCCATCTTGGTCTGTATATTTTATCCCAAATCGATCAGGTTGCACAAAATCAAGCTGTGGAGTAGCAACCTGCCATTCTCGCCCAAGAGCATCTACGGCCATAAAATCAATCTTCGGTCCGTAAAAGGCAGCTTCACCTTCTGCTTCATAGTAATCAAGCTCATGCTTCCGGGCAATTTCCAAAATAATTTCTTGTGCTTGTTTCCAAAGATCCTCGTCTCCTATGTACTTTTCTGGTGTAGCCGAATCACGATATGAAAGCCGAGCACGAAGCTTCATCCCAATCACACCATAAAACTCTTTGACAATAGAAATCAGCTCTCCATACACCTGCTGGATCTGATCAGGTGTGCAGAAAATATGACTGTCATCTTGTGTGATACACCGAACCCGAGAAAGTCCGAGGAGCTCACCAGCCTTTTCATCGCGATACACCGTGGTGGTTTCCAAATACTTAATTGGAAGATCACGATAACTTCGCATTTGACTAGCATAAATCTGCTGATGATGAGGGCAATTCATTGGTTTGAGAACCATCTCATCACTTGTTTCCTGACTCTCCACCAAAAACAGCTCCCCGCCAAACTTAGCCCAGTGACCAGAACGCTCATAGAGTTCTTTTTTGGTGATGTGAGGAATCCAAACCTTTTGAAAACCAACTTTTTCTCGCAACTGCTGTGAAAAATCATTCAACTGTTCGCGTAGGAGTGTTCCTTTTGGAGTAAAGAGTGGGAGTCCCGATCCAACGAGCTCTGAGAAGGTAAACAAATCGAGTTCCTTTCCTATTTTTCGATGATCACGCTTTTTAGCTTCTTCTAACATAAACAAATAATCCTTGAGTTCCTGCTTGCTGGCAAAGCATGTCCCGTAAATTCTCGTAAGCATCTTATTTTTTTCATCACCACGCCAGTAGGCGCCAGCAACTTTCAAAAGCTTAAAATTCTGAAGCTCTTTGTTTGGCTCCTCACAGTGTCCACCTCGACACAAATCAATAAAATCTCCAGATTTATAAGCAGTAAGTGTTTGCCCAACTTCACTAAATTCTTCGATAAGCTCTTTTTTATATTGATTGTCAGAAAACATGTCTAATGCTTCTTGCTTACTCAGATCTTGTCGCTCGAATCCCTTCCAGTGCTTTACCAGTTCTTGCATCCTTTTTTCAATCTTCTTGAGATCATCTTCTGAAACCTTTTCATCACCAAAATCAAAATCATAATAAAATCCCGATTCTACCGGGGGTCCTATTGTTCTTTTGGCGTCTGGATAAAGCTCAAGAACGGCAGCAGCCAAAAGATGTGCGCACGAATGTCTGAGATTGTCAATATTGTTTTCCATATGCTTTATTAATCTAAAATCATAAGTCAAAAATCTAAAACCTTTTGCAATTTCAATGCCCACAATTTGAGATTTTTGATTTATAATCTGTAATGAAAAAAGCCCCGGCAGTGCAGTTTATTCTTAAAACGCACTTCCGGGGCCTTTCAAAGGCGGTTCCACCCGAGATTATACTCTTTATCTATTGTCCTACTCACCTTATGAAGTGGTACCTATGCTGTTTCTCCTGAGAAAGGCTTCCAGTCACGACCTTTCTTCCCTGGCAGGGAACCTTCAGCTGGTCTGTCTTCGTGAGTATGATTACTATACTCTGGACCAAAAATTTTGTCAACTACTCTACGTTCTTGACCACCACGGTAACATGTTCTGCCATAAATGGCACCTTTTGCATCCATGCTGGTGAAAAATCAACATCGACTTCGTACACATAATCGAGCCCGAGCAAATATCTTCGAACTTCAGCCCGTGTTTTTCCGAGGAACATGCTCTTATCAATGGCAGGGCTTTCCGGGTTGAGGCTGGCAATGCCACTATGAAATACTTTCGCGCGAATCACGTCTGATCCTTGATCATACTGGTCAAACTGCACAGTTGGTGCCTTTTCTACCGGCTGAATGATCTCGGCATCAGAGAGTTCACGCTTTTTGAGTGCATTCATCGCATATTCACCGAGTCCCTCTTGATCATAAAACACTCCCATAACCGTTGCCTGACCAGTCAGTGTAAATTCGGCCACTTCTTCTCCCACCTGAGTGTCAGACTCAAAGGTGTGCTGGATAACAGAATAGACGCCTTTTTTGTCACTGTATTGCGCCTCCAAAAGTTCAGTTCCTTCTTTTTCAAGTCTTTCCAGTAAAATCTTTTCTGCCTCTTTCACGTCGTCCAAAGAGACTACCCCAACAGATTGCACGCCGCCCTCAATTGGTTCACTTGCGGTTGCATATACTTCTTGCTGACGCGCACCATTGAGTCCTGGTATAATCATTTTTTCTTGTGGTGGAAGGTCTCCTTGTGCACCCGATACATCACAGACAACTTCTACTTCTATAGATCCACCAGCAGGAACCGTAACTCCTTCTTGGATACGGTACCACACCCCTGGTTTCTCTGGTGATTCAAGTCGCGTTCGCACCACAAGTGGTTGTGGCGTATTACTCTCATTATGCAGTGTCACCATTCCCTTTGCTGTACCCTCTATTTCCTTAGTACCCGTTGGGTGAAAAACATCGCTGATAGTCATTACTGTTGTGGTCGAAAGACCTGCTACATCAGCACCAGCGGTAACATCCCCAACTTTAATTGACGTAGTAATATCAACGGGCTGAGATTTGGTCACAATAGAAATCACCGCACGCTTGGTACTCATAAAAATAATGACACCAAAGAGTACCAAAGTAATAATAAGAAAAGTTAGGGCAATAAATTTATAGAAACGGACAGGCTGTTCTTGCACAACCCCGCTTTGATGATCTCGAGATACCATATTGGGGATAGGTTTTTATTTAGTATACACGAATTTTGTAAATTTTCCTAGCATGAAAAATGTTTCTATTCAATCACGCGGAAGACTTCCTCGATGCTTGTTTGTCCTTCAAGCGCCTTGAGAATTCCATCTTGCACCATGGTTACCATTCCGTTTTGTATGGCAATCTTTTCAATTTCATATTCAGAAACCTGTCCTGTCAAAATCATCTGCTCAATATCGGGGTTCATGATGAAAATTTCGTAAATTCCAACTCGTCCTTTATACCCAAGCCCATTACACACCTCACATCCCTTACTCGCGTAAAATGTAAGTTCCTTTGCCTGCACTTGAGCTTTTTCCTTTTCTGGCATTCTTTCAATGTTTTCTTGAACACGTTTCATCGCCTTTTCATCAAGTGTCACGACGTACTTGCACTCCTGACATATTTTTCTGACCAAACGTTGACCGATCACACTATTGAGCGCTGGCGCCAAAAGAAACGGCTTTACTCCCATAGAGAGAAAACGCGGAATAGCACCAGCAGCGCTGTTGGTGTGGATCGTCGAAAGGATAAGGTGACCGGTAAGCGCCGCCTGCACGGCAATATCAGCAGTCTCAAGATCACGAATTTCTCCGACCATGGCAATATCAGGATCCTGACGCATCATAGAACGCAAACCTTTTGCAAAGGTATATCCTCTTGAGTGATCAATCTGACTTTGATTTATTCCCTCCATTTTGTATTCAACTGGATCTTCCAAAGTAATAATCTTTACCCCAGGCTGATTAAGCATGTGCATCACAGCATAGAGTGTCGTTGTCTTACCACTTCCCGTAGGACCAGTGGTGATGATCATTCCATTTGGACGCTTAATCTCCCCTACGAGTTTTTCGTATGACTCGCCAATAAACCCAAGCTTATCAAGCGTAAGACCTTCTCGAGATTGTCGAAGCAAACGCATTACCACACTCTCTCCATATACGGTCGGTATAGTTGAAACACGAACGTCAACATCACCGCTTGGAAGCTTAATCCCAAAACGACCATCTTGTGGCTTGTCGGTAACATTGATCTTGAGCGCAGAAAGAAGCTTCACACGAGAAACGAGCTGTTTGTAAGCCTCTTTGGGAAGCGTAGCAGCATCGTTGAGGATTCCATCCATACGAAAACGAACCACAATTTGTCCTTCTTCTGCCTCGATATGAATATCGGAAGCATCGAGTTTAAATCCTGCTGCCATGATGTATGTAAGCAAATGCGTAGTGCTCTCCTTGTCCAGAAGTGCCTGCAAAGATGCAAAATCCGTTATTGCCTCTTCTACTTTTTTGAGTTCCTCTGGATTAACAGAAATGTCCTTGGTAATGGCCTTTATGACAGGAAGTTTGGTATACAAATCGAGTACACGCTCATAACTTTTCTGAGAGATAGAGTAAAGTGCTCCATGAAGATCGCGCTCTTCTTGCATGCGCTTCAAAGTCTCTTGTACTGCAGGAGCATCAGGATCAAGTGCCCCCAGACGAAACTCTGTATCCGTCACATAAAAACAAACCAGGCCATTTTCTTTTACCTGTTCAATTGGCAACTGACGAAGTGCTTCTTGTGATATGGGAAAACGCTCAAGATCAATGTAAGCATAACCAGTATACGCCGCACTGCGCATGGTTTCGACTTCTTTTTCCTTGATCGAGATCTTTTTCATTTTTTCACGAAACTTCTCTTCCATCTCATCACTAGCAATCTTAAGACCGCCACCTGCAGAATTTCCAGATGATCCACCGGTCAGCGAATTGAGTGAAGGAAAATCAGACACAGTCTCTTAGTTATACTATTTACCAAAGGCTCTCATGATTCGACTGGCAATTCCCTCCTTGTGCATTTTCATAAAAAGCGTTGTCCACACTCCAGTAGTAAATATGGTAAACACAGCGCCCAAGATGATAACGTACACGGTTGAAAGTACCATGGAAACTGTCATTCCTGCTACCCAAAGTGTTGAAGACAAAGTCAAAACAGAGACCGTCCAAATAAGTACACCCGGAAGAAACATCATCGCAACTCCCCAGATAGCCAAAAACACCATAAGGAATTCCAGTATCAAAATAAGCAAACCGATCTCAATAGACACAAGCCAATGACTTGCAAAAAGCTTCCAAGCAGCAACGAGTGACTGTCCAAAACTGAGTTCTTCAACTACGACGTATCCTCCAGCATAGATTCCGAGAATCGTTGCCATCATTCCGAGCAGTGCAGCGACCACAAACACCAAAATAGTAAGTATAAGATTTATTGCTGTCAGCTCAAGCGCACACCACAGCAGCATAAAGCTCACCGCCATACCAGCAAGAAGCACAATAGCTTTTCGAAAAAGATTGATCCAGAAAAGTCTCCCTGCATGACCTACCCCTGCATGCCAAGCGCGAGCAACATTGGGTTCCTTTACTCCGCGGACATTTTGTGCGACGGCATGAATGAGCGCTCCCTGCGAACTGAGCGCTGCAAAAAGAAGGAAACCAAATATTGCCAGAACCAAAAGAAGCGCAATAATGGTAATCGCATTCATTGAAGCCGAAAAATCTCCCATGGCAAACACGTGAGAGTTTCTTATAAATGCAGGAAGAAATAACCATTTTACAGTGACATCATCACTTCCAAGCTTGATGATCTTGGTCAAAAATTCCATTACTCCCATTTGTCCAAGCATCGCAGCCAGAAGTCCAAAACCCCAAAACAACTTGTGCGTTTTTACAAATTCCCAGCTGAATTTGATTGAATCGAAATAATGACGATCTTTCATATGCAGATGTGTTTAGGTCGTTAGTGTTAGGTACATTATACCACGAGCTCGGTGAGGTCGCAATGAATATTAGGGTGTTGCTGTTGGACCTGCAAGCGTGTTCCATAAAAGCTCAAAAACACATTTTTGCATTTCATAAATTTCCTTACTCTCAATAACAACTCCCATGAAGTTTTCTTTATAAGAAATAAGTGCTACATGATTCCGATACAATTGCATATCACCAGAAAACAAAAGCTGATCTCTCGGTGCAAGGCGTGTTTCACGCAACGTCCTTTTGTCTTTTTGCACAATATCCCTGGTCTCAGGAATGTCAGGAGCTATTATACGTGCAGAAATTTTTCTTCTGGTTCTTTCTTTTGGATAAAAATCATAAAACTCCTCAGGAAAAAGCCTTTTAAAATCCACGGTCCCAAGATATTCATAAATAGTATCTCCAGGTATAGTTTTTTCCAAAGCATACATATGAAGTTGCTTCATTCCATTTTCTCCTTCGTAATAACGAAACTTTGGCTTAGATGGAAGCACGCTATGTAAAGCTTCAAGCTGTGGAAAAAGATGTTCAAACTTCTGCTGTCTTTCGTCAATAACAAACTTGAGTTTTCTCACATCTTCAACCCAAAATACCTTTTTTCCTTTGACGAACGTTTTAGATATAAATCCTCTTTTAAGAAGTTCTGGAAGGACATTGTAGACAGTGGTTCTTTTAATCCCAGCCTTTGTAGCTATTTGGGCAGGGCTCGCATAACCTAATTCTAAAAGAGCCAAATAAACTCTTGCTTCTTTATCGGAAAAGTCAAGCTCTTCGAGCTTTTTGATAAGTGTTTTCATGTATTTTGTCTACTATTTTAGACAAATAAATTACTCAAATAATTATACTCAATTAAGATAAAAAAGTAAAGATTTTTTAGATGTTTTTCAGTATTTTAGTTTAAAAAAAGACAAATTATCTCATCATGCTATTATTGAGTATATTCATTAATCAATTGTATGAAGAAACATATTGTTTTGGGACTATTTCTTATGCTACCACTGCTTATGGCGGGATGTAGTAAGCCACAAACACCACAACCAAACTCAGTTACCATAGGTGTCGCGGGACCTCTAACCGGGGATGCAGGAAGCTATGGCGAAAATCTTCGCGCTGGGATAGAACTTGCATTGTCAAAATATTCAGGAAACGTAAAAGTAAGACTTATCTATGAAGACAGCGGATGTGATGGAAAAACAGGAGCAAATGCATTTCAAAAACTCACTAATGTCGACAATGTTGATCTTATCATTGGGCCTATCTGTTCCGCCGCTGGCTCTGCAGGTCTTCCTTTCACCACAAAAAGCAATGTCCCTGTAATTATTCCTGGAGCTTCGGCAAATGGATTAGCAACCCTTGGTAATAACATCTTTAGAATTTACCCATCTGATGGTCTTCAAGGAAAATTTGCTGCTCAATACGCATTTGAAAAACTTCAGAAAAAAAATGCCACCGTAATCTACAGGCAAGATGACTGGGGTCAAGCCATCCAGGATATTTTTATTGAAGAATTCAAGCGTCTTGGTGGGAATATCGAACTTGTTCAAGCAACAGATCCATCTGAAAAAGATTTTCGAACCATTCTTACCAAAATAAAAGAATCTGCAACAGATGTACTTTATATCCCCCTAGGATCTGAAAGTGGACTTGCTCTTCTTCGACAAATGCAAGAACTTGGCATTTCACTTCCTGCCATAGGTGGAGACTTCCTTTTGTCAGAAGATTTTTATACTCAACCAATTGCCGAAGGTACTATGATTACTTCAGGAAAGATTTCTAATCCAGAGGAATTTCAACAAATGATTAAAACACAATCAACCGCATCAGTCGACGCCGTCAATATCCTAGCACCACTTGGCTATGATGCTATGAACATTGCTCTTCAAGGATTCGAACAAGTAGGAACTGACCACAAAGCCATGATTGAGTATCTAAAAAATCTCGAATACACTGATGGTGTTTCCCTTCCTGAAATTTCGTTTGACGACAATGGAGACTTAGAAAATGCGAAATTTAAACTTCAGATTGTTAAAGATGGAAATCTAGTGGATTTGTAAGAACATTTGTTCTAAAAGCTATCCACAATTTTGCTTGTACAAGAAAAGTAGAATGGTATACTAAGCATACTTATTCGTAAGACCCTTCCGAATATTATGTATGCTACTATGCAAAAACAGCCTACTATGCTGGATCTGGCAAACATGATCCAGGGTCTTGCCGACCAGTTTTCTGGTCTAAACAACGAATTCAAAGGTCTCAAAACAGAATTCCAAGGCCTCAGAACAGAGTTCGAAGGTCTCAGTAATAAGGTAGATCAAAATTCTGCATCAATTGAAAGTCTCCATGAGACAGTACGCTTTATACAGGACAATGCAGCCACCAAAGATGATTTACAAGAAGTAAAAAAAGAGCTTACGGCCGAAATCAACCGCGTCGAATCAAGCTTGACGGCTGAAATCGAACGAGTCGAATCAATCCTAACAGTCGAGATCAACCGCATCGAATCAAGTCTCACAGCCGAAATCAACCGCGTCGACAATAATCTTCTAGAACATGCAGACTATGTTGTAGGAGTTCACAAAAAATACGATACTGAGCTTGCTGCGGTTGTATCCAAACAACATCGACACGAAACGCATATAGACAATCTTCATCATTATCTTGGACTCAAAAAACGATCTTCATAAAAGCAAAATGTACATCAAAAAACTCCCCAAGCGGGGAGTTTTTTATTTTACACTTTGCAACTACTTCTTCTCACTTTTGTTTGGCTTTGGGACTTCCTTTTCCCTATCCAGGCTTGCCATATCAAACTTTCCTTCCATCACAGCCACAAAGTCCTCATGTTCTACGGTTTCTTTTTTGAGAAGAACTTTTACCAGATCCTCCATCTGCGCTTTCTTATCGTGCAATACCTCTTTTGCTTTTTCTTTGGCATCGGCAATAACGCGATTGATTTCCTCATCAATCATCTCCGCAACCTTTTCACTATAGTTTTTCTTGTCATGAATTTCCTGCGCCAAGAAAATGGTCTCTTCATTGTCACCATACGTACGTGGTCCAACCTTGTCACTCATACCATATTGCTTCACCATAGCGGTCGCGAGCTGAGTCACTTTTTTGAGGTCGGATGAAGGTCCTGTTGAAAGGTTGTCATCACCATAAATCATACGCTCAGCCACATATCCTCCCATCGCCATAGCCATTTCATCTTTGAACTGTGCGAGAGTTTTGTAATTGAGATCTTCTGTTGGCATCGAAAGCGTATACCCTCCAGCCATTCCACGACCAATAATCGACACCTTGCGAACAGGATCACAGTTCTTGAGAAAGTGTCCAACAATCGCGTGTCCAGCTTCGTGATATGCAGTCATTTCTCTGTCCTTGTCACTCATCACACGACTACGCTTTTCTGGACCCAGTAACACCTTTTCAATAGCTTCGCGAATCAAATCTTGATCGATTTCTTTCATGGACTTTCTCACACTCATGATAGCTGCTTCATTCAGCAGGTTATCAAGATCAGCACCGGTAAACCCTGGTGTTCGCTCTGCGATGTCACGCATCGAAACAGATTTTGCAATTGGCTTTCCTTTTGCATGAACTTTGAGTATTGCCTCACGATCCTTGATATCCGGCTTATCGATCACAATACGTCTATCAAAACGTCCTGGACGCAAAAGTGCTTGATCCAAAACGTCTGGGCGGTTGGTAGCACCAATCACAATCACCCCAATATGTGGATCAAATCCATCCATCTCTACCAAAATTTGGTTTAACGTTTGTTCACGTTCATCATGTGACCCACCAAGTCCGGCACCACGCTTTCGTCCTACAGCGTCAATTTCATCAATAAAGATAATAGCTGGCGCAGCTTTTTTTGCTTTGTTAAACAAATCACGTACACGGCTTGCTCCTACTCCTACGAACATTTCAACAAACTCAGATCCAGAAATGTGGAAAAACGGTACACCCGCTTCTCCGGCAACAGCGCGTGCCAAGAGCGTCTTACCAATTCCGGGAGCACCCATAAGCAGTACACCCTTTGGAATCTTTGCCCCAACATCAGCAAACTTTTTTGGGTCTTTGAGAAAATCAACCACTTCATTCAATTCTTCTTTTGCTTCAGCGCATCCAGCGACATCCTTGAAGGTTTTTTTGTTGTTGTCATCTTGTTTTGCCTGCTTGGCACCAGACTGACCAAATCCCATGGCCTTGTTATTCACTCCTTGCACCTGGCGACTCATGAAATAGATAAGTCCGATAATCAAAAGCACGGGGAAAATATATGGCAAAATGCTCAGTATCCAAAAACGTGCACCCGATTCCTCGGTGACTTCATATTCAAACTTCGAAAGTTTCTCCTTGTCTACTCCTAGGTTGCTGGCAATTTCCGTGAAGCTTTGACCTGGTTCTTTCTTAACCTCAATTTGCTTTGCTTCCCCTCCCTCTTCTTCTGGCTTTAGTGTGAGCAAGAGGGTCTGTCCCTTTGATTCAATTTTTTCTACTTTTTCCTCATTGATAAGCTGAACAACCTGGTTGAGGCTACCTTGCTCAGGCTTGCTTTGCTCCCCTGCCGAGGTGCTCAAAAGAGCAGCAACGACAATCAAAAAGAGAAAGACGATCCCAAAATTTTTCAAAAGATTCTTCATAAAAACAGTAATTTAACCAAATATTTCATACAAATAAGTAGGCTCAGTATATACAAAAAATAGCCCTGTGTCAAGCTATTGATGCAAACTATTTTCGGTCGTTTTTTTGTAAAAATAGAGAAAAAAATTTTCCTTTCTTCCACCTACTTCCCAAAAAGCTCTTCTATATAGACAAAATAGGCAGTAAAATCCCTTTCACCAATAAACTCCACCTTGCGTAGTGCCATTATTAACCAAAGACTCTCTGCAGCGCTGATTTTTAAATTTGTGTCTTGACCATCCGCAAGGTCCAAATTATGGTCTTTCAGGAGTTTAGAAATATAATGATGATTTTTTTCACATATGCCCTCATCTGCTTCAAATGATTTGAGCATTTTCCAGAGCATGAGAGCAAAAAAATATGAATTTCTATCTTGCTTGAGAATTTTATTCACCACGGTTTGCGTAGCTACCTTATGCAGCATACTGCAAAATCATATCATCAACAAGCGACATGTCAGCAAGAACTGGTTTGCGCTGCAAAAACTGAAACTTTGATGCCTGTGGATTTTTCATATGTGTCAAGTAGGCTTCACGAACTTCGTAGAGCTGCTCCTGATCCAAATTTTTGAGTTCTTTTTTGGTGAAAAACATACTTATAACCTTCAAACAAAATCTTCAACTTCACGCTTTAAAAACTTTGTTTGAGTGTGGTGATTGGAGGTGGGATCAGTGGATCTGTCCTGCTCTGATAATAACCAAGCCATTATCATCGTCTGATTCGATGGTGACGACGGCACCAGAATTGACGATCACGTCTTCGATCTCGCCCGCCTGATCGAGCCGAAACCAGGTTACGCCGTCAAACCTCACAGGGAGCCCACGCATCAGAGCACGAAGGATCCGCGCGGTAAAATCTGCGGCCATCCACAGGTGTGCCTCAATCTCGCTCGCTAGCCGATACTCGATCTTCCAGTCAAAGCCAGCCTTGTGGCCGGTGACCAGAATCTCCCGTGCCTCATCACGGGTTACCAAGTCCACGGCCATGTCACGAGTCTCAGACCCTCGAACAAAACGAATGATAACCATCGCAATTTTCCGTTTTCCGTTCATCGCTGAGCCACAGGGCCCAGAGTGAAAAGAAAACGTGACAAGCATAGATGCTGGTGAAACAAGTCCAACAAAATATTTGTCACGACAAAAACTTTGTTTGAATGTGGTGATTGAGGTAGGCGTATTTGGTAGGCAGAGTAACTGCGTCAGGAGCAACACTCGTCTGTCACCGCAAGGTACCAACGCAACACGTTAGCCTGCGCAGGCGACAAGATCCAGCTCGGGTGAGGCTCATCATCGACGAGTTCAACACTCACGCTGACAGGCAACCCCGAACACGAACTCGAATGTTCCTCCCAGAACTTGACCGCCTTGCCGAAGCCAAGTCGCACCGAATACCCGGCACCACCGCGCTTGGCGTAAACCCCTCTCACGATTATTCCCGTGAGATACGGGTTTTCAGCGAGCAGCTCTTTGACCGCAGGGTCGACCGTCAGCGGCATCTCACCTCGCCAGTCCGAGCCACCCCGCTCGCGCCGCAGATCGGCATACTCGTACAGGCGATGCCTGTGAGCCTCGATCCCTTCCCGCACCGTACACGGCTTTGATGGGAAGCGCCGACGAAACTCTGCCAGGTCGATGATCCTCACACTGGCATTGCCAGCGTGGATCCCACGACTGAGGATCCGCTCACGCTGGTGCGCCAGCTCATCGGCTATAATGCGCTGTGTGCACACCACACCGGTGCCGCTGAGCAACATGAGCAACAGCACGCTCCCATGACCATTGGCCACTCGCACCACGACGTCATTGACGCCGTCAGACTCGTGAGAGTCGACGATCGTCGCCACCGCACCGGCCTGAATGACTCGCTCATACTCGTTCATGGGAGCTCCTTGGTTAATCCCTCACTATGTCATATTTGGCACACTGAGAGATCTCCAACTAACTCCCCAATCATTTTAGGAAGTAAAAACATACCATTTTCTATTCATCGCTGAGCCATAGGGCCCAGAGTGAAGAGAAAACGTGACAAGCATGGGTGTTATGAAAAATTATTCCTTTGAGCCACTTCCTGAAAACAGAAAGAGGCAATCAAGGGGCTCGATGGGGAATCGAGCCAGGGTGGGCGCAGCGCACTACCATTCACGCTGCTTATGCGTCAGGCCTAGGAGGTAGTCTTGCCGAGGCAAGGAATTTTGAACCTAGGGACCATCTCAATGGGTAGCCCGATCGGGCGGGAAGCATTCTCCTAGAAGTTACTCCCCAATACTTCTCAATTAAGAGGCATTGGGGAATGGTTCAGGCAATGGCGGGAGCCTGAACAAAGGTTGGACAGCGGCGGTCACACCTCGAGCACCCGGGTCGCTTCCTGCTGGAAGCAACGCCAGTAGCTGCAATTATATGCAAGAGGAGACTGGTTGACCCAGTATTATTGAAGGTTGGTTATCGGACGGGGGGTGTCTCGATCAGATGCGGCCGGTCAGACTGGCGCAGAACCCGGCGATGAGCGCCAGGTGCACCAGCGTAAACACGACCGGCGTCATGATGACGCTCAGCTCGTACTTCACTGTGTCCCTCCATGGTGATGGTTCCCGATATCTTAAAACTTTCAAAACATTGGGAACTTCCTGATGCGAAATCAGGCAAAGCAAAAAGCCCCTTATTTAGAGGGACTTTGCTCGACTCTTTGACATATAACCCAACCACCACGAAACGCTATATGCCAAAGGAGCCTAGCTAAAACCCCCTTGGGTTCGTGGTGATTGTTTGTAAAGAATCAATTTACTTTTTTGACTACCTTATTGTTTTATCATGTATTTATTTGCTTGTCAAGAGTAGTTATTCATTTTTTGTGGATAACTTATTTTTTTACCTAAATTTACACAACTAAAATGATAAGGAGTTCTATACATAATGGACTTCTCACATGAGCTATGTTTCGAAAAAAGCACTTTTTTTCTCTATGAATGCACATGCCCGCATTGTGTATAGTAGCACTTGACAAATATTGTATTTTGTGATATATTACTCCTGTTACGGGCCAACACACACTTGCGTGCCCAAGACTGCCATCGAGCAGGCCCGTGATAGTCTCGGCACGACAATTGGGTCAAGCTAGGCAAGGAAGCCGAAAAATCAAGTCGGCACCTAGCCTGAGGCCTTCCTAAGGTAAGAGTCCTCATACACGAGGCTGCTCCAAGCCGCTTTGAACAACTGAGGACACTATTCCTGAACCCAAGTCCACGATCTGTGGTAACCCTGGCATCTCCTGCCACGGAAGAGTCTGTTTGTGCAAGACAGACCTGCAGATCAAAAACAGTGGTGAAGGAAACCGAAAAGACAGGGAGGCATGACCCACCGGGAGCTGCCCCGAGCAGCACACCTGGAGGTTCCCATGGGCTCCGGCCGCTAACGACAACAAGGCGCGTGAGATCGAATTCTCGCGCGCAACTTGTCGGGCGTCCCTGACGCTCGAATGAGGAGACGACCCTGAACATCCAATACCAGGCGCGAGGGCCGCCCAAGCCCTAACGCCAAACGACCACCGCCCCACCTAAAAGGGGCCATGTCCATGGCCCCTGAAAAAAATTCTTTTGCTAATGAAACTCCCTTAAGGTGTTTTTTTAATCTCTTTCTCTGGAGTTTCCTTCCAAAGCTTTCGTAGTAGAGCTCTTACGGTGTCGGCAATTTCTTTGTTTTGAATATATACAGAAATAAACTTTCCACTCATACCAGAAATAATGACTTCGTCTCCAAACACCGAAACATTTCCCGAATATTCATCAATGTTTTCCAGTTTCTTTACCTTTTCAAAATCACTTTTACTAATAGGGTCTTTTTCCTTTGAAGAAAACATGCCATAACGAACAATTTTCTTTTTATCCATTCTTTCAAAAAAATCCGATGCTACTTCACCAAGAATCGGTGCATTTCGTATGGCATCGATATTTCCAAACTCATAGAATTCTTTGACCGGTGCGCTCAAAAGCTTTTCTTGAAAGATAAGCATGGCTTCCTCTCCCTCAAACATTTTTACCACTGGTTTATCACCACTTTGAATCGCTCGAAGTTCTGAGACATTTTGTTTCATCTCCTCAACCATGACTTCAAGTTTTCCAATTTCTTGACTTGCCACCGTAAACAATCTTTCTGGTGGTTCTGCTGCATAGTAATTCTTTTTTCCTTTTTGGACGGTAGAAATTAACCCTCGCTTCATCAGTGATTCCAAAACCGCATACACAGTCACACGAGAGAGCTTGGTCTTGCGTGAAAGCTCTTGGACAGAAAGCTGCCCCTCTTTGAGAGAAGTAAGATATAACGAGGCTTCATTGTCCGAAAAACCGAGTCGAGTAAGATATTCTTTCCAATGTCTTGTTGCCATAGAGAGTATAATTACATTACCCATAGCATAACACAGAAAATCTTTTTTGAAAAACAAAAAATGCCCTATCGGCACCATGTTTATATGTTCAAATGTTTGTATGCTTCTATAGATGTATGTGACAGGCCCGCGGTGGTGCAGGCCTGGTTGGCGAGACGAGCGCTGCGCTCATGGGTGGTGGCGGGTGCTGGAACGAGTCCAGCCAGGATCAGGAGGTGTGAACGCCCCTGAGCTGGGGGCCGAACAGGTCGCCGAGGCTGGTCGCGAAGCCGTGGTTCTGGACCGGGTTGATCTTGTCGATGCCCGAGGCCTTGTCGGTGCCCGGGATCTTGTCGGTGAGCTTGGGCGCCTGACGACCGGTGGCGCCCTGGACCGCCACCTGACGCCCCGTGCTGCGATCCAGACCGAAGTGCACCTGAGCCTCGCTCGTTGCTTCCATCTTCTCTCTTCTCCCCATTGAGTCGCGCGATCCCCGCTTTGAGCCCATGCTCGCAGCTTCGTCGCTTTCTTTGTTCCATTATTTTAAAACAAAAAAAGCGAAAAAGCTTCTGCAATACATTACACTTTTTTTTCACAAAAGTCAAGGGAATCTTCTGGCGGCCGGTGGGGTGACCGCTGTGCAGAGGTGGGATCGACTGAAATGCTTGCTAGATGAGCTGAGCCGTATTCTTGAGGTGCGCCGCGGCGATGGAGAAATGACTCCCCATCTCCTCCCTATCACCGTCAGTTTCCAGTAGTGACAGAATCTGCTTCAGGTGTGAAAGCACCTGCAACAAATTGGCACGAATCTGGTCGCACACTGGGTTGGAGAAGCCGGTCTCATCGATTTGAGCACACTGTCTGGAGGTACTCTCCAAGGATGCGATGATCCGCCTGAGAAGCGACTGGCGCATCGGCTTGCTGGAGGCTCGCACATCCTTCGTCTTCAGTGCCTTGTTGCCATGGTCGACGTGCATCGCCGAGAGCGCAAGACTGCGACGCATCTTCATGATCAACAGCCCCGAGTGGATTCGACGCGCAAGCGCGAGAGCTTCTTCCTGCTTCCCAGTGACACGAGCCAACTGCCTGAGCTCCTCGAGCTCACTGACAGCGTACCCCGGGATATGCGAGTAGGGCTTGATCCGCATCATTGAAACCCAACGACCGACTGCGTTGATCTTGGTCTCCAAGATGTTGGCGGGCTGTCCGGCGCTGGGATCAAGGTAGCGGATCAGGGACTGGGCGGCTGCGACTCCCTGATCCAGAAGATCCTCAAGCAGCAGGATCATCTGGCGCACCTGCGCACGATAGTAGCACAGATGCGGATGCATGGAGCTGATGCTGCTGAGCCGATCGAGAAGCGACTCCCGTGCGTCTTCGCTCAAGCAAGTGAGGACGACCGTCTTGAGTTCCTGTCCCTCGCCGAGTCCATGCACGCCGAGCATGTGCACGATCAACTTGCGTGCCTCGACCTTGTCGCAGTCAACTGCTCGCGCGAGCTCACTCAGATGTGCACTAAGTACACCACGAATGTACGTGCCTTGACCGAAACGGTCGGTCTGCGGCGGCTCGAGGACCTGAAAGTCCACGTCCAGACCGTCAAGGGCCTTTCTGATCTGCTTAATCGTCGGCATCTCCCGCGCGTGGGTATCGAGCATGTGGCAGATCATCCGGTAGAGCACGAAGATACCATGCCCAACACGGAACCACCGGAGCCGACTATGAATGTAGATGTAGAAGTAACCCTTGTTGTCCATGGTGATCTTGCCCCGCATGTAGGGGACGTTCCACACCATGATCTCAGCCATCGCCGCATCCGGATCATCGACCGGGACGTAACCGATCTTCTGCTGCATGCCCCAGTTGTCGGGGTCCAGGCTCCAGTACATTTTCGCGTCCACTTTCACCTCCTCGTGCCACGCCTCACCTTTTTACATGATTACCCCCTTTTTGTCAATCCAAATAACAAAAAAGCTTCTCTTTCGAGAAGCTTTTTTTGTTACTTCAATCCTTTACTCTGAAGCCTCAGCTGTTTCTTCCTTTGCCTTTGGCTCTTCTGTCCTTTCTTCCTTTGGAGCCTTTGGCTTTACTCCATCAAGACGAAGACCAAGCCGGTGTTCTGCTGGTTCAATACTCACAATAGCAAACTTATGCGTAGAACCAATCGTAAACTTTTCTTCCAAATCTTTGACATCTTTGATTGGTTTATCAGAAAGCTCAGAAATATGAGCCAAACCATGAATCTGCTCATCAAGCTTTACCATAACACCAAATGGTTCTACTTTGTGGATTTCACCCTCTACCACATCATTGACCTTGTACTTATCCTTTACCTGCTTCCATGGATCGTCCACAAGACGCTTGATAGAAAGATAAATCTTTGATTTGTTGAGGTCAATAATCTGAGCCTGTACCTTGTCTCCAACCTTGAGAACGTCCTTTGGATGCTCAATACGTTGCCAAGCAATCTCAGAAATATGTACGAGCCCTTCAAGACCAACTCCAAACTTTACAAAGGCACCAAATGAAGTAAGCGCACTCACTTCTCCTTCAATAGTGTCTCCGATTCCGTACTTATCGAGAACGGCTTTTTGTTGGTCTTCCCAAACAGCCTTCTCTGAAACAATGAGCTTTTCATCTTTTTGGATAGCATCAAGCACTTTTACTTGCAAAGTCTGTCCTACCAAAAGTTTCAATTCTTCGAGGATACGATTCTTATCTCCACCAGGAACACGTGGGTAATGATCTGGGGCAAGCTGTGATACTGGCATAAACCCAGAAAGTGCGTCTACCTGCATCATGAGTCCTCCCTTGTTAGCAGCAACAATCTTGGCATCAATGGTCACACCAGAGTCACGTGCTTCAATCATGGCATCCCAGACACGTTGGTATCCAGCAGCACGAAAAGAAAGCTCAAGCTCACCGTTTTCGTTTTCCTGTTCGATTACTGTGGCATGCACTTTTTGACCAACCTTAATTCCTGAGAATTCCTTTGATTCTGCAAAAAGCTCTGGACCACGAACCACACCAGTGGCAAGTCCATCAATATCAATTCGAACAGCACCATTTTCTACAGCGACAATAGTACCTTCAATGAGATCTCCTACATGAGGAAGCTTTGCGGTGTACTCCTTGAGGAGTGTTGCAAAGTCTTTGTTTTGCGTTGTCATAATCACCTTTTCCACAAAAAAAATTGCTCTTAAGGCAACCTATTTTATGGATTTAACCTTGGCAATCGCCAAAGTCCCTATTTCGGGTTAGTTACTTAAGATGGCTCTATAGTACCAGAAAAGATCGATCGTGTCAAGTAACGCATGGAGGATGCATCATCCCTTGATAGAGAAGAAGAAATGTACTATAATGTACCTGCTAAATAGCATGACTTTAGGAAAATATGCATATCTCATGGCTTGGAAACACTGCGATTCGTCTGCAGGCCAAATCTGGCTCAAATGACGTAAATATTGTTATTGATCCCTACAAACCCTCAAAAGGCTCAGCACCTCGTAGCCTTACCCCCCAAATAGCCCTGTACACCCGAGGAAGCGACAACTCTATCACCCTTTCCGGAGACCCATTTGTACTTGAAACCGCTGGTGAATGCGAAACCAGTGGAGTACTCATGTATGCCGCCCAAGGAAATGAACCGGGCAATAACATTGTCCGTATCGACAGCGAAGGCATGAGTCTTGGTCATCTTGGGATGCTCAGCCAGGAACCAAATGATGCCCAAATGGAAATTCTCTCAGGAGTTGACGTCCTGTTTATTCCTGTGGGTGGTAACGGTTGCTACGATGCACAAAAAGCCGTCAAAATCGTCAACATGATCGAACCCAGAGTCGTTATCCCAATGGCGTACCAATGCGACAATGACCCCAAGGCAGCAGACGTTTCAGCATTTCTCAAAGAACTTGGAATGAAGACGGATGCCCCAGAAAAGAAGGTCATTATCAAGAAAAAAGATCTTCCACAGGAAGATATGCTTGTTTTTGTTCTCGAAAAAGAATAGACACAGCACTATGCCTGCCAAAAAGACACCAAAACCAAAAAAAGAAGCCAAAAAAGAATCAGACGAAAAGGAAGGAAAGAAAAAAACGGTAAAGAAGAAAGTTCAGACCAAAAGCAAAGCCAAAAAGACTCCCAAAAAAGCTTCAACAAAAAAGACTTCTTCTGCAAAGAAGAAATCTTCTGCAACCAAAGCAAAAAAGACAAAGTCAAAACCAAAACTCGACAAAAAACAAAAAGAGAACATTCAAATTACTATTTCTGCCGTAGAATCACTGGTGAATGAATACGCCCAAAAGCCGTACGAGCCAATTGATCCCTACGCAGACAACAAAAAAAGGCTCAATCAAAATTTTGACCAATATCTGGAAGCCAAAAAGAACAGAGCCGTACTTGCCGTCATCAGCATCTTTGTTATTATGCTTGTGGGGTTGTGGATGTACAACTTCAAAATGGTGATTATGAAAACCATCGGCCAAACACCTGGATTTGGTGAAATTGCTCAGCAAAGTTTTGAGCAGGCACAGTCCGATTTGTCAGCTCTGGAACCAAAGAATACTCAAAACAATTTGGGTGACCCAAACGAAGAAAGCGAAATTGACAAAGCAAAACGAGAAATTGCAGATGCACTCTCTGGAATCATTACACAGACATCGACATCAACATCACAAACAACAAGTACCAGCGCCACCACGGCGACATCTACAAACCAGCAATGACATAATCGTTTTTTATGCCAAAAAAGAAAACTGAAAAAGAAGAAAACCTCCCGAAGATCGTCGACCGAGTTGAACCGATTCGTATTGTCGATGAAATGCGCACATCATATTTGGATTATGCCATGAGTGTTATTGTTGCACGTGCACTTCCAGATGTCCGAGACGGGCTCAAACCCGTCCATAGACGCATCCTCTATGCCATGTGGAACCTTGGACTTCGTCCTAACTCAAAGTTTCTCAAATCTGCACGTGTTGTTGGTGACGTTATGGGTAAATACCATCCTCATGGTGATGCGGCGATCTATGATTCCATGGTCCGTATGGCGCAAGATTTTTCCATGCGCACTCCACTTGTACACGGTCAGGGAAACTTTGGTTCAATGGATGGAGATTCTGCCGCTGCCATGCGTTACACCGAAGCTAAACTCAAAAGTATTTCGGTTGAGATGCTTTCAGACATTGAAAAAGACACCGTTGATCTTGTTCCAAACTACGATGGATCACAAAAAGAACCTCGCGTACTGCCATCCAAACTTCCGAACCTCTTACTGAACGGTCAAATGGGTATTGCGGTCGGTATGGCTACCAATATTCCTCCACACAACCTTGGAGAAATCTGTGATGCCGTAGAACACCTCATAGAAAAACCAAGTTGCAGTGTCGAAGACCTAACAGAATTCATCAAAGGGCCGGATTTCCCAACAGGAGGAATCATTTACAACAAAAAAGATATTCTCCAGGCCTATGCCACGGGTCGTGGAGGTATTGTCCTTCGCGCCAAAACCGACATCCAAGAAGACGCCGGTGACAAATTCAAAATTGTCGTCTCAGAGGTACCTTACCAAGTAAACAAAGCCAAACTCATTGAAAAAATCGCAAGCCTCGTACAAGAAAAAAAGCTCGATGGTATCAAAGACCTACGCGACGAATCCAACAAAGACGGTGTTCGTGTCGTTATTGAGCTGAAAAAAGACGCCTACCCAAAAAAGGTCCTCAATCGTCTTTTCAAACTTACCGATTTGCAAACCACCTACCATGTCAACCTTATTGCGCTGGTTGATGGTATCCAACCACGACTCCTCAATCTCAAAACCGTACTGGAAGAGTTTATCAAGCACAGACAAGAGGTCGTTCGTCGCAGGGCGCAATTTGATTTGAATAAGGCAAAAGATCGAGCTCACATCCTCGAAGGTCTCAAAAAAGCACTCGACAAAATTGATGCCATTATTGATACCATCAGAAAATCAAAGGACAAAGACGTTGCCAAGGAAAACCTGATGAAAAAATTCAAGTTTACCGAGAGACAAGCCCAAGCAATCCTGGAAATGCGTTTGCAGCAGCTTGCTAATATGGAGCGCAAAAAACTCGAAGACGAACTCAAAGAAAAACATGCTATCATCAAGCAGCTCGAAGAACTTCTCGGAAGTGAAAAGAAAATTCTTTCACTCATTAAAACAGAAGTCAAGGAAATCCGTGAAAAACACGCTGACGAGAGACGAACTAAGATCATTGCGCATGGAGTCAAAGACTTTTCTACCGAAGATCTCATTCCCAATGAACCAACGATCATCTTTGTGACCCGTGATGGCTACATCAAACGTATGCCTGTCGACACCTTCAAAACACAAAATCGCGGTGGAAAAGGAGTGATTGGACTTACCACCAAAGAAGAAGATGTCATCGAGCGGATCATCTCCACCAACACGCATGACAATATGCTGTTCTTCACCACTCGTGGTCGAGTTTTCCAACTTAAAGCTTATGACATCCCGGTGGCAAGCCGCACGGCAAAAGGGCAGGCACTGGTAAACTTTCTGCAGCTTGCGCCAAACGAGGATGTATCGTCAGTGCTCTCTATGGACGATGTCTCTAAGTACAAATTCCTCGTCATGGTTACCCAGAGCGGTATCATCAAAAAAACCAAGCTCGAAGACTTTGCGAATGTTCGAAGATCCGGACTGATTGCCCTCAAACTCAAAAATGACGACAAGCTCGAGTGGGTACGACCATCTACTGGAACCGACGACATCATGCTCATTACTTCCCAGGGGCAAGCCATCCGCTTCAAAGAATCTGGAGTACGCGCCATGGGAAGAACGGCATCAGGAGTCAAAGGAATGAAGATGAAATCAAGTGATAAGATCGTTGGCATGGCCATAGTTCCTCCGTCACTTATTTCCAAAAAGGTTCTTGAGCTCCTCGTTGTCTCAGAAAATGGTCTGGGAAAACGAACGCTCCTCAATGAATACAAGGTGCAAGGACGTGGTGGAAGTGGTATCAAAACCATGAACATCACCGACAAAACCGGAAAGATCGTCAGCGCCAACGTCGTCAACAATACCGTAGAAAAAGACATCATGATGATCTCCAAAAAAGGTCAGGTTGTTCGCATAACACTTAATAGCGTCTCTACCCTCGGACGCGCTACGCAGGGGGTTCGAATCATGAGATTCAAGGCTCAGAGTGATGCAGTGGTAACGATTGCACTGCTCTAAAACAGAGAGAAATAAAAAAAACCGGCGAGTGCCGGTTTTTTTTTAATTCTCTTATGCTACTTTCTCTAAACCACCAGTGTCGGAATGCATGAGTACCTCACCTACTCGCTGATCAAGTCCAGAAAAATCTACTTTCGCTCCGTCCGTTTTTACCCCATCTCTATTTTGGGCTTGGTTTACCATTCCATTAATTTCAACCGCAAGCCGTGCTGCCTCACCATTTCCATAGATTCCTTCTGTCTGAAGCGATGCAGCCACCCCTTTCCAAAAAAATGGATTCTCGGCGTTCTTTTCTGGATTTGGCACCATAAACTGCCCATGCTCAAGTCCGTCACTTACAGCGCCCATACCCTCTGCTGCAGATTCTGGATTGTATCCACCATACTCTTGCTCTATAACCTGGGCTGATGAAGGAGACTCATTTGACGGAAAATGCGAAGATTCTATTCCCGCTCTTTGCTCTGGTGACCTGGTCCCTGTTTCTTGTGTACTTACTTGCGATTTTTCTCTTCCAAACCATTTGCGTAGTCCCATAGTGTGTGTATTAACGCCCCAATTGCTTGAGAGCTTGTTTGATAAGATGCGCAGAAGTTTGTGAAAAATCAAGAGACTTGAGAACTTCACGGACCTCATTCCCATTATACCCCAAACTCACCAAAGCTTCAAAAGCTTCTCCCATAGCTTCACTATCGATATCCACATCATGCGACTGAGCGAGCACTCCAACTTTTGACTTCAATTCTACCACGAGCCGTTCGGCCGTCTTCCCCCCCATACCTTGAACCGCAGTGAGATATTTGACGTCCGAGCGAGCAATGGCGCCTTGTATTTCTTCGAGTGATCCTAGTGACAAAATTCGCAGCGCCGCCTTTGGACCAACCCCCTTCACGGAAAGAAGAAGCTCAAAAAATGCCTGCTGCTGAAAGCTTGTAAACCCAAACAGCTGCATGTCATTTTCTGAAACCTTCAAATGCGTATAGAGAGAAACAGTGCTTCCTTTTTCTATCTGAGCGACATCGAGCACCGACATAAAGATAGCATAGCCAACTCCAGAATTAGTAAGGATCAATATACTCTCTTTGCCCTTTTCCTGTACCGTTCCTTGAATAAAAGCAATCATATCTAAGCTGCGTCTTTAACATCGTCACTTACTTCCGCATCATCATACGCATCTTGCAGCATGGCAAGCTCTTGCCATAACGCCCTCGCCGTCTCAATATTTTTTAAACTCTGTCCTCCATTACCCATAGCAATATCCCGAATATGATCCCCAACAATCTGTACAAAGTCTTCAAAAACAAACCGCTCCTCATCACCAATATCTGTCAAAGTCGATGCATCAGGAAGGGTACTCAACATTTGTTGCACACTCTCGAGCGCACCGGCAAGCTTTTCATCATTTTTCATAACCTCTCCGGTCACAAATCCTGCCTGAAGGTCCTTGCACTGACTCAGACGATTTTGTTTTGCCCTTTCAGGATGCTCCATTTCAAGAATCATAATTTTTTATGCTAGATAATCAACGACAGTCTGTACGCCAAATCCATTCGCTCCCACGTGCATCCAAGGATGTGACTTTCCGGAAGTGTATGAGCCCGACAGATCAATGTGAGCCCATGGATAGTCTGTGAAGAATTCCAAAAATGCAGCGGCAGTACTCGCACCGGCGTAGCGAGAAGCACTGATATTGCTATAATCAGCCACCATGGACTTCATCATTTCACTATACTCTTCTCCTAATGGGAGTCTCCAGAGAAGTTCACCGGTTTTTTCAGCACTTGCAAGCAGTCCACTCACCATTTTTTCTTCTTTTGAAAAAAGTCCACAACGCTCTTCACCAATCGCGACAACGCAAGCGCCGGTAAGTGTTGCAAAATCAATCACTTCCTTTGGCTCATAACGACTCGCATAGCACAGAGCATCACACAAAATCAGTCTCCCTTCGGCATCAGTGTTTTTGACTTCAATAGTCTTCCCATTCATAGCCGTAAGGATGTCATCCGGTCTATAGGCTCTTCCTCCTGGCATGTTTTCACACGCTGGCACCAGACCAACGACATTCTTTTTGACATCAAGCCTCGCAAGAGCATTCATACATCCGATTACCGTGGCGGCTCCGAGCATATCAAACTTCATGTCGCTCATAAAATTCGCCGGCTTGATAGAAAGTCCACCAGAATCAAAGGTGATACCCTTTCCCACTAAAACGGTTGGTTTATCACCCTTTTTTCCGTTCATGAACTCCATGATGATAAACTTTGGCTCCTCGTGTGATCCCTTTGCCACCGCAAGAAATGATCCCATTTTAAGTTTTTCGATTTCGGTCTGTCCAAGCACTTTGATCTTGAGATTTTTGTGAAGCTGTCCCATGGTTTGAGCTTCCTTTCCAAGCCTGGTTGGGGTCATGTCAGATGGAGGAGTATTCCCAAGCTCACGCATAAAGTTGGCTGCCTGGGCAATTTTGTCTCCAGCCTCCAATCCCTTTTCCAAAGCCTTTTTTTGTTTGGTGTCGCAATCAGTGACAAGTGTAACTCTCGATATGTGAACGACTCTCGCATCCTTTTCTCTGTAGGTATCAAAGGCATAATCAGACATTCCAATACCTGCCGAAATATCTTGTCCGAGAATCTGAGGGTCAAACTTTTTGAAAAGTTCTTTTGGAAGTGCCAATTCCAACTTTTTGATCTTTTTTGACTGCGCCTGCAAGGTCGCCATTCCAAGAACCTGCTTGAGATGACGGCTGTTCACATTCTTTATATCACCACATCCAATGAGCAAAACCCGCTGGTAGGCCTGACCCTGTGTGTACAGGAGCGCTGTTTGCTTGAGCTTTGCTTCAAACTCCTTGCTTTCATACAGTTTGGTTATCTGACCACTAAGCTGCTCATCAATCATCTTCGCCAGACCTGAAAACTTTTTTGCTTCAAAAATTGGCAAAACCAAAAGATCTGTCTTTTCGATTTGCTGTTTGATTTTGTACGAAATCATATACAAAAATTTATCTACATAAGTATACCTATTGTACGTTTGCTTTGCCTTTGAGTCAAATGCTATACTTGTGGCAATTATCGACCTGAACAACCCCTTCTCCATGAAAATCGCTATCATTGGTACCCACTCCACTGGAAAAACATCTATCATCACGCACCTACAGGCCGCACTGGAAACGCATGGAAAACACGTTGTCGTCCTTGAGGAGCTGGCAAGGGTGTGCCCAATGCCTATCAATGAGCAGACGACTCTCGATGCGCAAAAATGGATTCTGCTCAACCAAATTTCTCGAGAAACTGAGATAGACCACAGCGATAAAGTGTTTATCACCGACCGCTCTGCACTTGATAATTTTGCCTACATGTACCGAATCACCAGCCCGCTCGATATCTCGCACTTTGAGCGCGCAGCAGCAGAGCATATGGCAAGCTATGACTATGTTTTTAAAACAAAAAAACTTTCGATCGAGGCGAAAGCTGATGGAATTCGCAGCACTGATAAAGAATTCCGGGATATGATGGATAGACTCATTGCCCATCTCTTTCTCAAAAACCAAGTACCGTACCACCTATTGCCTGCAAGCAAAGCCTATGACGTGCACGTGGATACGATTTTAAAAACCATTGGAGTTGGAGAAGCCTCGAGGTGAGTCGAGGCGCTAGGCGGGTTCTCGCGGCGGCGCGAGGGGGGAGTTGTGTGGAGGCCTAGAAGCTGGCGGTCTGGCTCACGCCCTTGTGGAAGACACGCGGCGTGAGCAGCCCCGCGACCGTCGCCTCGTGCATGGCGAGGGGCAGGTTGCTCGCGAAGTCGAGGGGAACACCGGGAACACCGGCGTTGGTCAGCCCCACCCACGCACGCTTGGCGTGTGTACGCGGGTCCTTGTCGCCGTTGGGATCCGACTGCTGCAGGAAATGCCTCTTCATAGTTGCGCCCTCCTCTGGCGCAAGTGCGACCCCCGGTCGCTGGTGTGGTTTCCTGGCTGCATCAGTTTTTCTGATGCAATCAGCAAATAACACCGCTATTATATACACTTTTGGAATTTTTTTGAAGGGTAGCTTTGTGGCAGGGTTTTGACTACCTTTTTTGGTGGGATTCTGTTAGCGAGTGACGAGCAGTTCGTGAGCGCGTACCGAACCGATCCTATCACTGAGCGATCCAAGCACTGCGGCTCCCATGTCCGGTTGATCTTCGGACAACTCACGGAATCCGGGAAAATGCATGTGTCGCGTAGCAACTCTATAGATCGTCCCGTCAAAAGACAACCCTTCTACCTTCTGCATCTGCTCTACTCGCTCGAGCTGATGCAAGTTGAGGACGATCACACCACTTTTTCCACAGATGCCCAAATGGATGCACACGTATGTTCCCCGCACCCATCGAATGGTAGTTAGATGAAACGCATAGTAGTCACTCCCCGCCGGGATGACCGCCACTTGGTTCCACCCATCAAGCTCTACAGGCAAAACGTGAACGGAAAAAAAAGCATCCTTTTGATCCGACATTTCCTTCATGAACTCGTACACTGGGAGACCCGTGTACTCACCCACGTCGTAGCGCATCACCACGAACTGGTGACCGCCTTTGATCGTGTGGAGCTCACAGCCATCCCGCACGAGCATCTCTTGTTGACGCTGAGTAAAGCCATTCCGCGCGTGGAAGGCTACACGGCGAGCTGTATACAGCTTTTCTATCACCTTCTCACTCCTCTCAAAGGTCTTAGGCAAGGCTTTTTACCTTGCCTAAGACCTTTGATCTGACAGTGCAACTTACCACACATGCCGCCATTTGTCAAGCATTTTGTTATATTATAGCAAAAAAAATGCCCAATGAGGGCATTTTTTCCTTTGTGCATCTGTTTACGCCTTTTCCACAGAGAGTTGCAGCAACCTTCCATCAATTTCTATGCTTTCACCAGCACCATGAGCAAATTCCCGGGTAAGCGTTGTTCTTTTGACTTCCTCACCATGGATTTCAAACACTGACTGTACAAAGTCGTCCTCACTGCTCCACGTCACACATATCATCGTCTCGAGTGTATACCCTTTTTCCTTTCTCATGGTGTTTATGGCACGAACGAGCTCTCTTGCAAATCCAGCTTTTTCAAGTTCTTCGGTCAATTCAACACTCAGACCAACTTTTATACCTTGGTCCCCTCTTGTTATCCTACCATCTTGCTCTCGAACCTGCTCAGTATGTTTCACCTCAAGCACATTAAGCTCATCGGCAATAATCTGCTCAAGTTGCTGCGAAAACGCATCACCCTGATACCGCAAATACGCAAGTGGCTGGCGAACCTTTATTCCAGCCTCTTTACGCGCTGAAAGTCCCATCTCTACAACCTTTCGAGCAAGCCCCATTTCTTTGAGCATTTGCCTGTCTACTTTGCTTTCCTCAAACTCTGGCCACATTTGTAAATGGACCGAATCTCCCGGCATCACTTGTTGCCATATTTTTTCTGCCAAAAATGGTGCAAAGGGTGCTAGCACCTTGGAAAATTCACGCAAAACATATCCAAGTGTGCTAATAGCAGCCTGTTTGTCTCCTTCATCACCGAGCTTAAACCGATCACGACTACGACGAACATACCACTGTGATAAATCGAGTACAAAATCCACAAGCGGGCGGCTTGCAGCGGCCAATCGGTATACTTCCATATTCTCTGTGACCTCTTGCATGGTTTGGTGCAATCGTGCAACAATCCAAGTATCAAGCGCAGACTCGCTAGCTTTCCAATCCTGCACATTTCCACTTTGGAAGGTGCTATAAAACTCCACCACATTCCAAAGTGTGTTACAGAGTTTATTGAAAACTTCACGAACACCATCTTCTGAAAAGTTTAAACTTTCAGAGTGCATAACCGGAGAACTCACCAGATAAAATCGCATAGCGTCAGCGCCGTATTTGCCTACCACTTCCATCGGATCCGGATAATTTTGCAGACGCTTACTCATCTTCTTTCCATCTTCTGCAAGCACCATTCCATTGACGATACAATTGGCAAATGCCCCACTCGACTCCTGCATTGGCATGGCAGAGTCTTCACCACTGGTAAGCGCTGTTGCCAGAACATGAAGGGTATAAAACCACCCACGCGTCTGATCCTGCCCTTCGGCAATAAACTGCGCAGGAAAGCCTTGCTCTACCTTTTCTTTATTCTCAAATGGATAATGAAACTGCGCATACGGCATAGATCCAGATTCAAACCAGCAATCAAAGACTTCGGGAATCTTGTGATACTTCTTTCCATCTTTTTCAAGAACAATATCGTCGATCATGTGCTTGTGCAGATCCGTCACTTTTTTTCCAGAAAACTGCTCGAGCTCAGCGACACTTCCGATACACAATACTTCACCATCTTCGCTTTTCCATACGGGAAGTGGCGTTCCCCAATATCGATTTCGCGACACGGCCCAGTCGCGCGCACCCTCAAGCCACAGACCAAACCGGCCATCTTTAATATGCTCCGGAATCCAATTAATTTGCTGATTATTTTTAAGCAGTTGATCTTTTATCTTCGTAACCTCCACAAACCAACTACTTGTGGCATAGTTCAAAAGTGGAGTATCACAACGCCAACAATGAGGATAGCTGTGTTCATACTTCTTCTTTGAAAAAAGTGTTCCTTTTCCTACTAAGTATTTGACGATTTCAATATCTGCCTTCATGTGATCATCGCGATCTTTGACTTCTTCACCAGCAAAATCCGTCACTTCATCGATAAAACGTCCATCAATCGTCACATGCTGAATAAATGGGACATTTTCCTGACGAAATACTTCATAATCATCCGTACCAAATGCCGGGGCCAAATGCACAAGCCCGGTCCCTTCGTCAGTGTTTACAAAATCTGCATGTAAAACACGAAATCCATTTTCTGCGCCTTCCATTTGGGTAAAGTATGGAAACAACGGCTCATAGGTAAGACCAACTAAATCAGAACCTTTGATTGTTAACAGTGGATCTGTATTTTTGAAGTGCTTCTGTTGCTCGGGGGTGAAGATACTTTCAGGTTTTTCCAAAGATGCTTGCTGATATATATCTTTTGCCAAAATAACAAATTCTAGAGATGTGACACCTTGTTCGTTTTGTACAAAATCTGGAACCACAACATAATCAATCTCGTTTCCTACTGCGACCAAAATATTTCCGGGAAGAGTCCACGGTGTTGTGGTCCAAGCTAAAAGAGATACTTTGGCACCTTCTGGAATATTCCATTTTTTCTTTTGCTCTTCCGCATCTTTAATCACAAACTTTGCTGTTACTGACATATCCTTGATATCCTTGTACCCTTGAGAGACTTCAAAGTTTGAGAGTGGCGTCGCACATCGAGGACAAACATGCATAGGCTTTTTTCCTTCGTATACATATCCTTTATCCCAAAGCTGTTTGAATACCCACCACACGCTCTCCATGAAATCCACATCCATGGTTTTATAATCATTTTCCATGTCAACCCAACGCCCAATGCGATGAATGATTTTTTTCCATTCGTCGGCGTACATGAGCACCTTTGACCTGCATGCCTCATTAAACTGTGCAACCCCAAAATTTTCGATTTCCTTTTTTCCAGGAAGATTGAGTTCTTTTTCCACAATATTTTCAATCGGAAGCCCATGACAATCCCACCCCCAACGGCGCTCGACGCGATGTCCTTTCATTGTCCAATAGCGTGGAACCGTATCTTTCATGGTGCTGGCCACAATGTGACCATAGTGTGGCAAACCTGTGGCAAAAGGAGGCCCATCATAAAAAACATAGGGCTTGTCTGCTGGACGCTCACCTACCGAGCGCTCAAATGTTTTGTCTTGATCCCAGAACTTGAGTATTTCTTGTTCTGATTCGTTTGCTTTATACATATGTGAAAATAAAAAAACGCCTTATCTGCAGGAACCCAATTTCGGGCGGTACCATCCTGCTTCCTCTGTGGCGCTTACTTACAGCTGTTACGGGCGTACCCGAAAGGTTTTACTCTCCTCCACTTACCACATAGGGTCTATGGAGATTTCTTCCTTTGACTCCCCGCCCAAGGCGGATTCCTGGCTGATAACCAGTCAACAGTCTGTGTAATTGTATAGTTACATTACTCCCTTTTTCAAAAACTGTCAAGCTACTCAATGAATGAAAATTGCTTTTGTTTTTCGCTTTTTGCGGCCCCCTTGTGACAAGATCTGCAACGGGCTTCATACAATTCCTTTTCTCCCACCTCTACCTGACTGCTTGAACCTGCAATTTTGTGTGTACGACTTGCGTCGTCACCACATTGCATACAAATCGCCTGTATTTTATCTACCTTTTCAGCGATTGCAAGCAGCTGTGGCATTGGACCAAATCCCTTGGCAGTAAAATCCTGATCAAGACCAGCGCAGAGCACCCGCTTGCCTCTATCGGCAAGCTCTTGCACGACTTCTATAATATCTTCTTCAAAAAATTGAATTTCATCAATGCCGACCACGTCAGTATCAGGGCTCAGCAAATACAAAATATGATGCGCGCGATCAAGCGCAATACATTCTATAGTAAACCCTTCATGTGAAACCACCGCATCTCCTGCATACCGGTTATCCAGTATAGGTTTAAAAACCTGAATCTTTTGCTTAGCATACTGCGCCCGACGCAAACGACGAATAAGCTCTTCGGTTTTTCCGGAAAACATGCTGCCACAGATAACTTCGACACTTCCCTGTTGTTTTGACATATATTTCTGCGAGTATTTTCTCTCAAAATACGATTTCTGTCAAAATACTGAATTGGAAGGTGGGTAGGAAACTAAAGGCAAGCGTGCGCGGCAACTACTTTACGAACATCATCTGTCAGAGAGTAACACTTTGTAGGGTTCTCCAGCAGAACCAATACACCCCTTCGAGCGAGGTCAAAGAGTCCTTTCCCAAAGGAGGCGACGACCAGGTCACGCTGAAATCCGAACTCTTGCGCCATTCGGGTAATCAGTACACCGTACTCCACAGACTGTCCAGGATCCAATGGATCCTCCAAGAGGAAAATGACCGTTTCAACAGCAACGAGCTCGAAGGTTGGACTTCGCAAAAAGCCTTTTGGAAGTCGCATGGCCGGCCTTCCCCTTCTTGGCTCGGACTTCTTTGTTTCTCTCTTGGACTTCAACTGCTCAAAATCGCGTAGCGCCTGTTTTGCTTTTGTGGTCCACAGATAAAGCTCAGGCGTTTGCTCTACAAGCAACTCATGCCTCACAGCCAAGGCGAACACATCTGCTATAACGGTGCAGCTATAGAGCCTCATCAAACAGGTAGCCTGCTGCGCCTGCTCTACCGTCACTGACCCCGGAATATGCCCTTGTACCTGTAAATAGAGTTCCCTCAAGAGGATCTCAAGCATTCTACCCGTTGGATACAGCATGTGCACTCCTCTCGTTTCCAAAATGATTTAAACATAGTAGGTATATTTTTGCAAACAAAAAAACACCTTTTGCAGATGCTTTTTTGGGGTTGGTCGTGTGGGTGTGCGACCGGAGGTGGGGTGTCGGTAAGTCAGCTGATGTGAACCTGAAGACGATCGTCGGGGATCTCCGCCATCAGGCTGAACAGGTTCAGGAGGATCGTTGCGAGGTCTGGCTCAGTTGCCTGCTGCTGAGCGACTGCAGGAGTCGCAGCAGGTCGTGTACGCTTAGGCTTGCACACAGCACCAGACTTGACCGCTGTGGACTTGATGGGTTCGAGTGCTCTGTCGGGAACAGCAGAGGCCGCGACCTTAGCCGTAGGCTCGTACCCCTTCAGGCTGTAGACGTAGACGCCACTTCGGCGCTGACGCACGATATGACCATCCTCTGCCAAGTAGCCCAAGGCACGGGAACGTACCCCCGCAGGTACAAGGTTCCACCCGAGGAACTCGAGCTCAGCAAGCGCCTCACCCAAGCCGAGCATCTCTGCCCTGCCGAGCGTGAGCCAGCTTCGCCCACCCGATGCATCGAGTGCATCTTGGAGCCCCTGACGCACCCGCTCGCGCACGATGCGATCATGGCGGAATCGACGCATATCGATGCTGCGTGGCTTGAGGGGCTCCGGACGAGTGTCGACCTCGACGGTTGGTTCCGGCTCGGCGACAGACTCTGGCTCCGGCACGCTTGGCGCGGCCTCGACCTCCTCCAGCTCAACCGTGGCTGAAGCCATGTGTTCCTGCTGCTCAGGCTCAGGCTCTGGAAGAAGACCGGGTTGAATCTCACGAAGATGCGTAAGACCAGCCTCACTGAGCACCCATCGACTTCCTCTCCCGAAGAAGCCTTCCACCACCGGATGCTCGATGAGCTGTCGATCGCTGAGCACTCGGCACAACATCCCGAGTGCGCCCCAGGTGTACCCACCGAGAACACCACCCTCTTTCTGAAGACTCCTGTGGTCAAAGGACTGAACCGCCGTAGCGGGGGTCCTGCTCTCGAAGAAGGTGCGGACCATGATGTCCATGTCACCGATCCTGGTGATTGTGCCGATGTCCTCGTCACCGGCCTGAGTCATTGACCCAGCATCGTCGCCGACAAGACGCACCCGCTTTCCATCCTGGACCACCAGTCCATGCTGACGAGCCCGAACCAGGAACTCGCCTGCCCTGTAGGCGTTTTCGAACGCCCCCGGGCATCGCTTGGCAAGATCACCGGCGGTCACGACCTCGCCGGACTTGTATGCGGCCCTGAGCGCCGCGACCTGACTGTTCCAGTTCGCCCGCACGACAGCACGCGCCTTATGTGCGTGCCGAACGCCTCCCCTACGCTTACCAGTACGATGCTCTCTTCCCAATGTTTTCCCTCTGTTGCCGATAGAAAAATTGTCTCTGCCTTTTGGGCATTATACAAAGAAAATTTCTCTGTATGTTGCCAAAAATTTGACATTTGAAAATACCACATTCCTTTTGACTTGTCAAGACGACCAAAAAACTCCTCAAAGAGGAGTTTTTTGGGAATTTCTCGAGCGATGGGAAATCGAGTGGTGGGTCATTTGTGGGAAAAAGCTCAGTCCCGAATCAGATCTCCGAGTCGGGCGTGAACAACATTCGGATCGACACTCTGGTTATGCGCCGCATCGAGCACGATCTCGACTATCCTGTCAGCCCGCAGTTGCTGCAGAGCATGTTGCCGTTCCAGCAAGGCATCTCTCTTCTGCACGGCCTCCTCGTAGTCATGCTGCGCGATTGCTAGATCACTTTGGGACTTGGAGAACTTCTCCTCGAGTCCATTGCGCTCGCGTCGGTGACCTTCCAAGGCCTCCTGCAGCGCCGTGATCTGCTGTCTGACCTGCTCGATCTTCTGCTCGAGCCGACTCAGAGGCAAGCGATCCGCTTCAACAAACTCCTTCAGCTGCCCGATCTTCTCGGTCAGGGCATTGAGTTCATCATCGCACTCCTGAATCTGCCGCAGAATCTGCGATTCCTGGTCCTGCAGATCATCGAAACCGACAACTGTCCCGTTGCTGCCACCTTCCTTGAGCTCTTGGGCTGTGGACTTGAGCAGTCGAAACAGAAGTTGCGGCGAGAGGTTATTGGGGGTCACCACCTGGTACTCACGACCAGTGGTGTTGTTGCCGGGCTGAACCCGGACGATCACGTACCGACCACTGATCCCCTTAATGGAGACATTAGTCAAGCCCTGCAGGTGGGCAGTGCCCTTGACCGCCGCCCCCTGCTGGACGGTAATCTCACCCTCGAGTCCGGCGCTCCCGAAGAACTCCTCGAGGAGTTCCTTGGCCCCATCCGGAATCGGATGGGAATGCTTCCCCTTATTGATCGTGACCGAGATTCCCATGATACCTCCTTCGTTGGCAGTTTTCGGACTTCTCTGTATATCACATAACGCAAATTTTGTCAATACATTACAGCCTTTTCCCCAGTTTGAAACAACTCACCCATGGTGGTATACTTCCCCCATAAAATACGCTCATATGTTCCAAGGAAACCTCTACATTGCCAGCGATCATGGCGGATACCAACTCAAAAAACGTCTGATTCGATATATCGAAAACGAACTAAACCTCTCCATAGAAGATATCGGTCCTTTTGAATATGACGAGTCAGACGACTATCCAGACTATGTCCTCCCACTCTCCCAAGAGGTTCTCAAAACGAGTGGCCGAGGCATTGTGATCTGTAAAAACGGCATAGGAGTCTGTATTGGTGCCAACAAAGTAGATGGTATTCGCTGTGGCATCGGCTACAACCTCATGGCAGCCGAAACCATGATGGCAGATGACAACACCAATGTCCTCGCACTGGCTGCCAAAGGACTCTCCGAGGAACATGCCATGGCCATTGTCAAAAAATGGCTTGAAACTGACTTTAGTAACGAAGAAAGACATGTCAGAAGACTCAAAAAAGTATCAGAAATGGAAAAATGCTAGATTATGAAACTCATTCCTTCTATTCTCACCTACGACCGACAATCATTCGAAAAACAAATTGAAATCGCCTCCAAGACAACAGACTTTGTACAAATCGACATTGCCGATGGAAAATTTGTTGACAATCAAACATGGCATAACTCCGCAATAATTGCCCAAAACTGTCCTGTTGATTTTGAATTGCACATGATGGTCGAAAACCCACTCGAAGAAATCGAAAATTGGAAAAATATCGAACGTCTCAAACGCATTATCTTCCACTACGAAGCCGTTGACGATATAGAAATTGCTGTTCGTATTATGAGCGCTTATGACAAGCATATTTCCGTCTGTCTCAATATTGAAACACCATCTCTTGTTCTTGACCCGGTTATTGATCAAATCGACTCAGTCCAATTCATGTGCATCGTCCCCGGAAAACAGGGCCAACCCTTTTTGCCATCAGTGCTTGATAAAATAGAACACTTTGCAAAGCAAAACCCCGATGTTCCAATTTCCGCTGATGGTCATGTGGGACCCGACACCATCCCCGATCTTAAATCAGTGGGTGTGCAAAACTTTTGTGTTGGCAGCGCGCTATGGAATGACAAGAATACCTTTGCCGACAACTTTGAATACCTTAAAAATCTTATACAAAATTCTTAAAAGAAATGCCCTTATGTTAGATCTTGTGATTATTGGAGCCTCTGCTGCCGGATGTAGCGCTGCTGTATATGCTGCTCGTCGAAATCTTAACTTTTTGATTGTGAGTGACGACATTGGTGGAGAAGTTGCTCTCTCTGGAGAAGTCGAAAACTGGCCAGGAGTCATTCACACCACCGGTGTAGAACTTGCACAAAATTTCCATGACCATGTAAAGAATTACAACGTCAAAATTGATGAAGGATTCCGTGTTCAAGAAATCAAACAGGTAGAAAATTATCACGTCGTGGTTGCCAAAAACTTTTCTGGCGAAGAAAGAACCTACGAAACCAAAACCGTCATCATTGCCACCGGGATTCATCCAAGGAGTCTTGATATTCCTGGCGAAAAAGAATTCAAAGGCAAAGGTGTTACCTATTGTACAGTATGTGATGGGCCCCTGTTTCGAAACAAAATCACCGCAACGGTCGGAGCTGGAAACTCAGCGCTGGAATCTGCGCTTATGCTCTCGACGATTGCCCAAAAAGCCTATCTGATCACCAAGTATCCAGATGACCCGAGTGTAAAAGGAGGCTTTCCAAAGGGAGAAAACATCCTTGTAGACAAAGTAAAAGCTACCGATAACATTGAAATCATCTACAATGCCATGACCTGTGAAATCCTTGGAGAAGGCCTTGTAAATAAGCTTTGCTACATCGATGAACCGTCCGGTGAAAAACAATACATTGATGTAAATGGTGTCATGGTTCATATTGGAGTCATTCCAAATTCTGACTTTACAAACTGTGCAAACAAAAACTCTCAAAAAGAATTTGAAATTGACCTGCACTGCCGCACCAGCTGCCCTGGCGTCTTTGCAGCCGGAGATGTCACTTCCATCCAATACAAACAAATCAGCATTGCCGCCGGTCAAGGAGCTACTGCTGCGCTCAGTGCCATTGAATATATCAACAAATGGCATCCCAAATCGTAGTATGAAAGGAGTTGTTTTTGAAAACCTAAATGATACCAAGCGAATCACTGAAAAAGGGTGGAATATCGCTATTGCCAACTTTGCAACCCAAGGAGTGGGAATATTTTTTCGCAAACAAGGCATTGTAGGTGGAAAACACTACCATAAGGGAAACTCCCCAAGCAGAACACCGGAGCATGGTGTGCTTATTTCTGGAAAAGCCAGGTTTATCTGTAGAAATTTAGACAACGGAGAAGAACAGGCATTTGATGCAGAAGCACCAACAAGCTGGAAAATTGATCCGATGATCTATCATGAAATGCACATGGTTACTGATTGTGTTTTTATCGAAAAAACTCACAAAGACGACCCAACGGATTTTTTCTATTTGAATGATTAGTCCATGACTATCACCCTACCAAAAATTTTTGGTATACTAGGATTGCTCATCATAACATGGGCCATCTTTGCAAAATCAGAAAAACAACAAGACTGGCTCTTTGTTTTTGGAGGACTGGGACTTCTCATCTATAGCATTTCTCTCAAAGACCCTATCTTTATTCCCCTTCAAGTACTATTTATATCAGCAAGTCTCTGGGAACTCTCTACCTTGAAAAATACCTATGCCAACAAAAAAAAACACCTTTGATGTCCTAAGTATTGGCGATTGCGTGGTCGACACCTATGTAGAAATCGACCAAGCACACCTTACCTATGGTAAAACATCTCATCGACCAGAAAAACTCTGTTTGAACTATGCAGAGAAAATTGCCATTACCAATTCCTGTCAGGACATCGGTGGTAATGCTGCAAATGTTGCCTCTGGAATTGCCAAACTCGGACTTCGCTGTGGTATTGTTAGCCAAATAGGAGATGACATCAATGGAAACTATGTAGCGTATCGACTTCAAGAATCGGGCGTTGACACCACGTATCTCAGACAAGAGAAAAAAAGGGAAACTCGCTATGGCGTGGTACTTAACTACAAGGCTGAAAGAACCATATTATCCTACTACCCAGAGAGAAAATACAAGCTCCCAAAACTTGCCCCAACGCAGTGGATTTACTACACTTCCCACGGACAAAATTGTTCCAATATTCAAAAAGGGGTTATTTCCTATTTGCGCAAACATAAACACAGCAATCTTGCCTTCAATCCAGGGTCTCACATGCTCAAAGACAACATGTCTCTTGTTCATGAAGTCCTTCCCTATGTAAACCTACTCATTTGCAACAAGGAGGAAGCCCAAGCCATGCTCAAAAGTAAAGGAGATATACCTCTTCTTCTCAAAAAGTTTGAAAAACTTGGCATTGCTCAGGTTGCTATCACTGATGGGACCAAAGGATCCTTCCTCCGCTCAAGCGGTCAATCTTTTTTTATGAAACCCTTTCCTATTCAGGCGTTTGCAAAAACTGGTGCAGGGGACGCGTTTGCCAGTGGACTGCTTGCGGCGATCATATACCAAAAGCCACCCCAAGAAGCTCTTTGCTGGGCAACAGCAAACGCTGGTGGTGTCATCCAAAAATTTGGTGCACAAAACGGACTTCTCTCTCGAGCCGGCATATCGAGCCTGCTCAAAAAATATCCCTCAATCCTCCCACAGCCACTACGATAAGTCCAGTTTACGTATACGACCCAAGTCTGGACATTTTCTTCTTTTTCCGCTATACTATTAGCCTGCTGTATGGAAAAAGCCAACTACCAATCACGTCCTTATGGATACATGGTCGAAAAAGCATCTAACTTTATTTTTGTCGCTCCGCACGCTGCAGGTGACGATGCTTTTACAAGGTACATCACCTACGCACTGGCACAGGAACTTCAGGCTAGCGCCGTGATTAACACACAGTATTTCAAAGAGACCAACAAAAAAGCAAAGAGGTACCCGGAGCGAGTATGCAACTTTAACCGTCTCACCTGGTGGCAAAAGGGGGGAAAGCACCTCTTTCAAAACAAACATCCTGACTTAAAAGCATTCTACAAAGATATCTTTGCTCTGCAAAAAAAAGTGCGCGAAAGCGATCTTGGGCGAGCTATCATTGTCCATATTCACGGAATGCAAAACCAAGACAGTTGTATAGATATTGGTATGGGTGCGTGGTATAATTCACATATACGTGCATTTGAAGATAGCGCCAATGTAAAAGAAAACAACGGTGAAGTGACCATGCCACCCGAAATGGCAATTCTTCTAAGGAAAAAATTGGAACACACTTTCAAAGCCGTCAGCGACAAAGAGGTAACGATCGGTAGATACTTTCCGGCTTGGAGCAGATGGACGGGAATACAAACTCACAAAACCATTAACAAAGCTGATTGGGCATTCCAATTAGAAATTGATAAATCACTGCGAACTGACAAAGAGCACGCCAAACGCACAGGTGCGCTCATCGCTCAATCACTCAAAACACTCCTATGAAAATACACGTTCTTGTCTACGGAAGTGCAGGCAATCTCAGCTCAACTGTAAGAACTGATCTCTCTATGCTTCGTGATTCAGCTGAAAAGCTTGGGCATGAAATAGAAATTATCCATTCCCGCGATTGCCAACTTAAATTTACGGGAAAACCCAAGATCCTAGTCGATGGTAAGCCACCAAGAGCCAAAATACTCCTTGTGCGTGCAAATTTTCTGCACAAAGATCTCGAAATTCATGCAAGCCTGATCAAACAGTTTGAAATGTCAAACGTTAAGGTAGTCAATAAACACTCAGGAGTCATCAAGGCAAAAAACAAAGTCCATACCCTTCAGACACTTGCAAAAAATGGTGTCCCCATGCCAAAAACCTATGTTGTCCGAAGTGCGGACTACATTGAAGACGTGGTAAAGGACTTCGGGACTTACCCAGTAATACTCAAAAATATTTCAGGATCACATGGCCTTGGTGTTGCCATTGTCGAGAGCAAACGTGGAATGCGATCTATCGTAGAAATGCTTACAGAAAGTGGAGGATCAAATCCACTTATTGTGCAGGAGTACGTCAAAGAATCAAAAGGAAAAGATATCCGTGTATTTATTCTCGGTAAGCGTATTATTGCTGCCATGGAGCGTGTCGCAACCAAACGTGGTGAATTCCGATCCAACTTTAAACTCGGAGGCAGAGTGCGCGTTGCTGAACTTACTCGCAAGGAAAAAGACATTGCCTTTGCAGCAGTAGCGGCGTGCGGACTCGATATGGCAGGTGTAGATATTTTGCGTACCAAAAAAGGACCAAAGGTCCTTGAAGTAAATGCGAATCCAGGACTTGAGGGAATCACCAAGGCCACAGGAAGAGACGTTGCCGGAGAAATCATCAAGTTTGCCGCCAAACGTGCACGCCGCTAGTACACCAAGTACTTTTTGAGAGCATCTGCCACCAAGGCAGATGCCTTTTCTATTGGAGCTTTTTCTTTTTTCGGCAGCGCTCTGATACAACCACCTTGTGATATACCTACGACCTGACTCGTCGATGTACGCATAAAGGCGTTGACATAATGAAGGTTCATGAGGTAGCTGCGTACATCATAGTACTCCTGTGCTTTTAATCCTCTCCTTGCGACAATAACCTCCTGTACAATCCATTGATCATACTGGCTGCGAACTATCCCCTTTTGTTTGGCAACGCTCTCAAGCTTTCCCTTGGTGGTAAATATAACTCCTTCACCCCCCATACCATAGCGAGGTTTGAGAACCAATCGCTTCAGGCCTGATTTTCCAATAGCAATTTTTTGACTGAGCAAAAATGTTTTCGGCTGACATATTTCTGGGGCATATTTTGCAAAAAATTCATGTACCTTCCATTTATCTCTCACAAACTCTGAAAGCTCAATACTGTTTATGACTGAAAAACCTCGCCGCTTTTGGAATTGTTTTTTTATGGAAATTGATGACGTGAAAATCACCCCATGTTTGACTTTTTGACCAAAAATATCTCTCAAATCTGATGCTACATTGTTTGGATCTTCCACAATACACATACGGGCTTGACCATCGGTGAGCTCACTGAGCCTTCGAAACCGCAAATTTTGTTTGGTCCACTGAAAAAACTTTTTCTTTGAATATATCAAAACAATATCCTTTCCATAATGATCCACAAGACCAGTTATCAAATCAAAAAGTTCTGGCAGTCGCTCATGATGATAAATAAAAAAACCAGGAAAAGAATTTATTTCGTTGAAATATACCTTTCCTGTTTTGTCTACTAAGAAATCAAGCCCTAAAAAGCTTGGGGTCGCATTCTTGGGTGTCATACTTTTGCAGCAAACACATCGGCTATTGCTTTTCCAAAACGTTGTGCACTCCCTGGACCATCTGCGGTGATGAGATACTCGTCAACAACTACCGGTTTTGCAATATATTCAACGTTGTTTTCGGCATATATCTGCGCGAGTGCATTATCACCATTCCAACCGGTTGCCTTCTTCCCTGTCATCACATGTGCTTTAGCCAAAATACGAGGAGCAATACAAATGGCCCCATAGAACTTTTGCAAAAGCATACACTCATTGGCGATTCTATTTGACTCTTGATTATCCAGATGCTCAAGTGTACCAGAACCACCTATCCAAAAAACTCCATCAAATGCCAGAGCCTCTACTGCACTGAGCACTAGATCCACTGGATATCCCCGCCCTTCATTATCAGTTGCCTGTCTTGATACATCACTGACCGTTACCACGACAACCCCTGCAGCTTCAAGCTGCTCTTTTATGGGAAGATACTCCTTTGACTGAAAACCTTCTCCAGCCACGATAAGTGCAACCTTTTTCATATTACTTGTTTCCTGCTTCTATCTGTCCCACATAAAAATCGATCTTCCCTTGGACCTCCTGCACCTGTGGTCGTTCATTGATTTCAGCAAATCCACGCCGAGTATCCAGAACCACCTGATCTATTTCGCTCGCCCATTTTTTTCCTTTTTTCTTGAGACCTTCAAGCTCTTTGAGCTTGGTGAGTATCTCTTCTTTTTCAATGGAATATTTCTGAGCAGCCGCTTCATACTCCGATGCCTTTTCTCCAGCCAAAAGTGCTCGAAGCTGCTCACGGGCTTGTACCTGCGCCTCGACGCTGGCTTTTTCTATAAGCACGTCCTCCTCAGCGCTAAAAGCCTTCTCATAAGCATCGCCATCACGAAAAGAATGCCCTTCCATCTGAAACTCGATCCATCGCTGCCTTACATCGTCAGGAAGCGCAGACAAAAAAAGCTCTTGCTGTAAATTTTCTCCTATCTCCTGTTTAAGCTCATATTCTGCCTGCCAAAGTGGCCACGCATGAAGTCCATACTCTATCATGAACGCTTCAACCTGTTCAGGCATAGCTTCATCCGTGATACTTTTGCACTGCTCACTTGCCTTTTCAAATACTTCTTCGTCCATCCCCACAGGTTTTCTCTCAAGTAAAATTTGAAACAATTTCTTGGTATAGTTTTCCATATTTATCGATTACTGAGCATTCTCTTTTGTTCTTTTCTCATTTGGAAATGGAGACCTGAATTGCATACTGCCGTATAATCAATACTTGGACCAAGCAATGCAATACCATGCTCAAACCCACGTATATGTTGACGAATTTCCTCTGCAAGCTCAGGATGCTCTTGTTCATTATCTGCCATCATATGAAGTCCCTCAATCTGCTTTTCGATATCTTTGAGAACCTTTTTAAACTCCTCAATTCTTTTTTCATATTGCACTCGCTGGCTACTGAGAACGGCTTGTTTGGCATGACGTCTCACATCTTCGTATACCTCTACTAGCAAAACGCAAATTTCATTACGCTGCTCTGAAGTAAAAAACAATGCCAGCCTTCCATAATACAAATCACGAAAATTGCCTCCTCCTGCCTGAAACTCTTTGTATTTCTTTTTAATGCCAGCACTTGCTTTCTTGAGAAATGCTTTTTCTGCCAACCGTCCCTCGTGAACACGAAAAAATTCCAAAAAGGCCTGACGATATGGCCAAACTTTTTTTCCAAAAACAACAATGGTATCCTCGAGATCTTGCTCCTGAAGACTTGGATTATGCCTCATCTGTTCAAATGCGCGGTGCATGTCCTTTTGGATCTTCTCAGGAACTAGTGGAGGCATCTGACGTATAAGCCGCTCAAAAATATGCAATGTATAATGAATAGTTTCTGACATAAATCATCAGTAAAATTCTAAACCTAAAGTCTACAATCAAAAAAGTTTACAGTAGAACAACACTCTTAAAGATACTTCTAGTATATCAAATCCCTTTAACAAAGAAAAACCCCGCTTTACGGAGTCTGTCACTCATCCTAGAGCATGCTTGAGTATGTACATAGCAACACCAGCGGCAATACTGACATTAAGGCTTTCCTTTTTCCCATACATGGGAATATGTACAACTCCATCGCAAAGCTGCTGAATCTCAGGTGCAACGCCGGTTACTTCATTGCCTACCACAAGAGCAATGTTTTCTTCTTCCCGAATCTGAAAGTCGCGTATATCTGTGCTCATCTCGGACTTTTCAAGAGCTATCACCTTTGTTCCATCTTTTTGGAGCTCCCTTATCAGCTTTTCAAGATCCTCGGCGTGCTCCCATGAGACCCACTGCTCTGCCCCAAGCGAAACCTTATCGATCTGAGGTTTTGGAGGCTGAGCTGTATATCCAACGAGATAAAGTTTTTCAAACCCAAATACATCAGCCGTACGAAACATGGCTCCAACATTGTGGCAAGAACGAATATTTGGGAGTACTAAAGAAAATTGAGGCATATGCGCTATTGTAATAAAAAACCTTCCCTTTGGCAACGTATATGCCCATGCTTGTCTCTTCTCTTTTCCTACGACAGGTTTGGTATGAATAAAAAAACTGATATAAACATCACTATACCAGTCAATAAATAGAGATACACTAAAGAAAAGTCAAACTGTGCAGGTGCTTTTACACCCTTATTTTGCTTATGCATATTTTGTTTTTGTTTTTATTTTCGGTCTGTTTTCGACCTTTTTTTGCGTGCGAGACTTTCCGTGGCGATAACAACACGCTTTTGGAACTTCTCACATACATAGTATAGCACAAAAAAGTACTTTTGTCAATAGGCAAATTTTACCTATTTTAGCAAAATTTTACTTATCATGAAGAACCGTTGATTGAAATGCAAATGTGTCGTACAATATATACATGAAACTCTCAAAATATCTCGTACAATTTCTTGAACACCTTGAAATTGAAAAAAATCGCAGCCAGAAGACACTGCGAAATTATGATTTCTACCTGAGGCGGTTTATTGAATGGTTTGGCGACAAAAATCCCGAAAGCATCACCGGCGAAGATGTTCGCAAATACCGCTTGTGGCTCAACCGTCTTATCGATGTCCACGGAGATGAACTCAAAAAAAATACACAGAACTACCACCTCATTGCCCTTCGCTCCTTTCTCAAGTATCTGGCCAAAAGAGATGTAAAAACACTTGCCCCAGAAAAAATCGAGCTGATGAAGATGCCAGATCGCGAGGTAACCTTCCTCGAGCAAGATGAGGTCTTTCGTCTTCTGGAAGCACCCCTCAAGGAAAAAACTGTTGGGAACCCACTAATACCCGTTCGGGACAAGGCCATACTAGAAATGCTTTTTTGTACAGGCCTTCGTGTATCGGAACTTGCAAAGCTTGAAAAAAAAGATATCAACCTCAAGCGAGATGAATTTTCTGTCAGTGGAAAGGGTGGAAAACGGCGCATTGCTTTTTTGTCTGAGGATGCCAAGCGTGCCTTAGAAAAGTATTTGCGTACCCGCAAAGATATCTGTTCAAGTTTATTTGTATCTCACGACAAAAGGACCACAAGCGATCGAAGCGCTGAAAGAAGCCTTACGCCCCGTTCCGTGCAACGCATTGTTCAAAAATGGGCAAAAGCAGCCGGTATCACCAAACCAGTGACCCCTCATACACTTCGTCACTCCTTTGCCACTGATCTGCTAGGAAATGGTGCTGACATCCGTAGCGTGCAATCCATGCTTGGTCATTCTTCTATTACTACCACACAGATATATACTCACATCACAGATAAGGGTCTCAAAAAAGTTCACAAAAAATTTCACAGAAAGAAGGGCTCACCTTGACTTTTTGGTCCTTTTGCCCTAAAATGATCCCATTGCCCAAGATGCCCCTGTAGTTTCCGCCCGAGGCGGACCCGCCTTGGGCGGGAAATGGATAACACCATGCTTTGCCCCTGACAATGTCGAGTGCTAAAGCAAAATTCATGCCCCTGTAGTTAAATGGATATAACATTGGCCTTCTAAGCCGAGGTTCTAGGTTCGATTCCTAGCGGGGGTACCATAAAAAACAGCACAAAAATACGCTGTTTTTTTTCTGCATTGACTTCCTGCTGAGTTTCTGCTTCAATAGTGCCGAAGCAAAACAAACTCTCAACCATCTTTCTCCTTTGGGGGAACACGATTGCGCAGGGGAATTATGCTTTTTCACGCTCGCGCAGGACGATGTCTGATCGACCGAAATATCGACTTCTGGAAACAGTTCAGTGACAGGCAGATCTACGAGGCATTGGGGGCTATTGGATGCGCCTGGCAGCGAATCGACCCCGTCGAGATGGCACGCGGTCAAATCGGCCAGAGTCAATACGTAAAGCATGTCAGTGCTTCCCTTGCCCCTGAGCTCGTGGACTGCTCGAGTTTTGTAAAGTGGATTTACAGCCAGATGGGTGTCTGGCTCCCTCGCTTTAGCGCAGAGCAAAGCCAGCAAGGCCAAGCGCTGAAAAACGGCGAACCATTTCAGGATGGCGATCTTGGTTTCACCCTGGGATACCACAGCTGGACTCATGTCGATCCCCCCGTAGGACATGTGGTACTTCTGACCGAGAAAGGCACAGCGATCCATGCGTCCAACGGAGGACGAAATGTCATCGAAGAACCTATCGCTTATCTACGCTCACCACTGGTGAGCATAAGGCGTGTACTCCCCCCAGACCACCGAACCGTCTTTCTATCTGCTCAGATGGAGGTGGAGACAAACGCTGACCTCCGCTATGCCGTGTGGCCACACCTGTACACCCACACCGAATAGCCAGCACCACCCTGGCTTGAAATCTTCCCTGTTTTTTGAAATACTATTTATATAAAGCTTAACCTATCCCTATGGTACCATTTGGAACGCTCCTCATAATTATTTTGGTCATTCTCTTGATCTCCATTCGCCAAGTCAATGAATACCAACGTGGAGTAAAATTCTTTTTCGGAAAATTTCATAAAGTCGTCAACCCAGGTTGGCGCATCATCTTGCCGGTAGTACAAAGCATGACCAAAGTGGACATGCGTATCAAAGCCGTAGATGTTCCTTTTCAAGAAGCCATTACCAAAGATAATGTTTCTTGTAAAATAAACGCCGTTATCTATTACAAGGTCGCTGATGCATCAAAAGCTATTTTGGAAGTCGAAAACTTTTGGTTTGCCGTCTCTCAGCTTGCGCAGACAACCATGAGAAATGTCGTCGGTGAAATGGAGCTCGACGAGCTTCTTGCCAACAGAGATGCTGCTGCAAAAAAGATTGAAACCATTGTCGACAAGGCAACCGACCCATGGGGAATCCTTGTTGATTCAGTAGAACTCAAAGACGTTATCCTGCCAGACGAAATGCAACGAGTCATCGCAAAACAGGCAGAAGCAGAACGTGAAAGACGTGCGGTAATCATCAAATCAAGCGGTGAGGTTGTAGCGGCGGAAAATCTTCAAAAAGCTGCTGAAATGCTTGCCAGCCAAACAGGAGCACTTCATTTGCGTACGCTCAACACCCTCAACGACCTTTCTTCAGACCAATCAAATACGGTCATATTTGCGGTTCCACTTGAGATTCTTCGAGCCTTTGAAAGGGCAGGAGGGAAATAGTCAATAGGTACTTATCAATATCTCCTCAAAAAATCCAGCTGAAGCCTGGATTTTTTATCCTCCTACATACCGGTCTATTCTTGACAAACCTCCCATTTTCCCCTATAATACCTCTCGTCACGCCTAAAGCACGCAGTGGGGTGGCCATGGTGTAGTGGTAACACAGGGGTTTGTGGTACCCTTATCACGGGTTCAATTCCCGTTGGTCACCCCCGTGCGTGTTTTTTTGTTGAGCCAAGTAACATTCTCACGTATACTATCTGTATATGAAAAAAGAACGAATCCTTATTTTGTCAGTCTCAGCCGGCTCAGGCCACACAAGCGCCGCTGTTGCACTCGAACAAGAGGCACATGCCCAGGGTATTGACGCCAAACACATAGACCTGCTGGAACTGGTAAGTGGAAAAGCCAAAAAACTGGTTGCCAACTCCTATGAATCTTTTATCAAAAGCTTCCCCACGCTCTGGGGATTTTTATACAAAAATGCGAATAGACCTTCTGCCTCAAAAGGACTCAGTGAACTTTCAAAACTCGTACATATCATGCATGCTAAAAAGCTAAATGATTTTGTAGCAGACTACAAACCAGACAGAATCATTGCTACGCATTTTTTGCCAGCGCATGTGTTTTCAGACATGAATAAAGATCGTAGCATATCGATTCCCGTTGACGCTGTTCTCACTGATTATGGCGTACATGCCCTTTGGGCCCACCCAAACATGCGACGCTATTTTGTTGCTGCAGAATCGACTTCCGATGAACTCAAAAAGTTTGTCCCCAAAGCAAATACAGTTGTCTCCGGCATCCCTATCCGAAGCGCATTTTATGATACCTATAGCCTCACTGACCTGCAAAAACAGCTTAACCTCAAAGATAATCTCCCAACACTCCTTTTTTTGGCTGGTGGTCACGGACTCATTCCTCTTGATCATTATGTCCGTATAGCTATTGATGGTATTTCACACCCCTGCAATATTGTTGCCATCGCTGGAGAGAATGCAAAACTCCAAGCTTCTTTAAAGAACCTTGCCCCAAAACAGCACCATTACCAAGCACATGGCTGGACGGATCAAATGCAAAATTTCATGCGATGCAGCGATGTTGTTATCTCTAAACCTGGAGGAATTACGACATCCGAGTGCATCACACTACAAAAACCTCTCTTGGCAATAGAGCCAATTCCTGGCCAGGAAATAGACAACGCCCAATTTATTGAGCAACATCATTTGGGAAAGCACATTTCACAAAAAGAAAGCCTCGCAGATACAATAGAAAAAATACTCAAAAAAGACTTTTTATACAGCCCTCTTACCTACAAAAAGCGTCCATCGAAAATGATAATAGAAGGATAAAAAAACACCACGAATGGACCGTGGTGTTTTTTAGTTCGTGTTATAGTAGGCTTCGTTGCTTGGTGTCCGGTAAACATTTGGCCTATCAAATCGATCTTGGTCCTCGCCAATATCAATCTGCCACTGCCCCTCAGGTTTATCCACTGTCGCACGAGAAAATGAAGTAGATATAAAATACGTAATGCTATACGCCATAAAGATAATGATGGTTCCGATAACATTGTACCGTATGATTTTTTTTGCTTTATCAACCTGGTCTTGGCTACCGCCAGCAGATGTCCAAAGAACGCCTGCATAGACATAAAAACCAACCATAGCAATTCCCATGATCCCAAGTATATTCTTGATAACCTTTGCCACGACAACGCGTGGGTCTGCAGCTTCACCAAAATTTGCCCCTTGAGAGCCGGCAACAGCACTGGTTTGGCCAACGGCTCTGCTCAGTGCATGTGAAGCCTCGGGAAGCAAAAAAATTACCATTATCACAAGTGTAAGTACAAAGTAGAATTTATGTTTTTTTTGTGCTTTCATAAAGGCCCTAGTGTCTATTTACGCATTCATTTTTGGTAACACGAGAAACCACACAGGTGGTTGGGGCTCCATTTTCTCCTGGACGATCACATCGGCTGTAACAATCGCTTTCTTGCTGGACAATAAAAGTCTCTGAGTCATCGACAAGAATTCCACGGTATTCAACATCACAACACATAACGATCTCGCCAGGAGCCGTACCTGGAGGAACGACATCTCGCGGACCAGAACCAGGTCCCCCGGGAGTCACCGCCTGCTGTGTCTGCGAAACGACAAAAAGCGTAATGCTATACGATGCCAAAACCACCGCAAGACCAATGGTGGAATTTCGAATATATGCCTTTCCCTTTGTTGCTTTTTCTTCATCACCCGCTGAGGTAAAAAAATGAAAACCACCAATGATAATTAACACCAAAAATATAGTCCCGGTAAGCTCGAGGATGACTTTAATCACTTCTTCTACCAAATTCCTTGGATCTTGCGCCTCTCCGTACTCAGCACGTTTGGCTCCTGCACCAAGTTGCGCGTTGAGATCAGAGGCAACTCCAGCAAAAGCCACGCTCGGTGCTAGGCTTATCCCAAAGATGGCAACCATGAAAATGTACTTCAGTTTTTTCATATTACTTACACTGTTCTGCTGGCATTGCCATCGCCTGACATTCATGACCATCGACATTATTATCAGAGCAACCTGATCCAATTCCAAAAAAACCACTAGAATAACACTGCGAAACTTCCTGCACAATGCGTCGTGATACTTCGTTTCCAGTTCCTTCATCTGTCTTTATACAACAAAGAGTATCGCCCGGTTTGAGAGGTTCCCCGCCCTGAGAAGCAGCACCACCTGTGGTCTTTGCCACGAGCCGTGGAACCACAAAATTCGTAATGCTGTAAGCACCCAGTACTACCGCAAGTCCAATCATAGACTGACGAATCATGTTTTTTGACTTGTCGACTTGTTGTTCGTCTCCATGTGCCGTCATCCACAGAAATCCTGCATAAAACGTAATAACCAAAAAAATCGCACCCACGAGCGAAAGGGCGACAGCGATAACCTCACCGACAATCTCTGCAAAAGTGGTTTCTGTGGTAGTATCTACGGAATATCCTGCAGATCTTCCACCACCAGTTAGGCGATCTTTTCCAAGATCAACAAAAGCAGAAGCTGAAAACGGAAGCGCCACACCTATAGCAAAAGCTAATATGAGGAGGTATTTTTTCATAGTATAACAATTTAAAACGTCCTATTTATCCGTCTTCTTTACCTCCCAAGTCGAGAAGTAATAAGGAAGGTGATAGCATACGCACCTACCACCAGCACAAGACCAATGATAGAGGTACTGACGATTTTTTTTGCTTTGTCTACCTGTGACTCTTCACCACGCGCTGTCATCCAAAGATACCCGGCATAGACCATAAGTACAAGGAAAATTAGCCCCACTAAGGTAAGCCCGGCTCGAATTCCGGCCCCAACAACATCTTCGACCTGCTTACTGGTATCAACTCCTGTCTTAGAAGCCGTTTGACCAAGCAGCGTACCCGACTTTTGTAGACCAACCGCTCCGGCCATCGTAGGGGCAAAAAGCAATGCCACGATAAAAAAAGAAGTTATTTTTTTTGCAAATTTTTTCATATTCATATGATCAAGTATAGCATACAAAATTTTGCTCTACTAATTCGTAGGAGTTTGCCAGCCATTTTGCCGAATAACATTTTGAGCGCAAGCATTTTTGTCAGCAATTTTATCTTGCCCAACTACAGCATCATCAAAGCAAGTTATAAAAATTTCATTACACTTGTTCATATCGCCACCGGTTTCCGGGAACCAAAACCAGTACGACCCCTCAGCCCCAGCAAGAGCATCATCTGCTTGGCGTGTGCTACAGCCCTGTCTATCACGAATATATGCTGCGTATACAAAAGAAAATCCGAGGTCAAAGTCTACACCAGAAAATCCAATGTTCGCTCCTGCATCTTGGATAGCATCAAGACAGCATCCCGGGGCTCCTGGCTCTCCTCCGCTATCCCCTCCTGCTCCAGCACCAACTGACTGATTGCCGCTAATAATTCTATCTTGTACGAGATTCGTAACTGCGTATGCTCCAACGACAAGTAAAAGCCCAATGAGTGCGGCAGATATGGTATCCCGCCCGTGCTTGACCGCATCTTCTTCTCCGCGAGAGGTAAACCAACGCATTCCCCCATAAAACATGAGTATGAAGAAAATAACCGCCACAAGAGATAGGGCGGCTCGTATCCCATTGCCAATAAACGCAGGAAGACTGGTGAGGTTTTCGCCACTCACTCCGGTTCGGCTTACGGCAGTATCAAGTGCTGCGCCCTGATCGGCGAAGGATTTTTTGGCATAGCTCGGCACGGACAATAATATGGAAAGAGCTAAACACCCTACTAAAAATAGAAACGTTTTTGTTTTCACACGAAACTGCATACAATCTTTTTTACCTACCTGCTCGCGCTGCACAATTAAGTACATCTTGATCACACACATTCCTCATCATCCCTGCCATTGCATCTATTTTAGTTTGCACCTGTATCTTTGATGCCTCCTTTTGAGCAATATCATCCGTCGCTTGTGCCGTGCCAATGAGTGTTCCAAGCTCAGTTATCTGTTCACCGAAGTCATCTTCAGCATCGTCGCAGCCGACGTTATCACCATCATCTATACAAGTAGCAAAACCATCGACAAGCTGTAGCATTCCCTGAAGCTCTGCATTGAGCTGATTTCTTTGTGCGGCTAGGTCATCAGCGCCTGCGCCTGCGCCTGCCGCTGCCCCCCCATCTGCACATTGGCCACCCTGACAATTTCCAGTAACACAATGGTTATTTGCCTGGCATTCTTCTCCGATTGCACCAGGCGCAGAACAAAGCTTAGTCGGTGCTCCAGCAAAGAGAACACATGCACCAGATTGACAGTCTGCATCAATATTGCAAGATGTATCATTCGGTTTAAGATCAGCCGCAGAAGGTGCCACACCTCCGCCAGCGCCTCCACCTCCAGCAATGTTATCAAACACAAATTGGGTAAGCGCATACGCTCCAAGTACAATGATAATACCTATCACCGCAGCAATAATGGTATCAAGTGCTTTACTTGTCTGATCACTTTTTCCGTGTGCAGTCATCCACAAGAATCCTCCATAAATCATGAGGATAAAAAAGACAATAGATACTACTGATAGTGCCGTTCCAATAACATTACCAAGAATAGTTGGCACATCATTTCCACCGGCTGAATTGGTAAGTCCGGCAGCTCCAGCGGTAGCACCAAGCCCATAATCGTTGGCAAGTGCATAACCAGCACCAAGCAAAACTCCTATGGTAAGCGTAAATGAAAGAAAAAGTATTTTGAATTTTGTGTTCATAGAAGAAAATTGCGAAATTGACAAATTGCTAAAGGATTACACTATTCCATTACAAATGATAGCATAGCTATTTATTGATCCTCAATGTAACCATTTAACAATTTTTCAATTTATCTATTTTTACGGTATAAATACCTCCTCGTGATAGTCGTACCCAGTGGTTTGCTTGTACAGATTCGTCAGAATAAAGTCTGTAAGCGCGTAGGAAACCATCACAATCGCCAGCCCAATGACGGCATTTTTCATGATCATTTTTGCACTGTCAACATTGCTTTCATCTCCTCCAGCGGTCATCCATTTGAATCCGGCAAACAAGATGAGCACAAGGGTGAGTATTCCCAGAACGCTCAGCACGACCTTGATAATTCGCGCTATTGTAATACGAACATCTGATTTTCCCAGTCCGGTATTGCTCCCAAACTCAAGACCAAGATTTGGTCCACCAGCAAACGCAAAATCAGGGGCAAACAAAACCGCCAAAACAAGAAGTAAGATCCCAAAAGAAATATATGGGGAGAGTTTTTTCATAGGGTTTACAAGAAAGTGAGGCGCACCAGTGTGCGCCCGTCTCTCCGGTAAATATTATTCTTCGTCACCGGCACCAAGATCTGCAGCATCAGCTTGACCTGATTGGGTTGCTTCTGACAGCTGTTCGATAACAAAGATAGAGATTGCATATGCACTCATGATGATCGCTAGACCGATCACACCTTGAATCATACGCTTTCTCGCTTCCTGAACCTTATCATCATTACCACCTGCGGTCATCCATTGGAAACCACCTGCGAGAATAATAAGGAGCGCAATAATACCGAGAAGTGAAAGAGCGACACGAATGATAGAGGCAATAGTATCACGCACATCACGGTTACCAAGACCTGACTTTTGTGCATATGATACTCCAAAGAAAGTGTTAACGTCATCGTCAACTTCAGCAGCTCCTGCGCTAGCAGGAACAAGTGCTGTTCCAAGTACGAGGAAAGCCCCGAATCCGAGCATTGCCTTCTTACTCAATTTGCTAAGCATGTTTCTCACCCCCTTTCATAAGTTTAGATAGATAACGGTATATAGTGACATGGTGCCTCGAATTTGTCAAGAATCCCATGTCTTTACCTAAAATCAGGCCTAAAATACCTTAGTAAATACTTCCCTTAGTATAACATAACTTGCCAAAACAAGGAATACCCCGACTGCGGCATAGAGCATGGCATTGGTACCTTTTTTGACCTTATCATCGTTACCAGCAGAAGTTAAAAACATAAATCCTCCATACACAAACACGGCAAGTGAAATAGATCCAAGGAGGCCAAGTGCCTGTCCAATAATACGCCCAATGAGTCGGTTGATATTTACCTCTTGGAGAGGGTTTGGAAGGGATAATTTGCGGAGTTCTCCTTCTTTTCCGACATCACCACCGGAGGCTGGAGCAGCGCCAGATCCTGGCGCGCCTGCTGCTGCGCCTGGCGCGGCGGCAGGATCTTGTCCTTCGAAAAAGCAGTTTAGTGTATAACTATTCCCATCTTTTTCTTCCTCCTGATCTACATTACAGCTATCCACAGCAAGTTGCAATGTTTGCCCACCAGATATGGTATCAAAAGGAGGAGCGACATTCATACATGCTTGTGTATCTGCCGCATCTGCAAAAAAACCGTCTAATGGCAAATCAATTGGAACTACTGCACCATTCTCAGTGTCAAAGGTAAACACCTCTGAATGTTCTACAACACACAGATCACCAGGCTGGACAATATTTACACGACAGGTACACTTAACAATTTCGGCGTATGTGACCATAGGAAAAAATACTGCACAGATAATTCCTAAAGTATACACAAAATACAAAATCTGTTTCTTCATATTACCTTACACTTCTAAACTCTTCCTTAACCGTAAGAGCATCAAGCAAGAAATCCACGAGTAAATAGGCACTTACCGCTATGGCCATACCAATAAGCGCCGCTCCGAGAATACTATATCCTTTTTTGACTTTTTCAGCATTCCCAAATGATGTTACCACGACAAACCCACCATAGACAAACACCAAAAGGGCCACACCACCGATAAATCCAAATATCCAGTCGCCGATGTTGATCACCAGTTCCAAAAGTGCATTGATGTTTCGGCACCCGGTTTTACTGTAAGCGCAGTCTGGAAGTCGCAGTTGTCCTCGCTCGAGACTTTCAGGAACAGGGGAAGTTTCTTCTTTGTTCAAATCTGCACGGTACTTGGCAAGTACGTCTTCACACGAATTGAATCCCTGACGAAAGTAGGTGCATTTTACTGCCGCATAACCATTAGCAAACGGAGTCGAACAAATAGATACACAGTCATCAATCGAATTTATCTGCGCACCGCTTCCTGCATTCAAATAATCTTTACATGTCGATATATCACCCGTACTATCACACACTTGCAATCCACCTTCCTTGTTTTCCATACACCTTGCAGTGGCACCAGGTAACCTCGCATGAGACTCATCAAGCACCAAAATACATCCACAGCCTGTAAACGGCTCACACCGATCCTTTTCTGCTTGTGTCATGTCAGATCGACACTGTTTGGTAGCCTTTCCTTCGTTGCTGTAGTCAATCTTTACACTATAATAAAAACATTGTCCAGCAGCATCCGCTACAGTTGGTATCACAAAAAAGAGCAACAGAAACACCGCTGAGAGTACTTTTTTGGTCGTGAATCTTTTCATAGTAATAATCCAAAGAAACTACAATGTCTGCTGGATGATCTGCGCCGCGTAGTTCACAGCGTTTACATCATTTTCAAGCTTCTTTTTATCTGTTGCTCCAGGCAGGCGATATGCTTCTATCAAGTCAGCAAATGCTCGCTTGGCTCTGTCTGCGTCACGACCAGAATACCATGTCTTGGCAAAGAGTACCTGCTGAGCAAATGGACCGAGCACTTCGTCGTCTTGAAAGAGAGTAACATGTGTCCTAACTGGAGATGGAAGTCGTGTAGACTCGACGTACTTCCGAATGTTTCTTTCCGTGGTCATAAATCTCACAAAATCCCATGCATGATTTCCTTTGTTACTTTTTTCTACAACACTTTCCACCCAATAGCTCGTTACATTCGTTGGTCTATTTGGATTCAGTTGAGGAAGTGGAATAACCTCTAGGTTGAGCGCCTGCGCTCTGCGTGACATCTGCGCAAAATCCCTTGCATATCCTATGTAAAATGCTGACTTTCCACGCACGAAGGCATCAAGCGCTTGCTCTTGTTTCTCGTTCCAAGTATATGCCTTTTTGGTTTTGTCAGAAAACTGTGTGTAAAAACGAAGCGACTCAAAAGTCTTATGGTTTTGTGAAACATTTTTTTCCATTCCAGCGTGAAAAGCCACACGGTTTCCCTTAATTGGCTCTACTCCATTTTGGAGCATCAAAAGTGCAAGGATATCTGCAGCATTGTTTACATTGCTTCCTGTCCCAAGTCCAACACCAACCTGTGTAACATTTCCATTCACATCATAACGCACAATCTGTTCAACAGCCTTTTGGAAGTCATCCCATGTTCGTGGCGGTGTGGGAATACCAGAAAGATCAAGTAAATTTTTGTTGTAGTAAAGTGCCAGCGTATCAAGTGAAAGTGGCAAACCATATACTTGATTACCTATGACCGCATCATCAACGACTGCCTGCACAAAAGTACTTTCAATTTCACGAAGGGTTGGCATCGGCTGAACCACTCGCTCAACGACGGTTTCCTTGGCATAGGTCCCTTTGGTGTATACGTTGGAAACACTCACCTGCCTTGGCATTGGTTCGAGCCACTTGAGATACTGCGGGATAGATTCAGCTGGAATAGAGATAATATCCGGTGGAACATCATCAGCCAACGCCGTAAGCAATCTTTCTTCGAGTTCATCATACCGAATTTGACGAATATTGACAGTGACATAGGTCCGCAGCTGGCTGTACTCTGCAGCAAGCGCCCGAAGTTCATCAATATCACCATATACTGTCCAGTATGTGAGTGATATTGGCTGAATGGCCGCCTGTTCGTCGGCTGACAACCCCTTACATCCAAGACCGCCCGTCAAAAGAACGGTAGCAAGAAGCGAAAATATGGCAATGATTTTCCTTTTCATAAGTTTTTTAATTGCTCCTATTATACCATGCATTATGAAAATGCACTAAACAAAAACTTCACCAGTATGTAGCTTGAGAGAATAATTACGACTCCTATCCCTGCATAGGCCAATGTAAGGAGCGCCTTTTTCTGCGTGTCAGTATTTCCTCTCGAAGACATATAAAGAATTCCGCCATATACAAACATAATAAACGCAACAGATCCAAGCATTCCGACTACAAATTTAATCGCTTTTCCTATGAGCATCTGGAAAGAACCGGCAACGCCTTTGGAAAGTTGGTCCTGAAAACGAAATTCCCTATAACCCCCTCCAACCTCTTGGATTATAACTGCTTCACTTCCATCTTCTTCTCTAACAACATATTTACAAGAAAGGTTTGCCACATAATACCCATCGTAATTTACGTTTGATGTGCTTTTTACCGGTACTGCTACACTTAGACCATGCAACTGATCCCCACAAGATTCTTCAGAGACATCCACATTACTTACGTCAATCATGTACTTGTTTATATGCTGACGATACTTTGACTCTTCAATTGGAAAACAAGCTCTTGACCCATAATTGGTTGCATCATAAAGATTTTTCACCAATGGAGTAATTTTTTCTTCTAAGTTTACCTGTACGGTATCCCCTGAAAGAGACCCAAGCTCTATGACGAATTGAGAAACTCCTTTGGTCTGTCCTTCTGATCTACAAATCTGGTTACCGACGGGGTTTCCATATCGATCTTGAACACCCTCAACAACCACAAAACATTCACAAAGATTCTTTGATACGGCAAACGGAGGAGTCACGAAAAATGCACCGAGTAAACTACACACAAACCAAAGCCCACATCTCTTCATCATGAAAATGCACTAAATAAAAACTGAACAAGAATATAACTTGAAAGTATAATCAGTACACCTATACCTCCATAAGCAAGTGTCTTAATGGCCTTCAATTCTTTGCTACTATTTCCACCAGAAAACATAAACAAAATTCCCCCATACACAAACATCACAAAAGCAATGGATCCGAGCATCTGAACAACGAACTTGATTGCCCTCCCAATAAGGCCCTGAAAATTGGTATCCCCCAATCGGTTCAGAGAAGATGGGCTTGGCACTGAAAAAGGAACTTCTGAAACGACTGGCTGACTATCCGAAGGGGCACTCTCAAGTTTTCCAACAATCTCACAGCTTTTAATTAAAATACGATATGCACCTCGAACTGTCACTTCTCCTATTCCATTGAGTCTCATAGAAAATTCAGGGACCGCAAAATTTTGAAGTCCACCCTCTAGTGCCTTACACTGTTCTTCATTATCGATCTGAAGAGTCCTTGATGCAACGGCACTTTCTTTCAAATACATTGGCCAACAATTTGATCGACCAAGCGCTTGTGCCTCTGCAATCTTTCTTAAATTCAACAATTCATTCGCAGGACCTGATCGACCTATACCAATAGTAACGGTGGTACTTTCTCCACAGAGCTGATTTTTGGGAATCGAGTTATGATCAACATATGGAAGCTTAGCAACTCCACCAAAAAACACAGCTCCGCGATCCGGATTTCCTCCAATCCCAGCATATTCAATTTTACATTCACAACCCGCGGCAGCAGCAACTTCTGCCTCAGAAGGCAACTGCACACCCTCATAATAAATATATGTTGGTCTATCTTCCGTATCAAGTAAAACTCTCCATTCACACTTCTTTCCATCCACTTCAATTTTTTCTTCTAGTGGAAAAGTAATATCCTTTAACTTTCTCCATTCAGGAAGTCCAGGATTCCGCCAAAATGCCCCATCACATCTGTAACTTACGAAAGCATCCACATCTTCCCAAGGACCATGATCACTAAATATCCCCGATCGAAAAAGCTCCCAATACGTTAAAGATGTTTTACCTTTCCTTACATCGAGACAAACTCTTTTCTCATATTTTCCCCCCATCCACCAGACTGTGTATTGAGTCGTCTCCCCTGGCACACCACACTCAATGAGTCTTGGCTTCTCTGCGGCGTACGCATTTTCTAAATACATCGAAAGACCTACTACAATAAATAGACTTAATACGAAAAAATGTAAAAATCTTTTACCCACAAACAAATTTTTTAATTTCATCTGCCATTTCATTATCTTTCATGGCAAAATGAAGTGTTGTTTTCAACAGTGCGAGTTTATCCCCGGTATCAAAATAGATTCCATCGTATTCATAGGCAAAAAAAGGTTTTTTCTTGGCAAGTGAATTGGCCGCGTCTGCAAGCCATATCTCACCATCTCTTCCTTCGCGTTGTTTTTCCAAATGTGCCCAAATGTCTTTGGTGAAAACGTATCGCATTCCTCCCACAATCAGCCCATGTGGTGATACCTTTGACATTGCCGGTTTTTCAATAAACTCACTCACGCGATACGTTCTTGACTCACCCCGAACCGGTGTTCCATAGACATTCCCATACTTCATCATAGCTTTCTTATCTTCGATACGCTGTACCCCGATGACTGATGCCTGTTTTTTGTTAAACACCTTAACGAGTTGCTTGACCACTGGTGTTTCTCCGTCAATAATAGAATCTCCGTCCGAAAAAGCAAATGGTTCGTCACCAACAAACTCACGGGCACACATCATGGCATGTCCATTTCCGAGCGGCTCTGACTGCCTTGTATAAAAAAATCGTACTTTCTCGCATAAATCAATGAGTGGTTGAAGCCGATTGAGTTTTCCCTTGCTTTTCAAAAAAATTTCAAAATCTCTATCACGGTCAAAATGATCTTCAATCGGACGTTTTTGAGAACTGGTGACAAAAATAATCTCTTTGATACCACTTTCGACCATTTCTTCTACAATATACTGCAAAACCGGCTTATCAAGCACCGGAAGCATTTCTTTTGGCATGGCCTTGGTAGCTGGCAAAAATCGAGTACCCAATCCTGCAACCGTAATAATTCCTTTTCGAACGCTTTGCATAGTAAAAAAATTAGCGTAAATAACTGCTTTCTTGTGAGAAACTATACCAAAATATCAACAAGCTTTCAAGAAAATAGCCCTTACTCGACTTCCTCCCAGGAGAGAATCTCATGCACATTTCCAACCGGGAATCCTGGCGGTGGATTGTACTTCAAATTTCCATCATAGCTGTGGATCGTATCCTCATATCCGGAAATGACATTTCCCCATCCGTTTACGTATTTCCATCCCCCACCTTCGTACGAAATCTGTGAACCAAATATGGAAAGCTCTGCTTTCATATCTTCATCATAATAAGGACGGTAGTTTGAACCATACTGCGAGAGAAGTGCGGCATTGATTTCCATGGTATCTGGAGTTTCGTATGGGACGATGATGTCACCCTGTGCAATCAGTCCAACCACGTCGTCATCATTTTTGGCGTTATACACTAAGTTATTGTTTATAATGATATTCAAATATGGTTCTTGGACAGGAAACCTTCCCACACCAATGGTAATTCTTCCATCTACGGTCCCCTCCACCCATACGTTATCTTCCGAAAAGAACATGCCACTTGCTGGGATAGCATTATCTTCACTGATCAATGTTTCATCTCCAATATCAAAACAATAGACTTCACCGTCCCAATACCAACCACCCCACTTGTGCCTCCAACGCCCCTCACCATAATAGCAATCTCGTGTATCTACCTGATACAGGTCGTAGGTATCACCAGAAAACACCACGTGATATCCTTCGGCACCGGAAGAAAATAAATGTACACCAGAAGCATCTGCTTCATCCCTGATAGCTGCCAAATCAGAACTTACTGAGTCGAAATCAATAGGTGGAACAGGATACACCCAAAATGACTTCGGTCCACCACCACCCCAAACTCCCTTGTGTGTCTGGTTTTCGTACTTGTATGTTTCTTTGGCACTCTTTACCCAAGAATCCGTCTCACCATCAAAACGAATTCCTCCATTTGAATGGATTACTCCATGAACAATAGCGGAAAAACTAAACCACAGGTTGGCGTTTGACAAGAACGTATAATCAGCAAAACTCGGAAAACCATACCGTGCATAGAGTGTACGCTTTACGTGTGGTGACCAATTGGTATACCCGGTGGATTCTACACCAACAACTGTGCTCCCTACCTCCGGCTCTTCTATCAAAAGCTCAAACTTTCCGATAGCGTTTCCGTCTTTGTCATAGTAATCATGGATATACGGATCAGTAGACGTTGAAGGTCCGCCATTGCCGTCATAGTAGTCCGTTGGATTATGAGCCAAGTGCCACTTGTAATAGTTCAAACCTGCTTCGGCAATATGCAGCGCTAAATCAGAATCGTATTTTCTGTTTGAGGCGCGATGCTCAAAGTACGCGTAGCTTGAAATTCCACTGGCAATGATCATGGTTGCGACTGCTCCAAAGACCAAAATAACAACCACCATGGTTCCTTTGGTATCATGCACCAACTGAGCAAATTGTTTTTTGAAATACTTCATATGAATTAATTGGTTTTGAGATTTCGAATGCTCGTAAATGCTTCCACACGCAATGGCTCCGGACTCTTATCTGGGGCGCGTTCAAAGTTGAGTTGTACTCTCACCGCTCTGACAGCGGTCGTACTTACCGGCTGGGTTAATCCTGAACCAGATCCAGTATAGTCACCGTCATAATACTCAAACACCGCCTCACCATCTGCAGCGTTGGTCAAATTGTGCGCAAGCTCAACGACAAATGCATTAGCGTTGTTGTACGCTAGGTCAGCTCCAGACGGCTTTACCGTACTTCTTTTTAGCACTGTTCCATCAAGCCAAAATCGAACTCTCTCCCGAAGCTCATCATCATCAATGTTTGCATAAAACACCAAATCATTTGCTGAGGATGTAGCAATGGCATAGCTTCCAATACTGGAACTTTCAGCCCGACGGACCTCATCTACAACTTGCTGAATAACTTTTCTCCCTTCATTTTGAATTTGGAGCTGATCCCATACAATGGCATTGGATTTGAGCGTAGTAATAAGTATATAAGCGATAGAAAAAGTAAGCATAACAAAGATGCCAACTGAGATAACTATTTCCAAAAGTGTTATTCCACGCCTATCCATATTACAAAGTATTGAGTGACACACCAAAGACAATATCCCCACTCACAATTACGGCTTGTGTTGACGTCTCGTAACCATCTTTTGATACCGTAGCCGTATACTCGGTGGCATTCACGAGATTGCCAAAATAGACCTGCCCTGGCGGAGTACATGCTGTTGTATATGTCATGGTAATGTCAGAAAGTGTTGGTGATTGCGTCGTCGTATTGGTAGACAAGTATACTTTGTAACGAAAGTATTGGTCATTATCATGTCCAGCGTGAATTTCAAAATTATTCTGATCATAATAGGTCGCATCTGTACCATCAGGACCCAAGAAATTCCACGTTGCCGGTGTCGACGAGGCGCTTGTCGCAACCTGGATACGCAGTGAGTTTTCTCCTGTTGCTACGGGCTGAGCTATTGGCTGCCAATCAAGATACAGATAATTAACACCAACACCAAGATCAAATACAGAAGAAACAAGCTCGCCAGATGCCACGTAATCTGGCCCAACAGACTGAAGCATCATGTTGCCAGCCGACGAAATCACATTCACCCCACCATTATCACTATCATACATCGTATCGTCGAGCATATTTTCTTGACCACTTCCTCCTGACCAATCTGTTTGTCGAATATAGCCCACACCCGTTTGTGAAGATTGATCAAAAGCAGCTCCATCTGTGAGCCTTACCGTGGCATCAGAAATCGGTTCGCTCGTTACACTATCGTAAACATACACCACCAAAGAATCATCGCTATCAGGACCAAGAATCAAATCAATATCATTACTCGTATTGGGAAGGACAGAAAGTGGCATAGCAGGCACCGTTCCCAAAATATCATACCCCGTTGCTCGAAAACCATAACTATCCCAAATAACACTGCTATAGCCATATACTCCACTGCCATCGGTAACAATATTGTCGTTGACTTTGAGCGTTTCCGGATCCGTTCCTTTGAGCTTTGTCCCAAGCCGGTTCACTTGTACAGACCCTTGCGGGTTACAAAAAATATTTTTGGTCGTGAGGTTAATCTGAGAAACCCTATCGATACTCAAACTTATTTCCGTAACATCTTGCGCTACAACGGAAGCAAATGGTTTTACGGGATTTGGCAATGCTTCTGTTGATGACTCTGTTTGATCGGTGGTATATCCTGCCTTTGTCGCGACAAGAGTATATTCGTTGACGCCAGCTGGCAGATCAACTATTCGCAAGTATCCTTCGTTATCGGTCGTGTCCGTGATATCTATGGTTGTGGTGCCAATGACGGCATCAATGTCCAATGTGGCACCTGCTACTGGCTGAGCCTGGGCATCAAAAACTTGAATAAACAAGGCACCATTGTCTGGGTTTCCCTCTATATACTTCGGGGCAATATAGCTCGTCATAGTCAGTGGAACTCTTTGCCGGCAGCTCACACAGTTTACAGAAATTTCTACGAGCTTGTAGTCTGCCGGTGATGTATCGTTTGGATCACCACCAATCGTACCATCATACTCATCATCTATGTTGCGCACGGTACGGACGATATCAAATGATATTCCGTTTCGTACGGTCGTTATTGTCGCCTCCAAATTCCCAGCTGGAGACCCATTGATGATACCTACATCATAAAAAGACATGTTCCGTACTATTTCAATTTGTTCGTTTAAAATAGCTGTTTCCAAAATGCGAACACGAGACTGATACACCACTGTGAAAATAAACTTGAGTCCACTAAAAATTCCAACGGCAAAAAGCAAAAAAATTCCTATTCCAAGAATAATTTCTATGAGAGTAATTCCTTTGTGACATTTTGACAGGCGTGGGTACATACCAATAATTGCTCCATTGCCATGTGGTCAAATGGTTTTATATTCTACGTATATACGTAAAAATTTGCTAGATGTTCACCATGTAGCAATGCAACGATTTTTACCTTCCTAGTATACCACAATTTTTACTCATCATCATGCGCTGAGCCAATAAGCGCATCAACCTGTCTTTGTGCCAGTTCTTGGAGCTGTGAAGGTGTCATGTCTGTTCCTCCTTCACTGAGCACTTCCATTTGTTGTTTTATCAAATCTCCTCGCATTTTCATAAGCTCGTCTTGATGAAGAGCAATTTTCTTTTTGAGCGCCTCGAGTGCTTGCTTGTCTTGCTGCACTGATTGAGGATCATCGTCACTAGCAGCAAGTTGGAGCTGGGCGCGCAGCTGTGCAATAGTATTTTTGACATTGGCTACATTGATCGCAATATTTTGCATCTGCTTTTTGCTATTTTTCACTTCCTTTGCCAAAAGCTCGGCACGCTCCATAGCCGCGGCAGCTTGAAGCTCGGGATCTTTTTCTCCTTCTTTGGATTCGCGGTGTTCTGCTTGTCGCTCGACGCGATTTTCGTAATTTTTTGCTGATTCAATGGTCATAGTTTTGTATGTGTGCATGTATTATACAATAAAAAAAGCACAGATCAATGTCTGTGCTTTTCCCTCAATAACTTCCAAGATGAAAACTATAATTGGGGTTGGCGCGTGGTGGGAACGCGCCGGGGGTGGGGTATGTTGGTGGGTGGATCGGACCGTGGTGACTACAGGTCCTGGTGTTCCTCGAACGGGAACAGGTGAATCAGGTTCTGTTGCGTGACCTGCTCATCCATGAAGTCGTAGCTCGAGTGCACCGGCATGCCGCACACGTCAGCCTGCACCTCGCGCTCGAAGAAGTTCACGCAGGTCCAGTCCCTGACCTGACGCTCCTCGAGCTCATAGGCGACCTCCCAGGACATCATGAACCGCACGTCAGCGTGCGGAGCCGTGGGATCACAGGACATCTCCTCATCGGAAACGTACGTCCTCTCGCTCCACCGCTTGAACAGCTCGGAGCGCAGCTCGGGTCCGAACTCTTCGAGCGCCCAGCGTCGGTACTTGGCCATGGTCGACAGGAGCGCGAGGCTCTTGACGACACCACGATCGAGTTGCCACTCGATGCAGCGACGCTCCCACTCGGTCGTGAGCGCCATCACCTGACGCGTTCGCTCGGGATCCTCGCCCACAACGAACCATCCCGGCAGAGGCGTGAAGATCTCCGCGCTGACGTAGGCATCGTGCAGTTCCCAGTAGGCATCCACCGACCACGGGGCGTAGCCCGCGTCCTCGACGGCCTTTTCACGATCCTTGACGATCTGCTCCAGCTCGCACCCGCCGGTGCAGAAGTACCGGCACGCGCCGCGGGCCTGCAGCTTCTCCCGATCACGCTGGAACTCCTCCCAGCACTGCTCGGGACTCGCCCCCTTCCAGTTCTCGATCTGGCGCTTGGCCTCGTGTACGAACCGATCGCGGGCCAGCACGAAGGCCAGGTAGGCGGACGTGGGGACCTTGCTCGCCGTCATGTCGATCAGTACGACGCCGAGGTTGTCCGCCTGGACGTACTCGAAGTTCTCGTCCAGCTGCACCTCCAGAAGGAGGTGCTCGGGCTCCCTCGGCCCCTGAGGCCTGTACTCGATCTCCTCGACCGTGGGCCAGCGGTGGCCGACGGTCTTGCCCGTCAGCTCGGTGTAGACCTGCTCCGCCTTGTCCAGACCCGGGGGCGTCTCGTCGACCTGATGGCCGCTGCCCATGTCCTGCCCACAACCGACCAGCATCAGGCCCACCATGAGCCAGATCTGCCTGTTCATCTCGTCCTCCTTGCAGCTCCATGCTGCGAAATGCGTTTATCCCAGAATCTTTCCAAAATAAACGCATAACACAGCCAAAAAGCTAACGCAAAAATATATCACATTTTGTCTGTTTTGTCAACATAGGGACCTCACTCCTCATCGTGAGCATTTAAGCAGCAAGACAAAAAAATATCCATCAAAAAATGCGCAAAATCAGGTCCTCCTGATTTTTGTCACAACCCAAAAGCCCGTAGGGCGATTTTGTGATAGGTATTTTTGATGAATATTTTTCTGCTTGATGTGAGAAGCTCACAATTTTTTGCTCAACTTTTTCTTAAATAAGTTGAAATATTCGCCAACAAAAAAACCCCGACTTTCACCGAGGTTTTTTGCAAATAGTCCATTATTTCGGTACAAAAGCAATGAGTCCTGCAATTCTCGCTTGCTTAATAGCGCGAGCGACATGACGTTGATGCTTTGCGCACAGTCCACTTCTGCGACGTGGCACAATTTTGAAGTATGATGATACAAATCGTCTGAGCGTTTGTACATCTTTGTATTCAATGTGCTGTGTATTTTTTACGCAGAAATAGCATGGCCTATCATCTACTTTTTTCTTTGGCATAGGTCATTAGAATGGGATATCCTCTACCTTAATTTCGTCTTCTGCTCCAGACTGTTGAATCACTGGAAGTGAGTCGTCTGCCTGTGGCATAGGTACGGCATTTGAGCGGCTGCTGTTTCCATCACCGCGTGGCCCATCGAGCATGATCATGTTTTCGACAATGATCTCCGTTCGATAGCGCTTTACACCATCTTGCCCAGTCCAATCTCTGGTCTGGAGACGTCCTTCCATATAGGCACGACGTCCTTTGTTAAGGTATTGACCTGCAATCTCTGCGAGCTTTCCCCAGAGAACGCAATTGTGAAATTCACTCTTTTCCTGCTTTTGACCGGAATTATCTGTCCACGCACGGTTGGTTGCAACCGAGAGCGTACAAACAGTCTGGCCTGAGGGAGTGGTTCTAACTTCGGGGTCATGAGTTAGTCTTCCTAAGACTGTGGCTCGATTGAGGTCCATAGGATATGTTAAAAATAACTATGAATTAAACATTGTTAGCGGCATCATCACCAGTGATTTCGTCCAGTTTCTTATCAATTTCCTTCAAGTCGATATTTGGTGCTGCAGCTTCTTCTGTTTCTTCTTTTTTATTTTCTTCTGAAGCTTCTTCTTTAACTGGCTTTTCAGAAGTTTCTTTTCGGGTAGGACTTGGCTTTCGTGAACGTCCACCTTCTTTTTCTCTTGAAATATGTGCGACAGGACCTTTTTCAAAGTACTGCTCTACTTCCTTTGATGCACGCTCGGCATCAAAAACTTGTAGCATAGATCTAAGAATTTCTGGGATAAGTCGTAGCTTTTCTTGCATTTTTGGAAGTGATGCTCCTTCTGCTTGGAAATGCACCACATGATAATACCCATAACGAATATGCTTCATAGGGTATGCAAGTCGACTCTTTCCCATACTTTTTGCTTCAATATTTGAAGCACCATTTTGCTCCAGGGTTTCTTGTACCCTGTCTGCAACTGGCTTTTGCTCCTCTTCGGTCATAGTCCCTGGGAGGATGAACAAAAGTTCGTATGTATTCATAAATATATTGTCTTGTGCCCACATCGACCCGCGGGCGTTTTGCGCTGTAGTGGCAATATATCAAAAAAATCAGGCCCTGTCAAGCCTGAATGTGGAAGGAAATTTGTTTAAATTAAGAAAAAAACCCATTCTTTCGTACCACCCACCACTTTTTGATGGCAGGAAGCGTTAACGTAGACAAAAAAAAGCCCACTGTTGGGATCACAGCACTCACAAGAGGACTTTCAATTTTGAGAGCCATCATCACCAATACCGCAATAATATAAGTAATGACTACGATCGAGACCTTTCGAAACAAGCTTGTCTCCCAAGCCTTATCGGCCTCAACACGCGCATTCCGCTGCTCTATGGCCTCTATTCGTTTTTCTAACTGTTCATACCTATGTTCAGCATTCATACAATAGTTTTCCGATTTAACGTGGTAACCATCCTACGAAAAGTCATATATTTTCTTCATATTCCCTTTCCAGGCACATCGCATACCTCGAATAGCAAACAGTACGTACACGACCAAAAAAATGAATCCCGCATTTCTAGCCAAATCACGACTCACAAAATTAAACTCATTTGGTGCCAATCCAAAAAAAAGACCCAAACCCCCCACCAATAAAAATGGCAAAAGCTTAAGACTTTCGTTTAGGTGAAACTTTACAAATGTTTGCTCCAAATCACTCATATTCTTTTCGCGAAAAATGAGTAATTCACCCAAATCAAAAAAATAGTAACCTGCTGCCACAAATCTTGTTAATCGAGAGTATTTTATTTGCTCATTCATATAGGATGAAGTGTTACTTTATGCTATACTATAATGGACTTCTTGCCAGGTGTAAAGCGAACATTTTTATGTTTCACGAAAAAGAGCTTTTAGAAATTCTCAAATCCGATTTTGAACTTTCAGAAGCAGACCTGAAAAAAAATCTTGAAGATGCACAAAAGCAAAAAAAAGACTTGGATACTTTTTTGGTTGACGAAGGGATAGTAGACGAAACAGAGCTCTATAGCAAGCTGGCAGAGGCACTCAAAGTAAAATTTGTTCCACTCAAAGGACAAGAGATTAAAAAAGAAGTCCTCAATCTGATTCCCGCACCACTAGCGCAAACGCACCACATCATTGCCTTTGCCAAAACCAGCGAAAGCATCTCTTTGGCGATGCTCGATCCCGATGACATCCAGACGATAGAGTTTATCAGACGAAAGCTTGGACTCGTCCCTGAGGTATTTCTTACCACTCCAACAGATATCAAAGACGCACTTCGCAGGTACCACGCAGACCTTGAACAAGAAGGAATCAATATTCAACAACTCACTGAAGGAGGAGAAGAAGGGGGCGATGATCTCAAAAAAGCAGCAGAAGAACTTCCGATCATCAATATCGTAAACAGTGTTTTGGAGCATGCCGTCTATGAAGGATCCTCTGATATTCACATCGAACCGACGGAAAAAGAAGTCATTGTTCGCTATCGTGTTGATGGAATGCTTCGCCAGGTCATGACCCTTCCCAAAACCGTAAAAAATGGAATCATCGCAAGAATCAAAATTCTTGCCAACCTCAAAATCGACGAACACATGCTTCCACAAGACGGTCGATTTAAAATTCAAATCCAAGAAGACAAGTATTCCTTTCGTGTGTCTATCATGCCCGTGTATGATGGTGAAAAAATTGTGCTTCGTCTTTTGCACGAGGGAGAAAAACCACTCGAGCTTGAAGAGCTTGGATTTTTACCGGAGCCAAAGAAAATTGTTCAAGCGGCTATTAGTAAGCCTCATGGAATTATCTTGGTAACCGGCCCTACGGGAAGTGGTAAAACAACAACCCTGTATTCGGTGCTCGGAATGCTCAACAAGCCCAATGTGAACATCTCTACCATTGAAGATCCTATTGAATATCATGTTGCCGGTATCAATCAGTCACAAACCAATGACCGTGTCGGATACACCTTTGCAAAGGGACTACGTGCTTTTTTGCGTCAAGATCCTGATATCATCATGGTTGGAGAAATCCGTGACCAGGAAACCGCAGAAATCGCCATCCATGCGGCCATGACTGGACACCTCGTACTTTCCACACTGCATACCAATGATGCCCCAACTACCCTACCGAGACTCTTGGACATGGACATTCCACCTTTCTTGGTTGCTTTCACTGCCAACGTAATTGTTGCACAGCGTCTGGTCAGACGTATCTGCGAAAACTGTCGTATCGAATATAAACTCAACAAAGATGAAACCACTGAGCTGCTCCATCTCACTGACACTCGAATGCTCCTCCAACACTTCCAAAAGAACGGAGTTGCTCTTAAAGTCCAAGAAAAAAATCTTGAGTCAATGACTTTTTACCGAGGAGAGGGTTGTCGCAAATGTGGAAAAACCGGTTACAAAGGAAGAGTCGGAATCTATGAAGTACTCGAAGTCGATGACGCACTTGCAAAAAAGATCAATGCCAGAGCAACCGTCGATGAAATAAAAGAACATGCTATCAAAAATGGTATGGTTACCATCATTCAAGATGGTATAATAAAAGCGAAGCAAGGTACCACTACCATTGAAGAAGTTCTCCGTGTAACACGTGACTAATATGCCCCCCAAAAAAAATCTCTCTCCAGCCATGGAAAGAGTAAACAACTGGGTAGCAGAACACCTCAGTAGCATAAAATACATTGAGAAGATTTTTTTTGTCGACCACATGAGGACAATGATTCAAGCCGGACTTTCTTTGGTCGAAGCATTAAATATTTTGGAAAAGGAAACCGAAAATCGTAAATTCAAAAACATCATCATTGAAATCCGATCAGAGATAGAACAGGGAAAAAATCTCAGTGAGGTTCTGGAAAAACACCCAAAGGCTTTCCCACCAATTTACGTAAAAATGGTCGCCTCAGGTGAAGTTGCCGGGCAACTTGAACAATCTCTCGAACAAATTGTGATACAAATGCGCAAGCAACATGATTTGATTTCAAGTATCCGGGGAGCTATGGTCTACCCGGCAGTCATTATCCTTGCGCTCGTGAGTGTTGCTATCCTTATGGTTACGGTTGTCTTGCCAAAGCTCCTTGAAATATTCAAAGATTTTGATGCAGAACTTCCACTTGCCACCAAACTTCTCATCGCAATCACGGATTTTATGTCCGATCCATTCAATCTCACACTTATTTTTGGTGGTCTTGTACTCTTTATCATTCTCTTTGTCACAGGACTCAAAAAATCACCACGCTTTCGAAGTGGCATCCACAACATGAATCTTCACCTTCCGATTTTTGGTAAAGTTATAAAAAAGATCAATCTCGCGAGATTTTCTATGACGCTATCTTCACTCTTACACAGTACTGTTCCTATCATATCTGCAATTGATATCACCGGGGATACTTGCTCAAACCTCAAATTTCGTGAAGCTCTTCACAGCGCCAAACCAAAACTCGAAACTGGTGCACAGCTCTCAGAGGTTCTGCAAGAACATCCAAAACTTTTTCCTCCTATGGTTTCTGAAATGATACTCGTGGGAGAGAGAACCGGAGAAATCGGGCATATGCTCGAACAAATATCTGATTTCTTTGCCAAAGAAGTTGACCGAACCATGAAAAACTTTACCACTATTATTGAGCCTATTATTATTCTCGTTCTCGGTGTTGCTGTCGCGGGCATGGCACTGGCTGTTATGATGCCTATGTACTCTTTGGTACAAAACTTCTAGTTATGATTACCAATCCCTTTGAAAATGCATTTGGCCTTGATATTTCTGACCTTTCCATGAAGGTTGTACAGCTTCAAGGAAAAAAAAGATACCTGCGTACGCCAAGCTACAAGCTAAAGGCAGCCAGGTCTATCACCCTCCCATACGGGCTCATTGTCAATGGGGAGCTTGAGCAACCAGAAATGGTTCGTAAGTATTTAATGTACCTCCTCGAAGGAAATCCAAAGAAAAATCAAAAACCAATCAATGGCCCCTGGGTTGTTGCTTCACTTCCAGAGAACAGAAACTTTATAAAGCAAATCGCCATAGACAAAGAACCTGACGATATCGTAGAAGAAGATATCTTATACCTCGTTAAGAAACACTTTCCTTTTGAAGACAACGAGTACCACCTCGATTGGCAGCTTCTCCCTACTCCTTCCCGAAACAAAAGCGTAGTACTCATGGGCGCGGCACCAAAGCATGTTGCGGATATGTACACTTATCTGCTCGAAAGCGTTGGGCTTGGAATAGTAGGGCTTGATATAGAGTCACTCGCGACGGCGCGTTCTATGATTACTGCTGAAAAAGAATACGTTGGAGAGGCCAGAGCCATACTCGACATCGGCGCCACCAAAACCATTTTTATCGTTTACGATAACAACTCCGTAAAATTCAGTCAGATGATTCCGTTTTCAGGTGAGCTTATCAACACGGCACTTACACAAAAACTGAAAATTGACTTCAAAAAAGCTGAAGAACTCAAAATTCAGTATGGATGTGAATTTGATAGCTCAAAAAAAGAAGTCTGGGATGTTATCTCAGGACTTATTGGTACGCTGGTAAGCGAAATAGAGAAAGCTTTGCGTTTTTACTATTCCCACTTTGAGAATGCCAACAAGATAAACCATATAACCATGTGTGGTGGTGTGACCAACATGAAGAAGCTTCCAGAGCTCCTGAGTGAAAAACTTGGAATCGAATCTGAACCAGGCCATGTTTGGAAAAATTTGCGTGTCCACAATACCAAAAGCCTTCCAAGTGAAAAAGCACTCAGCTTTGCAACAGCAATTGGACTGGCGCTGCGAGCAGCAGATAATCCATACACACAAAAAGACTCCCTCTAGACTATGCTTCCAACACGACTCAACATGCTTTCAAAAGAAAAACAGCGGTTTCTCAGACGCATGTTGTTTGTGCAGTTTAGCAAATCTATCCTTCAAACGCTGATCTTTTTGCTTTCTCTTTTGAGTATATTTCTTTTGGGTGGACAATGGGTAATGCAAGAACATTTCAACCAGCTCGCTATAAGCGCGACACAAAGTGCGCACAAATACACACAGGCAAATGCACAAATTCGAGAGATTAATAGCAGAATTGAAAATACTGAACGACTTTTTAAAGAGTATGTCCCGTATACCCAGGAAGCCATTGCTTTTTTTAACCAAATTCCAGAGGGAATAGAGCTCACCACAGTCACGCTAGATTTCAGACAGCCAAGTATTCCCATAACCGGAGTAGCTGAAAACCGTGAAGCACTCCTCCAGCTCGAATCAAACCTTCTTGACCTACCGTATGTAGAATCTGCAGAAATTCCCTACTCACTTCTCCTAAGTGAAGAAAATGTGAATTTTTCTTTAAAAATAGATCTCAAGGAGTCCGCCCTGAACAAAAAGAAGAAGTAACCATATGAAGCAACGCAACCTCAAACGCCATTTTCTGATTGTCATTGCACATTATTTTATAGGTGTACTTGTGATAGCACTTGCAATCGTTCTTCCTGCAACCAAACACATACTTCAACTCCAAAGAGACATCCAAAACTTCGAGGCAGACTTAGAAAGTCGTTATACAAAGGCAAAACATCTGCGAAAATCACTTCAAGAGCTTGACCAAGTGGAAGCAATGACACTCAAGTACGCGAGCTCGACAGCAGAGCTTGATAAAGGTCTCGAATTTATTCAAAAACTCAATGCTCTTGCTGCAAAACATGGTGTCGAACAAAATCTCTCTATCGCTACCCACGAAAACAAAAGCCACCCTCTCGTTGACACCAGCATTTCTAAGTATTATTTTATCCTTGCATTTCAGAATCAGGCACCGCTGCAAAATCAACTTGCTTACATGAATGCGCTTGAACAAATGGAACAGTTCATGATCATTGATAGACTCAGTTTCCAAAAACAGGGAAGTTTGACCTCAGATAGTGTGATACTTCGCTTTGATGGTATTGTATATGCTCAGTAAATTCAAAAAATCCAACCCTCTTTTGCAAAAAAAAGAATGGCGCTTTTTTTCGAGGTTCCGTTATGTTAACTATATTATATTTCTTCTATTTTTGTTTGGTTTACTCTACAGCGTCAGTCGATTCTACCAAATCATACTCACTACCATATCAAACGCCTCCAGGGTCAGTGAGCTCAGTGAAACCCTGCGCGTCGAGGCCATTCACTTTAGCAAACTTGAACAGGTTGAAGAAAAATGGAAAGTAAAATATCAAACACCACTTCCAGAAAAAAGTAAGGATCCTTTTGCACAACGAAATATTTTCTTTTACGCAAGCCCACCCGAACCTGCTGTAATCATAAACAGTAATACTACGACTACAAAAGAAGAGTACCTCCAGTCAGAAGAAGCCAGCACAGAAAGCATACCCGAACCGACACCTCCAGTATCACCTGAGCCCCTTCCAGAATCACCAGTACAGCAAAGCATTTAACTATGAAATACCTCTTTGAACTCGGACATCAACCCCATATCTCCATAGAAGAAATTCTCACATCACTCGAAATGGAAGGCGTACCTCTTACCTGGCATAATCGAGATGGAAATTTTTTATCTGTAGAATCAGATAAGGCCATTGACGGCACAACTTTAATGCAAAAACTTGGGGGAACGCTTGCTGTTTTTGAGCATATTGATCGGCAAGACAAAAAAATTGAAGATTGTATCGTACAAACATTAGAAAGTGATAGTTCTCATAAAAAGATATTCTGTTTGCGAGGAAAAGATCGAAAAATTGGAATTTCCATCAAAAAAGCACTCAAGTCAAATGGCTATCCTGCACGATTTATTGAATACAAGAACACTGCAACTATATTTCATAACAAACTGGTAGAAAATGCTGGCTACTTTTTTGTTAAAGATGGAGAAGTATTTGTTTGCCGAGGTATCCAACCACTTGAACAATTTGCTCACAAGGACTCTGACAAGCCGGGGTTTGACAGATACAGTGGAATGCTTCCTCCCAAACTTGCACGCATGATGATAAATCTTGCAGGAGTTGCGACCCCTGCGACGCTCTTAGATCCGTTTTGCGGTTCGGGGGTTCTTTTGATGGAAGCACTCGACCTTGGATATCATATTATTGGATCTGATATCTCTGACCGAGCAGTAGAAGACTCACGCAAAAACATCCAATGGCGCAAGGGTGAGCATGAATCTTTACGAAACCTTTCGAGTGAAATTTTCTGTGAAGACGTACAGAAGCTCTCACGAAAAATTGAACCTGATAGCATTGACCTTATAACCTGCGAACCATACATGGGGAAGCCACTGCGTGGCGGCGAAGATGTATCCTTCCTCAAAAGACAAGCCCAAGAACTTGCAACACTCTACCTGACCGCCTTTGATGAATTCTCAAAGATGCTCGTTCCTGGTGGGGTTGTCGTATTTATTATTCCAAAATTCCATATCAGAGAAAGATGGACAACGATACCAATTGTTGACGATATCCTGTCAAAAGGATTTGAACTTTGGGAATTTGAGAATGACAAAAGCTTAGTTTACCAAAGAAGTGGTCAGCATATTGCACGTGAGATATTTCGATTTGTAAAGAATTAAACCGACAATGGCCAATAGTGACAATTGTTTACAAAAAACACACCATTTGTACTGGTGTGTTTTTTGTTATGGGTGGGTGTAATGGAGGAATACCTAGCGAGAGTTGCTGGTGTGATCGGAGGCCGTGATGAGTGAATCAGACATGCCATCGCAGTCTTCGGAAGGGTCGATGCCATCATCCTCAGTGTCAACCAGGAAGCTGTCGGGCGGAGTGGAGTCAGCTTCAGCCCACTCCCTCAGAAGCCACTCTCGCGTAATACGCCCACTCGTATCTCTGCTGCCATTGCGCCCCATGATCGCTCCTCCCCGTGGTGGTTCGCTTTTAGGCTACCACAAAGAAGTGCCATCCGTCAACCATTTTCTGTAAATAAAAAAAGCCATATTGAATACACCAGATGGCTTTTTTTTATCTACATACAACTATATGCAAATGAATTTTGGTGGGGGTGGATTGTTTGTGTGCGCCTGATCTACCAGGCACTGGTTGGTGGGAGTCGCGCGTCAGCGCGACTCAGACGGCGCCGTCGGGGTCGCCGCGGTCCCGCGTTCGGACCTCGTCGTCGGGCTCGGGCGCCTCGTC
>JACKFN010000003.1 GCA_020632445.1 Candidatus Nomurabacteria bacterium | reverse complement strand
TTTCTTTCTACTTTGCCTATCCGCAAGACAATCCCAAGGTACACTTTCCTGGATACAATATGACCCTGCATGATATCCATGCCGTGCAGTACATTCATGAAGATGCAGGTTCGCAGCCATACATTGTACTCTCCAATGCGCTTGTTTCCACCGCAGCATTGCAAGAATATGGTTTTGCCAAATACTATGACATCAATGGATTCAAGCAGTTTTACTATAGTAGTCCGTCGGGAAGTCCTCTCTATCGTCTGTATCAAAAAATGGTCTATGAAGGAACCAAGCGAGCATATATAGAAGAGGCCATGCATCTGGCCGGAGTACAAAAAGCATACTTTGTCATCAACGACTATTGGAGTAATTTCGCAAACATTGTTATGCAAGCCAAGATTAACAGTGACCAATATGTTTCTATTGATGATGAAAAAATCTTTGTCTTTACCTATTCTCTTGCGCCTGAGAGTACAACTCCGTAAGACGGGTAATATAATCTTTGGAAATAAGCCGCTGCAAAGCGGTTTTTGTCTTACTGCTCATCCGCTGCACTTCCTGTTGGTGTTTAATACACCAAGTAATTTTTTTCTCTAAATCTACCACATCTCCAGCGCAAAACGTAAGACCATTTTCTCCCCCATCGATAAGTTCTGCGACTCCTTCTATTTCGCTGGCCAACACAGGAATCCCAAAATAGAAGCTCTCAAAAATAACTGTTGGAGAATTTTCATAACACAGTGATGGAACCACTGTCATATCAATTTTTGAAAAAAACTCCGGAAGATCCTCTCGTTTGACAAAACCATGCAGTATGATGTGTTCATTTTCACGAGTCATCTCTCGCAATGTTTTTTCCTGAGAACCAGAACCTAAAATGTGAAGCTTGGCACCTTTGACGTGTTTGAATGCCTCTACCAGCGTGAAGATTCCTTTATGTTTTTCGATTTGTCCAATGTAGAGAAAATGAAAATCATTGTCACTCTTTTTGTGGTGCACCTCTCCATCTACGGTCAAAGGATTTCTCACGACTTCCTTTTGTGAATCTGGAAAAAATCCACGGCTGGTATAAAAATCAAGCAAAAACTGTGATGGAGAAATAATAACCAGCGGACTCTTGATCAAAAACTTCATAAGCCAGGTATAGAGCTTCGTCGGAAATCCATTGTACCTCCAGCTGGTTTCCTGCTGCTTGATAATAAGCCCACTTGGTTCAACCAGTTGTACATCATGAACCGTATGGATGTGCGGCTTGCCAAGCCTGCGAATCACTCGAGGAATGAGAAAGCTAAGCCCCATAAGATTGTGGGTATGAATGATGTCTGGATTTTCCTCTTTGATGACGTTTTTTACCCAATGTGCCATTTGAAGCTGAAAAATGTCTATCTTGTGCCACAACAGTCGCATAAGGACGTTATGCTTATGGGCATCGGTATAAAAATACACATTAAACGGTTTTTTTCGATAAATGGTCAAACGACCGAACTGTTCGACAGAATCCTTTTCGGGGGTACTCGTGATAAGTACCACCTCATGCCCACGCTCAAGCAGGCCATCGACGGCCCTTTTGACAACTTGTTCTGCCCCACCGCGATGGTATGGGGGGTAGATATTGTTGATAATGCAGACTTTCATGCTTAAATAGTACTCAATAAAGCGAAATTTTTCAAGATCCACAGGTTTTCCGCAGCTTATACACGGATTTCTTTGATCCAAGAAGGACTATAGTGTACTATATACATACAGGTTACCGGATGCTATCTTTCGGTGAGATTTGTTTACTATGGAAAAGATCCCTCCACACAGTATAGATGCAGAAATGTCCCTCTTGGGCTCTATTTTGATAGACAAAGAAGCCATGCTCAAGGTGGCCGATGCTTTGGATGCTGATGACTTCTACAAACCAGCACATAAACTCATCTGTGAGTCTATGCAACAACTCTACCAAAAGAGCGAACCCGTAGATGTATTGACGCTTTCCAATAAGCTCGAGGAAAAGGAACAACTCGAAAAAGTCGGAGGTCGCGCGTACCTTGCCAAGCTCTCGACCGTGGTCCCAACAGCAACCAACATCGAAAACTACTCAAACATTGTCAAGAAGAAAGCCACATTGCGCAGGCTTATCCAAACGGCAGGTGAAATTGACAAACTTGGCTACCAGGAAGATGAAGAACTTGACACTACACTTGATGGCGCACAGCAACTCATGTACCAAGTCACCCAAAAGCATCTCAAGCAAAGCTTTAGCTCTATCAGGCATGTTCTTTCTGATGCTTTTGAACGTATTGACCTGCTGCACAAGGAAAAGGGAAAACTTCGTGGGGTCCCAAGTGGTTTCAAGGAACTTGATAATCTTTTGGCTGGGTTCCAAAAATCAGACTTGATCATTCTAGCGGCACGTCCTTCTGTCGGTAAAACTTCTCTTGCACTCGATTTTGCCAGATATGCAGCGGTGAACGCAAATATTCCGGTAGGTGTATTTTCTTTGGAAATGAGCAAGGAACAACTGGTCGACAGACTTTTGTGCGCGCAGGCAGGAGTAAATCTCTGGAAGATGCGTACCGGAAACCTCTCTGATTCACCCAATAGTCAAGATTTTCCACGTATTGGGCAGGCCATGGGAGTTCTTTCGGAGGCTCCTGTATACATTGATGACACGGCATCGACCAATGTCATGCAAATCAAAACCAAGGCACGAAGGCTCAAGGCAGAATACGGCCTGGGCCTCATTATCGTTGACTATTTGCAGCTCATGGAATCTTCGGGAAAGAAGTATGACGGAAACCGTGTGCAAGAGGTCTCTGAGATGAGTCGTCAGCTCAAGCTCATTGCCAAAGACCTCAACATCCCAATCATTTGTCTCTCACAGCTCTCACGTGCTGTAGAGCAAACAAAGCCAGCGGTCCCAAAGTTGTCACATTTACGTGAATCTGGTAGTATTGAGCAGGATGCTGATGTGGTCATGTTTATCTATCGTAAGGCGGCCGATCGAAACTACCGTCTTGAAGATATTCCCCCAGATGAGCGAAATATTGGTGAAATCCATGTTGCTAAGCACAGAAACGGTCCTACGGGTGTCGTTAAAGTCTTCTTTGATACCGACACTGCAAGCTACAAGGATCTGGATGTCAAACACATGGGTGCGACGCCACCACCTCCAAGTGAGGTTACGGCTACACCACAATTTTAATTACTAATCTCTACACTATGCTAAACAAACTCAAACAGTTCAAAGACCTGCGAGATCAAGCAAAATCCATGCAAAATGAGCTCGAGAAAGAATCTATCACGGCCTCAGCGGCAGGAGGAAAGGTTACCATGACCATGAATGGAAATCTCCAGATGACCGGTATTGCTATCGATGATGAGCTCCTGGATGCTTCCAAAAAAGACAAGCTCCAAGAAGCTATCAAAGATGCTCACAAAGATGCCATCAAGCAAATGCAACGCGTTATGGCAATGAAGATGAAGGAAATGGGTGGGCTTCCAAATATTCCAGGACTTAGCTAAACTTTCATGTACTCTCCAGCTATTGCGCAACTTATCGAGGCGTTTTCAAAACTGCCGACAGTAGGAAAACGAACCGCAGAAAGGTTCGTTTTTCACCTACTTAAATCTGGAAAACGCGATGCTGGAGAACTGACGGTTGCTCTCAAAAAACTCATCGAAAATGTCAAAAGCTGTGAGATGTGCTGGAACTTCACCGAAGTTTCTCCTTGTCCCATTTGCCGTGATGAAAAAAGAAATCCCAAACTCTTGTGTGTGGTCAGTGAGCCGCAAGACTTTGAGGCTATAGAAGTCACCAAATCTTTTGGTGGTTTGTACCACATCATTCGTGGGAACATCCGCTCAGAAGACCCCGAAAGTTTACGCTTCACCAAAATCCCAGAGCTCTTGAAACGCATTGAATCTGAGAATTTTGAAGAAGTTCTGCTTGCGCTCAATCACAACATGCAAGGAGAACTGACCATGATGTTTTTGCAAAACAAGATTAAAAAGTTAAAACCCGAACTCAAAGTCACACGACTTGCGCGTGGACTTCCGATGGGTTCTGATCTGCAATATGCCGATGAGGTTACCCTCTCAAGTGCACTTGAAAATAGAAGATAGTGTTACACACATCAAAAAACAAAACCTCGTAGTGATAAGCTACGAGGTTTTTACTCATTTTTTTGCTGTGTAAAGTATCTACTTTACTTTTTCTACCTTTACCTTAGTAAAGTGTTGACGGTGACCACGGGTTCTCTTGTAACGTACTTTTCGCTTGTACTTTACCACGCGAACCTTTTTGCTGCGCCCTTGCATTTCTACTTGGGCATCAATAGTCACACCGTCGAGATATGGAGTTCCGATTTGAACGTCACTTCCATCTTCTGCTGCGAGGAGAAGTACCTTGTCAAAGGTGATCTTGTCACCTTCGGCTGCCTCAAGCTTTTCGATCTTGAGTGCTTGACCGTCTTTGACGATGTACTGCTTTCCCCCAGTTTCAATAACTGCGAGCATAGCGGTGTCATTTTATATCCATACGGTAGCCCTTCTTGGAAAGGCTTTGCAAACCCCATGGATGTTACTTAAGTGGCGATATTATACACCAATACCCTATTTCTGTCAAGTCTCCCCTAGAGATTTGTTTTTTCTTTATCTTTAGCGGAAAACCACACCCCAATCAGGAGCATAAGTACAAATATGAGCACCAATGCCAAAAGCTTCTGGCGAGACTGCAGAAAAAGTGCGCTCATTCCCAAAAGAAGCGATATCCCGTAGAGCAAGTACACGGTCTGACGATGCCCAAACCCCATATCCACCAGCAAATAATGCAGATGTTCTCTATCCCCCACAAAGATGGACTTCTGCTTTTGAAACCGCCTGATGATCACACGAAGTACATCAAGGGCTGGAACACCAACCACCAGGAGAGTGGTAGCGATTTTCCCTCCGGAAAGAATTGCCAGACACCCAAGCACAAACCCCAAAAAGAGGCTCCCCCCTTCTCCAAGGAATATCTTTGCTGGATGAAAATTAAATACTAGGAATCCAAGAACCGCACCAGCAAAAATAATAGAAATCATGGCCATTTCACTTTGGTACCACTCTGGCTGACGCGAAAGAAAAAAAAGTACTCCGGCTCCAATGATAACCACCCCTGAGACCAATCCATCCAGCCCATCAAGAAACTTGGTCGTAAACATCATCCCCATGAGCCAGGCAAATACCAAGATGTCAGCAAATAAAACAATGTTACCAAGGGCACCCACTGATATCGTTATTCCAGATAGATCGACAACTCCCCCCCAGGGATTGGTAATTTGATGTGGACCAATTCCAAACCACAAAATGGTAAGAGCCGCAAAAATGGGTGCTATGATTTGGTACTTTGCTGGTAGGTTGTACTTGTCATCAACTATACCCCCAAGCATCAAGATACAGCCCCCAAGAAACATCCCCCACATGCTCCGTATCCCAATCTCCTGTCCCAAAAACCCATCCTTTGTGGCCAGCAGCATCATCACAAAAAAAGACACAAATATCGCAATTCCACCTCCAAGCGGAGTTGTTTTTTTGTGTCTTTTGCGTTCGTCTGTCTTTGGTTTGTCGACAATCTGGAATTTTTGCATGATCCAAATCGTGCAGAAAGTGCAAAAAAAGGAAAGTGTAAAGGCAAATATTCCGAATCCGAGATAATCACTCATAGGAAACAAAATTCATTGAAGGCTTTTAGTCCCTGTAGCGTAGCAAAAAATTCGGCAGAAATCAACTCCCAATCTTAAAGCGCTTTGACTTTCAAGGCCTTTTATGATATATGTATATCAGGCAACAACCGGGGGGCAAAAATGCGAGATCTCATATTGTCCAGTTTGCAGCGGGCGGGCATCACGCCGATGCCCGATGTGATCACGATCGCTCAGCGAGGACCTGTGACCTGCGTAGGGCTGGGTTGGTCTGAACTGAGCCTCAGCAACGATGAGATGCGCAAACTCAGCAACCGCGTTGATGCAGCCATGCTGGTGAATCTCGCTCTTGAGTTCGATGGCGGTAATCGCTGCCCTGGCCTGAAAACCATGACGCTCATCTACGACGATGAACGGACCCTTCGTACGGCCTCCTAGGTACACACCCACCTTCCCAATCCAAAAAAAGCCTTCTTCAAGGCTCTTTTTGTTTTTTGAAAAGTCTGTTATGTATGCTCAACTCTCACCCCACTTTTTCCACAAAACACAATGGCATCATTCCTTTGCACTTCGTTTTTCAAAAGCAAATCAGCAATCTTGTTTTCTATCATATCCTGCACCGCTCGTCGCATCGGTCTTGCCCCAAACTCAGGATTGTATCCGGTCTCGCAAAGCATTTCCAATGTTTCATCGTTCACCTTCAAGGCAATACCACGTTGCTCGTCGAGATTCTTGGCAATACCAGCAATCATCAAACCAGCAATTTGCTTGATCTGCTTCCTATCAAGTGGTTTAAATAACACTATACCATCAAAACGATTCAGAAACTCTGGACGGTAGTATTTTTGCAACTCTCCATGAATAATTTCATTGAGCACCGTGTCAATGTCTCTGCCCTGACCGAGAGCCTGTTGCACATAGGAAGTACCAGCATTGGAGGTTGCAATGATAATCGCATTGGTAAAATCAATTTTCCGCCCAACACTATCGGTCAGGTGACCATCATCAAATACTTGCAGGAAGAGATTCAAAATATCAGGATCTGCCTTTTCAAGCTCATCAAAAAGCACGAGTGAAAACGGCTGCAAACGGACCGCCTCGGTTAAAAGTCCCGTCCCCTGCTGACCCGGGCTTCCAATCAGTCGATGAATAGCACTCTTGTCTTGGAATTCACTCATATCAATACGAATCATCCGCTCTTCCTGACCAAAGTACACCTCAGCAATGGTTTTGGCGAGTTCGGTTTTTCCAACACCCGTTGGTCCCAAAAAAAGAAAATTGGCGATTGGACGTTTGAGTGAACGAACCTCGGCGCGTGCGCGCCGCAATGCACTGGAAACAAGTTCCACAGCTCTTTCCTGCCCGATAACTCGTTTATGCAGTTCTGATTCAAGTGTGAGGAGTTTTTCGGACTCTTCTTGCGTGATGCTCGTTGCCGGAACACCGGTCTTGTCACTGACAACACGCGCAACATGTTCAGCGGAAACAAAACTATTTGGCCCATTTTCTGCCTTACACAGACTTCCCGCCTCGGTCAGAAGTTCGATAGCATTTTCAGGAAGATACTGGTCATGCAAAAATCTTCTTGCCAATTTCACGGAATTTTCAAGGGCATTGTAAGAAAAATATGCTTTGAGCTTGTATTCCAAATACGGTACTTTGGATTCAAGAATCTGAATGGCTTGGTTTTCGTCTACCTCTTCTACCAAAACACGGGTAAATACCTTGCTTACCGCGCTATTCATGATATGTTTGTTGTACCCCTGTGTTGTAGAGGTAGAAAATACAAAAAAATTTCCTGCCTGCAAATACTCTGCGAGAGTTTTGGAAACATCCATTCCATTTTCCGCGCCACTATGATGAATCAAATCATGCAAATGATTAATAAAAAGAATGATATTACCTGCGCGGCTCACCTCATGCATAATACGAATCAATCTTTCTTGCGCACCAGAAATCGTGGTTCCGGCCAAAAGTGAAGAAACCGACAGCTGCACAAGCCGCTTATCTCCAAGACGCCCCGGTACTTTCTCTTCAACCATCCGCTGCGCAATTCCTTCTATGATACTCATCTTCCCAACTCCTGTTTCACCGACCAAAATAACATTGCTTCTTCCGCCCTCAACGACTCGAAAAATCTCGTCGATTTCTTTGCTACGTGCAACACATGGAGGAAGATTCCCATATCGTGCTTGCATGGTCAAATCCTGACTAAAAGAATTGAGATATGGCGTAGCTACTGCCGTCATAGCCCTATCAAGTCCATATTTGTTTCTGGTGCTTGCCATTTTGACTAGGTCCATGCGTTCCTGTGAAATATATTCTTGTATACGCACCCATTCGACGACGTTTTTGAGTTTAGCATCACCAACTCCAAGTTCATACAAAAAACTTTGCAGACTCTCTGATTTGTAGATGGTAGCCAATAAAAGCTCTGTGACGTGAATAAATTTTTGTCTTGAATGTACAGCCTCAAAATACGCATAGTAGAGGATATCTTGGACATCGTCTGAAACCACAGGAACACACTCTACGGTTTCCTTTACAAAAGATCGCTCTAGCGCCTTGTAGAGAGCATCGGCAGGGAAACCAATTCGAATAAAGACACTTCTAACCTTGTAGGAATGCAGCAGACTATAGAACATGTGCACCGGTGTTACTTCCTTTGCGTTGTACTTATCTGCGTAAAAATACGCATCCTCAACAATTTTCACCACCTCATCAGTAAAACTCTGAGAAATATCAACAAACTCCCTTTTCTTATGCGCGAGAATATCATGCCAGTCGTCTGGTATTGATTCAAACTCCTGCCCTACCAAGGAAACATCTGCAAGCTCAACTTGCGCAATGGGAGTAACTTTACGATGCCAAGCAATCATCTTGTATACGAAATACAACAAAAAAAACAACGCAATTCCCACCATCCACTTAGCATATCCACCAAAATCTACCCAGTAGCTCAGCGTAAACAGTTGTGCCCGCACCGGGCTTTGGGTAAAAATGTAAAAAAACATTCCCAAAAATGTCAAAAAGAAAAGCAGTCCAATCAGAAACTGTACCGTGTGCATGATTCTTCTCCCCTTTTTTACGGCAATCATGTAGCGAGAAAGTGGCTGACCGTAGTACAAAATATGTTTTTTCCAACCTATGGCAACAGAATAGCCATGACACGATGGACATTTACGATTGTGCACGGCACCGGCACCTTTGCAGTGACTGCAAGTGCTTTTACGCAACTTTGGATAAAGCGTAAAATTCATAGGGTAATACTACTTGAAATAAGCAGAAAAAATATCAGAGGAAAAAGCAAGAAATAGGCCATAATAATGATGGTATACACCGTCCATGCAATAACCAAGAGTACCCCACGAAATATTACATTCCAAAACCGGATAAAGACACTTACAAGACGACCTTCCCAATCACGTTGCCCATACATCGGCGTGAAAATGTTTTTGAGCCAAAGCCCTGGCGCCAGACGAAAGTTTACCGCCACAAGCGCGTTTTTGTACGCGCAAAACGCCTTAAGCGCTCCTTTGGTGTACCACCACAACGGAAAGTACACAAAATCAAGAAAAAATTCTACAACAAGTTTTTGAAAAATAAGAATTCCCATATAAGCTATTTTATCACAAACTCAAAAAACCCCAAAGGGGTTTCTGTCTTTTTTCTCCACTGTTTCCTATCTGTCAAGCACTGCCAGTGAGCCAGAACCATCCAAATAAGAAATCTGATCAGCAGAAACAAAGTTCATTCCTGCAAGACGCTCTTTTACACTGGTCATTGACTGATTGAGTGCAATTTCCGATTCTACGGTTTCTACTTCTTGTGAAAGCATCTCAAGCTCAGACTGAAGATTTCCTACAGCATATCCCTCAGTCGCGTTTTCACTCATTTGCCGAATGTGACATACTCCAAGCACGAGTACAAACACCAAAAGGCACACTCGAAATGTGCACCCAAGAAGAAACTTCATAGCGCGCTCACGCTTTTCCTTCATCGTTGATTTTGCATTAAACTTTCTCATAGTTTCCTTGCTATGCGAAGTTTAGCACTTCGCGCACGGTTGTTTTGTGAGAGTTCGTCATCAGATGGGATAATTGGTTTTTTGTTGACCACTTCAAGCTGCGATTGCGCCTGAAAAAAATGCTTCACCATGCGATCCTCCAGAGAATGAAAGGTAATAATTGCAAGTCTTCCACCAGGTTTGAGACGCTCAGTCGCGATGTTCAAAAGGGATTTTAATTGATCAAGCTCTTGATTGACGGCTATGCGCAATGCTTGGAAGGTTCTCGTGGCTGGATGGATCTTTTCTCTTGATGCCCGCATACGTTTGTAGACTGAAACAACGACATCTACCAGGTCTCCTACGGTTTCAAGATCATACTCTTCGCGCTTTTGGACTATGGCCTGTGCTATCTTGCTTGCAAACTTTTCTTCTCCATAGAGCCGAAGGATTTTTGCAATCTCATCTTCATCCCAAGTATTAACGATCTCGCTTGCTGTAAGCGCTTTACCACAGGAAGCCCCGCAAAATCGCATATCAAGCTTTTCATCGATCTTTTGAAATGAAAATCCCCGCTTTCGCTCCTCAAACTGAGGAGTTGACCATCCAAGGTCTGCATAGATAACGTCTACCTGTTCAAGTTCATTTCTGTCGAGAATTTCTGCAAGTTCCTGAAAATATGATCTCTCAAAGATAACATTTTCAGATACTTCATAAAGAAAGTCCTTAGCTCGCAAAATGGCTTCTGGGTCAGCGTCAATGCCAATCAGCTTTCCTCCCGGGATAATACGCGGCAGCACCAGAGCTGCGTGACCGGCATCACCAAGAGTGCAGTCAACCACTACTTCACCTGGTTTGAGTTCAAGTCCGTCTACGAGTTCGTTTGCCAGTACTGGTACATGTCTCATACCTAAATTCCCAGCTCGAACATTTGCTCAGCAATGTCGTTGCTTTTCTGCTCAGCAGCCTTCTTGTACTTATCCCAACTCGCACTGTCCCAAAGTTCGAGGCGGTTATAAAGACCTGCCACGATGATCTCCTTACCAAGGGACGCAAACTGTCTCAAATAATCAGGCAAGATAATTCTTCCCTGCTTATCAAGGCTGACGTCCATAGCCCCTGCGAGCATAAGACGAGCAAAGGCCCGTGCATTCTTTTGTGAAAAGGGCAAACTCGCAAGCTTGCTGGCGAGGACTTCCCACTCTTTTTTGGTGTAGAGAAACAAGCAGTTATCAAGACCACGAGTCACTACAGCACCTTTGAGAAGCGCTGTCCGAAATTTTTTTGGGACAGCCAGTCTGCCTTTTTCGTCTAGGTTGTGTGAATATTCACCAATAAACATAATGGGGACGATTTGAAGAAAAGAGAGATAGAGCGCATCTTACAAAAATGGATACCATTCTTGTAAGATGCGCTCTGTCTATTTGCTAGACAAGCACGTTAGCAAATCGCTACCTCCCTTTTCAAATTTCCCACTTTTCCCCACTTGACTCCATTATATCCCACCAATCTACCCGTGGCAACCCTATTTATCCACACGCGCCATTTTTTTTGAGAAATACTAAAAAACAGGGCTGTTACCCTGTTTTTGTTTAGATGCTAGAGTGACACAAATGTTCCACCCACCTCCTAAAACTCAAACTCCTCAAACTCATCGCCACCATAGAGCTTATCATTCCAAAACTTAATATATTTTGGTTCTATCACCCACACCCGTGACTCATGGCTTTCATCGGTCGCCCACTCTACCGTGATCCGCTTCGCAAACTCTGGGAAATACGCATTATGCAGCTCAATCCCCTTTTGCACCTCATCTGCTGTCTGCGCCATACGACATGTTCCTGTCCCCTGTATAGCTTTTCGATCCTGATGATTGTTTGGATCATACCACGCCGTATTAAATGCTATTGCAGGATTCTCAAGCAAATGCTGTGCATGCTTTGTTTTTTTATTGGTCACAAAATAGATTTTACCAGCATCATCAACGCCAAAATATACATTGGCAATCCACGGGACGCTGCCCATGGTTGCAATGGCCATAAGCCTCTGTGTTTGTAAAAATGCAAAAAGTTTATCCATAAGAGCCTATTTGATATCTCTCTTCCAGAGCCATCTTGAGTCAATTTTGAGCGAAAATCGCAGCGACTAAGGAAGAATAATGGTATTATTTTGACGAAGTTGATGCGATTTGCAGCCGAAATTGACCAATATGGAGTCGAGAGGAGAGATCTCAAGTAGACTCTAAGGTTATTCTTCAAGCCACTTCTCACTCTGTCTGACCAAAAGTTCTTTAGACCGAAGTGGCTCTGCCATTACTTCTTTGACGATCTTTTCACAGCGAACTCCTTGAGACCCTTTGATCAAAACCATGTCTCCTGGATGCAATAGTTCCTGCAAATGCCTTCCTGCATCGACGGCATTGTCAAATATTCGAATCTTGTCCTCTGGCATTCCTTCTGCCTGTGCCGACTTTGCAGCCTTCTTCATCATAGAACCCACAGCAAAAAAATAATCAAATTGTGCTTTAGCAATGTGTACTCCCACTTGTGCATGTTCAAGCCCAGATTGCTTGCCAAGTTCGAGCATATCACCAAGTACGATAATTTTTCGTGTTTGGTGACTCACCTGGCATGACTTAAGGGCATCTATCGCCTTTTTCACTGCCTTCGGCGAAGAATTATACGTATCGTCTATCAAAAAGGTTTCCTTAATACCAGGGAGAAGTCTCATTCGTCCTGGCATCATTTCCATACTTGAAAGTGACTCACTAATCTCCACCAAATTCATACCAAGTGACAAACCAACCGTTGCCCCTACGAGCACAGAATATACAAAATGATCACCAATTACTCCATCAATATGCACCGGCACAATACTTCCTTTGTAATGAAGCTTGAAAGTCATTCCTTTTGGCCAACGCGTTTGATGGTCCGTGGTAATACCTATATCAGTTGCACGAACCTGGGCATCCTCACTTTTTCCATAGGTAACAACCTCCGCATCGGTCTTGGTATTCATCCCCCATACATTATCATCATCGATATTGAGAACCGCTACACCGGTTTTATCAAGGCAGCTCACAATTTTTTGCTTTTCGCGTACCAGTTTGCGAATAGTTTTGAAAAACTCCATATGCGCTGGGGCAATGGCTGTTACCACTCCAATGGTTGGTCTTGCAATACTTGTGAGATACGCAATATCACCAGGATGATCAGCGCCCATTTCGAGCACCAGTATCTCAGGATAATCATCATGTTTTACCAACAACAAAGACACTGCACGAAAAATAACAGCAAGCCATCCAATCACCGACTTCCCAGGATTTTCCTTTCCAATAACGGTAAGTGGCAAACCGATTTCATTGTTATAATTTCCAGCACTTCCTCGTACCGCAAAACGATATGCCAAAATCTTTGTGGCAACTTCTTTGGCACTTGTCTTTCCCACCGACCCAGTAATACCTACAATTTCGGGTTGATATTTCCCGACAATCCGACGGGCAAGTATTCGCAATACTATTTGAAGAATTCGTTTCATAAATAAAATGCTATCGTGTTGGTGGTACTCTATAATATTGAAGCAAAAATTTAACAATTTTTCCAAATGTTGGCGCAGCCGTACTTGATGAATACCCACCACGTTGTGGCTTTTCAAGTTTCACGACAAGAACGAACCTTGGATTTTCTATTGGAGCAAATCCAACAAACGAATGGATGGTTTCACTTGTGTACCCACCTTTTCCTGGTATCTGCGCGGTACCAGTTTTACCAGCAACATAATATCCAGGTACACCCGCTGCCTTTCCATGACCACCATCTATCACACTCACAAGCATTGCAGATGTCAGTGATGCAGATTGGCTTTCAAGTACTTGGCGAATCATTTCTGGTTTTGTTCTTTCCTGCTTTCCATCTGCAAATTTGACAGACTCAACCACATACGGTCTTGGAAGGTATCCACCATTGGCAATAGCAGAGTAGGCGGCGGCGAGCTGCAGCGGTGTCACCGTAATTCCCTGACCAAATGAGGCCGTCGCGCCATAACAATCCAGATCATCACCACTATTGATGCTGAGTGTCTGAATATTTCCCGCAGCCTCAGTATCAAGTCCGACTCCGGTTTTTACGCCAAAGCCAAAATCCTCAATATAGCGCAAAAAGCGTTTTTTTCCGAGTAAGTCGGCCGTGTGTACCATACCAGTATTTATAGAATCGATCAATACTCCGGTCATATCCGTATCTTCATACACGTGCTGATCGGCATTTTGTATTGGCTTTTCACACACCCCCTCCACCTTACCAGTGTCATAAAAATACGTTTCAGGACCAATGAGCCCTTCATTTACTGCCGAGGCAATTGGAATAGGCTTAAACACAGAACCAGGCTCGTAGGGGGTAAAAATGGTTGAATTGTTGTACACAGAAATGTCATCTACCTGAGAATACTCATTCAAATCAAAATCAGGAAGCGAACACATGGCCCGGATCGCACCAGTCTGCGGCTCCATAATCACCAGAGATGCTGACTGTGACTCATAATACTCCATAGCTTCACGCAAAAAGGTACACGATGCATCTTGCACACCTCTGTCTATAGTAAGGGTAATATCAGATCCATTTTGCGCCGGCTGAAAATCTAAACCAGCAAAAGAAATAAAACCCCCACCCGCAGCGCGTGCCCCAGACACAAACCCCCCTTCACCATCGAGGATATCTTGATGATACCCCTCTATACCATACCTTCCTACATCATGTCCCTGTTCATCTTTTCCCAGAAAACCAATTGTCTGAGCGGCAAAGCCATGTTCTGGATAAATACGGTAGGGCTTTTTTACAAAGTGGATACCTGAAAGGGCAAGTGATTCAACCTGTGCCTTTACCTGCTCCGTTACCTTTGCCTCTATTGGCACATACGGGTCATCTCGCTTACTCAGCTCCAAAAACAATTGTAGCTTTTTCTCATCATCGTATTGCAAAATATTACCAAGCCGAGTGGCGATATCGTCAGCCTCTTCTTCCGAAGAAATTTGCCTCGAGTCGGCAAAGAGAGAATAAAAGTACTTATTGACAGCAACAGCAAATGTCTCTTTGCTACGCGAATCCTGCACAAATATTTGACCACGAAGTGGAAAAAGTTGCGCATACATTTCATGTGAGCCTTGTGCAAGCTTTGTGTAGAAATCATGCTGGAACACCATGACCACCAAAAGCCTTACAATCATGAGTATAGCAACAAAAAGACTGGCAAGTGCCAGTACACGAAGACGAAGGTCGCTATCGACGCGACCTTCTCGCTTAGTTTTATTTGTATACGCGGCGTAATATGCGGACATACTCAATCGCAAAACCGGTTATACCTTTCGCTGTCTTCCAATACGCTTTTGTGCAGTTTCTTCACTAATGAGTCCTTCAGACAGGAGTGCTTTTACCGAGTTCTCCATAGTAACCATGTTTTCTTTAGCTCCAGTTTGAATAGCGCTTTGAATTTGCGCAATATTATTTTCACGAACTAAATTAGAAACTGCTGGAGAGTTGACCAATATTTCACGCGCCGCAACACGCTTGCCGTCTGTTGTAGTTAAAAGTTGCTGTGCCACAACTCCACGAAGTACAGCTCCAAGCTGAATAAGTATTTGCTTTTGCTTGGCACCATCAAAAACATCGACAATACGCTCAACAGCCTCTGCTGCCGACGACGTGTGCAAGGTAGAAAACACCAAATGTCCAGTTTCCGCGGCCGTGAGCACTGTAGCAATCGTCTCTGGATCGCGCATCTCACCGACCAAAATCACATTAGGATCCTGACGTAAGACATGCTTGAGCGCCGACGCAAATGAAGGAGTGTCTTCTCCGATTTCTCTTTGCTCAATGAGGCTTTCTTTATTTTCAAAAACAAACTCAACCGGGTCTTCGACAGTTATGATATGTGACTTACGGGTCTGATTAATCTGCTCGATCATCGATGCAAGCGTTGTTGATTTACCGTTTCCCGTAGGACCGACCACCAGCACCAAACCGTCCAAGAGCTGAGTGAAATCATGCAAGGCAGGCTCAAAACGAAGTTGCTCCGGCGTAGGAATGTCTTTTGGAATCAAACGCGCTGCCATAGCAATTTTTCCACGCTGTCGATGCAAATTAATACGAAATCGAGCATCACCTTGCTCATACCCCATGTCAAGCTCCTTTTCTTCATCAAAACGCCTTTTTTGGTCAGCGGACAGTAGTGCCATAAGTGCCGTCTCAAGCTCTTTGTCAGAAAGCTCATCGTCTTGTAGCTCGACGAGCTTCCCCTCAATACGAAGCATAGGAACTTCACCTGCAACCATGTGCAAATCAGATGCACTGTTGTCTATGGCGGCCTTAAAATATGATTTGAGCTGTTTCATAGATTACTTTCTCTTTTTAAGTTCTTGTCGTATGTTCTTCCACTGAGTAGAAACAAGCTTAACAATCATGTCCTTTCCATGCTCAAGTGATGGGTGGTCCTTGGCATACCTATCAACAGTCTCTGAAACAAGTTTCACAAATTTTTGTTTTGAAAGATTTTTATATGCATCAGAATTTCGCAGCTTTTCACTTACGTCAACATACACATCAGATGCAGCTTCCAAGAGCCGATCACGAGACTCACGTCCTTTTTTTGTGGCTCCCATCCACATCATGCCAGCTCCCATAAGAGCCCCAAACAGGAAACCTTTTTTAAACTTTCCCATAGAATACGAGTTAGCTTTGCTAAATTATAACTCCAAATCAAGCACCAAAGGCCTGCTTGTGTTTTTATGACCGTCGCACCCAAGGCGGATCGATCCTCAATTTCAGTATACCAAAATACATTAGTTGTTCACAAGCTCGGTAGAAACCGAAGTATTCGATTTATGTTCCACCACGCTATGATAGAGCTGTTCGTGCTGCTTGCCAATACGCTCCCAACTATACTCCTGCAAAATAATTTCACGATTCTTACGAGCAATATTCTCCCGTTTTTTTTCTGAAAGCGCAAAAAAGTCCGCCAACGCATGAGCGAGCTCCACTTCATCCCCTCCCGGAACAACAACCCCTCCTTTTGCAGTGATCTCTCGGACACCAGGCAAATCCGAACCAATTGTCGCGCATCCGGATGACATAGCCTCAAGGAGAACCATACCAAAAGCCTCTGCCGATGATGTCGATGGAAGGACAAAAACGTCAGCCAGTCTATAATACTCAGGAAGTTCTTCATCAGAAACCCGCCCAACAAATCGCGTCGTTGTTTTCAAAAAAAATGCTTGAACAACACGCTCATATTCTTGCTTCAATTCACCATCTCCCACGAACACCGCCTGAAAAGGAATTTTTTCCTTGGAAAGTATTCGAAGGGCGCGCAAAAGCACCTTTACGCCCTTAAAATGATGCGCACTATCCATACCGCCCACAAAGAGCACAGTTGGAACACTGTCATTCAAATCAAGACTTCTGATAAGCGACAATGATTTTTTGCCTGGGACAAAACGTTCAGTGTCTACTCCAAAGGCAATCTCATGCCACTTATGTGGTGCTTCGTTATACACGAGCTTGGCGTCACTGCTCTTGATGAAATCAAATGTTGAACCAATAAGGGCATCTGCGCAGCGCAGTATATCTTTCAAAAAATACTTTGCATAGAAAGCAAAAATGAGACCCTTGACACCACCCGCACGATTGTCCATATGGTACGTTACCACAAGTGGGATGTGCGGATACTTCCTTTTGAATCGTTTTACCACACCAGCCGTCCCAAAAAAAGGGTAGTGCAGATGCACCAGATCAAAATTCTTGAGCTTTTTTCCTAGGGTTGGCAAAAATGCAGCATTTCCATACGAAAAATAAGGATCAAGGCGCTCAACCTGATGATCTTCTTCGTGTTTTTCCTCTCTGTCAAAATTTGGAGTAAAAACCGTTACCTCATGTCCTCTATCTATAAGCTGACGTGAAATCTCAAATACGGCGTTACTCATGCCGCTAAAATATGGTCGATACTTACAGACGATCTGCGCTATCTTCATACTACTTTTTCTCCTCTACAGCATCCTTTTGTACGAGCTTGGTGATGTCGCGATTCAGTTTTTGAAATGATATTTGTAGTGAAAAAAGGAGATAAAAAAGAAGCGCCACCGCAACGTAGAGCACAAGATCACTTCCACGTCCAATTCCAAGGGTATCTGCAACCATTTGAACACTGTTTGGCCAAAGTACAACCAAAAGTACCGCAAACCAAAATATTCCCCAAAACCAAGCCTCTCGCATACTGATTTGTTGAACCTTTTTTCTCTTGTATGTTTTGTAAAGCGCAGCGAGTGCAAATAAGCTAAATAAAATTTGAAAGACGTTGATCATAGCTTCATTATTTTTCCAAGAATAAGCTCCTTGATAATTTTTAATCCGCCGAGTGCCCCCTGACCGTAATGCTCATACGTGATATGGACGGGAAACTCGACAAGTCGTAGTCCTTGCTGCTTTGAAAGTGCGATAATCTGAGTCGCATGTGCCATTCCATCTTGAGTAATGTGTATTAATCCAAGTGCTTTTTGTCCAAGCACACGAAATCCACAGTGTGAATCCGTCAGCTTTACCCCAGAAAAAATTCTATCTACCAGACGCGCCAGTGGTGCCAGTATATTTCTTTTACTCCAAGGCATATTGGTAGCCTGTCCCAAATATCTTGACCCAACAAGCATATCAGCATTGTTCTCCTTAAGATGCTCGAGTGCCGGTGGAATGTCTTGCGCGCTCATTTGACCATCCCCATCAAAATGGACAACATAGTCTGCCCCCATCATACGCGCGTATATATGCCCAGTTTCAAGCGCGGCTCCTTGCCCCCTATTGATCCGATGAGAGAGAACATGCGCTCCGGCCCTTTTTGCATGCACTCCTGTTTTGTCTGTGGATGCATCATCTATAACAACAACACTATCCACCTGCAAAAGGAGATCTTTTACCACCTGCTCAATTTTTTTTCCTTCATTATATGCCGGAACAATCGCCATCACCATAGACTTTTATCTTGCAGGGAAAATTAATAGTCTCGTCCAAAACGAAGCATCTCCCTACTTGCTATGGTGTAATCTATCGTCTTTTGAAGACCATCGTCAAGTCTGACAAGTGGTATCCAACCTAAATTTTCCTTGGCTCTGCGTAAATCTGGCATTCCTTTTTTGGTAAGAAATACCAATGGTTTTTCAAAGGTTACCTGTGACACCGAATTGGTAAGTTGCACGATCCTGTTTGCCACATCTACCATCTTGAGCTTTTGGTCACTTCCCAGATTCACCAAGGAAAGATTGGGACCACTACGCATGAGCCGCACCAAACCATCTACCATATCTGATACATAACACAATGATTGTTCGAGTGTCTCATCGCCATAAATAACGAGCGGTTTACCCTCGATAGCACTAATAATAAAATCAGGGACCAAAAGTCCATCGTCAAGTTGCATCCTCGGCCCATAACTCGAAAAGACACGGGCAATCTTGGCATCAATACTATACACCTGCCGATAGGTTTCTACACACGTTTCTGCAAACCTCTTCCCTTCGTCATAACAAGCACGTGGAGAAAGATGATTTACTTTTCCTTCATCTTCTTCGGAAAACATTACGTGATCCTCGGTAACAGAACCATACACCACCGAGCTCGACGCAAAAACATATTTGGACCGGTACTTTACTGCCAGATCCAACGTGTTGAGCATGGCTTTTGAGTTTGCCCATAATGAATGGATTTTCAGATGCTCAAAGTGTTTCGGGCTCGTTGGACAAGCCAAATGATAGATTTCCTGTACCCCCTGGAACTTTACCTTAAACTTGTCAAGCTCTTCAAAAGCATCCAGATCAATAGGCTGTGCGACATCATAACGAATAAATTCAAAATTTGGGTATTGCAAAAGATGGTCAATGTTTTGCATGCTTGAATTTGAAAAATCATCTATACAAATAACATTGGCATCTGCAAGAAGCCTCTCGCACAGGTGTGAACCCAAAAAACCAGCCCCTCCTGTCACGAGTACATTCTTTTTCTCAAAAATGGGATTATCATTCATCATACATTTTTAATACAAAGGAAAAAGTTGAAGATTTCGCTTTGCTCGCGAAAAAAACCAAAACGATTCTTGCTCTACGAGATCAAAATCATATATCTTTATCTCCTGTAGGCCACTGTCCATGTATACCAGCATTTGTAGTATACCATTTTTTCCTACAAAAGGCTTTGCATACACCGTTCCCGTATACACATTGGGAAATACCAGCTTCTGCTGCAACACGGCTCCATTATCATCAATCACCACCAGTTCACCGTGATCACCTGTCATCAATACGCCAAAAAATTCTTTTTGATCATCGCCGTCAAGTTGCACCGGATACACAGACTGTATGCCGATGTTAGGAGTCTCCTGAAGAACAAATGCCTCACCTCCTGGTGAAACCTGTCCGTAGACAATTTTCTCTCCAACAACCGTAATACCGTACACTTCATCAGAAAATACCTCGATCTTTCCTTCATCAAATACTCCAGAGGTTACCGGAATCTGTTCAAGCAATGTCCCAAACAGATCGTACTCCTCAACAACGACTGATGCGTTCTTTTGGAGCAATGCCACCATGATATACTGCTCTTGCTGAGCACTATATCGCACGGTAAAATCGAGCACGCTATTTGCGTGCAAAGTTGCCTTGTACGCAAATGGATTGAGCGCATAGTGAAAATATATGGTAAAAGTTTCTTCGCCCTCTGGATACAATGTTACCAATTGTTCCTGTCCAAAATTTTGTATGAGTTTAAACTGTTTCGCATCTTTCCAGTTGGACATGATATCAAACTTTCTTTCAGAATCATCCAGTCGTTTGAGCGCAAAGTAATCTCTTGTAATATCAAATCCTGCAATAGCGACTGCTGGATCGCCGACTTGTTGTTCAATAACTGATCTTTGTTCATAGGCAAACCTCACGGCCTTATCTATCTGCAAAAGCCCTGATCCATACAAATTCGCGTAGAGTGCCTCATCATCAGGTGGCGTTTTGTGCACCTGCGACGTAAGCGCATGAGTAATCTCGTCTACTCCCCACCGTGGCTGTAGTGCCTTTACCAAAGCGGCAGCCCCACTCACAAATGGTGCGGCAAGCGAAGTACCTGAGTACCCAGGCTCATAATAGCTACGATCAAATCCCTGGTTTGGATCATAGCGCAATGGTCCACCAACCTCTACTCCAGGTGCCGTCAAGTTTACACAATCCGAACCACGGTTAGAAAAAGAGGCCAGATAACGTTCCCGTCCTATCGCCGTAACTCCCAAAACGCTCTGATGATCTTTGCCTACATCAACACAAATAGGATATTGTCTAGAACCATTGAGATTTATCCTATTATTTCCCGCTGCTGCCACAACGAGCACGTCATGACGATACGCATGTTCAATAGCCTGCTGCAAACTATCACTTGATTCAGGTCCGACAAGAGAAATATTTACAATGTCCGCTCCATTATCCACGGCATAGTAAAGAGCTCTTACAATCGTTTCCATTTCTCCAATCCCCTTTTCATCCAGTGCCTTAAGATTCATGAGCTTTACCTGCCAATTAATTCCAGCACCATCTCTTCCATTGTCTCCACGAGCTCCAATAATACCAGCAATGGTTGTCCCGTGATGGATAGAGGATTCCTCGTTGCGGAGTTTGGCATCCACCTGACTCACATCGGGAACCGGATCATTATTTCCAAACCCTTCACGACCATCAATCATGCCATTCCCATCGTAATCTTTGGCAACAAAGTTCCAACCATACACATCATCAATATACCCATTATTGTCATCGTCAACACCATTTCCTTCTATCTCGTCAGAATTTATCCATACATTATCCCGAAGATCTGGATGAAAGCGATCAAACCCATTGTCAATAACCGCCACCACCACATTTTGTGAGCCGGTGGTGTAATCCCAAGCATCATAAAGATTGACCGTTTTGTAACCCCATTGCTGTCCGTATGGATCATTCGGCATTTTTGCCAAACTCACACTTGGTACACTTGTCATTGCCGTTATAAGCCCTATCATCAGTAATTTTTTCTTCATACCTTACAATCGAATAAGCAAACCATTGTATTCCTTAAGCGGATGCGCTGTGTTCTTCTTTCCAATACTATCTTTTATACTCTTAGGAAGATAATACTTTGGCAAAATCAAAAACTGTTTTCTGACACCCGAGATACTCGTGCTCGCATTTACTTTGTTTACCAGTGACCCTTCTGGATACTCAACAGCGTTGTCAGGAAGTGTATCAAAATTAGTTGGCCCCGTTGGCAAGCGACCACTCAAAATCTCATCAGCATCCCCAACCCCATCAAAATCAGTATCCTTTTGCACTGGATCGGTAAACCAAATAAAAATCTCCTCGTAGTCTGTGAGTTTATCACCGTCAGTATCTTTAAGATTTGGATTTGACCCATAATTCTTTTCCATCTCATCATCAACGCCGTCATGATCCGTATCATACACTCCTGCCTCTGCCTCGTGTACGCTCTGGGTAATAATGGTATAAAAAACCCTTTCATCCGGTGATAATTTCAAAATTCGTTTTCCCCAATTTTCACCATAAAGCAACACAGCCTCGACTTCAGAAAACAATGGTCTCAAACGGCAAGCTGGTTCTATGGCATAAATTTTTGGGTCAGATCCAAATTGCAAAAGCCACGAACCTGGACGAGCACACATTGGCTCACCCACTGGATACTCTGCAAGTTTTGCATCAGAGACAAAACGCACTTTTTCAAAGGTACTATACCACGAATGATAAATAGCCGGACTCAAAAATGGATGCACCTTACCGTCAAAACCAACAAAGTACACATGTGAATTTGGGCTTTTGATAAGTGACCGTGCTTCTATGTATGCCTCCGGTTCTTCGTAACGAATCTGTGCCTTAGTGGTTTTCTCACCACCTTGAAAGTCTTGATAACGCACATATACTGTTTTTGTACCACTTTTTTCACTCAAAATCCATGGCATGTCTTGCTGTATAGGCACAAACTCCAAATCCTTGAAATCATTGCTGTTATTGACTTTTACACCAACAACTCCACCCGGATCAGTAAATGTTAGAGTCACGGCTCGCGAATCAGTTTGAACGGCCCCCTCATTTATTTGAAAATCCAAATCTACATTTGAGGTAAACTTCACATCAATACTGTCGCTATAGACAGGCCCCTCGACACCAAACTGATCTTGAAATTGCAAATACACCGTCTTGGTATTGCCACCACCATACGCCAAATCCCAATCCATAGAACGTTTGATGTTTCTCCACCCCATACGCAACAAGTCTTCCGCTTTGTTGGATACTCGCATACGCGTAAAGCCGGGTGGCACGGTAATACTGAGTCGGACACGTAGATACTTTGTAGTTTTATCATTTCCATTGATCTTGATGTACTTTTTGTTCTTTTCACTTTCCTTTGGTTCTCTAAAAAAAATCGAGTCCTCATAAATGTAACTATGCCTGTCATCTTTTTGAAACTGTACATAGACAGTTCGCTCACCATACTGAAATGGCAGGGTCCAACTTACTTTTGATTTATAAGGTATCCAAGATGCCGATGAAAGTGACTCCATATCATTTCCGAGTCGCATATGGGTAGCACTAAATGGTCGACCAATAGATAAGGTCACGTACTGACTGATAGTGTCACTCGCACCACTGTTTATAGAAAGGTACTTTTTTCGCTCATAGAGGGCGCTTGCTGGATGGGCGCTCGATCCTACAAACAAAATTACAAAAAAGAATGCTGCCACAAACCCACCAATCTTCCAAACTTGATTTTTTCTCATAAATATGCTTTACTATGTACGTTTATTATACAAAAAAATCCAGGGACTTACAATCGATTCAACCTCATCCCCATATGATCTCTCGAATACGCTTTAAAAAACTTGTCCTTTTGTTCGGTGATACTATCCTGCTTGTCTTTGGACTTTACCTGAGCATTTCACTGCGACATCTTGAACCGGCGTCGTCAACACTGCTCTCCCTCCACTTTCTTCCCTTTATACAGATAGGATTTCTTTGGCTCATCCTCGGATACATCAATGGATATTACGATCTCTCATTGCCATCCGATAAGCGTCGTCTACTGCTTGGAACCATCCAAACCATGCTCATGGCCATTGTCGTAGGTACCATCTACTTCTATTTTTTTGACAATCAAGGTATCAGCCCAAAAACGACCCTCGTTATTTATGGTTTAGTTTCTTATACCCTTTTGCATGCTTGGAGAATGATCTTTAGTAGCATGAGCAAAAGTGACAAGCTCAAAAACCGCCTTCTTTTTGTCGGTTTTACTCCTGACACCAAAGAGCTTGTCGAAATTATCGACAAGAGACCTCACCTGGGATACCAAGTCTGCGCTATTGTTGATGAAGAAAATCCCAACCTCGATACTCTCAAAGGAAAATTTGATACGTACAAAGATCTTTCAAAAATGCGACCGATTATTACAACTCGCAGTATCAATACCATCATTGTTGCACCTCATCTGCAAAAACAAGAAAAAGCACTTAAAGAGCTCTACCAACTATTATTTTGGGACGTTCAGATACTTGATCAGGCAACCTTTTATGAATCAGCCCTAGGAAGAGTCCCACCAAGCTCGTTTTCAGAAGATTTTTTTCTCCAGCAGCTCGGTCAGAGAAACCAAAGCTTTAGTATCCGTATCCAAAAAATATTTGACTTGTTCTTTGGGATAATTATTGCTGTTATTGGTTTACTCCTTTTGCCATTTGTTGCACTGGCAATCCGACTCGAATCCAATGGACCAATCTTTTTTACCCAAAAACGTGTCGGAAAATATGGAAAAGTTTTTACCATCTACAAATTCCGATCTATGTATGCGCTCAGTGCCGACGGCAGCGCAGAAACCAGTGGCGCCCAATTTGCCAAAAAGGGCGACAAACGTATCACCAAAGTTGGAAAGATATTACGCAAAACCCGATTAGATGAGTTTCCACAAATTATTAATCTCCTCAAAGGGGATCTTACGCTGATAGGACCACGACCAGAGCGACCAGAAATCGTCGAAAAACTCGAAGAGCAGATGCCATACTATTCTTTGCGTCACACGGTCACTCCAGGAATCACCGGATGGGCTGCCATCAACCAACACTATACCGATACATTAGAAAGTTCACTGGTAAAGCTTCAGTATGATCTCTACTACATCAAAAATAGAAGCGTGATGCTCAACTTTTCTATTATTTTGAAAACGATTAATGTCGTATTGCGGTTTAAGGGACAGTGAGTTAATCTACTTTTTTGACAGACCAAAAAAGTAACAAAAAACTCAGTGAACGTCTCACACCAGGCAGAAAAATACCAAAGAAAAAATACCTGTTGCAAATGCCCTACGGGCTACCGTTGCAACAGAAACAGCCCTCTGAAGGGCTGTTTTATGTATTTTTTCTTTACCATTTTTCTGTCCTGGTATTCGAAAGTTCACATTGTACTCAAACGCTTTTACTCCAATCCCCATTCTTTTTTCAGTATCCCAATTCCCTGCTCCAATGATACGGTTGGGTTCCATCCCAAAAGCTCTTGCGCTTTGGTAATGTCAGCTTTGGTATAACGCACATCACCTGGACGCTCTGGAATACTTTCAAATTCACCACCGATGAGTTTAACAATGTCATTGACGGACTTTGGATCGTTGTTTCCAACATTGATCGTCTCCCCTTTTCCTACCGTTTCTTTGGTCATGGCAAGAATATTCGCATTCACGACGTCACTCACGTACGTATAATCTCGGTAAAATTCTCCATCACCACACACCGTCATGGGTTTTCCTTCACTGACTTGTTTGAGAAATTTTCCAATCACAAGTGCATACGCTCCATTTGGATCGCAGTACGGACCGTACACATTGAAATAAATAAGCGAAACCGCCTCAAGTCCATAGTGCAAAGCAAACAAACGACAATAGTGTTCACCGATGAGTTTATGGAGTGCATACGGTGCAATCGGACGTTTCACCATTGAATCTTCCTGAAGTGGAAAGACTTCTTGATCACCATACGCTGAAGAGGATGATGAAAATACAATACGCTTCACGCCATTATCGCGCGCAGCGAGAAGTACCTGAAGCGTACCATTTACATTCACATCATGGGTAAGCTCCGGATTTTCAACAGAAAACGTTACACGTGGAAGCGCGGCCATGTGAAAAACGCCGTCAACGCCCACCATGGCCTTATCGAGGTCAGCTCGATTACGGATATCTCCTTCTACATAGGTAACACCTTCAACCACACGACTTTCCATGCGCCCTCCAGCATAGTTGTCAATAACAACAACTTCATGTCCCTGCGCAAGAAGTTCAATAGCCAAGTTGGTTCCAACAAAACCCGCTCCTCCGGTAATTAGATATCTCATAGAGTCATTTAAACATGTAAACATATAAACACTTTTGCAGAGACATTTACACCCCACCCATGTTTATATGTTTTCCTGTTTACAATTTACAAACTCCAGTAACGAATCCCGGCCTCTTCAATGGCAGTTTTGTCATACAAATGCTGCACATCAACAAGCAAAAGATTTTCATGGTTCATCATTTCTCGAAGATGCTGCGGTGTCATGTCTTTAAATTCACTATGGGCAACAGCCACAATAAGCGTATCTGCTTTGGGGAGATCTTCTTTTTTGGCAAGCTGTATTCCATATTCATGCTCAACTTCTTTGGGATCAGCGATTGGATCGTACACGAGTGGCTCGACGCCAAACTTTTTTAACTCCAAAACGAGCTCCGCAACTTTTGAATTGCGTATGTCTTTGACATTTTCTTTAAAGGTAAGTCCAAGTACTACAAATTTTGATTTGCTCACATCTTTCCCTACACTCACCATTTCTTTGATGATTTCGCTGGCAATAAACTTGTGCATACCGTCGTTGATGCCACGTCCAGCCAAAATCATCTCTGGACGGTGACCAACCTCTTGCGCTTTAAAGGTAAGATAGTATGGATCAACACCAATACAATGCCCACCAACGAGCCCAGGACGGAATTTCAAAAAGTTCCACTTGGTTCCGGCTGCTTCGAGTACATCATACACCGAAATATCCATTTTAGAAAAAAGCATCGCAAGCTCATTCATGAGCGCGATATTAATATCACGCTGAGTGTTCTCAATAACTTTTGCTGCTTCTGCTACTCGAATAGATGCTGCGCTATACGTGTTGGTAATTTTTCCATATACTCCGGCAATCACCTGCGCGCTTGCCTCGTCTGATCCAGAAACCACTTTGGTAATTTTATCAATTGTGTGCTCCTTGTCGCCAGGATTCACACGCTCTGGTGAATATCCTACCCAAAAATCCTGCAAGTGTTTCATACCAGATGCCTGCTCTAAGATAGGAACACAAATGTCCTCAGTAACTCCAGGGTATACGGTTGACTCGAATACTACGATGCTTCCCTTCGCCATGTTTTTCCCCACCATTTCACTTGCCTTTTTGACAATGCCCAAATCTGGAATGTTATTGTTATCTACAGGAGTTGGCACCGCCACTATAATGTACTGTGCCTCGTTTATGCGCCCAGCGTCACTGGTATAGTCAAGCGCTGATTGCTTGAGCTCATTATCTGAGACTTCATTCATACGATCGTAGCCTGTCTTGAGTTCTTCTATCTTTTCGCGGTGAATATCAAATCCAATCGTCTCAAAATGCTTTGACAAGAGCACGGCAAGTGGTAACCCAACATAGCCAAGTCCAACGACACAGAGTTTTTCCTCACGATTACAAAGCTGCGCTAAAGTCACCATAGTATGAATTTTAATGGGTACATTATACCGAAAATGCCTGATTAATTCAACCCCCTACTTGGGTAGTACGCACAGATAGAGTCATTCTTTCACAAAACAACAAAAACTTCACAAATACCGGAAAATCGAGTACCATGGAGTCATATGAGAATCCTCCTCCTGATCACCAAAGCAGAAATTGGTGGCGCACAGACTATGACGCTTACCCTTGCCAAAGGGCTTCAGGCAATGGGCCATGAAGTTGTTGTTGGCTTTGGGAAAAATACTGGAAACTTTTTGCCTGAAGTCTGTGCAAAGAATCGTATTGCTGCGCATGCTTTTGAGCACCTTGAGCGAAGCCTCAATCCCCTTTCTCTTCGGTCATTCACCCAAGAATTCAAAAACTTTTTGGCAAAGGAGTCATTTGATGTTGTTCACCTCAATAGCTCCAATACACTCCCGGCTGCAAAAGTGATCAAACAGCATTTTCCAAAAATCAAAACCGTTTTTACCTTTCGTGGATTGTCCTATCTCGACCCAGGCAGCAAAAAACCACTGCTACGTATCCTTTTCAAAATCTTTTTTGGACATTATCTCCCGTATGTTGACGCCCCTGTCTTTGTCAGCAAAACCAACAGAGACTATGCACACTCCATTGGACTCTCAAAAAGCCAGCATGTTATCTACAATGCGCCAGAGGTAACCTTTTTAAAAAAATTGCAGTCAAGGGAAACCTTTGCTATGTGGACAAAAAAAGACAAAGCTTTTTTTGAACGCGCCAAAATACTCGGATCCATTGGAAGGCTCGCATACCCAAAAAATTATGAATTCATTCTTGATAACTTTCAAAAACTTTTAATAAAAAATCCTGGTCTGATTTTTGTCATGATTGGATCGGGTCCAGAGAAAGTCAAGTACCAAAAAATCATTGCAGCTCATAAACTTGAAGACCACGTGTTCATCATTGAAAACATTGATGATGCTGCAAAGTACATCCCTGGGTTTGATGTGTTTGTACTTCCATCACTCTATGAGGGTCTGTCTATCACTCTTGTCGAGGCCCTCAAGGCTGGTGTACCGATTCTCACCAGCAATGTAGGAGGAAGCCATGAGGTAGTAAATGACGACCTGTTCCAGCTCTACACGAGCCAGAATTTTGAGGATTTCAAGACCAAATTGGAGGCTTTTTTGGACGATGAGCACCTGTATAGTGCCACTGTACAGTCCAACCTCTCCTTTTCAACTCACTTTTCTTCGCAAACCATGGTCGAAGAGTATTTTAAGGTATATAGCTGAAATATTACCTCATTTTAGCAAAAAAATAACGTTGTTTTGAAGGGCCTTGCAAGGCCCTTTTTAGGACTTGACAAAAGCGTCATTTTTTGCTATAATTACCTGTTATTGTACAATACGTGCAATACAGGATCTTTACAAAAAATTTCAAAATTCTTTGAACTTTTCCACCCTGCAGGCAGGCATAAGCTGATCAAATGTCAGTTGGTGCCTGCCCAGCTCCTTCCGCTCATAGCGAAAAGGGCGGTTGCAGGGCTGGGACCCCAAGCGTGTTTCGTTTACTCTGGCAATCAGGTCAGATACGAAATCACCCTACACGCACCACTTTGAGTGTCGGGGATGAAGTTTGAAGTGTTGATGGTGTTCAGATCGGGTGGGGTGCCTGATACTGACACATCGAACCAGGGGGAGGAAACCCATGGGTCGGAAGATGATGGCTGCGGCCGTCCTGATGGTGGGCCTGCTCGGAGCCTGTGATCCGAGCGTGGACGAGAACTGCTCGTCCAACGCCGACTGCGTCGGCGGTTACTGGTGCGAGCTCAACTACTGCGTCCCGAACCGGGACGCGGGGCCCGGCGTGGACGGCGTCCTCCCCGGTGAGGACGCCCAGGTGATGCTGCCCGACGGCGGTGACATGCCGGACGAGGGCTTCATGCCCGACGCCGGGCGACGCGATGCGATGACGCCCGACGGCGGCGAGATGATCGACGCCGGCATGGAGGACGCCGGCCAGATCGACGCCACCACGGACGGTGGCGAGATGACCGATGGCGGCGAGACCGACGACATGGGGATGCCCTCCTGCGAGGAGGACCCCACGGTCGGAAACGAGTGCGAGACCGGGGAGCAGGGCGTCTGCACGGCCGGCATCCTCGAGTGCGATGGTGTCGACATGGTCTGCGCCATGGTCGTCGAACCCTCCGCGGAGGTGTGCGACGGCCTGGACAACGACTGCGACGGCGAGATCGACGAGGACTTCGACCTGCAGTTCGACCCGCTCAACTGCGGTCGCTGCGGCCACCAGTGCGAGCTGGATGGTGCGGTGGCGGCGTGCGAGGCGGGCCTGTGCGTGATCGCCGAGTGCGAGGAGGGCTTCATCGACCTGGACGGACAGCCGAACAGCGGCTGTGAGTACGAGTGCACGCCGACCCCGGGCCACGAGGACGGGGAGATGTGCGGCGACCAGGTGGACAACAACTGCAACGGGAACGTGGACGAGGGCTGCCTCTGCGATCCCCGAGAGTTCGAGTCCGAGCCCTGCCAGGCGCTCGAGGCGCGTGGCCAGTGTCGGCGCGGCAGCACGGTCTGCCGCAACGGCAACGGCTCGAGGATCCTGTGCGAGCCGTCCGAGCCATCCCCGGAGATCTGCAACGGCATCGACGACGACTGCGACGGGCAGGTCGACGAGGGCCTGCTCAACGCCTGCGGCGAGTGCGGCGCGGTGCCCCAGGAGATGTGCAACGGTCGCGACGACAACTGCGACGGGCGCATCGACGAGGGGTACAACCAGCTCGGCCAGGCGTGCAGCGTCGGTGTCGGCGCCTGTCGCGCGAGCGGCGTGCGTCAGTGCAGCCAGGACGGTCGCGAGGTCGTGTGCACCGCGGTCCAGGGTTCGCCCGAGGACGAGCTGTGCGACGGCATCGACAACGACTGTGACGGCGACACGGACGAGGAGCTCGCCCAGCCCGACAACCTGGTGTGCATGTGCGGCAACGCCGAGGCTCCCATCCTGATGGAGGCCGAGTGCACCGGCGAGGACGGGTGGATCTGTCCGGAGTGCCCGGACGTCTGCCAGCCGGCGGCCGAGCTGTGCAACGACCGCGACGATGACTGCGACGGCGACACCGACGAGGACTTCGACCTGAGCAGCGACCCGACCAACTGCGGCGGATGCAACGTCCGCTGCCCCTCCCCCCCCAACGCCGTGCCCGTGTGCGCGGCGGCGCAGTGCGCATTCGTGTGCCAGCAGGGGTTCGCCGATCTCAACGGCAACCCCGCGGACGGCTGCGAGAGCAACTGCGTCCCCTCCGGCCCCGAGATCTGCGACGGCGTCGACAACGACTGCAACGGTCGTGTCGACGAGGATCTCGGCGGCGGTCCGTGCGACACCGGCAACACTGGGGTCTGCGCGGCCGGCACCCTCGAGTGCCAGGGCGAGGACGGCATGGTCTGCGTCCAGAACGTCGAGCCCTCCCTGGAGGTGTGCGACGGCCTGGACAACGACTGTGACGGCCAGACCGATCTCGAGGATCCCGACTACGAGCTGCCCGGGCAGTGCGACACCGGCGAGCAGGGCCAGTGCGCCCACGGCTACGCCATGTGCATGGACGGCGTGGAGTCCTGCGAGAGCATGGGCCCCATGGACGAGATGTGCGACGGTGTCGACAACGACTGTGACGGCGACACGGACGAGGGGATCCCCGGGCTCGGCGAGGCCTGCAGCGTGGGCGTCGGAGCGTGCCAGCGCGAAGGCCTTCGGGTCTGCGGTGAGCAGGGCGCGGCGTGCGATGCCGAGCCCGGCCAGCCGAGCGAGGAGCTGTGCAACGGCATCGACGACGACTGCAACGGCGAGGTCGACGATGGCTTCATCAACTGCTCGCCCGAGGACTACGTCCTCATCCGGGCGGGACAGTTCCAGATGGGGTCCCCGGCGAACGAGGTCGGCCGAGCGCAGAACGAAGATCGTCACGAGGTGACCCTGACCCGAGACTTCATGATCGGGAAGTACACGGTCACCCAGGCCGAGTTCACGGACCTGATGGGATTCGATCCGAGCACCCGGGTGGGAGACTGCCCGGACTGCCCGGTCGAAACCGCGACCTGGTTCGCGGCGATCGCTTACGTGACCACGCTGTCGGTCGACCACGGGCTGCCGGTGTGCTACCTCAACGCGGACGCCGAGGCCTACAACTTGGTCGATGCTGCCGACCAGGTCGAGCCCAACTTCATGGGCCTCGACTGCACTGGCTGGCGGCTGCCGACCGACGCGGAGTGGGAGTACGCGGCCCGGGCCAACCACCCGAGTGCGACGTACGGTGAAAACTTCACGGACATCGGTTGGTTCGCCGACAACGCGCCCCTCGAGCAGCCCCAGTCGGTCGGTGGCAAGCTGCCCAACGGCAACGGGCTGTACGACATGATCGGCAACGTCTGGGAGTGGACCTACGACGCCTACAACGGCAGCCTGGGCAACCAGGCGGTCGTGGATCCGCTCTTCGAGGAGCTGGAGGCGAACGGCCGCCGTACCACGCGGGGTGGATCGGCGGCCGACTTCGGTCGCAACCCGGCCAACGGGGTCCTCAACTACCGGTTCGCCAGACGCACCGGAAGCACCCCGAACAACCCGGAGCGCTGGACCGGCTTCCGCATCGTCCGCACCCACCCCAACAACTAGTCCGCCACTCGTCACGGCGAGCTACCCCACCAACGGCGCCGACCTGTACCTACCACAGGTCGGCCGCCACAACTCCACAAACAGTGGTTTTTTTTATTTCAAGACTTTTCGTTTTATAGAAAACTTGCTATAATAAGGTAAATTTTTTATGAAACAAAAACTTTTAGAGCTTCTCAAAAAAACGGAAAAATACACCCAAACCAATATGGTGTATCTTGCCAAAGGTGGAAGTGTTCTCATGGCAAATGGAATTGTCGGTGCGCTCACTTCGCTTGTTACTTCCATTGCCCTATCAAACCTCCTCCCCAGAGAGACATTTGGTACCTACAAATACATCCTTTCTTTCATTACACTTTTACATCTCACAACTCTTCCAGGCATGTCAGTTGCAGTAGCGCGCAGTGTTGCACGTGGATATGAAGGAGGTGTCAGAGCAGCTCTGCGTGCCATGATGCAATGGGGAACCGTAGGATCACTTATTGGGCTTGGAATCTCGACCTACTACTTCATGCAAGGAGATCTGCGACTTGGAAGCGCTTTTGTTGTTGGATCCCTTCTCATTCCTTTTTTTCGGAATTTCCGTGTCTATCAGAATTTTCTTCAAGGAAAAAAAGCCTTTGGTGCTTCTACTCGATTACAAATACTGGTAAAAATTGCCATCTGCATTGGATTTGTAGCACTCCTTTTGATGACTAATAACGTAGTGGTGCTGGTTGCCGGTTTTATGTTACTCAACGCTGTTACTCAATACATAGCCTATCGCTATACGCTTAGACACTACGTAGAAAATGACAAAACCGAAGCATCAATGATTGGTTATGGAAAACATCTGAGCCTGATGAGGTTGCTTGGCTCAGCAGCTCAAGAACTCGATAAACTGGTGATCTGGCACTACCTTGGCCCTATCCAAGTTGCCATCTACTCCATTGCCTATGCCCCATTGAATATTCTCGGTGCACCGATTAGCCAGCTTGGAGTACTTGCACTTCCTAAATTTAGCACCAACTCAAAAGAGTCTCTCAAAAAGACTCTTCCTAAAAAAGTTTTCATGGCATCGATGATCAGCCTCCTTGTAATCCTTGGATACATCTTGCTCATACCGTATGCCTTTCGACTGATCTATCCACTCTATCCAGAAGCCATCAAAATTACTCAGATTCTTGCGCTTGGATATGTTTTTCAACTTCGCGCACTTTTCTCTCAGGCACTCGAGGCGCAGCAATACATCAAAGAACTCTATGTCTCACGCACTGCCGTACATTTGCTGCGGATTCTTTTATACTTTATTCTTGGATACTATTACGGAATCTGGGGAATCGTGGCAACGCAAATTATTGCTGATGGATTCTTATACTTTGCTTTTTGGTATATTCTCAAAAAACGCTAAAAACCAAATGTGGGATTGAGCTTTTTAATTTCTCTTGCAGCAAATTCTTGATCTTTCTTCGTGAAGTACTCAACATATCCCCCCACTTTTCCTTTTCGAACTTTATATGTCTCAGGATTATCCTTATCCTGTGGCTGTAAAATCGTGGCAGAAAATTCTCCTTCTTCCTCCATCTTTTTCATATTATTGAAAGTAGAAAATTGGTATGCTTACTGTAAAAGCGTATTGTCGACATTAGTTATACCGGCGTATTCAAACAGCTTTTTGAGCGTGACAAAGGGCTTATTCTTTAAGTCCCTATAGGAAATTATCAAAAAATCATTTCCTCTTACTTCTTGAACCACTTCATAGAGCACATTCATATATGACACAATGTTTGCAATACCGAGTTTGTCATGCCGTATAAACTCGCTCATGGTTACATCTTTATCCTGGAAATAAAGTTTTTTAACATCGGGTTCTCGCTGAGTAATTTGGAAATAGTAAGAAACCACCACATCTCGAGGATCTCTTACCAAAAGAATACTTTTCTTCCGGGCACGCTTACGCAAAAGCTTTTTGTTAAGAGAACCATCCTCAGAAGAAATAACATGGTCAAAAAAAATGTAAGGAAGTTTTTTACCTGCGTATTTTTTAATGTATAGAGGTTCAAACGGAATTCAGCATCATAATAAAGAGAGAAATATTTTGCAAGTATTACTCGAAGCCACGTTCTTCCTGATTTTGGAAATGAAAAAACAACAACATCAGTAAGAAATTGATTTTTATTTCTTCGAAAGAAACGGTACACTTTTTTAAAAAACATGAAAACTAACTTTATAAAGAAAAATGTTTTACAATCTGTTGAGCACAATCTTCCAGGTTTTGATTGTGTGTATCAATTACAAGTGCTGGATTTTTTGGTACCTCAAAGTCGTCAGAAATACCCGTAAAGTTCTCAATCTCTCCCTTTCTCGCTTTTTGGTAAAGACCCTTAACATCACGCTGCTCGCATACCTCAAGTGAGGTGCTCACATAAATTTCCTGAAAATTTTCAATTTGCTCACGGAGTCTTCTTCTGACACTTTCATAAGGGGTAATAAATGTTGAGAGCACTACTACACCATGCTGCGAAAGCATTTGTGCAAGATACCCGGCAATCTCAAGATTTTTCGCTCTTCCCTCTTTTCCAAAACCAAGATCACCGGTAATATGTTCACGCAAAAGGTCACCATCAAGCCTCCTACACTCTATTCCTTTTTGAACCAGCCGCTCATAAACAGCGTCTGCGAGTGTCGATTTTCCAGAACCAGACAGCCCTTCAAACCAAAGCACAGGAGCCGGTTTTTGTACCCTCATCGAAACGTCTCGAAAATCTGAGTCTTCAGCATCGTCTTCATTTATCGCCGCGATTATCATGCCTGCAGCAACTGTCTGATTGGTGGCTTCATCAATCAAGATAAACCCACCAGTATTTCGATTTTGCTTATAGGGATCAAAGTATAATGGCTTTTGGGTGCGAATAACCACCTTTCCGATATCATTGAGCTCAAAGCACTCTGCGGTTTCACGATGCAACGTTTCCACATTCAAACGGTAATTAAGCTCAGTAACCCTGCTACTTGCCATGTTTGTTGTCTGTTTCACCAAGTACCTATGCCCTAACTCCATTTTTTCGTCTCCCATCCAACACAAATATGCTTCAAACGCACTCTTGCTCTGCGGAACATTGTTTGGTCTCACCAACATGTCACCACGTGCAATATCTATTTCATCTTCGAGTGTGAGTAATGCAGATTGTGGTGAAAAACACTCATTAACGACTCTATCTCCAACATAGATCTCCTTTATTTTTGATATCTTTTTACTTGGGAGCACCATGACGGTTTCTCCTGTTTTTATCGCTCCACCTTCTACGACACCTGCATATCCACGGAAGTCCTGATGTGGACGCAGGACATACTGAACAGGAAATCGAAAATCGATAAGATTCCTATCGACATTTATCTGAACATTTTCAAGATAGTCAAGAAGCGTACGCCCTTGATACCATGACATGTTGTCGCTTTTTTTTGTTACAAAATCACCTTTCAGGGCAGAAATTGGAATAAACTGCAAATCCTTAATAGAAAGTTTAGCTGCAAATTCTGAAAGCTCACTCTGGATATCTTCAAAAGCCTTTCGATCATAATCAATCGCATCCATTTTGTTCACGAGTACCAAAACATGTGGAATCTGCAAAAGTGAAGCGATACACAGATGACGTCTTGACTGGCGCATTACTCCTCTTCTGGCATCGATCAAAATAATAGCGATGTCAGCATTCGATGCACCCGTAACCATGTTTTTGGTGTACTGCTCATGTCCGGGAACATCTGAAATAATAAATCTTCTATTTCTTGTTGAAAAATATCTATATGCAACGTCAATAGTAATCCCTTGTTCACGCTCACTAGAAAGGCCGTCGGTAATAAGGGCAAAATCAATTTCACCATCATTGCTCTTTTTTATCGATTCAAGCTGATCTTGGTAGACCGCGTCACAATCAAACAAAAGTCTTCCGATGAGTGTAGACTTTCCGTCATCAACGCTCCCTGCGGTTGTCAGACGAACGAGTTCTTTTTTGCTTTCCAAAATTTCTTTCATACTAAAAGTATCCTTCTTTTTTCTTTTGCTCCATAGAACTATCAGAGTTTTTATCAATCATGCGATTTTCACGCTCACTACATGCAGCATTGAATACTTCATCAATCACCTCGTCAAGTGTTGTAGCAGTAGAAGGTACGGCTCCTGTCGAAGGAGAACATCCAAGTGTACGGTATCGACAATCCATCTGAATAACCTCTTCTCCTTCTTTTGGCTTCACAAACTCATCAACTCGCAGTATGACGCCGTTTCGAACCACAACATCGCGTTTTTTCGCAAAATAGAGTGGCACAATATCAATGTTCTCTCGCTTGATGTACATCCAGATATCAAGTTCCGTCCAGTTGGAAAGTGGAAACACACGCATAGATTCACCACTTTTCAAAAGTGGGTTGTAGAGATGCCATAGCTCCGGCCTTTGTGCTCGAGGTTTCCAGACATTGTCTTTATCACGATGCGAAAATATTCGCTCTTTGGCGCGCGCTTTTTCCTCATCTCTTCTTGCACCCCCAAATGCAGCATCAAAACCATGTTTTTTGAGCCCCTCTACGAGTGGCTTTGTTTTTTTATAGTAGATATACTGCTCAGAATTGGCATCTTCTGCGGTGAATTCCATTGCCTTTGGTTCCGTGTTTTGCTCCTCGAATAACTGCAAACCATACTGGTCAGCGATCTTATCACGAAATTCAATCATTTCATCAAACTTAAATCCGGTGTTCACATGAAGCAAGGGAAAAGGCAACTTCCCAGGAGCAAAAGCCTTAAGCGCCAGATGGAGCAAAACCGATGAGTCTTTTCCAATAGAATACAAAAGCACCGGCTTTTGAAAAGTCGCTGCGGATTCACGAAAAATATGCATACTCTCAGCCTCAAGCTGATCGAGATAATCTAAATTGTACTTTGAGACATCCATATCTACACTTTGCAAGTGTGGCTATTGTACCAACCATTTTATCTCATGTCAATTTAGACAAATTTGTAAACTTTCAAGTACTTTTTGGTGATCAAAATTACTTGTTGCGACGATACCATTCGGGTTATTTGTTTGATCTTTAGCATATATCAATTGATTGCCATCAATATCAGTAAGCGCGGCCCCTGCTTCTTGCAATATCACCTGTCCGGCAGCAGTATCCCATTCGCTTGTCTTATCACTGGAATTGACATATATATGAGCACTCCCCTGTGCTACCGCGACCATTTTGAGTCCGCAACTCCCCTTTTGTTCAAATCCCAAAAGGGCCAACTGATCCTTGAGCTTTGTCTCTGATTCTTGCAAATGAAAACGGCTCACAAGCAACTTTTGCTGAGCAAAAGTTGCTTGTGAATCAGCGTGTATGGAAACAGTATTCCCATTGGCGCTGCGCGCAAAGGCTCCTTTTCCCCGTTGAGCAAAAAAAAGATCTCCCGTCGTTGGCTGATAGACAAATCCAATACTCGGCTGCCTCCTATCAATAAGCGAAACAAGAATACTAAAATCACCCGTCGCATGTATGAAATCCTTGGTACCATCGAGTGGATCAACACACCAAAACGTTTCTGCTGGTGGATAGACTGAATCGCTTTCTTCAGTATATACAGGTATCTGCGTACCGCACAACTGCTCAATCAATATATTATGTGAGGCTTTGTCCGCCAGCGTTACAGGGGATCCATCGTCCTTGGTGTGTACCTGATATTCTTTTTCATAAAAATGCAAAACGGCATTTCCAGCATCTTGGAGCGCCTGCGAAACAACATCAAAATACTCAATGCGGCTATTCATCTTCTCTATACATTATTTTTGTAGCAAACCTATCCTGGCTTTTTTTGTACAGCGGAAATGCCAAAAGTGCACACACATTAAGCCAAAAATTGTACATCCACTCACTCGAGTAGCGAATATCTTGCACACCCTGAAAACTCTTCTTTGTTCTATTTCCGTAGGCAACATGCGAACACATACCATTTTCAAATGAGAATTGCGAATTATCTAATCCTGAAAACTCAAAAATTTCACCTAACACCGCAGAAGTTTCAAAACACAACTTTTCATAACTTATTTGTATATGTGGAATTTTCTTATCTAAGAGATTTTTTTCCATGCGTGTAAGTTTCTTGTTCCATCTCCATGCCGTGTGCCAATACGGTCGCCATCTTCTGCTTTGTCTTTTATAGTAACTATGCATGGACTGCAAATATGAACGAAGATCCTTTACAATGTAAATGACCTTAACCTCAGCTATCCCAGCGTCTTGAAGCTTTAATACCTCATTTAACGTGGAGGTCTTCTTTGAAGAATCAATGATGATGTCTTTTCCTTCTAAAGATGCCATTTCAATAAACTTTTGATAATAAGCCTTATATCTATCTTCGTCACTCCCAGAGGCGTGGAATCCATCCAATTTCTTCCAAAATGAACACGCCTTCATCTTTTCTCCACAAGAACAGATATCAAACGTATGTTCGGTATTTGTTGTCTTTTCATCAGCAACAGCATGAAGCTCCCCAAGACCAATAGCGCCAGTATAGTGACTAAGCAGCATGTCCAAAAAAGTCGAACCACTGTGACTCAGCCCAAGGATGAAAAGAATCTTCATTTTTTTATCTTGTTTTTCCATAAAATACGGTTCGTTTAGGCCCTCTTTCAAAAGTCTCAAGCTCAAAGGTGTCAAGCCAGCTGAAAAAGGTCTCCTTGTCTACGTTCACCAAGTCCTGGTGGAACTCCCCCACTATATTGTTTACCCTGTCTTTGTTTATCCATGCCTCCACAATTGGCTGTTCAGCCCCTTCCACATCGATCTTCAACAAACCGACCCTTTCTCCTATGCTTTCCAAAAGTGTATCAAGTGTTTGTGACGGAACAGATACTTCACGAGCCTGATCATTTCGTTTGACCTGCGAAGATGATATAGCCCTTGGTGTGCTATAAAACGTCAAAAAACCATTCTGATCACTGACAGCAAGCTGGAGCGGTATGATGTGCTCACTGCCAAGCGCATTGGCCACTAGACGCATGAAAGTCCGTGGATCTGGCTCGCATGCATAGATTTTACTCTTTGGGTATTTCAATGAAAAATACAAAGCACTAAGCCCATTGTTCGCACCGATATCGATGATACACTCGTCACCAACCTCAAAATCATGACCATAATCGTCTTCAAAAAAAAGTTCTTTGAAGACAAAATAGTCCGACAAATCCTTAAGATACAGCTGGACCACTTTTCCAAACTTTTTGACTGAAAACTTCCACCCATACCCAGAAGCCTGCCAATGTTTAAAAGCCCGAACCCAAATCGAAAACAACAAAAGTTTTCCCCACATATATGGGTTTGATCCGAGTGTATAACACATTTTCATCAATGTAATTTTTTCGCTCAACATAGAAATATTTTTGTATTATATCAACTCAAATATCGACGAGTCAACAGAGATTTCTCGCACTATATGCTGTTTGGCGTGACTGATCATGCTATCTTTTTTTGCAGAAAAACAAAACTCAAGTGCAGCAGCAAACTGCTGTGGATCCTCAATATCAATTATCTCAAGAAGCTTTTGATCCGAACGATTAGCCATGGCTTCGACAGCGGGAATCTTATTGGCAATCACCGGAACTTCCATATACATAGCCTCACGTATAACATTTGGATTCCCCTCCGACACCGAAGCGAGAACAAATACATCGGCATCTTTATAGAAATTCCAAATCTCTTCCCTGCTCATTTGACCGACAAAAATAACTCTCTTTTGTATACCCAAATCTCTAACTTTTTTCTTGAGCTCTTGTTCAAGCTCTCCACTACCAACCACTATGAGCACCAGATTGTCGTCTTCGGCTATACGCTCAAAAAGTACAGCATGATTTTTTTCGGCGACAAGTCTCCCAACGGTAAGAACGTTTTTTTTCTCTTCACCAAGATGGTACTGCTTTGTAATCACGCCAGCTTTTGCCGATTTGATATGCACCATATCTCGTGAAATTACATCCTTGTACATAACTCGAATGTGTTTTTCTTTTACGCCGATCCGCAAAAGATAATCCTTTGTCCCCTCACCATTTGCAAAGTAGGCATCGACCAAGGGCTTTGCCAAAAATTCAGCTACTCGATGATACCACACTCTCAAAAGCTTCACACCACGCGTCTTTGCAATCTCTTGTGGTCTTGCAGACAGATACAACAGAACCTTTGCACCGTGAACCCATTTGGCGTACCAAGCAGAAAAAACAAAAGGAAAATTGAGGGTATAGAAAAAATCAGGCCTAAATCGGTGCTTGATCAGATAGTACGGGACCACAAACACCGAAAGCATATCGTAGCACCAACGAGTTTTTCCAAAATGTCCTTTGATATGTTGCGTATGGATATTCTTTTTCTCTTGATAATACGTTTTTGTAGACCAATCAATGAGTAAAATTTCTGTGTTTTCTGGATCCAATCGATCTCTTTTGAGTCGGTCAATCAAAACTTCATATTCGTTTTCAAACATGTTTCTCCAGTCATAGGCAACAATGCATACTTTACGCTTCATATCACTTTTTGGCTATGGTAAAAAATCCAAGCGGAACAGAAAATCTTTTTGGCACTCCCTTATCGAGGAGCAAAGCCAAACCAAAAAGAACTAACTTTATGACTCGAAAGTACATAAACGGGTAAAGAACATACGCACAGGTGGAAAAACTTTTTCCAAATGGAATAATTTGTATTTCTTGAAAACCTGCACTTTTCAGCATTTCTTCTAGACGAGCAGAGGTATATCGATCATAGTCAGTAGGCTCCGGTGATTCACGAAACACAAATGGCGTCGTCAAAAATAGTTGTCCTCTTGGCTTGAGGACCGCATAGATATTTCTCAGCACTTGACGAGGCTCTTTGGCAATATAGAGCGTATTATGACAAAAAATCGTCTGATAGGATTCCGGTTCTATATCCCACTTCTCTTCATTCATATCGAGCAATACATCAGGATCTTTGCTAGCAAATGGCTCGGAGCGAACAAGCTGCGCATCTTTCCCAAGATACTTTTGATAGGTGGGATTCCTTCCACCACCAATGTCCAAAATAGGACCTTCAATCTTGTAGCAATGTTTTTCTATTTCCCATGAAAAAAGAATCCGGTACAGTGTACGTCCCCGCAGTGCCTCTTTACAAAAATCAATAATCTTTACCATATTTTCAAGCTATGATAGACATCTATCGTACGGCTAAGCTTACCACGAAACTGTGCCATGGTTGTCGTACGGTCAATAGAATTTCTTTTCAACTCCATGACACTGTCGTCCTTCCGAGTAAGTCCTTCCCTGACCCCCACATTGATCTGAAAACCAGCTTCTTTGATAATCGAAAGAATCTCATTATTATACTTTCCCTTTGGAGGAGCAAAGCTCTGTATAACTTGTCCAGTAATCTCCTCCATATCTTTTTTCGAATCAACGATCTCTTTTTTTGCGCTATCAAAATCTATTTGTGTCAAAACACGATGTGTTTGGCCGTGTGGCATAAGCGAGATGTTTTGATCCCGCGCAAGCAGTTTCACTTGCTTTTCACTCATCATGGGTATTTCAACTCCGGCAGATGTCTTGAGTGACTTCCCAATAAGTCCCGTTGCCACAAAAATCGTCGCAGGGAAACCAAATTTTTTGAGGATGGGATACGCTACTGTGTAATTATCTTCATAACCATCATCAAAAGTCAAAACAACCATATTACTGATATCTCTATTTTCTCGCAGTGCACAAGCAAGCTCTTCAAGCGAAACAACATTGAACCTACGAGCCTTCAAATACTGCATTTGTTTCAAAAAGTTATGCTCACTCACGGTGATATGGGAACCATTATCTCCCACAGAGTGGTACATGAGTATAGATCCATTTGTGAGTCTACGAAAAAACAAGTTCAAAAATCGAAAAATGTATTCCTTTACTCTTGCTTTCATATATTCAAATTATCCACTATTTTCTTTGCCAAGCTCCCGACGCTATGATGTTGCTCGATAATATCTCTCATCTCTTGCGAAAGTACCTGTTTTTTTTCTCTTTCTAAAGAAAAAATTTTGTGCAAAGTATCAGCAAGACTGTTTACATCTGACTGCTTAAAAAGTAATATTGAATGATACTTCTGTGGAAAAATTTCTTGAAATACCGTATTAGAAGCCAATGCAACACAGCCACAGCTCATAGCTTCTAGAGTTGTTTTATCAAAGCTTCCGCTTCGAGTGAGGTTTACAAAAATATCTGCCTTTTGATAAAATTTCACAGTATCTGCATTTGCCACTTTTCCATGAAATAGGACCCTATCTGATATGCCAAGTTCTGCAACTCGGGTGACAATACCCTCGTAATAGCTCATGGAACTTTCCAATGGTGCCCCTACGACATCCAAGGTCCATGCTTCTTCCCTGAGTGAGCCGAGTGCTTCGATAAGAACTTCGAGCTCCTTGACAGGCGTGATTCTCCCCAAAAATAACACACGAGTTGGCGCCAAAAAATTTCTGCTTAGTGGGACAAAACTATCCGTATTAATCCCCTGTCCTATAACATGCACTTTCTTTGACTTCAAACTGCACGCATATGGGGTAGACGTATATATGACATGCGCAAACGCAGCGGCGAAACGAAGCTGTAAACCCACTCGATAATGAGCGTACCAAAGACTTATTTTTTTCCCCATGGTTCTCCAAAATAGCCCTGCGAGTACGACATAAATAGGATTCATGTGCACAAATACTGCATCGTATTGTCTTCTGTACGTAAAAATGTACTTGTAAAAGAGCCAAAGTCGTTTGAGTCTCCCACTTCCCGTTTCCTTTTCAAGGCTTAAAACCTCAACACCCCCAGGAAGATTGTTATCGCCTTTTTTCAAACATATGACTGTTACCTTCTCCGTTTGAGAAGCCAAAGCACTGACCCAGTCCTGCATGAATCCTAGCAGGTCGTCCTGTTTGTCCATTATTTGTGTAATTACTAAGAGTTTCATACGAGTGCTTTTTTCCAAGACTCCATATACTTTTCCGCAGTTTGATCCTGTGAAGGTAAAGTTTTCAATGACTCGGCAAGATTATTTTTCATGATTTGGTAAAGACTTTTATCCTCCATGAGAGCTATAATGGCCCGCGAAAAGGCCGCATCATCCCCGATGGGTGTAACGACTCCGTTAACACCATTTTGCACAAATTCTCCGGCACATCCCACATCAGTCATCACCGTTGGAATCCCTTGAGCTGCAGCCTCAATGACTACTCGTCCCCACCCCTCATAATTTGAACTCAAAAGATTCATATCAGCTTTTTGATAAAATGCCTCTGGTGAGTCGGTCCAATCATGCATCTCAACGCTACTTTCAATTCCAAGCCCCTTGACGGCATGTTGTATCTGCTTTTTGAGTGGTCCGCTTCCGACAAGCAAAAGCTTTGCATCAGGCTTTTCTTCTACCACACCTTTCCAAGCACGCAAAAGCATCAATGGATTCTTTTGCATTACAAGCCGAATCATGCAGACGCACACGCGAGCAATATCCCGGCTTTTCAATGTAGCATTTTCCAGTGGAACAAAAACTGGAATAGAAACTATTTTCTCTTGTGGAATACCCATGCCAACAAGTGTTTTTTGTATCTTTTTGCTTACCACGCGAATACTGTCTGCTTTTTTCAGTAAAAACTTTCCTAGGTAATACCTAAAGAAGTGCAGTATACGCTCATTTCTCCAATACGTTTGTGAAAAAAAATCACCATGTTCTTGGATATGCAACCTTACTCCACATTTTTTCTTGAGGAGATACCCAACGAGCGCATATTCAAATGGATTCTGAGCAGATATGACATGTATCTTTTCATCATGAACAATCTGCTTTGCACGTCTATACAAACGATACAGCGTAATTGGCCCAATACCTTTTGCCACACTATAGGCTTTCAAATCATTTTCAAAAGTTTGCTCTTTATCCGCTTGACCTGGTACCAAAACAGCATAGGTATCCACCAATTTTGCATACTGCAAAGACCGCTCATGCGTGCTTGAATGAACTGAAAAAATCTTTGTATCTGATCCAAGTGTCAGTATATTCATAGAATCTGCTGATAGGCCTCTACAAGAGTGTCCCATGTCTGCTCGATACGAAAACTCTGTACCTTTTGCTCAATCTCTTTATACTGCGCATCGTCTTGATGACGACGAATTTGCGCTACGAGTTCCTCCACACTTCGAGGGTTAAAAAAAGAAACAACTTCATCAAAATTTTCTCTATAACCACACTCGTCAGTACATATCACGGGAGTCCCTGCTGCAATACTTTCAAGAAGTGTGTTTGGACTGATTTCAGACAATGAAGGAATGACTGTTGCTTTTGCGCGCGCCATGGTTTCAAGCATTTTTTCGTGAGAGAGCTTTCCCAAAAAGGTAACCCTCTCGCCCAGACCCAATGTATCTACCAGAATGCGCAGGTTTGACTCCAATGGTCCTTCTCCTGCAATACTCAGTTTCATATCTGGAACGCTCGTCATAGCTTCGATAATGACTTGAGGGTTCTTCAGTGGCACGAGCCTTCCAGCAAAAAAGTAAAAATCATCTCTCTCTTCTCTCTGCTTTGCCTGCTCGGCAAAAGGATTCTGAATCAAAATTGTATCTTTGGCCTTCACTCCATATTCTTTTTTCAGCACTTCTTTATACCAATCGGTCGTAACAATAATCTTCTCAAATGACCCAAGAACAAAACGAATCATAGATTTTACCAGACGCTGCGAAAATGGAAGTCCATCTGTATAATATTCCTTCAAAGTTTTACCCGATCCCTTTCGTTCCCAAAGATAATCACCACCAACGCGAATCAAAAATTTCTTTTTCCTCAAAAGGCGCGCGGCCAGTGCGCACGGTAAGCCTGTACTCAAAGTATTAAAAGTAACCACGGTATCATATGATTCTTTCTGGCGGAGTAAAAACACAAACAATTTCCACATGCGCAGTATGGATCCTCCGCCAACCTCAATGTCTCCACTTCCCATGGTATAGGTAACCACCTGCACCTCAAAACCTCTTTTGATGAGCTGTTTTTGTAAATTTTCTACATATAAAGCAGGCCCACCAATTTCTGGTGGAAAAATACTTGTTACCAAAAGAATTTTCCTGCGCTGCTCACTCATAATGATGTATATATCTCATCAATTTTTGCAATGATCGTATTCCATTCAAATTTTTTTACCGTGTGCTGAGAACTTTCTACAAATCGTTTTCGTAGTTCTTTGTCTTTTAGCAGTACAATGAGTTTTTCAGCAATTTGATCTGGATTTTTTGTTTCAATAAGGTATCCGGTTTGGTTATCTTCGATGATATCTGGGATCCCCCCCACATTGGTACCGATTACCGGAATACCACAGGCCTGCGCTTCAATAAAAACAATCCCAAGCCCCTCGGCAAGCGAAGGACACACAAAAACTTCTGACTGACTCATTTCTCTAAGTACCTCATCATGCGGCAAATTCCCGAGCAACTTTACCGAATCTTGAATGGATAACTCCCGAGTCTGTTTCTCAATATTCTTACGCTCATCCCCATCACCAACAAGTACCAGTCGCGCCCCAGGAACCTCTTTGAGGACAAGTGGCCATGCCTCCAAAAGATATTTATGCCCCTTTACCCACGACAATCTTCCAACACATATTACCCTTCCCTCTTTTTGTGGGACACCCTTAGGAACATGAGAAAAATCCAAACCATTTGGTGTGAGATCAACAGTTTCTGCACGAAATTTCTGACCTCTTTGAGCCAAAAAACGACTAATCGCCGTTACTTTATGAGGGGTACTATGCATTTTTCTCCAAAAGAGTTTGAGAAAAAACTCTTTTTGTTTATCTTCATGATCCAGCCCACCACTTTGCAATGTTAATATCCTTTTTGCGCGCGGGTATACAAATTTCAAAAAATACAATGCAATTCCTGCGTAACTTTCTAAAATGGCATGGACGATTCTCGGCTGAAGTCGCCGAGCCGCAAATGGAGCAAGCAGAGGATACAAAAATTTGTCGATCTTTGTACCTGTACCGACGCGAATGATATCATAGCCATCGCGCTGTTCTCTTTTCGGCAAATCTCTACGGATACGCGCAGTGACGAGGGTCATTGAATACTTTTCTCCAATGCGCTCAAGGATTTCTTTGACCATTTGTTCTGCACCACTCATGAACGGATCGTAGAAGGCAGAAAAAATAACAACTTTAAACTTGTGTTTGCTCATACCACTGATAGGTCTTTTTGAGATTTTCATTCAAATTATCTTGAATCGTAACTCCCAAAAGACTTTGCATCTTGGTCACATCTGGACTCCGATAACGAATTTCATACTCTCGTGCCTCTTTAAAAATAGGCGCAAGATCTTTTCCAGAAATAGCGATAAGTCTTTCAGCAAGATCTCTTATGGTGGTTTGGCGCCCCATTCCTACATTGATAACCTGTCCGTCTGCTTTTTCCGATTCGAGTGCATGCAATGCTGACTCGATGTTATCATCGACGTAAATAAAGTCACGCGTTTGATAACCATCTCCGAAAATCGTTGGTGCCTTCCCCTCCAAAATTTGTTTAATAAAAATGCCAATCACAAATCCATAGGTAGAAGACTCCTGGCGTGGGCCGAAAACATTAAAGAAACGAAGTGAACAGGTAGGAACACCATAAGTGTCATTATATACCTGCATGATTTGCTCGCCTGTAATTTTTACAAGTGAATACAAACTGGTACTGTGTGTTTGGTTTTGGAGTTCTCTGCCAGTATCTTCTTTGAGTGGAAGCTCTGCCATGTGGCCATAGGCCTCTGATGAAGAAGAGAAAACAACCTTTTTTACTCCAAATTCCTTGGCAAGTTCCATGATGGCGCGTGTACCGATGATATCATCAAGTACGAGAAGTGGCTGCTCTATCACACGTTGCACACCAAGTACGGCAGCATAATGGAAAATATAATCAATAGATTGCTTTTCAAAAATACCATGTAAAAATTCTTTGTTATTCGCATCACCATCTACAAAAGAAAAATTTGGAGACTCCATAGCTTGCGCTAAATTTTCCTTTTTCCCAGTCATCAGATTGTCTACGCATATGACATTGGCCCCCTTTTTAAGAAGCGCATCACAAAGATGTGAACCAATAAAACCCGCCCCTCCGGTGACCAAAATAGTAGATCCTTCTATGCTATACATATATTAATACTTTATCGCTGGAACATCAGCTTCTGTTGAAGACACCATAAGCGCAGTTACATCGGCACGAATTTGCGCAATAATTTTTTGATCATTCTCTTTGAGCTGTGGAATATTTCTCTCCATGTCTTCCATCACCTCATAGATTTTTTCATACTCACCACGTGCACGGTAAATAGATGCCATTCGGAAATAAGTTTCTGTAATAATTGGATCGTCTTGCTGTGATCTTTGCAAATACATGAGCGCAGTATCATAGTCTTCTTCGATATAAGCAATGTGCGCCAAACTATAAAGTACCTGCTGACGCTTTGGAGAAAGCTCAACGGCTCTTTCCATAAGTTCCTTTGCCTGCTTTATATAACTTGAATCCTGAGACAAATTATACATGGCAGAGAGAAGTTCATAATGGAGAACCATTTCACGAACATCAAGCGGATGCAGTTCATGGTTTTTTTCAAGTTCTCTATCAGCAACTTTAGCGACATCAAGAATCTCTTGTCCCCTGCCATTTTCAGCATATACTGGAGCTGCCTGCCATACTGCTTGGGCAAAATCGTGCCTAATATCATCAATGTGAGGAGTACCATATTGCTTCACCCTCTCAAAAGCCTGAATTTGAGGTCCGCCAGTGTTGACGGCATTAATAGACATCAAGAGTGCGCGGTTTGCTTTCATCGGTAGATAGTTTGTGCTGTAAATCAAAAAAAGAATAACAACAGCACCGATTCCTACTATTGGCAATGAAGGATTTTTTGTGACTTGTTCCTCTTGTGAATGATCACTAAAACCATCACGGGTCATACTGGCAACAAAGGCCAGTGCAAAGAAAAAGTAAATGTACGAGGTTGGATTTTCAAACACAAAAAGATTGTGAATCAAGTGGCCAACAAAAAATGCTGCCCATATAACTGCCGTATGTGGATCGATTTTCTTTTTTTGTACGGCCACTATAAGCAAATAAAATACCACCACATAGATACCAAGGTACGAAAGTAGTCCGATTACTCCCTGTGTGGTTAAGGTATTCACAACGACATTGTGCGCATTATCAAACCAGGTTTCTCCCCACCCATGTCGCAAAAACTCCGCACGATAGTATTTATTAAATCCAAACATAAAATTATTTGGCCCCCACCCGATGATTGGATTTTCCTTCCATGCATCTACCCCTACTCCCCAAGCAAGCAGACGGGTATACCCAGTTCCTTCTGTCAGAGAAATATTTGCAATACGGCGAAGGAAACTCACGTTTTGTACAAATGCAGTGTCTTTGGCAGCAAAAAGTCCAACAAAAAATACCACTCCCAAAACCATAAACGCCGCAAGAAGCATTCGAATTTTCTGGTGCCCCTTAAGAACAAAAAAGTAGACGAGCATAGCAAAACCGGCACATCCAATAAGCGCAAGCTGCGTACCACGAGTTCCACTCAGCCACACTCCCACGAACCCGAGAAGCATTGCTACGATCGAAAACACTCGATAGTACTTCTTTTCTTCTTTCATGGTCATAAACAGACCCAAGAAAAAAATGTAGAGCGCATAACCACCGTAGTAAATTGGGTTTCCAAGTGTTCCATCGATACGCGCTGAACCTTGGTTGAAAAAGAGGTGTGGATTCCCCTTTTGCAAAATTCCCATGAACATCTCGAGCGCACCAGCAAACAAAAAGATGCGCAAAATCCATCTCCAGTCTTTCCATCCCTTGATAGAGCTCGATACGACAAAATAGAATATGGCGTAATGTAAAAGCGTAAAGAGCCCAAGCATACGCTCGTGTCCATCCCAAAAACTGCGGTATGCATCAACCCCAAAAAACGTTGAAAGAGCAAAACTGATAAAATAGATCAAAACCGCTATTGTAAGCGGGCTTTTTTTGATTTTGTACTTTTGTGATTGACTGAGTAAAAGTGTCACGTATACTAGCAGCATCAAAAGCGCTATGGTTCGAAACGCCAAAATCTTTGGTACAATAAACGGAAAAACAAAATTCTGTGAAATGGTATGTGTAAACAAAAGAGGGACGAAAAAAACCAGTGCAATCAGTCCCTTGAGTATAGAATCCATTTTTTTCATAGGTTTCGGTTAATACAGCTATTTTACAAGATTTTTGTCTGTTTTTCAAGACTCTCTTACAAAAGTATGTTTTTCGCTAAAATATGTGAAAAAACAGGGTCTTTTATCCCCTTGACAGCTCAGAGCAAGTATAGTATACTGGTGCTACTTTGTAAATAAACGAGTATGTCTCAAGATAATCTTATCAAGCTCAAATCAAAGGGCGACGACAATGGCAAGGGAAAGGGGCACATCATCTATACCAAGAAGAACAAGAAAACTCACAAGGATAGATTGAGTCTCAAAAAGTACAACCCTATTGCCAACGCACACACGGTGTACGAAGAAACCAAATAATGTGTGATGACCATAAAGCAGCGAAAGCTGCTTTTGGTGTATGGGGTTGAAAGTTGGTGCAAATTTTAGTACAATGTCCAAGTCTATGGGCGAGTCGTATAGTGGTAGTACATTGGTCTCCAAAACCAATTGCGTGGGTTCGATTCCTACCTCGCCTGCCAACGTGTAATGACAGAGGTCAAAGCCTCTGTTTTTACTTTTGTTGAGGCAAATTTGTTTGGTTCTAACGCTAGATACTCAGCTTCAAGCGTTTTATACCCGTTTTTTATCGGTTCAAAGTAACTGTGAAGGGAAATATCTAGTTTTTGGTCTTTTAGCAAAAAGTTCGAACCTAATCCGCTCAGTACTTCCTTTTTTTCCTCAATACTACCGCCATCAAAGTGTTCTCGTGCGTATCTGGCAAAGTGAAATGCCTTTTCTGTGAGCTCGAGCCAATCTTCTGCACGTTTCTCAGTTTCCCGAAGTTCTTGCTGTAGCTTTTTGATTTTTGCTTTGAGCTCCTCGCTCTCTTTGATAAACATTTCATCGTCAATCAGCTCTCTGTATCTCATTTTGGTGAGATTATCGAGCTCTTTTTGTGTTTTCGTCAGAGACTGGTGTTGCATTTCGTATATCTTGGTTCGATCCACAATCTCATTATCATTATCTTGGTTCAGTGCTTCCATAGCCCAATCAAAAAACTCTGGAAGAATGGTCAGCTTGCCGACTTCTTCTAATATCAGGTTTTCTAAGGTTGTCTCACTGATCGATTTTCTTTGCGAGCAATTTACTTCTCGTTTTCTACGAGTGCAGTGATAGTACGTGTAGTAGCGAAGTTCTTGCTCGCTCTTGATAAACTTTTTCTTCTTTTCCGCAGTGATACTACAGCCACACTCACCACATCTAATCATGCCAGTAAAGGCAAAGGTATACGTCTTTGGTCTTGGTTTTCCTTTTTTTCCGAGAATAACCTGCACTTGGTCATACTCTTCAAGCGTGATCATTGTTTTGTGTTTTCCTGCATACTCCTTGCCATCGTAAAGAAGTACACCAGCATAGAAGATATTGCTGAATATCTTGTACATACTGCTCAGTGCTACTGGTTTACCTCCAGATCGTTTTCTTTTCTTTGTTCGGAAGCCCCAGTCGTCATTGAGCATCTTGTGTATTTGGGGAACGGTATAGTTTCCTGTCAGCATGTAGTCCCATGCTCTACGTATGAGATCAAATCGTTCAGGGTCAGGGATTATGGTATGGTTTTCCAGTTCATTCAAATATCCAATAGGTGCAAGACCGGGTTTCCACCCATTTTTTACCTTGCACAAGTTTCCACGTTTTACATTCTTGCTGAGATCAAGGATAAACTGATTCGCCATTCCACTTTCAACATTGAAGAGAAGCACATTGTCTTCTGGTCTGTATTCACGATCAATGGTTTGGATAGACTTGAGCACTTTTTTCTGTAGTAGCCACTGTATCTGAGCACTATCAATTGGATTGCGTGAAAGACGATTGATCTGCCAACATAGTATCCCATCAGCTTCTCCAGCTTCGATCCGTTCCATCATTTCTGTGAAGACTGGTCTATTGTTTGGCTTCTTCGCTGATTTTGCCTCAGTAAATATCTGTTTTATGGTAATACCGAGCGTTTGTGCCAGCTCTTTTAGCCGATCAGTTTGATCATCGATTGATTGGACTTGTCGGTCTTCGCTTTCCGATGATTTTCTCGCATAGAGAAAGTATTTGTATTGTTTATTGTCATGGTAATCCATATTTTTTGGTTACAAAAAGGGACAGCCCTGCTTACCCAACGCACATGCCAAAAGACATATTTGTTGGAGGACTGCCCCTTACTGGCAACAAATAAAAAATCTTTTGACAAAAATTGTACATTGGGTAAGCGATGTAATTATATCACGAACCAAGCATTCTATCCATATCTCTCAAGACTTTTTCTGCATCAAAGCCATAGTATTGCCTTTTTAGCTCTATAAGCCTTCGATATTTTCTTGTTGGTCGTCCATTGTAGAATGGAGTGGTTATTTCTTCTTGGAGCTTTTCTATTTTTCGTTCCAGATCAAGCATTCTGCCGAGTCCAGACAACGCATGTTTTCGGTTCTCGTTTCTGCTGGCGTATGACAGCTCGTAACAGTGTCTACAGGCAAAGTAATCTCCGTTTTTGTAGATCACACCAACACGTCTGCCACAATAGACACCATTTTTGTACCACGGACAGCGAAACCAGTAGCGTATACCTCCGAAGTGACATTCTGTTGTGGTGAGCGGTATTTGGTAGTCGAAGTCTGTCTTTTCCTCGGTACGCCAGTCTGTCTGGGTATAGTGTATGCGGATATACTGCCCCTCGTCCTTCCACATAACACTTTGTATACCCACACTACTTTTGTTTCCGCTGTATCCGTGCGTCCATGTGATTGTTCCCGAACGAAAGGACGTATCAAGATAGCCCCATTTCTTGAGTGTCCATATTTCTATTTTTTTGCAGTCATCTGCTTCGTCTTTTTTGTTCCAGTAGTATCTTCCCATAATGTAAGGTTTTATCAGGTTCTGAATTTACCGAAATCATTAGAGAATAAGCTCCTTTCCCTAGGGAGTATTTACAGAACCTTGTCCAGTTAATTACTTGTTTTTACAGGGAAATTGTACCTACGTCCCCAGTGTCGCTCACTATATCTTTTTCAGAGTCTGTGGAAGTAGTGAGTTTGTCTGTAGGGGTAATAAGAATACGCCGTTTGTCATCAGGATCAGGGTCTTGTGATATGAGACCTGCCGTTTCTAGCATCGGTATGATCTGCTGTCTCATTTGCCAGTCCTGTACCATACGTCCATATACCTCATAGTGCTTTTGCAGTATCTCTTTTCTTGTAATTCCTGAAGGATCAGCAGCAAGCCCAAACGCATTTTTTTCATCGTATGCTGGGACAATAACATCCTTGTATAGCTCATACACGTATGGAGGAAGATTGTATTCTTGGCTTTCGGATATCTTGTTCCAGAGCTTGAGTGCTTCTTCAAAGTCTTCTTTTGTTGCCACGATTGTTGAGCCTTCACGTTCTCGAAACCAGACATTCAGGAGAGCAAATATCTTTGTAAGCCCCATCAGCCGACCAATGTCACGTTGGTGACGAGGCTTCAGCTTTGCACGTTTAGAGAAAAATTCTTGTTCTATCAATTCTGGGTTTTCAATGCGTATTTCATCAATCGCCTCATCTTTGATTGCCTCAATTCGCTCTTTGAGTAGTGCTCGTTCTGGATTAGCATTGAGATCATCTCGATACGTTTCGTAGTCAGACTCCTTCTTGATCTTTTCTTGGATTGAAAACCGCAGTTTCTCTTGGCTCGTTTGTGGGGAGAGAAGAATAAACCGAGTACTTTCTTGTTCGTCTATCTTCAATCCAGCACTACAAAAGATAACAGCAGGATACCCACGAAGGATAACTGTCTTTGTCTGGTTTCCACCTTTTCTGTTCTTGTCTGTAATCTTTGAGATCATCTCTTTCTGATCGTGAGATAAGAGTGAACGAAGACGTTCGAGCAAGCTATTGTGTGGCTGATCAAGGAATATAAGTATCTTTCTCGATAGATCAACAAGCATCGTGTTGCTCTCTTTGTCGTATTCTCCTTGTTCGTGAAAAAACGCCTTTGGTGAGCAGTCACCGAGCTTCATTACGTCTTCTGTAGGAAAGAGTGTCGATACTTCCATAGGGATAAAACTTTTTCCCGTGGAAGACGGAGCATTGAAGCTCAGATTGAATTGGGATTGCTCAGTATATGCAGACAATGCACAAAGAAACGTGATGAGCTTGTTCTCTTCATCTTTCTTGATTGTCAGCCCGAGCACTCGAACAACATCATCTGAGGTGAGTGGTTTGAATTTAGACGTATCAATGGGCTGTCTTCCTGCAACTTGTTTTGAGCATTCTTTCAGTAGTTCATCTGGGTTTCCGTTGTGCTTGGTTATGTAATCAGTAACGTCCTTTCCGTCAGTCATTCGATCTGGCAATGTTATCTGGTGTATTGCGGTCTTACTCAAATGCGTATCGAGCTGTGCTACCAGCTTTTCTACTCCTTTCGCTCCAGCGTCATCTTTGTCAAAGCAAATGTGAATGTTTTTCAAGTTTTTCAAATGCGGTATCCACTCGTCTTTGAATGTTCCTGCCCCTGCGGTAGATGTTAGTGTGGGGATACCAAGGCTGGTGAGAAGTATTGCATCGAATTCTCCCTCACAGATCACGATCATGTCCGTGTTACCTTTGAGCATATCCCAGCCAAAGAGCGTTGCTTTACTTCCAGCAGGGTAGAACCGATATTTTCCGTCTTCGGTTTCTTGGTCAGGGTCACGCCGTAATTTGAAGAACGAAAAATTCCCATCAATATCTTTGATAGGTATGGTGATCCATTGTGAACCATAAAATTCACCCCAGCCTAGTTTGAAGTGCGAGATAAGCTCGTCTGTAATTCCTCGATCGTGCAGGTACTCTCGTATTCGATCTGGAAGAGCTTTGTGACATCTTTCAACGTCCGTAATGGTTATACCGTTTTTCTTCCGTTTTTTACTGGGCTGTGTTTTTTCTTTTGCTACATCTTCAAGTGTGTCACCAAGATGTCTTGCGAGTGTAATTATGTTTCCTTGTTCACCACATTTTTTGCAATCGTACTGTCCTGTCTCTGCATCAAAATATAGGTGAGCCTCGTTTGCTCTGCTATCAGCGTCGCAGTCATTGAATACGCATCGTGTTACTATCTCACCATTTCGCTCCACAAATTCCATCCCTTTTTCTTTGAGATATTGGCTAATGGTAATTGTCTGAAATTCCATAGTATTTGGTTAATGTTAATCGTCATGGCATCTATGCCCTCTGGGCTCAAGAAAAGCACGCAGAGGGCAATTTACGCCTTATTTCGTGCTTTCCTCACGCTCATTTGATAGATGCTCGAGGAAGTTAATGATTTGTTGTTTGTCACCTTTGCTGTAGTCGTCTTTGTCTACCAGCTTATTGAACCAATACTGGATCGTCCGACGACGAAAGTATTGTCCTGTTATCGCTTCTACAAAGCAGAGATATGAGCTCCAGCCAGTGTATTTTTTTGAGATTCGGTTAAACCGTCTTTCAATAGATTTCATAATGTTCATGTTTATTGAGTATGTTTTTTTTCTCCTTTTGGGAGTGGTCGATAGATCACTTTCATCATCCGCAGGAGAGCTGTACCTTGCATGAGTGCATCTTCTTTTGAGATGTCTTCGCCATAGCGTTTGCGATACAGCTCTCGAAATTTCTCGACCATTTCGTCAGAGAGCATATCTATCGCTGTGAGTACAACTGGTTCTTGATATTCTTGAGTGCGTTGAAGTACGCAAGTGCATCGACCTGCAATTCTCCTCGCCAGTATTGTTGAGCGGATTCAACAATCTCATCGCTGTTTTCAAAGAGGAAAAGTGCTTTTGCTCCCTTTGACTTGTCTATGTGTAGAAGCTGGTAGCCAACGCTTACCAAGCCCGCACACATGCCAATGTCGTAGCTTGAAAATGGATTTGGGTAGTCCTCAAGAAAGGGAACGTAGGAATGTTCTTTAGTCATAAGTCGTAATGTTAATTGATAAACATCACGGTTTCCTTTGTTTGACGTTGCAACGAAAAATCACGGGTTACCGTGATTCTATTCTAAGGTAGGTTGTTGCGGACATTTTGCTGACAATCGCTGACGGATTGCTGACATTATGCTTGAGGATTTGTCATTCTGTAGCCTTTTTTTGATCCCGCTGCACTCGCAGGAACAATGATCTTTTCCACAATATCTTTGGTTTCCTTGTCTTTATTGCAGATGTTAGACTTTGTTTTCTCTGCGAAAGATGACGGACTGGTATATCTAAAGTTTGGTACTGTCTTTTTTGCATTATCAAAAAGCGTTTCATTTGTAACCGTTCTACCGAAGCTATCAAACAATGTCTTGAGGAAAGCATATTGGTTCGTCCCCGAGGCATAGTCTCGTAAAATTACCCCGTTGTGTTTGAGCTCTCCATGCAGAGTAAACTCAACACTACGAAAGGTACTTTCTACAATGTACTCAAACTCTTCCTTATCCCAAGATATTGCACGAGAAGTAAATTTTCCAACACTGTCCAAGCTTACTGGTCGAACACGGTTTCCCGTATACGTATACTGCGAAGCAGAAAATGGTACAACAATAAGTGCTTTCCCGTTTGATCCAAGGATTCGGTCTATATCTTGCGAGTGGTTGTTTTGGTCATCATCAAAGGAAAAAAATATGTGTGTATGATCTGTACTGAGATAACCGATGTTAAAAAAATTGGTGCTTATTTTTTCAGTCGAACCTTTGATATCGAATTGTTCTTTGAGAAGAGATAGGAAGCCGTTTGTGTCGAATTTGTATGAGGGTTGCGAATATGACTCTGGTAGATCGTAAAAACTGTTATATGTTTCACAATATGCTCGAACGCCACCATCAAAAGATTCCACCTCACACAGACATTCGTTGCACTCTTGGCAAGTTATGTGTGACAGTGTGTCGCTCTCTTTTAATACACCCTGCTTTCGCAAATGTGCAATTATGCCCTTGCTTATATACTTTTCAATTTCTTCTCGAGGGATACGTTCATTGTGGTGCAAGAGAGATATTGCGGATGAAAAAACCATATCAATTCACAATACCCCAATCATGTAATACTGTTCTTGCTTTATCATCCAGATCACGATTTTTGAAGGTACATCTGTGAGGTTTTGACAGCTCAACAGTTACGTCGAACCTCTGATTTTTGTATCGGGGGTCTTTCGGTCGTTGGAAGTAAAACGTCATGGTAGCTGTAGCCACCTCAAAGAATGTTGGGTTTATGTTATACAAACGTAATTGTTCTCGTAGAGGTTCTATACCATCGTCTAATGTACCAAGGTCTAACTGGATAGAATGTTTGAAGTTCCTGCGAGATTTGAGACGCACTCTTTTGAGTACTACTTTTTCGAGACCAAGTGGCTTTTTCATTTCGAATTCTGGGTCTAACAACAGATCAAGATTGTACGAGATGATTTTATCTCCCAGAAGGGGTACGTTGAGCACATGATTACCAAACATATTTGCCAAATCTTGCTTCTTGTTTTTTCTATATCGAGATTTAATGCTCAATGTTTGGTCGTCCGATCGATATAGGAAGTAAAGTTGATAGATTGGTTTTATGCTGGTTGCCTTGTTGAGCTCCTTTGTTTTCTCATCATATTCGGGCTCTCGTTTTGGGTAATTCTGAGGATTTGCAACAAAACAGACATAGTTGTCTTTCTGTATCATGTCTATTTTACAAAGTGCCCCTCGTCTCTCTTTTGCATAGAGATACTTCTGCATTTGTTGTTGCAGTTTTCCAACACGGGCATCCAAATCTGCTGTAGGTAACTCTGCATCAGCTCGGAATGTCATCCAACCTTGTGCGTTTTCTACTACATATCTTAGTGCTCCTTCTCGAAATGTTTCAGGATCGTTTAGGTAAAACCACAAAGCCTTGTCAGCCGTAGTCATGTTATCCCATTCTTTTGGGATTGTTTTTTTCTTTTGTACGGCAAGATCATGGAGCAGCCCACATCCTGTGTTAGACATGAGCTCCTCGGTCGCACCAAAGTCTATTTCAACCTCATTGCGTTCCGTATATTCCAGCTTTTCCCAACATTCTATGAAGCTCTGTTTGATCTTTTCCGTATCCTTCTCTTTGGGAGAGACAGTAAAGTCTATATTTTTATGTTTGCAGTAGGCGTTCAGCATTGCTGGCGACAGCTTCCGCAAAAAGTTTGGCATTCTGTCCATATAATTGTCATGCTAATTTGAGAGTAATAGTAATTTCGTGTATACTAATGGTAACTTATATTAAGTACAAAATCAAGAGCTATGGACATGCAAAAAATGCCTCAATTGCTCACGCTAAAGGAGGCATGTGAGATATTGAACTGTCATCCCAATACACTACGAAAGTGGGATAACGAGGGAAAACTCAAAGCCATACGGTTTGGCTCTCGAGGAGATCGAAGATACAAGAAAGAAGACATTCTTGCTTTCATTGAAGATCAGTCGTAACCGAAACAATGAACATTACTATGAAGAATTACAAAAACATGAACAAAGAAGAGCTTCTCGAGCTCGTTGAACAATTACAAAGCAGAAAAAAATATGGGCTGGTCTGGGAAGATAAGCCCGAGGATGTAGTAGAAAAATGCAAAGAACATCTACCTGTACTCGAAGAAGTAGCTGAACGTACCCTTGAAAAGGATGAAAATGGAGTCACCAATCTATTGATTGAGGGAGACAACTATCATGCGTTGTCTGTTTTGAATTACACGCACGCTGGAAAGGTAGATGTTATTTATATTGATCCTCCGTATAATACTGGTAACAATTCTTGGAGATACAACAACGACTATGTAGACAGTGATGATCCGTATAGGCATTCGAAGTGGCTATCCATGATGGCAAAAAGAATTGAGGCATCAAAAAATCTTCTTAAAGAAGACGGTGTCCTTTTTCTTACCATTGATGATTATGAAATTTTTCAAATTGGGCTATTGCTAGATGAAATTTTTGGTGAAGAAAATAGAATGGGTATAGTGGCAATTGAAATTAACCCACGTGGTAGAACTACAAACAAAAATTTTGCCACATCTCATGAGTATATTCTGATGTACGGAAGAAGTAGTAAATCAAAGGTTTTTGATTTACCTCTTACAGATGAACAGAAAAAGAATTTTGGACTTGAAGATGAAACTTCGAACTATAGGCTACTCCCATTTAGACGAAGTGGCGGACTATCTGTTCCAAAAGATCGTCCTAATTCAGAATTTTTTATTGCTTTTGAACCGAAGCACAAAAAGATTGTAGGGGTTGGTGGATCGAGGATAGGAAGCTACAAAGATCAATACAAAACGGACACAGTGTTTGTGTATGGTAAAAAAGGCTCAATCGAAGAATGTTCCATTGAAGATTTTAGGAAGTCTTACCCGAACATAAACATGATCATGCCTATTGACTCAAATGGTAAAAGAAGGGTCTGGAGATGGTCAGATAGAGAGAAGATTTTAAGAAATGCTGCGGAGGGAGAATTTGTAGTGAAAAAAGTAAAAGGATCATATTCAGTCTATTTGAAAGATAGGACAAAATCAGGAAGGAAACCAAAAACAATATGGGTCGATTCTTTGTACGATGCTTCCTCTCATGGAACGAACATGCTAAAAAATTTGTTTGGTGGAGAGAAAGTTTTTGATTATCCAAAGTCTTTATACGCCGTGATTGATACGTTGAAAGTTTCGAAAGCACAGAAAAATAAAAAAGTTACTATACTAGACTTTTTTGCAGGTTCTGGAACGACTGCTCACGCTGTTCTAGAACTAAACAAGCAAGATGGAGGCAATCGTCAGTTTATACTTTGTACCAATAACGAAAACGGTATTGCTGAGGAAGTAACATACCCTCGTGTAGAAAACGTCATTGAAGGCTATGCAGATGTAGAAGGTATTCCTGCAAATCTACGTTATTTCAAAACAACATTCGTAAAGCAATCGGAAGTATCAGACGATACCCGTAGAGAACTCGTGAAGAAGTCTACAGAGATGATCTGTGTAAAGGAAGGGACGTACAAGAAAATCTACGACAACAAAAAGTACAAAGTCTATAAAAACAATGATCACCTTACGGGTATATTGTTCGATCTTGATTCGGTAAAGGAATTCAAAGAAAAGGTGGATGCAAAAGACATGCCTGCACACTTGTACATTTTTTCACTCTCTCACGACACGTTCGAGGATGACTTTGCTGATCTCTCGGTAGATCATACACTTTGTCCTATCCCAGAGAGTATTTTAGAAGTCTATCGTAAACTCTTTGCCTAATATGATGAGATTAAAAACATATCAAAAAACAGCAGTAGATAAGCTACTCTTTCAAGCCAAAAAACTCCTTGATAAACAGGGAGAAAAGATTTGTGTATTCAAAGCCCCGACTGGATCAGGAAAGACCATTATGATGGCAGACTTTCTCCAGCAATTCTCTCGAGAATATGTAGGAAGCAAAGAATTCGCCTTCATTTGGATTAGCTCACATGATTTGCATTCACAAAGTAAAGAAAAGCTCGAGAGCTATCTTTCTGAAAGTCGATATACATTTTCGTATCTTGAAGAAGTACAACGCTCTACATTTGAAGAGAACGAAATTGTGTTTGTAAATTGGCATAGCCTCACCAAGAAAAACCGTGAAGGTGCATGGTCAAACGTGCTCATGCGAGATAACGAGCAAGATAGAAACTTGCCTACATTTGTACGAAATACAAAAGAAAAGGGACGAGAAATTATCCTCATTGTAGACGAGAGCCACCACCACTACTGGTCAGACCAGTCACAAGAATTGGTGAAAGATGTTATTGCTCCAAAGCTCACCATTGAGGTATCTGCTACACCATCTATCTTGCCTACAGCAGAAGATATGGCGACTGGTGATGCTGGGTTTATCGTTGTTCCATTTGGTGACGTAGTAGCAGAAGGAATGATTAAGTCTGAGACAATTATCAATAAAGAGATTGGAGAGTACAAAGACCTTTGTGACTCGGCTGATGAGGCTATCCTAGATGCCAGTATCAAACAACGTGACGAACTGAAAGAAGCCTATAAAAAAGAAAAGAGCGATGTAAATCCGCTTGTACTGATCCAGCTACCGAGTGAAGCACAAAAGACCAGTGCTCTTGATAAGTCAAAGCTCGAAATGGTGCAGGAGTATTTGAAGAAGAAACATGACATTACCGTAGACAATGGACGACTTGCCATTTGGCTTTCAGACACAAAAGAAAACCTGCAAGGTATTGAGCGAGTAGATAATCATGTAGAAGTGCTCATCTTCAAGCAAGCAATTGCTCTTGGTTGGGATTGTCCTCGTGCTCAAATTCTTGTGATGTTCCGAGATATCAAAAGCGTGACGTTTGAAATTCAAACAGTCGGTCGAATACTCCGTATGCCAGAAGTAAAGCACTACGAGTCAGATGTACTGAACAGTGCATACGTCTATACAAATCTTGGAGAGATCAAGATCAAGCAGGACGAAGGAAGTCAGACATTTTTCAATGTTTCTCCATCTCATAGAGAGGCTAATTACGAGCCAATTAAACTACCGTCCGTCTACCTCAGCCGTGTTGATTATGGTGATCTTACTCTTACCTTCCGTAAGCTCTTTATCGAAGAAGCTAACAAGCGATTTGGCATTACGTCAAAAGATATCGGTGACACAGCCTACAAAAAAGCAGACAAAGACCTTGAGTTATACCTCGAGGAGCTTACCAAGCCTGTGATCTCAAATGCGGTTATTGATAATGTCGATGGTGCTCGAGATGTCGTGGGTGAATTGGTAGACTTCTCTGTACCGATGGATGATTTGAAATACAAGTTTGAGCTGTTTGCGAAAGTAGCATCACTGCCATTTGCCCCTGTTCGTTCTCATACCAAAGTACAACAAGCATTTTACGATTGGTTTGATAGCTACCTCGGCTATGCGGACAAAAGTCGTGCAGAAATTCAGCGTGTTGTTGTGTGCTCAGATGTTAATCAAAAGATTTTCTTGGAGATCATTGAGGCTGCAAAAGAACGCTTCCGAGAGGTACGCAAAAAAGAGCTCAAAGCAAAACAGCGAAGACGAGAGTGCACATGGGATGTCCCAAATGTTGATTACTACAACGAAAATTATGAAAAGGTCAGTGTGGCAAATAACGTAATGAGTCCGTGCTATCTATCCAAGACAAGATCAAATCCAGAACAAGAATTTGAAAAGGTTCTATCAGAAAGTGACAAGGTGTCTTGGTGGTACAAAAATGGTGAGAGTAAAGAAATGTACTTTGCCGTTGCCTACGTCCATCCAGACGATGAACTGGAGCATGCATTTTATCCAGATTACGTCGTACAGATGAAAGATGGATCAATAGGCATCTTTGATACAAAGTCTGGTTTTACCGCCTCTAGTGGCGAAACAAAGGCTAAATCCGACGCTCTTCAAGCCTATATTGCAGACAACAAGAAAAAGAAATTGTTCGGTGGTATTGTTGTCTTTGATAAGACTGGCGGACACGTGTTTACAGGAAAAGACTATAAGCATGAAAAGACTGCAAAGGGTTGGGAGAGATTGAGCTTCTAGCATGGATATTGAACAGCCCCAACATTTCACTGAGGAAGAATTGAAAAATATCACAGACTTCTTTGTTCTGCTCACTAAATTGAACAATAAGTATTTTCCAGAAGAAAACAATAGTGAGTAGTACTGGGGAATGAACATTACTTGAATATGTCAAAAAAAGAAGAGTACAAACCTGATATTCCAAAAAGTCTTAAAAAAGTTGAGCTTAGACTTTTGGAAATAGAAGAAGAAAAACCAAGAAGGATACATAATTTACAAGAAACCTTTGCTGGAGATTATATAGATAGGATTATGGAGGAGGGTGAAATAAAGTATCTCGATACGGAAAAAGCTCAATTACTTTTACAAAGACAATTTTTGATAGATAAAAGAAATGACTGGAAAAGAAAAATTTTGTGGGATATCCTTGTGCCGTTAATTGTTGCAACTGCTACGAGTTATCTAGTTACAAACTGGGTTAGATAAAAATATGGATATAGAAAAAGTAAAAAAGATATTCGAAATAAACGATCTTGTAGAGCCTAATTCTGTAAAGAAAATAGAGGTCGGTTTTACAAACAAAGTGTACTCGGTAGATGATAAGTACATTCTTAAAGTGTGTGATGATGAGGGAAACGAATATAGAATGGCTCGTGAAGTCTATTTGTATAAACTGTTCTCACCATCTATTCCTGTACCAGAAGTTATCATTTACGACACGTCAAAAAGTATCTTCGATAAGCATTACGTTGTATATCCGAGGATCAAAGGTGAAAACCTGTATAACGTATGGCATAAAATGGATGAACATGAGAGGAAGCAGATTGTGAAAGAACTGTGTAACCATCTCAGAGCGATAAACGAAACTCCATACAATGATTTTGTTGAAAAGTTTGACGTAGATATTTCTAAATCTTGGCGTGAGATTGTCGTAGATAAAATCAACGTTTCACTAGAAAAATTAAAACAAGAAAACACTCTCGTAGATGAGGTTATATTAGGTGTTAGAGACTTTGTGGAAAAACATCAGAGCGTCTTGGATGAAGCAAAAATGGCATTTGTTCATTGGGACACCCATTTCGATAATGTCTTGGTTGAAGATGGAAAGATAGTCGCAATGTTAGACTTCGAGCGTATTGAAGTGTCTTCGATTGACTACGTTCTTGATATTGTGAAGCGAATGCAAGAATTACCAAGCAAGTATATGTCTGAATATGCTGAGCAGTTTGTAAAAGATGAAGATTACGCTCATCTGATAGATTGGTTTAGAGAGTATGCCCCAGAATTGTTTGCGTTTAATAACCTCAATAGACGATTAGACCTTTATGCTCTTCGTCATGATCTGGATACGTTGACGTGGTATCCAGAGGCGGATGAGCTGAAAGAGAGTATTGAAAAAATGGTTTAAAAAATAGTGAGCTCCATAGAGGATTGAACATTACTTGAATATGCAACTAACCAAAACCGACTATCTTGAATTTTTGTTCTGCAAGAAAAACCTTTGGCTTAAAAAACATAAGCCAGAGCTTTTTGAGGGTGTCGAGCTATCTGAATTTGAAAAGAAGATCATTGAGGAAGGTAACATAGCTGATGAAGCAGCACGTCACTTGTTTCCAGAAGGTGTTCTCGTAACGACACATGAAGCAGAAGCTATTGAGGATACAAAACAGTACATTGATCGAAAAGAAAAAGTGATCTTTCAGGCTGCAATTTCAGTAGATTCTTTTTTGATCAGAGCCGATATTTTAGTATGGAATGATGCCCTCAGTGCATGGGAGCTATACGAGGTGAAGGCAACAAACGAAGTAAAACGAAAAAAGAACCATAACCATATCAAAGATATTTCCTTTCAGAAGCAAGTTTGTGAGCAAGCTGGTATTCCTATTGGAAAATGTGGGATTATCCATTTGAATGGAGAGTACAAACGACATTCTTCGTTTTCTTGGCGAGATGTCTTTATGGTGGAAGAAGTTACAGAGGAGGTAGCAGAAGTGGTGGAAGAAGTAACGGCTGAGATGGAAGATATGAAACGTTCTATGGATATGCCAGAGGGTAGTGGTTGTGAGTGCATCTATCGTGGTAGATCAAATCAGTGTACGACCTTTGCATATTCAAATCCACAAGTTCCCGAATATAGTATTCACGATTTGCATAGAATTGGACTCAGTAAGAAGAAAATAGAAAACTGGGTGGATGAAGGTATCTTTACTCTTGAAGATATCCCCGATGTTTCTATTCTTAATGACAAGCAAGCTCTCCAAGTGGAAGTGTATAGATCACAGAAACCGTTGATCGATACGCACACGATAAAAGAAGAGCTCGACACGCTTACCTTTCCTCTGTATTTCTTTGACTATGAAGGATACGGTACAGCCATTCCAGAATTCACGGGTTATAGCTCTTTCGAGCAAGTGCCCTTTCAGTACTCGCTTCACATCTTGCACGAAGACGGGACAATTGAACACAGGGATCATCTCGTAAGAAAGAGAAAGTCAGATATTGCACGCTCTCTTGTAGAACAACTTACTGACGATATTGGTTCAAAAGGATCAATCATCTCTTGGCACAAATCATACGAAGAAGGAAGAAATAAAACACTCGCACGAGTATACCCCGAATACGCACCGTTTTTTGAAGACATGAACGAGCGGATGTTTGATCTTGAAACCATTTTTACAAAACAGCTATATGTTCATCAAGATTTCAAAGGAAAAACCAGTATCAAGAAAGTGCTTCCTGTGCTTGTGCCAGAGCTAACCTATGATGATTTGTCTGTTCGAGCAGGTGATCAGGCTATGGAACGATGGGAGTACATGCTTTCTGAGGAATGTGAGGATGAAGACGCTATCTACCATGATCTACTGGAGTACTGTAAACAAGACACGTGGGCGATGGTAAAAATATACGAGCACCTTTTAGGGGTATGTGGTATTAAAGTGGAAATTAAGTAAGGCAAGGGATGGTAACGTATCCCTGTTCTTTCTTCATTCTGGTTCCGACTTCGTCTACGATGTCCTGCTCAGAAATTCATCGCTAAGCTTAGCGATGTTTTTTAATGGGGAGAATGGAAGTTAGAACTCAGCGTTCAAATTTGGTATCATACAAATGTAAATTTTAACTGATAAGTATGACTGAACTTGCTCAAAAAGTTTTAGACATTACAAACGAAATTATATACATGAACATTGCCTCTGTATCCAATACAAATGAACCTTGGAATACTCCTGTATATGCTGTATCAGATCCTCACTTTAACTTTTACTGGAGATCTTGGATCTATAGTCAACATTCAAAAAATATAATAGATAACGAGAATGTATTTGTGACAATATATAATTCCACACGAAAATTAGGAGATAACCACCAGTCCTGTGTCTATATACAAGGTACAGTAGCTGAAATGGATAACACCGATGATATTGCAAAAACTATGCCACTATTTTTAAATAGCGAGGACGATGCTTCCGAATTTGTAGGGATTAGCATAAAGAAACTCTACAAGATGACTCCTGTAAAAGTATGGTTGAACGATCTTAGTGAGAGGCACGTCACTGAAGCAACAAAAACTATGCGTGTAGAGGTTCCGCTTGAACTACTTGTTAGGTAAAAATCGAATACTTCCTTTTTTTAATAACAGTTCCAACTTCCTCTACGATGTCCTGCAAGAATATTTTCCTGGCACGGAGACTATTTCCTACTAAACAAAGACATTTTTCGGCTTTGTTTTTTTTGCATTCCTTCTGTCATGTAGTGAAATCTGCCCATCTTCTGCCCAAAATTTCCGTTTTCATTGTTTTTCAGAGAAAGTAGTGACCTGAGCAAAAGGGAAAATAGATCTAATTTTAGAAATTTTTCTGAATTAATCCATACTTTGAAATCTACTCAAGCTGACCTTCTTTGAATGAATTTTTTTTACATCTAAGAGCTTTTTCTTGGTTGTATGCCATTTTTATAGCAGAGACATTTCTATTAATTTTTGCGTAACTATAGCTATTGAATACAGAACCTACTATTTAGATTAGGTGTCTCAAAATAGTTTTGTGATATTCATACAATTAAATTCAGATTTATTGAACTCGCTTTCATGGCTCTTTTTTGATATCCTATAACTTGATACGTATATGTCGTATTTTTATAAACTCTTGACATTGTGGATTAGGCTAATAGCTAAATATATGAAAGGCAAATTATATCTAATAGGGGGGGGAGAAATAAGATTGGGAGACACGCAATTGATAGATGCTGAAATTATGCAGTTGGCTGAGTTAGGTGCAACTATGACTTTCTTTGCCACTGCTGCAAGTGATAGTAAGAGTTATATTCAGGCTATTAGGGAAGTATACGGACAGAGATATACCATATTAACTCCAACACTAAAGTCAGGTAAAAAATATGCACACTCTGCTATTAAACAGGCATCAGTTATTTATCTTGGAGGAGGAGATGCAGATAAACTGATGGACTTGTTTGCTAAATGGCAATTAGAAAAAACATTGAGGTATGCATATGAGAATGGTACTCATGTCATTGGTATGAGTGCTGGAGCACAGGCATTATCACGATTCTACTTTAGTAGTATTAGTATGCCCAATGAGCTACAAACAGGTTGGGCTTGGCTTCCCATGACTACGCTTGTACATGCTCAGCATGAAACAGTGGCAAGGGCAAAAACCTCCCTTGAAAACACAGAGGAGAATTCTAAATGGCCACTGATTGCAATAGGAGAAAAAACAGCATTACGCATAAATGGCAAGAAACATGACAAAATAGGTTCTGGCCCCCTCTGGAAACAAGCGAGACCTGGGGCCAAATTGGAGAACATAGTTGCTTGACAGTAGATTACTTTCATATTATATTCAGTAACGGACCGATGAGCGAGGAAGGAGCCCTCATGATCGAAGCAATTAAGACGAGTTTCCTTGATGATCACAAGAAGAGGGGGTTTACGGTCTATGACTCGTTCCCTCTCGTGATCGATGATCCGACAATCCTGTTCACCAACGCTACGGTGACCCCCTTCAAGCCGATGTTCACAGGTACAGCCCCAAGGCACAACTTTGCACTGGTGCAACGATGCCTTCGTCTCGGCGGCAGCAGTGGGTCACTAGATGATCTGCGGACGAAACTCCAGTTGACGTCGTTGTTCGATATGCTCGGGAGTGGGCTTTTTGGCATCAATCATGAGGTGGCTGTAGCTTACTTCATCGAAGTGCTCGAAGTGCTCGGACTTTCGAGGGAGCATCTGGTTTTCAGTGCTCCATCAAATCACGGCTTCAAAAGTGCACTTCTTGCCGCCGGCATCGCCGAAAAACAAATTTTCATGTTCGATGACGAAGAGAGCCTGAAGCATGAGTGGAGTTTTGGGGAAGGAGATTTGCACGGCATAGGGGTTGTTGCAAGGTTCGTACCAGCTCAATTCCGTGGGGTCAAGTTCCAAAGTGTGCTTGAGGAACTTGATAGCTATGTACAGCTAGGCAGGATCGTGCACATTGATGGTGTATCTCGTGGAAGCGATGTTGAATACAATGGCTTTGGCGCCTACGACCTTGGAATTGGCCTGGGAAGAGTTGAGATCGCCCTGAGTGGAGATTGTTCACAAACGGCAGGGCCTTGGAGAGAGTGCACCAAGCACCTTCAGGCTAAAATCCCTCACTTGAGTACTGGAGATGCTCACTACATGGCCAATCTCTTCCAGGTCATTGAAGCACTTCTGGGAGAGGGACTACTTCCGGGCAAAAAAAAGCATGCTTCTGCGCTCCGAAAGGTGTTGCGGAAGCTTATTGAGGAAATCTGGATACAGGCGGGCGGCCTCGTTGATGTAATTGAACATCTCTTGGCGTCTATCACAGACTCCAAATGCCCAAAAAAGATGAAGTCTGTAATCCGACAAGAAGAAGATGCCCTACGGAGAATTCTCGCGAGAGCGGAAAAGATCCAACAAAAGCATCCGGAAATGACGCCTGACGACCTTCGCTCTACTTTCGGTATCCGACCTCAGCTTATCAACCTAAACAAGTAGTTGATCCAGCTATTGGGCTGGTACAAAAAAATCCCACACCAGAAAATCCCACACCAGCCCACACCACTTCAAGAAGTAATTTTAGGACAGCTCTAAATCTTTTTCAAAAGATCTGTGAAGAATGTGCCACAATTATTTCCATTTTTTTGTAAAACTTTCTTTTTATTAGCAATAGCTCAATGGAATATATACATTTTATTAACGGTAAACTCGTAAGTCTAGAAGACTTACAAATATCCCCACTTGATTTAGGTTACACACGGGGACATGCGGCTTTTGAATTCATGATGACCACATCAGAACGCCCTTTTATGCTGCAAAGGCATATTGATAGGCTTTTTCAATCCTGTAGATCAATTGATCTTAAGTTACCTTGGTCAAAGGAACAAGTAGCCCAATGGGTGTTACAAACTTTTGAAGCTAATACAGAAATTGAAGGTGAAAAAGTAATGAGACTAATTGTCTCGGGAGGACCAACTTGGACGCTCAAACCGGCAGACATACCTACGATTGTAATTATGGTTGAATCCAGGATTAAGTGCTCGCCCCAAAACTACAAAAATGGTGTTCACGTACTACTTTCTGAATTTCAACGGTATGAACCAGAAGCAAAAACCACCAATTATATCCAGGCAATACGTGAGCTTGGAGCAATATCTAATGATATAGATGAAGTGATATATCATTCGCAAGGTTTAGTACGTGAAGGAACCCGATCAAATATATTTGCCGTGATAAATGGTTCACTTATTACCCCACGTACAAAGGTTTTAGAAGGAATCACAAGAGGAATTATTCTAAATGATTTACCACTTTCATTTCATGTAAAAGCTAAGGATTTCTCAGTGACCGAATTTCAAACAGCCTCAGAGGTTTTTATCACCGCGACTAGTAAAAATATTATGCCTGTTACAAAAATATCTGGCAAGCCTGTTGGAGACGGGGTAGTTGGCCCGATGACAAATGAAATTATGAAAGAGTTTGATATATTTTTTAGCTCAAAAAGGTGGTAATTTTTTACTTTGACGATTCAAAGTTTTTAATTCCTGTAGTAGGACTTAATGACTTTTTAAGTCTATACTAACTCCAGAGCGAAAGAGTATTGTTTTTTAGGCCCATAAAAGTACCAAATGTTAATCTAGGTTTGCTTGACTCTATAGCAGCAACTTGATGAAAATTTCGTGATCTAAATATAATAAGATCTCCTGATGATGGTGTTATAGTTGCATATGGTGTATCTTGTAAAAAATCTTCAGTAAATCCATAAGTACCTTTCTGTCCTACATCATTGTTGAATTTTTCATCAGCAGGCTCCCATTGGCGATTATACACATTAAGCTCTCCTCCTTTTTCTGCAACTTGTAGATGTAGCACAAGTGCATATTGATCTTCTAAATCACTTACACTCCATCCAGGAAGTTGGTCTACAGCATAGTCAAAATGCAAAGTACTTTTGGCTCCCATTGCTCTAACTAAACCTGAAAAGTACTTAGAGTTCTGCATAGAAGACTCTGTTGCTATTTTAGGTTCGAACGTAGATGAAAACAGTTTGATTATTCGGTTAATTGGGTTTTCTACACCATCAAATATCTGATCTTGAACCTTGTCGGCTTGTGTGACCAGATCAAAGTACTTTTGCTTCCCGTTCTCTAAATAATGATACTCAGTAGTACTAATCCCAATTCTACCTTGCTCATTCTTTTTGCCTTCGTACCAGTTTATATCCTGTGAACGCATGTTTTCTATAATAATATTCAATTCATTTGGTTGCAAAAAGTTTTGAATCTGAATGGCAGAAATATTATTGGACGAAAGTTTTGAAAGGAGTGCGCATATTTCAGCACTGTAACTTGGATCAATCTGTACTATTGGCCACTGATTTTTTTTATTCATAGGGAAAAACTTGTTCTACACATAAGAAATTAGTATTATGAGTATTATTCAGGAATTATTATGTTGTGTCAATGATTTGTTTTAAAACAAATCATTCTATCATACAAAGCATAAGAATATGAAAACAGTTAATGTATTAGTTATTGGTGTTGGGCCACATGCAAGGCGTATCTATGTCCCTGCTTTTTTTAAGCTTGCTAAGGACTATCCAGTTAAACTTGTTGCAGCAGTAGATATATCCCCCCAGAAAGATCTAATAGATAATTATATTACTGACAATGAATATGATATGGAGATGCTCTACCTTGATCCTTTTGACCCATCTAGAAGTATCCCAAAATCATCAATGGAGGCTTTAGATGATTTGACTATTCGACACAATATAAATGGTGTAGTCATAGCAACTGAACCGACAGCTCACAAAGTATACGCTGAGTGGGCTCTTCGTAGGGGCTTACATATTTTAATGGATAAGCCTGTTTCAACCAGGAAATGGGTAAGTGTTGATATCAATCAAGCAAGATCCTTAATTGACGACTACAATGAGCTTCTTGAGCTATATAAATTACAACAAAAAAAAGAGCCAACTCTTTTTTCAGTAAATGTTCAAAGGAGGTATGAACATGGTTTTGATAAGGTCAAGGAATTGGTATTAGAAACATCGAAAAAATTCAATGTGCCAATCACTTCTATGCAAATTATGCATGCGGATGGCTCTTGGAGGTTTCCTCGAGAGGTATTATTTCAGGATTCCCATGGGCTTTTTGAGGGCATGGGAAAAGTCTCACATAGTGGCTATCATCTTTTAGATATGGCTTGGCAGTTATACAAAACTAGTCAAGTTAAAGAGAAAGCGGTTGATGAACTTGAGTTTTTTTCATCACCATTAACTCCCGTTGGTCTTGATGTTTGTATTAATGAAGAAGATTATATTCGCTACTTTGGTGACAATTATGAAAAAACAGGTCTTTCTCGAAAAGAATACCTAAGTCAGGTCCGAGATTATGGTGAGTTAGACTCATTTAATATAATCAGACTTCTTAAGGATGGTGAAAATGTTTGTAATATTTCAGTAAGTTTATTACACAGTAGCTTTTCTGCACGTTCTTGGGTTATACCTAGTCCAGACTTGTATAAAGGAAATGGTAGGGTAAAACATCAACAATTCATTCTTCAACAGGGTCCTTTTCAATCTATTCATATTCATAACTATCAGTCAAGCGCACAGCACGATATTGACAACTCTAATCAATTTGATGTTGGTGGGAATAATCATTTTGACATATATGTCTTTAGAAATGCTACTATGTATGGTGAAAAAAAACCTTTTACAAAAATTTCTGGCTATGAATTAGAAAATAGAGTTGATTCTGGACTTACTGGTGAGAATGCTAAACACAGAGTAATTATTGAGTACATTGAATTTATTCTAGGAAAGATAAAGCTCGAAGAAGTGCGATCAAACATTGATAGTCATGAAATTTCGGTAAAGATGCTGAGTGGAGTTTGTCAATCAGGAGCATTGATTCGGTCCAAAATGAGTTCATTAGTCCGGATGTTAATATAGTAGATAGGTACAGTTTTGAAAAAATATCTAGGATATGTAGACTTCGCAGATTATATTTTGAGTGAAAATCCCCGTTTATCTCAATGGTGCAAAATATGGTGGACTTGCTGAACACGGTGGCAAAACATATCTTCTTAAGCAATTTACCTAGGGATAGGCCCAAGCTGACAACCCTATGGACATTCAAGGCAAAAAATTCCAAAGTTTTTATCAAAGATTTAAAATTAACACAAAAAATCGCCATACTGGAAGCGGGTATCCTGACCAATACTATGAACATACGTCCCTGCCAAAACCACAGACTACGACCAAATGGAAGCAAACCTATCCTCCAAGATGGTGGTCATTTTGATGATGTATGGGATAGGTAATCTCTATTGGGACGCAAAAGTAAACAAACTCCCTGAATATGCTTCCAGAAGATGGTGAAATTCTGGGCCGTATACTATTATCCGAGACAAATGGGATTTGCCGGTCTTTCTGACTCTGCTGTAAAAAGAAATACCGATCACAAGGAACTGTGGTTCAGAGCTTATGAAGATCAAGGAAAACAGCTTCAACAATCTGAGAAGATGAAGTCAAGAGCCAAACGAAGATGACGAAGCACTTCATGAATATTATACTAAAAACGTGGATAATTTCAAAGGTGGAAAAAACATAGGTGTTTGTATAAAAACTCACGACAACTCTTCATATCAATTTTACAAAAACACCTGCTAAAAGGTGTTTTAAATTCCAACAATTTCTATCAAGTAAAAATTGATTACGAAGCCCAGGAGGTGGCGCCTACTTATCCTCGGGCAGAATGTAATCTCGGTCCGCACCCAGGTCGGGCACCAGTGCAGGACGCGAACCCTCGTGTCTGAAGCGGAAGCGCGTATTAGCCTGCAGCATGCCGACGATGACCCTGATGCCCATGAAGTCCGTACCGACGAACCACTGACGGACCTCGATTGAAGTCGGTCAGCTGAGTCCCATCGTCCGTGTGAACTGCAAGTCTCGCTCCTGAAGCAGGACCTCAACCTTCACGACTCGACGAAGATCCCACAGCGTGAATGACGGAATACTCATGCTCAGCTCCTAAGTTCATGTCTAATAAATTTGTAACACAAAATAGCCTTTTTGTAAAGGCTATTCATTTCAGCAAAAATTCGTATCGGCACTTTAATCAAATATAGTGAGTCCACCTGGGGGTACACCCTCCCACTTATACACTAGGTATACTTACATAGCCTTCCCTATTCTGTATTCTGGTTCCAACTTCCTCTACTATCCCCTGCTGTGTAATTCGTCGCTAATTTTAGCGGCATTTTTTTATTGTGGGCGGTAGGAATCGAACTCAATCTGTTAATCTGCTATACTACATACAAAATTTGAAATGCTCTATGAAACATAAAATACACTTATTGAATGCATCCTCTGCTTTAAACGAGTACGAAAAGTTTATTATAAATAGCATTGATGAAACCTTCAACAGAATGGTAGATACTCTCCCACTCATACCTATCGATGTTGTTGTGAAGGACGAACCACTCAATGTTGTGCCAGAAACAGGAATAGGTGGCTATACACCAGATGCATATACTATTTACCTGTCCCTCGATGCAAATTTCAAAAACTTCAAAGAAAATCTCATACTTGAAATACCCAAGACGATTGCTCACGAATACCACCACAGTCTTCGCTGGAATGGACCGGGCTATGGAAACACCCTGGGTGAGGCAATCATCTCTGAGGGACTGGCAGATCACTTTCAAATGGAGCTACTCGGTGGAAAACCCCAGCCATGGTGCACAGCCCTTTCTGAAAATGGACTTGCAAATCTTCAACCCATTGCAACAAAAGAATACTGGACCTCTCCTTATGATCATGCTTCATGGTTTTTCGGAAATCCGGATCTGAACATACCTCGCTGGGCAGGGTACTCTCTGGGATTCTATCTCGTGAAACAGTATTTAGATAAAACAGGACAAAAAGCTGCAAAGCTTTATGACATTTCTGCAAAAGAAGTTATTGAAACTCTATAGCTTTTTTTACGAGAATTCCCACACCCTCTACGATCCTCCTGTTCCATAATTGCTGCCTTAATTAAACCACGTTTTGTGTTCACCTTTATCTAAAATCGAACCATACTTAATTCTCTTATGACTCCCTATACCTTACGTACTGCAACACAAGCAGATCTTCCCTTTTTATTTGATGTTTCTACAAAGGCAATGCTACCTGTAAGAAAGGCTCATACACCACAGCTCAAACTAGACCTCGATAAGGAATTTCAAGAATATTCCGAAAAGTTTGATCCTAAAAAAATACAAATCATTGGATGGAATAATACAGACGTAGGCCGTCTGAGAGTAGTAAGGTCACCTGATCAAATATACATAGGCGGAATACAAATTCTACCAACGTTTCAAAAAAAAGGTATTGGTAGCGCAATCATGATTGATTTGATTAAAGAATCCGATGCACGACACATCCCAATCAGACTTGAAGTCGCCCCAGTGAATATAATCGCCCAGACATTTTATGAAAAACTCGGTTTTGTAAAAATAGGCAAAAAAAAGAAGGACTGGATTATGGAGTATAAGTAGTGATTTGATTAACAATTACTCAGTTAAACAATAATTTCAAGTCCCTCTACAATCCCTCGCCCCGTAATTCGTCGCTCATTTTAACAACTTCTTTCTATTGACGAGATGAAAATCAAACTGATGATCAACATCTGATATAATAAACAAACTAAGAGTATAAGATATAATAACGCAAAAGACCGATAAAGAAATCCACACATAAACTATGTGATACTATTATGAAAATATTCATTACAACATTTATTACCATTTTTCTTGCAGAGCTTGGAGACAAAACGCAAATTGCCACACTTTTATTTGCCGCAGAAAAAAACTACCCCAAGTCAACTATTTTTCTTGGGGCATCACTTGCTCTTATAGCCACTACAGCCATCGGCGTACTTTTGGGAAGCACCATCTCCAATTATCTCGACGAAAAAACATTAAAACTTTTGGCGGGAGTTGGGTTTATTATGGTTGGAGTTTGGACGCTCATCTCAAAATAATGATCTAAACACGCAAAAACTTGGCATTGATAGCCACAATTACCGTTGACAGTGACATCAAAATTGCTCCTAATGCAGGCCCCATGACTACACCGTAAGAGTACAGCACACCGGCGGCCAACGGAATAGCGATCGCATTGTACCCCGTGGCCCAAATCAAATTTTGTATCATTTTTCTATAAGTCGCTCGAGCCAATCCCAAGATGGCAGCTACATCTTGTGGGTTATCTTTGACCAAAATAATATCCGCCGTTTCCACTGCCACATCCGTCCCGGCACCAATAGCAATACCAACATCTGCCGCTGCAAGCGCAGGAGCGTCGTTCACTCCATCGCCTACCATAGCCACTGTCAAACCATGTTTTTGTATTTCTTGAATCTTCTGAGCCTTCTGCTCTGGCAAAACTTCAGAAAAATAATCATCAAGTCCAATCTCCTTTGCAACCCAAGCAGCAACTTTTTCATTGTCACCAGTAATCATCATGGTTTTAATACCCATGGAATGTAGCCTTTCTATTGCCCCTCTTGCTTGTGTACGAACAACATCGGCGAGGGCCAAAGCACCGACGATATTTTCATTAACCAATACGAATACTACCGTTTTGCCCTCCTTCATGAGGTCTTCAACAACGAGTCCATGCAGATCTATTTTTTTCTCACGAACATACCCCGGACTCATAACTTGAACAATCTTACCATCAATCACCCCCTGTACCCCCTTTCCTGAAAAAGATTTAAACTCTGTCACTCTCTCTTTCTTTTTGTCGGCGCTAGCGATGGCATGTGCAATTGGATGCTGTGAATGTGACTCCACAGAAGCTGCCAAAGTAATAAGTTTCTCCTCACTCATATCTACTCCTTTTGCAAGTCGCACATCGGTGATACCAAAGTTTCCTTCAGTAAGCGTTCCGGTTTTGTCAAAAACAACACATTGCAAATTCCTTGCCCGTTCAAATGCAACCCTATTGCGTATAAGCAAACCACTTTGTGCGGCAAGAGATGTACTCACCGCTACCACAAGCGGCACCGCAAGCCCAAGGGCATGTGGACATGTAATTACCATAACCGTAACTGTTCTCTCCAGTGCAAAAACAAAACTTTGTTCTACTACATAAAACCACACAAACATGGTGAATACACCAACACTCAACGCTATGATAGTTAAATAAAATGCAGCACGAGATGCAAGATCTTGCATCTTTGATTTACTTTCCTGTGACTGGCGAACAAGCTCAATAACCTGAGATACAAATGAATCTTTGCCCACTTTTGTAATCTTTACATGCAATGAACCATCTCCATTGAGAGATCCTCCGATGACTTTTTCCCCGACAGCCCTTGATGCAGGCTGTGATTCTCCAGTGAGTAAAGCCTCATTCACAAAAGATTGACCCTCGATGATAACTCCATCAACAGGGATCTTCTCTCCCGGACGCACCAAAACAACATCATCCACATGAAGCTCATTTACAGGAACATCCTCGATCTCTGTGCCCTGAAGTTTATGGGCATGAGAAGGCACGAGCCCCGCCAAAGCCTCAAGAGCCTTGCTTGCGCCGGCTACCGAACGCATTTCAATCCAATGTCCCAAAAGCATGACGTCTATAAGCGTGGCTATTTCCCAAAAAAAGAGTTTCCCTGGCAAACCGAAAACAACCGCAGCACTATATGCAAATCCCACCAAGATAGCAACACTAATAAGCGTCATCATGCCAGGTTTTTTTGAACCCACCTCTGTCACAAGACCTCTCAAAAAAGGCCAACCACCATATACAAAGATAAGTGTAGCAAGAAAAAATAATACATACGTGTCGCCTGCAAAAGTCAACATTTCTTGCACATGAAAAAATCCCCTAATCATGGGCGACAGAAACAATACAGGCAGTGTCAGTATCAAGCTAATCCAAAAACGTTTTTTAAATTCATCTACCATGCCGGTATGACAACTTTCACTGCCTGTATGTTCTTTATTGTGACTTTTGTGATCACCATTTTGGTGATGATGCTCACTCGATTTTGATTGATTATGACAATTATCCTTGTGTTGTGTGGTCATATCGTTCGATTAAGTGAAGGGACAAAAGTCCCCTCACTCTTTGTTTAAGATAAAACTCCTATTTCATTATACACTACTCGTTAAAAATTAATGATCCATGTTCATGTGCTCTTCAACATTCATATTCATTCTTGCAGCAGCTTCTTTGGTATCACGATACTCTTCTAAAGTCATACCATGCTGCTCGGCTTGTTGCTGCTCTGTAAGTGGCTCCTGCTTTCCACAACCCGCAAAAAACATAACCCCAAACAAAGCGAGTATTGCAAGTGAAAGAGTTGTTACTTTTTTCATATTACTAGTCTTTTAAATAAATAGATAAATACATTACTGCCTGATACGAGTTTACATATGCAAATGAGTTAAACATAAATGATTTGTTTTAGATTTTTCGCGAAGACGAATGCGCCTTGGGCGCAGTAACTTAATACTTTTGATTTTTCATCTGCCACTCTCGCAGCATGCTAAAAAGCACTGGAATGACCACAAGCGTCAAAACAACAGAAGTCGTCAATCCACCAACAACAACAATCGCAAGTGGTTTTTGCACCTCAGCCCCCACTCCGGTAGCATAAAGCATCGGAAAAAGACCAATCACAGAGGTAAATGCAGTCATCAGTACAGGTCGCAAACGAAGAGTTGCCCCCTTCAAAACGGCATCATGTATTCCCTCTTTAGTAACAGGAAGCGCCGGTCTATCACTAGATGCACCCTCATTTTCATCATCAATCAGTTTCATACCAAATTGTTTTCGATACGCATTCTCCAAATAGACGACAATCACCACCCCCGTCTCCACGGCATTTCCAAAGAGCGATATAAAACCAACCCACACAGCAACGGAAAGATTGTACTGGGCAATAAAAAGCGCAACTATTCCTCCAACCATAGATAGTGGTATAGAAAGCATCACAATGGATACCAATCCAAAATCCTTGTACGTAAAGTAGAGAACCAAAAAAATGATGAAAATAACGATAGGGACAATAATCGATAGTCGCTTTTTCGCGCGTATCTGGTTTTCGTATTGCCCGCTCCACTCTACTGAGTATCCATCGGGAAGCTCCAAATTCTCTTGCAAGAACTCTTGACCACTTTCTACAAAAGATCCTAAATCCGTTCCAACCACATTCATCTGCACAGCACTTCGTATAACACCGTTTTCACTATTAATGGTTGCGGGTCCGTTTTCAAGTCGTATGTCTGCAACACTTGAGAGTGGCACCCTGTTACCGCTTCTTCCTGTGAGCATAAGCGACTTAACGTCATCGACATCGCTGCGAAAATCCTGCTTGAGACGCAATTCTATACCATAACGCTCTCTTCCTTCGATGGTGTACGACGCAATGTTTCCTCCAACTCCTGCAGAGATAAGTGTCAAAGCATCCATCTTTGGAATCCCGAACTCAGAGAGTTTTCCTTCATCGAGATCAACATTAAGATACTTGAGGCCAGTCGTACGAATGGCAGCCACTCCTGATGCACCAGGAACCTGGTTCATAAGATTTTCTGTCTCAATAGCGAGCTGCTCTAGTGTGTTCGGATCATTCCCAAAAATCTTTATTCCAACTTGGGCACGTATCCCCGTTGAAAGCATGTCTACGCGTCCAATAATTGGCTGTGTAAATCCATTCCACAGCTTATCTATCTGAATGGCTCTATTTATCTCAGCGACAAGTGTTGACTTGGTCATACCATCCCTCCACTCGGACTTTGGCTTGAGCGTGACAAATGTCTCTAGCATGGCAAGCGGTGCAGGGTCTGTTGCTGTATTTGCTCTCCCAGCTTTACCAACAACAGTTTCTACTTCAGGAAACTGCGCAATAATCTCATTGGTTTGGAGTAAAAGCTCTGTTGCTTTTCGTTCTGATACATTTGGCACGGTCATTGGCATGTACATAATAGCACCCTCATCAAGTGGTGGCATAAACTCAGACCCAATTTGCGTCATAAGCACCCCACCAATAGCTACCAAACCAACCATAATTCCCAGTGTTGCCTTTCTATATAGCAGTGCTTTTTTTAAAATTGGCTCATACCAACTTTTCAGCCTGCGAACAACCTTTATCTCCTCATCCTGCTTCAGTTTTCCTTTCATGAAGTAAAGCGCAAGTATTGGCACCAAAAACAGTGCTGTAATGAGCGCTCCAATCATCGCAAACATATTCGTGTATGCAAGTGGGGAAAAGAGTTTCCCCTCCATTCCCTGCAGTGTAAAGATCGGAACAAATGACAAAATGATGATAAAGATGGCAAACACGATCGGCTTTCCAACCTCAAGCGTTGCTTCTTTTACCAATTTTAGCCTTTCCTCAAACGTTTCTCCTTTATTTTCAAGCAATTTTCGGTAAATGTTTTCTATGACGACAATTGCTGAATCAACCATAGTTCCCACAGCAATGGCAATCCCCCCCAAACTCATAATGTTCGAAGGAATACCTCCAAAATACATGAGAATAAAAGAAATAACGACTCCAATCACAAGCGCAATTGCGGTAATGATGGTTGCCCCAAAACTCGCAAGGAAAATTGCTAAAATAATCCCGGTTATGATAAGTTCTTGAATCAGTACACTTTTCATGGTGTCGATGGCACTGACAATCAGTCTCGTTCTGTCGTAGAACGGCACTATTTTGACCCCCTCGGGGAGTGCCTTCTGGACTTTTTCTATTTCTTTTTTCACTGCCTCAATAACCTGAAGCGGATTTTCTCCATACCGCATGACAACCACCCCTCCAACTTTTTCTGCATGTTGACTGGCAAGAATTCCTCTTCGAAAAGCACCAGATTCTCGGACATCACCAATATCCTGCACGGTCAGAGCCGTCCCATCGTCCTTGATCTTGATAACCATGCTCGCGATGTCCTCTACCTTCTCAAAAAAGCCTATCCCTTGAATGGCAATTTCTCTTTCGCCAGTATCAACGACTTTTCCGGAGACGTTATTGTTTCCCATCTTTATACTGGTGATCACATCTTGAATTCGAACTCCATATTGATCAAGCTTGATAGGATCTAACACGACCTGATAGGTCCTTACATATCCTCCAATAGATGCAACTTCAGCAACTCCGTCTACACTTCCAAGTGCATACGCAACCTGGAAATCCTGCATGCTACGCAGCTGTGTAAGCGAATGGTTGTCACTTTCCAAAGTATACATAAAGATCTGCCCAAGCCCGGTGGCATCAGGACCAAGTTCTGGCATAACACCTTCCGGCAATACCTTTCGTACGGTACTGAGCCGTTCTACCACACGATCACGCGCAAAGTACAAATCAATATCATCTTGGAATATGACCGTCACCATTGATACCCCCATCTGTGACATGGCACGAACATCCTTTACCCCAGCGAGTCCCTGCATGGCAACCGTAAGTGGATACGTTACTTGATCTTCAATATTTTGCGGGCTCTGTCCCGGCCACTGCGTCATGACAATGACCTGGTTTTCTGACAAATCTGGAATGGCATCAACAGGTGTTCTTTGCAAAATCCACACTCCTCCAAGCATAACTATGGCAAAAAGCAAAAGAGTCACCAAGCGATTGTCCAAAAACCATTTAATAAGCTTGTTTATCATACTTAACTTCCATAATAGTTAAGAATCACCAGTGAACCTTCCTCTACAGAACCCGTGATCTGAGCAAATTCCCCATCTTCTTCAATGACGTCTACATACACCTTTACCGGCTTTTCTGCTTCAGGGTTTTCAAGTACCCAGATATAGAATTTTTCGTCTTCTTTTTTGATAGCTGAAGAATCCACCTCATAGGCCTCTTGCTTTCCTGTAATAACTTTTACCTGGACACTACTATGATTTGATAAACGAAGATCATCCGGTAGCTTTGCCTGCACCGTAAAGGTATGCAATTCTGGATCAACCTGCGGGCTCATTCTGGTTACCTCGGCTGTATGCCACACGGTCTCATCTCCCGGCAAGTAAAAGTCAACAAAATCCCCAACGGAGAGAACCGACTGCAACTCCTCTGGCAGACCAAATTGAATTTCATTTTTTGCTTTCTGAGAAAGCGTTGTCTGCACGTCCACAAGCTCAAATGCGGCATCTGACATCATAGTAAGCTGTCCTACTTCAATGTTTCTTCGAGAAATGACTCCATCAAATGGTGAAATCATGGCTGTGTGTCCCTTTTGCGCCGCGGTTTTGAGGTACTGTGCATTACTGATAGCATATTGATTTTTTTGCGCATCAACATTTCGTTTTGCCTGCGCCTTGGCATATTCAATTTCTTTTTCATACTGCTTTACACTTTCATTCATAACCGCGATCTTTGAAGCAATTTCACTCCCACTTTTTTCCCATTGGCTCTCCATAAGTTCGACATTGCTCTTTTGTCCAAGAACTTTTTCTTCGAGCACGGCAATATTTTGATCTATCTCTACCACGAGAACACGATAGGCATCAATCGCCTTTTGCAGCTTTTCATGAGCCGTAAACAACTTATCCTGACTGAGGTGAATTTTATTCGACAAATCGTTTATCTGCGCTGAAGAGAGGCGTGTGCTCACGACAGAGGCATTCACTAGTCTCTGCAGAGCATCCAAAAGATCCCCAGCTTTTTGTGCAGCACTGTAATAATCGTCATCACTACTGAGCTTTGATGCGTATAGGATTGACCGTACTGCATTAAATTGATTAGCTACTTCATTCCGAATGTTTGCATCAAGAACACCAAGGCTGCTATTGATGTCTGCTTCATAAAGAATTCGAGTTCCACCTTCTTCAAACCGTCCCTGCCCTCCAGTAACCACTTCAATTGCTGTCTGATAAGTATGCTGCAATGCCACTTGCACAGAGTCGCGCGCCTGACTGATCTTGTTATTTCCATCCGTCAACCTCGGCTGTCGAGTTTGCAAAGCCGTTTCGAGCTGCTTTTCAGCCACAGCTAACTGTTTATATGCGAGCGAAAGTGACTCATTCTCTAATCTCAACCCTCCACCACTACGATAATTATCATCACGCAATGACTGCAATGAACGTTTCATTTCAGCAAGCTTCTGTTGCATCTTTGCAATATTGGCATCTTCAACCATCTGCGTATTTTGGTAGTCGTCAAATGCTTTTTGAGAAGCACTTTTTTGTGTAAGTATTTCCAAGTTTGACTGGTTCTCTACTCCTTCCGGAAGCAAGTATGCCAAAACTTGTCCCTTTTGTACTTGATCTCCAATATCAACCAAAATATCACCAACAATTCCAGAACGCCGTGGAAAAATACTTGCGCTCTCATTTGAGAGTACACTACCGATCAGCAAAATTTTGTCGTCTGACAACTTTTTGGGTTGAACGGTCTTGTAACTTCGCTTGTACTGCGTAGTTACATCTGAAGAAACTTGCCTTGACGAGAGAAACATTCCCTTGGCGAAAACAACACCACCTGCAAGGAGTACTCCAATGACAATGAGAGTAGCAATGTCCCTCTTTTCATGTCTTTTCAGACGATATACCCCATGAGCGAAAAGTGTTTGTAACTTTCTTTTCCAATTCATACTAAATTCATAAATAGATAATAACAAAAAAACTCTGCCAGTATTGTTTCCAATACACCAAAGCAGAGCTATTTACGAACTAGTGTGTTTTTGGATGAAGAATTCCTACTTGAAATAGAGTAGTGAAATATGACAAGAGTTTGACTGCGCGGTGTCTATGTCGTTTCAATCGTATTTTCTCTCGAAGACTAAGCGAGATGCATGCACGTACGAAGCTATTCCAATTTATCAAGACAGAAACAAAAAATACCACACCAAGCAAAGCAATGAATCCACTAAAAAGCGGCAATGAAATGGCCACATCATGCCCCTGACTTGCAGCTGTACCACAACAATCCATAGCTGATGAATCAGAATTCTGATCCGTCATATGGTCCATGTTCATAGTATCACCGTGATGCATTTGTGATCCATAGGCCACCATATTCAAAGAAGCACCCTTACAAAAGAAAACAAGCGCCACAAGAAGGGCTATTGAGAAAATCTTGAGTTGATGCCTACGAAAGAAGTTCATATACATATATTCTATCACAAATCGTTTAGGAAGTCAATCAAGAATATAGTCAATTCGCATGGGGGACGTCCACCTATATACTTGGTATAGTTTCATAACCTTCCCTATTTTGAATTCCCGTTCCAACATCCTTTACGATCCTCTGCTCAGCATTTCGTCGCTAATTTTAGCGACGTTTTTTTATACTCTTACCAAGATTAGAACTTTTCTAAGAAAAAAGGTATATTGTATTCATATGAATCTACAAGGCATACAACAACCAGAACCTTCCCACGAGCTACGAATAATCATTGATATAGCACTCCACGCGGGTGATATTCTTCTCAAGCACTTCAAACAAAATATCGCAGTCGAGTACAAGAATTCAGACGACTTTGACCCAGTAAGCACCGCCGATAAAGAATCTGATGAGTATATTCGAAATGAACTCAAAAAACAATTCCCAAATGACTTCATCCTCTCTGAAGAAAATGATGCTATTCCTACGGACTGTTCAAAAAGAATCTGGATGGTTGATCCTCTGGATGGTACAAAAGATTTTCTTAAAGGAAAGGATGGTTTCGCGATTCATATAGGATTGCTTGAAAATGGTATGCCAACTCTTGGTGTTGTCTACGCCCCAGCGAGAAAACGTCTTTTCTGGGCACAAAAGGGCCAAGGTGCATATGAAAAAACGGAAGAAAACTACAGACGTATACATGTAAGCACTCTTACCGACTTAAATGAAGTCAGAATCATTACCAGAAGCCCCGGATCTGATAAGCGTGAACTTGACGCTGTTGTTGAAAAAATGCCAAGAAAAGAAAGTATTCATGATAGTGGAATAAAGGTTCCAAAAATCGCCTGTGGTGAAGCAGAACTTCATATCAATACTAACCTACGCGCGAGCAAATGGGATACTCTTGCCCCACAAGTGATACTCGAAGAAGCTGGTGGATGCATAGCCGATATATGTGGAAATGAACTCGACTATGCTCAGCCCGAATTAAAATGGAAAAATTCCTATATTGCCGCCTCAAACAGATCTCTGTTAGAGCAGGTTTACCCGATGGTAAAAGAATTTTACAAAATAGATTCTTAGCAACATTATCTTATGCAGCAACTCATACTCATAGACGGAATGTCGGGTGCAGGAAAAACGACAACCACAAAACTCCTTCTCGAAAAACTTCCGCGTACCGCGCACGTTGGAATGGATGTCATCAAAAGACTTGTATCTGATTTTGAACGCGGTGTACGTGATAATGATATTGCCCGCGCAGTTACCTTTGCTATGGCTGAAAAATATTTGCAGCTAGGTCTTTCTGTCATTGTTGAGCAACCGTTTCGAACCGAGAAGATGGTTCAGGAATATGAGCAGCTGGCAAAAAAACACCATATCAATTGCCATAAATACCAGATTCATGCTGACCCAAAAGTTGCATTTGAGCGCGTTGTTGACCGAACCAAAAGAAATGGTGGTGACCTCACAAAGGAACGGGCCGAAAAAAACATCTCTTTGTTTCAATCAAAAAAACACCTCGGATTTTTTATGATCGACACCACATCTACAAAACCGGTGAAAGTAGCGACAATGATTTTAGATCAAATATTGAAATAGATGTAGTTACTTATCAAACCCGACAAAAAACCTAAAATATGAACATACGCAAAGCCACAACAGAAGATCTGGGCGACCTCCTAGCACTCGATGCCAAACTTGATGCATACAGGCACAGCAACTATACAGCTGAGAACAAAGCATTTCACGACAGAATTAACCCCCATGAACCATTCAACGAAGACGACCTCACAAAAAGTATTGTTTTGATCGCTCGAGACAACGACTCAAGTCCGCTTGGGTTCATCCGTGGTACAGTGACAAACCGTGCAAGCCATGTTCTTTCTTCACTCGGATATATCGATGAGTTATTTGTTGATGAAGACGCACGAGGAAAAGGAATAGCAAAAAGTCTCTTTGAAATGCTAGAATCAGAATTCAAAAAACAAGGCTGCGATCATATGACAACCCAAACTGATGCAGAAAATGACTTATCACGAAGTTTTTATCAAAAAGCCGGAATGAGCGAAGTGACCGTAGAGCTTTGGAAGAAGATTTAAAGTCACCCCTAAGCCTGCAGAGCAAAAAGCTCTTGCTCTTTTCCCTCAATTTCCCCTTGCAGCTCTACCCACTGCTTTTCAAGATGAGCGATTGCGCTTTCCACTTCCTCAAGTTCCTTACTCTTTTGCGCATTATACTGGGTCGCATTTTTTTCAAACCAAGCAAACAGCTCTTGTTTTTGCTTTTCCGCTTCACTCATTTCTCTCTCGCAAGTAAGTAGAGACTTTTTAGCATCTTTTATTTCTTGATAGAGATCCCTGCGCATTTCCTTTTCACTTTTTTCTTTATTTTGGACTTCAAAAGTACCTTTTTCATCAACATGCAGTTTTTTCTTAAGGTGGTAGACATAATTGTCATAATCATGATACGTTCTGCGCACTTTTCCTCCCTCAACCTCAATGACACTGCTCGCAATCTTTCCCACAAATGCACGATCGTGGCTGACAAAAAGAATTGTCATATTTGACTGTGATAAAGCCTGCGCAAGCGCGTCCACGGTCTCAAAATCCAGATGGTTAGTTGGCTCATCGAGCAGGAGCAAATCATGCTTTTGCAAAAGCAACCCAGCCAGGCTCAGACGCGCCTTTTCTCCTCCACTGAGTACTGCTACCGTTTTTTTCAAATCATCATCACGAAATAAAAAATCTCCTGCCATCTTATATACCTGCTGATCAGTGAGATAACCCCCTCCCACACGCAGCAAATGACCTTCGACCGTGTCCTTTGGATCAAGCATGTCTGGAACATGCTGCGCATAATACCCCATGGAAATCTTGTGGTGCATACGCATGCTTCCACCAAGCAAAGGAATCGCGCCTGCGAGCGTTTTGAGGAGCGTCGTCTTTCCTTGGCCATTGTCTCCGACAATCGCAATATGCTCACCTCTATCAACCGAAAACGTTACATCTTTGGCGATCACTGACTCACCATATCCAATAGCACCATCGGTAATGGACATTGCTTCACCCTTTACCTGCTCCACGGCAGGCAAAACAATCGAGGCGGTTGCCAGCGACGCCTGCACTTCGAGTTCCTTGAGTTTATGTATTTGTTTGAGTTTTGATTGTGCCTGCGAAGCCTTGGTTGCTTGATAGCGAAACCTGTCCACAAATGATTGCAAATGTCTTTTCTCTCTGGCAATTTTTTTGTTGTATCTTCTAGTAAATTCTTCTTGCGTTGCCTTGTGCTCCAAATACGTCTCAAGTGGTCCCGGAAAATATAGAGCTTTACCTCGACTGATCTCTAATGTTTTGTCACAACTACGCCGAAGAAACTCTCTATCATGCGATATGAGCAAAAAGCTTCCACGGAAATTTTGCAAAAATTGTTCGAGCAGCAAAAGAGCTGATAGATCGAGGTAGTTTGTTGGCTCATCAAGGAGCAAAAGATTTGGATCTTGCAAAAGCATCCCCAAGAGCTTTACACGCATATGATATCCCCCAGAAAATGATCCAATATTTCTGTCTAATTGATCACCTTTCAGGTCAAACGTTCCAGCCATCTTTGCACACTCCCATGATGGCTTACCGCTCACTTCCATCAGATAGTCGATCACACTCTCTGACAGATCCAGGTCTTCTTCTTGTTGTTTGATATACCCGATGCGCGTTTTGTCGTATACCTGAACCTCACCATCCTCTGGTGTGATTTCACCCATGATAATCTTGAAAAGCGTAGACTTGCCTGCACCATTACGACCAATCACGGCGATGTGCTGGTTGTTTTCTACTGACAAAGAGAGACCATCAAAAAGAGGCCTCTGGTGATAGGCTTTCTGGAGATTACTGATTTGCAACAATATGGACATATTGAGTGATCATACACTATTTTCCCAGGTTATGCGAATTTTTTGCATATAAAAGTACAAAAAACAAGCAAAAAAACGCCTTTTCAGCGTTTTTGTGCTATCCAATTTTCTACTCACAGTAGAAAACACGATTGATGTGGTGGGTAGTATTGGTGGGGTGTGTTGAAGTGTAGTTGGTTAGCCGCCGATGCCATAGCCGGAGGCCGAACCGCGATCGCGGATGCTCGCCGGAGCCGGGCCGTTCACCGAATGCGCGGTGCCGTCAGTCTGACGAAGGAACTTGACGCCACAGGTGCACATGACCTGGCAGGTGACCGTGCCCAAGTCCTGCACAGAGGCAACCTCCCCGCTGCCGCAGGTACAACCCACGATCGGTTCACCAGCATCAATCCTGTCGATTCTATACGTAACGCACATGTGCCCTCCCAGGCGCTCGCCAAAGATGTTTGCACCTCACCCATTCTAACATATTTTTTCATCCTTGAAAATTGTTAAACTGTAAAACCAAAAAAGCCCATATATTAGAGAAAAAACAAAAAAAGCACCCATTGGATACCTCAAAATTTCTTAGTTATCCACACCACTACCACCTTACCCCCTCCATAAACTCGCGAAGCTTTGTCGCATTTTTGTACTGTTTTAAGATTAAACTTTTCTTACAACCAAGACAAATGTCTTTCACGATCTGTGGCTGACGCTGATAGTATTTCGCACCACCCAAAATTTCATAAAACACTTTTATAGCTTGATGGATGTCATCATCCATGTGCTGTTTTTTTGATGGACCCCAATTATAAAAATCAATAAGCTTCAATTCAAACGTAAGCCCCTGCCGAAGGACCATGATATTTTCTGTGTGGATATCGCCGTGATATTCTTTGTTCTTGTGAAGTTGTTCAAGCCCGCTTACCAGTGCATGTAGCAGATGTAGTGCTTGAAATGGCTGCATGTGCTTACCAGGAAGCTTTTTAACAAAGTCAGCAAGCATCTCGCCCTCAACAAATTCTGAAACCAGATAATCTATTTTGTAATCTTTCCAAAAAAAGGTATCATGGTTATGGTACTGCACAAGAATATTACAATTTCGAAGTTTGTGCATTTTGCGCGCACCAAACTTGAGCGTTCTATTCTGCTTGTTTCGATGAGGAAAGTACATTTTAATTGCGCGCTCAATCCCGGTTTTGAGTTCTTTTACCAAATACACCTCAGACTCCAAACCTGACCCCACCCGCCTGAGAATTTTGTATTTCTGGGATATAACCTCCCCTGGCCTGAGCGAAAACTTCTGTATAGATTTCATAAGAAAAATTTGCCATAATTATAGCAAAACTATTAAAAAGGAAAAGAGCCTATGCCCAGACACATTACCAGAATTTTCTCCATACTGGGACTCCTGATCATTGTCTACGCTGGAGTGATCTTGACGTACAACTCAGTCCATGACGAAAAATCTCAGAGTTTCCATGCAGAAATCACCAAATCTGAAGAGGAATGGAGAAAAATCCTCACACCAGAGCAATATCACATCTTACGTGAAGAAGGCACAGAACCCCCTTTTTCAAGTCCTCTCAATGAAAATAAAGAAAAAGGTACCTACGTAAGCGCCGACTGTGGTGAACCGCTCTTTTCTTCTGATGATAAATTTGACAGCGGTACTGGTTGGCCAAGCTTTACGGCACCGATCGATCCGGATGCAGTTGTTCTCGTAGAAGACTGGAGCCTCGGGTACAAACGAATAGAAGTACGAAGCAAAAAATGTGGAAGTCATCTAGGCCATGTATTTGATGATGGTCCAGAGCCTACAGGAAAACGTTACTGTATCAATGGATTGGCGCTGAAGTTTGTTGCACAGGAGTAACATTACGACAGATCAATCAATTTTCTTCCGCTATGAACCCAACTGGAAATCCCCCCCTCAAGACTCACTGCCTTGCCTCCACGCATATTGATAATGGCACTATATTTTTTTGTTCTTGAACCCACGGGACACACCAAAAGAACCGCTTGGTTTTTGGCAAATGGAAGTCCCTGGGCGAGCATTTCCTCAAATGATGACAGTGGAATGTTTATTGCTTTTTTGTGAATACTTCCGAGCTGAAACGCCAGTGTTCCACGCATATCAATAATGAGTGGATTATTCTCCTCTATATATCTATCAATTTGATCAATAGAAATTGATTCGTAGTGATCTTCCACCTCGCCATGAGTAATTGTAAATACCTCATTCTCTTTTACATGAAAAAGTTCTGGACGGCGCTTTTTGAAGTATGAAATATATGTTTCTACCCTATCGCAGGCAATAAAGACTACTGACTTTTCTTCAGTAAGCTCTTTATCAATATTTTGCAAGTATTTCAAAGCTCCCTGGTAGGTAGATCCACTTGTTGGTCCTGCAAGCAATCCAACCTTTCGAATCAGTTCAAGTGACCCATCTACTGCCTCTTGAGAATTCACAACCTCAATGTTTTTGTAGTTATCAGGATCAAAAAGCCCTACTTCATACATCTCATCGATAGTTCTAATACCCGGAATAAAATCAGCTTTGTCAGCGACAATTCCCACAGTTACCATATTCGGATTCTCTTCTCTCAGTCTCCGAGTCACACCAGAAGATGAGCCTGCCGTACCCAGACCGACGACAAAGTAGTCAGGTGCTTTCCCAAGATCATCCAAGATCTCTTGTCCAGTTCCTTTGTAGTGAGCTTCTTGGTTCTTAGAATTGAAGTACTGATCCGTATGATAGTATCTCTCTGGTTGCGCGTTGATTTGTTTTACAATGTATGTCAAAGGATCATTTGGATTTGTTAAATCTGGACATTCAGATAAACCAGGCAACTCCTCAATTTCTGCCCCGAGAAGCATAAGTATATCCTTTTGTTCTGGTACTTTAATGCGGTTTGTTACTGTCTTGAACGAAGCGCCGTACATGCCGGCAAAAATGGTAAGTGCCTTTGCCGTGTTTCCGCTTGAAAGCTCCACGATTTGCTGCCTCTTCTTGCCAATCTCTTGTATGTCATCTTTCAAAATATTCCAAGCAATACGGTCCTTCAAAGAACCCACAATGTTTTGCATTTCAAGCTTGGCATACATCCGAATATTCTTGAGACCATGGACTTCCTTTGGAATCTCAAGTAAGGGAGTATTCCCAATAAGTTCACTTATATGTTTTGCAACTGCCATATGTTATTTCTCGTTAGTCACCTTTGGCCAGTACTGATCGTCTTTGACCCACTTAAGTTTTCCATTTTCTCCCCGGTAAACAGCGACCTTTTGTGCAGTTCTTTGCATGGCTGCGCTATGGGAATTAAAATCAGAAATGTACGCTGCACTATTTACAAAAGACAGGAGGTCACCTACTTGTGGGCAATGCGGCAAGAATACTTTTCTGCGGCTAATAAAATCCGATTCAAGACAGAGGTTTCCAATCAGGTAACATCCATCATCAAGTTTCTCTTTTTTGGCTTCCTCATTTTGAGAAACAATCATCGGATCAACAAACAACTCCAAATCTTGAATCGTTACATCTGCCCTATTCATATCCAACCGGACAAATACATCTCCATTTGAATTCTTACGCACCTCATCAACTTTTGCAACCGTCATCCCGGCACCGGCAAGCATAGCTCTACCAGGTTCTAAGACTAGCGTAATTCGTGTTTGATTAAAAAATTCAATAAAACTCATGTCTGCATGGGAAGATTTTTGTTTTAAAAGCTCATACAAATAATCTCTTCCAACGGTATCATCATAATAACTGTACATGTTAAGATTTCCCTGAATCACACCACAGTGCACTCGCAAACCAAACCCTGTTCCTTGCCAAGTGAGGGCTGGCTGCTTCTCAAGCAGTGCTTCACGAAGAGCCGTCATGTACCGATCCCACTGTTTTCTATCCTCCAAATAATTTACCTTGTATCCGCCACCAATATCGAGATAACGAGTTGTAAGTCCATACTTACGTGCTACGAAGACCGCCTTTACCAGTCCATCCAAGGCTATACGTTTCTCTGAAAATGCCACCGTATCGAGATGATATGAAAATCCTTCGAAAATGATGTGTGCATTATGCTTTTGGATATATGCGCATACAGTGTCCAAATCATCGACATTTATCCCAAACCGTGTTGGTTTTGAGAGGACCTGAACCCCTTCTGCCTTAAACCCCGATAGGCGTAGCATGATTCTTGCTTTCTTGTTATGACCCTGAGCCGATAGTACAACCCTCTCTATTTCACTTATCGAATCAATATTCACCAGCACACCTGAAAAAACGCTATGTGAAACATATTCCTCCGTTTTTGGACCACCTGCTTCTGCACATTCAGCTGGACATCCGTTGGCAAGTGCATGCTGAATTTCCGGGAGAGATGCATTGTTCGTACCAGCTCCCTGATAAATGATCTCCCTTAAAAGCGCAGTAGATTTATTTGCTTTTTGAGCGTACAAAATTTTTCCATCAACCTCCATGTCATCAAATAGCGAGGTGAACTCTTTGTGGTTTTTTGAAACTTCTTGGGGAAATACCAAATTTAGGGGACTTCCAAAAGCATTCACTAAATCATAAACCAGATCCTTGTCTTTCAGGACCTGACCTTCCATTTCAGAAACAACTGGATTAAGCGGCAAACACCTCTTCATAATTCACAGATTCATCAATATATTTGGTAAGGTCACTTCCATAAAAGTCGTTGTACCACCACTCACAGTTTAAACGGTAAATTCGATTGAGTTCTTTCATATATGCTTGGTAGTCCCGATTTACTCCTGAAACCTTCTCTTCAATGCGACCAAAAACTCCTTCATTGATTTCCACAAAATCGTAGATTTTTCCCTTCTCTCCTTGCTCAATCTTTCGAAGAAGTGTTGAATGAGGAACTATTCCAATAAGCATATCTTCACCAATGTGCTGTCTTAAGAACTTCTCGTCCTCTTGATCAACCACTTTGTTTGCAAGTGCATAGGTGGTAATTGAATGCTCATCGGCAGCCTTAGCAAAATCAAGGTATACCTGGACTGATTTGAGAGTCGGCTCTACGACAAAAACATTTACATCTGACGCCATGTACAAACTTGTACCAAGTGCATCAATCCCAGCCGTCATATCACATACTGCTGTTTGGTCTTTCGTATCTTTGAGTCTATGAAGCATAAGCTCAAGTACCTGAAGCTTTCCATGATAACAGTTTGCTCCAGCATCCTTTGATTCATATGTCCCAACAGTAAGCAGTGGAACATCCTCCAGACCAACGGTTGCATACTTTTTCAAGAACGGATCTTCTTTGCTCACATTGATGTACTTTGCATCTGCTGTTGGCGGAAGTGTCCCAATAATTGGTACGCCTTTTTCAGCAAGTGCTGGTTCGAGATACTTCTGAACATCCGACGCATGTTTATGTACCCAAAGCTGATCCGTCTGCAATAGTGGTGCCATGTGCATGTTTACGTCTCCATCAATAGCAAGCACTTGCTTCTTTTTTTGAGCAAGATAGAGAGTATATGCGACAGAAATGGTGGTTTTTCCACTTCCCCCCTTTCCAAGGAATGCAATTCTCATATGTAAATGCAATTAAGTTACATATAATGTATACTACACTTTTTTCAAAAAAGCAACTTAGTTGCACTTGCAAATGTGGATAAGTTTGCCATCTATGAGAAAATATGCTAATTTTACCTCTAAGTAATCCTTTTTTATGCATATTTCTTCAATAAAAACTCTCCTACGAGAAAGCGGCCTCAAGGTTACCCCTATTCGACTTGCACTCCTGAATTATCTCTCCAAAGCAAAAAAGCCCCTCAGCGTAGAAGACCTTATGCAGGTGAAGAGCTTGTTAGAAGTGGATAAGGTCACACTCTATAGAAACCTCGATACCTTTGTAAAAAAAGGGATTATTCAAAGACTCGATCTACACAGACGTGAGGCATACTTTGAGATGCAACATAAACACGGCCACCATCACCACATAATTTGTATGGAATGTGGTCTGATTGAGGATATGCATAGCTGCAGTATGGACATCGCAGTAAAAAATGTCGAAAAAAAATCAAAGAAGTTTTCCAAAATTATTGATCACTCGATGGAATTCTACGGGCTGTGCAAAAAATGTGATAAGTAAAAAACCGCTTTAAGCGGTTTTTTTGTCATCAATATTTTTTCTCGAATATGCGTACGCTGCAAATAGCGTTGTTATCGGTACAGCAAAGATAAGTGCAACACTTCCAACAAGCATGCGTACTACTTCTTCCATGATGATTTCGCTATTGAGTGTAAGCCAAAGCGGTTGCTGATAAATGTGAAACAAAAGTAGGAGTGGAAATCCTGCACCGGTATATGCTAAGACAAGTGTATTCACTAGTGAAACAATATGCTCTCGCCCAACTGAAATCCCTCTTTTATAGAGCTCTGCAAAACCAAATCGATCATTTGCTTTATGTATCTCGTCTACGGCCGCAGCCTGCGCTGTCGTCACATCATCAAGGACACCGAGTGTACCAATAATAAGACCACCAAGAAGCAGCCCCCGCAAATTGATAGGAACGTCACCGGCAAACTGCAGGTAGTATGCCTCCTCTGACCCCAACCCAAAAAGATTGAGCGCATGTACAGCAATGTATGATATTACCAAAGCAATCAAAATCGTTACGAGTGTTCCGGCAAAGGCAATCGTAGTACGAGCCTGAATTCCATGCGCCACGAAAAGCGCACTACAGGTGATAAAAATCGTCCCGATAAAACTTATCAAAAATGGATTGGCACCATCAAGAATTCTCGGAACCATAAAGTATATGATTACCAGAAAACTAATGACGAGTCCAATAAAAGAACGCATACCGTGTTTTCCTGCAAACACAATCGTCACAATCACAAAGAAAGCGAGGAGCCAATACAAACCGCTCAAACGGTAAATATCCGCAACATAATATTCAAAAGTAAGATCTGGATAATTCAAACTCCTTCCGACCACGACTTTGTCCCCTACTTGCAAAGCGTTTCGAGCTTCCTGACCACGTGCCTCATAGGACAAATCGAGTTCTTTACCGAGCTCGTCTCCCTCAATAAGACGCACTCGAAGTGGTTGACTGATATAAGGAACGCCAAAATCGTCAATTTCGGATGACTCACCAAGTTCAACGATTTTTGCACGAAAAAACACATCGACGATAGGATTTGGTTGTGATGGATCATAATTTTGGGCTTCTTCTATCGCCTGCTGTACTTCTTCGGTTGAAGTTGGTATCGGCATTTCGTCAGCCTGAACCAACGAAAATGGCATGAAGGTCAACAAAAGAAAAAAGAAGATGAGAAATTTTTTGAGTATTTTCATATGTCACCAGTATACACGTGCTCCCAAAAAAGGCCAAGCCTGCCGACTCAATGAGTTTACGTATATTGCCTTGACTTTCTTGGACTTTTTGAGTACAATGTTCCCCATATACGCCGTTATAGCTCAGTTGGTAGAGCGCATCCATGGTAAGGATGAGGTCTCCAGTTCAATCCTGGATAACGGCTCACAAGCTCAGAAGCAGCCTTCAAATGGCTGTTTTTCTTTTCTATTAAGGCAAATTTGCCTGGTTCTAACCTATATTCCTTTAAAGGTGCACTTTCAAAACCTTCTTTTAAGGTCACAAATGGTTTTTGCAATTCAATAGAAAGTTTTCCATCTTTGAGTGTGAAATTACTTCCTAGACAACGAAGTATGTTTGTTTTTGTTTCAAAATTTCCCTCTTCAAAATGATGTCGAGCATAGGTCGCAAAGTTAAATGTCTTCTCTGCCAGTTCGAACCATTCATCTGCACCGCTTTCAACCTTTCTTATTTCCTGTTCCAACCTAAGCTTCTCTTTGCGCATTTCTTCCTTTTGTTTTCTAAACTCATCTTCATTAAGTAGAGACCTGTCAATGTTCTCAGGGCTTATATAAAGCGTTGTAAGGTTGCTCAGGCGCTTCAAGCATAGGTCATAAGCCTTTCGCTGGCTTAAGAGGATTCTATTGCGTTGATTGTCCTGAAGTTCATTTTCTCTTCTGAGACATTTAATAGCCCAAGAGAGAAACTCTGTTGGTATAGTTATTTGCTCTAGATATCCATCTATCTGATTTGTTAACTCTTCATGCTTTATTGGCTTTTGACCACAAGAAACATGAGACTTTCGCTTTGTACAACGATGATACAGGTACCTACGAACTTCTCCAGTGGATTTTATGACCTTGCGCTTATCTTCTGTAGTAATCATACCACCACATTCACCGCAATCAATAATTCCATTGTATGGGAGTCTTTTATTCTTCGGGCGAGGCTTTCCCTTCTTACCTAATATCTGCTGTGTCCTATCAAACTCCTCTACCGTGATAAGCGGAGTGTGCGCTCCTTGAAATACATCACCAGCATATGTATATTCTCCATAGTAAAATGTATTTGTGAATATTCCATATAAGGTGCTGTCGTGTAATCCCAACCCACTCTTATTTTTCAAGCCAAACTGCTCTGTGGCTATCTTAGCCAGCTCATGTATGCTATACCGCTCTGTAAGCAACATATCCCACACCTGACGAAGCAATGGAAACACTTCCTCATCCACATAGATCTTTTTATTCCCCTTATCACCATACTTGTCATTTATGTATCCCATTGGTGCTTTTCCAGGTCTCCAACCCTTATGATTCTTAGTGGTCAATCCTCTTTTCACGTCCTTGCTTAAATCTAAGACAAACTGGTTTGCCATACCCAACTCCACTGCCATCATCAATACATTATCGCTTGGAAGATACTCCCTTGATGGCGTAACAATGGATTTTAATATTCCCTGTTGTAGTAACCACTGTATTTCACCACCATCCACAGGATTTCTGGCAAGACGATTTAACTTCCAACAAACAATTCCATCAATCTCACCCGCTTTGATCATCTGCATCATTTCATTAAACTTTGGTCTTCCTGGTTTTTTGGCTGACATTGACTCTTCAAAAGTAATCACCACATCAAGATTCCTTCTATCAATTTCAGGCTGAATTTCACGAATCTGATCATCAATAGATTGCACTTGTTTATCCTCTGAGTCTGTTGATTTACGTGTATAGCGTGCGTAACGTAGTTTTTTCATATGTTTGATAAATGTTAGCAAAACAAAAGACAGTCCTGGCTTACCCAAATCCCAATCCAGAGGACTGTTCATTGGCAGGACTGCCTTATTGATACAACGAACAATAAAGCCTCTGGCCTTTTACGGGAAATGGGTAAGCATAGGTATTTTACCTCTTTTCGAGGTTATTTTCAATCATGCCTTTGTACCTTCTACTTCTATAATCGAGGTGAAGGCACTTTCTACACCCAATCTGACTGGTGACAGGATGCTTATAAATAATTCCACATGGGAGTTTGCATTTTATGCACTCGAAAAATAGTCTTCTTCCACCATTATGGAGAGTGTGACTCGTAACACCCAAACTTACACCATCTAGCTCGATGACTCCGTGTAAGAGGCTTTCCAATATCTGCTTTTTACTTTTCTTCACCACCTCATCAATGCGAATCTTCTTGCAGTCTTCCACCAGGTACCTTTTTCCGTAATCATTACCCTTTATCGTTTTCATATGGATTATTGTTCAATTGTTGATTCTGTGCTATGAAAGCTGCTTTTGTATGGACATTGACCTTTATTGGGGGCATTTTAAGCTCTCTAAGAAGTGTAAGAGAAGATACAAATTGCCTGTGCGCTCTATCAAGATCCTTACTTACAGCGGCGTAAAATCCATTAAGGTTGTTGGTGGCGTGTCCCAAATGAAGAACATCGTTTAGCTGACTGGAGAGGTTCATCACCCGTACATAAGAATTAGCAACTATCTGCACCAGTGCTTTTTCGGCACTATTACTAACCTTGAACTCTTTACTGAGGCTGTTGGCAAACTCGATCGCTAACGGCTGTGTCAACGATCTTGTTGCATGAGCTAGAGGGAAATGTGTTTCCAAACCCAACGTCATAGCTGCTTTGACAAATTTGTCATCAAATTCTTTGTCAGAAACTGCCTTTGCGTCTTTGTTATATTTCTTGAGCATCTCCTTGAACTTTCCAATAACCTGTTCAGGGTGGGACGAGGAAGACAGCATCTTTGCAAGTTTTCTCTTTTCTATTCGATCCCACATCTCTTGTTTTTTGTGTTCTATTTCTTTAGTCATATCATTTTGATTATTCAACTCCCAACTCACGCATTTCCTTCACAAACGGCTCAGCCTCTCCTGTAACGTTCACTAAGTTCACAAGTTCATCCTCAAAATTGTACTTCACCAGAAGTTTTTTGATTTCTCTATCGAACGACTCCCTCACAACGACATACCCATGATTTGCCCGTTTATTCTGCATGTTAAAGCTATGTCGAACGATGTAGCCAACTTTCTTATTGCTTACTTCACTTTTTTGATTCCTGGTTGTAAGACGTAAATTGTATGTAGAAGTTATACTATTTATCGATATATCACCCGAATCCTCTTTCGCCAATCCAATCATGACCTCCAATATTTCTCCTTCATCCGTCATGCCCCTATCATCGCGTAACTCGTTATTGTACGTACGTATGAAATCTATCAACTCATTACGCATGGCTTCATCCTCTATAATTCCACAAAGAGGTGCAGCGATCTGACGTAATCGAGGCTCAATAGATTTGTCTTCAATTCTGTATGGTTGAAACTCCTTTGAATAATTCTCCAAACGCCAATAAAGGCACCTGTTTCGTATAGCCAAGGCCTCCTTTCCAAAACTATCGCCTAGATTTATCGGTACATCACTTCTCGTCAGGCTGCCATCCATCTTCTCCACCAAAAATCGACTCTCCAATGCCTGATCTTGATACTTTTCCCGTGTTGCCACGAGCTTGGGCCCAAATACCTCGAAAGCCTGCACATCGTCGTATTCCGCTGCACTACAACGGAATACAGGCTGTCCCCTTTGAAATCCCACGTTAAGGATCTTCACAATTTCGTTATTTGTGTCGCTATACCGAATATCTGCTTCATCAAGAATCAAAGTTCCATGAAATTGGTGCAGGATGCGGAATATAGGGGCTACAGTAGATGCTCCCATGGTTACCATTGGCCTATAGCAAAGACTCCCTATTGTTTTGAGAAATCGACTTTTCCCATTCCCAAAGTCTGCAATTGCTCGCAAATATGGAAGCTCGTTAAACTTGTCATACATCCAAGTGAAAAGGACGTAATATGTTGCTATTTTCTCATAAAATGGAGACACCTCCAGGTATTTGTGAATGAATGTCTGTATCTCTGTTATTAGCTCCGCCTGTGAACCATACTTAGTGGCTTCTGATGGCAGCATAATCGCACCATAGGCTATAAGGTCATGTGTTGCAGGAAATGGTTTTGTATCTCCAAACTCCTCTCGGATTTTGACCTCACCATCCACGAGTCCTACGAAATAGGTCTTTCCGTCGTTTGGGTCAAGTATCATTTCATAGAGGTAACCATCATCCTCATGAGTTGGTCTATATTTCGTCTTCTTGTTCTTATTCTTGCTCTTTTGCATACGTTTTTTTTATTGGCTTATAGGTCAGCTTTACCAGATTCAAAACTGCCTGTGCTTTTCCCTCAGCATCAGCCTTTTCTAGCTTGATACCAAAGGCTTGCTCGTACAATGTTATAAATTCCCCAAGTTCTTTATCCTTAAGCTTCATATCCAGTGTCAGAATAGAGTCTCGTTTTCACGTTCTTCAATGCGTTGAAGTTTGCAAGTGCACTCACCTGGAGTTGATCACGCCAATACAACTGAATTGCCTCATGAATCTCATCAGCATTTTCGAATAGAAAGAATGCTTTGCTCCCCTGGCTGCGGTCTATATGCAGGAGAGGGTATCCCGAACTTACAAGCCCAGCGCAAGCACCAAGGTCTTGAACCGCTACTGGATTTTGGTAATCATCTAAGAATGGGACGTTTTTCATGTCTTTTGTCATATGTTTGCTAATTGTAGATAAATAGTTGTGAGCTCACTACAGTAAGTATAGAAAAACCAAAGCTGAAATATAATTGCATTTTACTTGAGTGACAAATACAAAAAATCAGCTTAAATTAGCTGATTTTAAACAGGTTATATACAACAACTATCCGTCAACTCCAATCTCCAGCATAATCAATAGAAAAGTTTTGTCGATCTAGCATATACCCACCGTTATCCCTCTTCACGATGAGCTTCATCCCCTCAGGTACTATTCCCTTTTCATTCAAATGAGTGTTGATACCTTTGCTACTTCCATTTTTTCCATTTATATCATGAGAAAGTGCACTTAATTTTTTTTCATCACCATACACTTCATATGCCAAGACAGGACCTTTCTTGTATGTTTTCCGCAAGTATCTCATTATTTGTAAACGATTCCCAGTTAAGGGATACGAACGTTCAGGTATATCTTTTTGGTATATACCTTTGTCGAAATCCACAACTATATCTATCTTTTCCCCTTCAAATAATCCCCTCAAAATCCAAATATGTAATCTTTGAATGTCTCCAAAATATTGAGCTCGTCTTTCTTCTTCTCCCTTATTGTTTAAAGCATAGTAGGCCGCGATATAATATTCCACCTTTGTCTTATCATGATATTCTTCACACTCAATCATGAGACGCAGATTTTGCTGATCTGCAATGAGAAACTTGATAGGTTTCAAAGAAAACCATGCATCCCATATTGTACTGTGTTTTAACCTATCTATTCTTTGCTTTTCTCGCAAACAATTTTCGTACTCCTCAGAATAAAAAGAAAAAGCATACTTATCGGCCAAATTTTCTTTTCGAATATAATGTTCAAGTTTCTTTCCTGTTGGTAAATCAACCTCTCTGACAGCAGGAAATCTGATAGTTTCTTGAGAAGTAAAACTGGCAAGCTGTTCCATGTTAACAACCTCTCGTAACTCACGTATAAAATCAGTCAAATGCCTTACCTTGTTTGACAGAAAATCTATATTACTAGAAACACTACCTGAAAAAACCTTATCAAGGCTTGCCTTAGCCTGCACCAAATTCTCGGATGGATCAGAGATCCCTTCATATATTTTAATCAATTCCTGTACGGATACATCAACAGATTTCTCTGAAAGGGCATGTAATCTCCAATACTCTTCGTACTCAGCATCGCGTTCCTGCTCCAGGGACTCAACAATGGACATCAGCTTGTCAGAGTCAAAAATGGCAGAAAGATAATCATATATGTATCTATAAAAAACAGGCCTGTCTTCCGCATTCTGAATGGCTAAAAAACGACGTTCCAAATCTTCTTTTAAGTCAGAAATTCTCATACTCTTGTAAATCCAATGTTGTTCTCACAGTAACAAATACTTGAAATAAGTCAACCACTTGCGGTATACTCCACTCACAACTTATGCCTAAACCTCCATAGGGAGGCATGGCAACAAAACCAACCAAGGTAGTAAGCTGTCCGCTCATCTCCTTGGTTGGTCGTGTCTGGAAACGGGCATGAGTAGTCGTAAGACTACATTTGGGCGGCAGCTTTTTGTCTTTATACATATTTCTATGACTTTTTGTCACAATTGCGGTGAACAACAGCAAGAATCATCAAAATTTTGTCACTCTTGTGGATCAAGCCTGCACAAACCACAAACCCAAAGCCAGACAAATCAAATCACACAACAAAAAAACAATAGAAGCCCCATCTTCCTGTTTTGGATAATTTTGATATTAGTTCTAGGTGTCATAGTTATATTTTTCATTTCAATGGCTGTAAGCCAAAGCAATAATTTAAAAAAGGAAACCCACGTAGACACTAGTACTTCATCCCCAAATATAGTCACAAAAGAATTTTCAAAAGAAGAAGCGGAAACTGCCATTCGTAAATACTTCAACCTACTTGATTTCAGAGACTACGAAGGAGCTTTTGGTCTGCTCAGTATACCAGCACAAGAACGAATCTCTTTTGCAGAATGGAAAGACGGTTACAAAAATACCCTTGCTCACGAAGTTCAATCACTCGATTGTGCTGACTTTGTCTGTAACGTCGATGTACTTGCTACAGAAAACACAAAAGAAGACCTGAGACGTACTAAATATCGCTTCAAGTATTTTCTAATCTATGACGGAAATGATGCATCGAAAATAGATCGTTTATCATTTGTCTCTCAAACGACTATAGAAATAATTGAAAACCATACAACAAGTACTAACTCGGACCCAGAACTATTTTCATCTATTGTCAAAATTCTATGTACTGACCCAAATTTTGAATACATATCTCAAGGTTCTGGAACCGTTATAACCGAAACAAGAGTACTTTCCAATATGCATGTAAGTCTTGGATACCCTGAGTACTGCATAGTAATGGGCGTTGACAAAAAAGGCATATTATCAGACACTTTTTACACCGTATCTTACTCCATGAGAGAAAATGAAGATTATGACTTTTGGACATTCGAGCTTTCGTCAAGTACACCATCCACTCTTAAACCACTCCCAATTCTACCGTGCACAGAAGATCAAACTCAGATAGGAGATTCGATTAGAATTTATGGATTTCCCTCAGTCAGTGGTGAAAATCTTACCGTCACTGAAGGATTGCTTAGTGGAATAGAGAGTAGGGTTGATGGCTTTTATGTAACATCAGCAAAAATCGACCACGGTAACTCTGGCGGGACAGCTATCGATACAACAAAAAATTGTTTTCTTGGCGTTCCAACAGTTGGATTGCATGGTGAACTTGAAAGTTACGGTGGAATCCTTTCAATAAGCAAAATTCTTGAAATAATCCCAAGCCTATTCTACAAACCAAGTCAATTTGTACAATAACTTTAAATCACTAGCAAAATACATATGTTCTGTACTCAATGTGGACACAAACTCCGAGAAGAAGCAAAGTTTTGCCATTCCTGTGGAGACGCAATTTCTAACACAATACTCAAAAAACAAGACAAAGCCGTGAAAAGTAATAATTCATCCAGTCAATACGCCGTCTCCGAAGCGGAGTATACTATCAAGCGCAAGTTCAACAGAAAAAAAGGGATCTTATGGTTGACTTTTCCAATTTTTTCTTTGATTTTGATAATGGTATTTTACGCTATTACATTAGCAGTCTTTACAAGTATTGCATCTCCTTCTGAGGGAGCAGAAACCATGATGAGCATTGTGCGGGTTCTCTTAAGCTTACTAGGTGTTGCAGGACTATTGGCACTTTTAATCGGCATCCCTGTCGGTATTGCTTATCTTACAATTCCACTGATTCCACCAAACTCAAGTGCTGATCCAAGATCAGGTAAAGGAGACTTGTCAGAAATACCACAAGAAATTAAGCGATGGAATTGGGGGGCTGCTGGCCTCAACATAATCTGGGGCATACCAAATAAAGTATGGCACACATTTTGGATGTTTGTTCCCATTTTAAACCTATTTTACTGGGTATACCTTGGTGTAAAAGGAAACCAGCTAGCATGGAAATCTCAAGAATGGGAAAGCCCTGAAGTGTTTTTGAAATACCAAAGAAAGTGGAAAATTTGGGGAATAATAGCCTTTTTATTCACGCTTATAGTTGGTCTTGCCAACGGTGCAATAGACAGTATACAGTCAGAAAAATGGACAGGCTTCTACTACCCTTATGGACTTCCAAGCGATGAATCGACCTGGATGATTGAAGGAGATTTTAACTCGTACGAAGAATGTATAGACTGGATTGATGAAGTTTCGTATGGGGATGAAGGCTTTGACTATGAATGCGGATCAAACTGCAAGTATGAAACTAAGTATCAATCCTACGTCTGTGAAGAAACTCTAAACTAGCGCAAACAAATAGCTGTGCACTATCAAACTTAATATAAGCTAAACGTTAACTATCTATGAAAACTCTTTGCGCACTAATTTTTCTTTTGATTGCTTCTAACACTTTTTTCTTTATAAACGAACAAAAACAAAGCCGAGAAGTAGAAAACCTAAAGAAAGAACTGAAAACACTTTACTGTGACATATCAAGTGGCTTCGGGGCAGAAAGGGCATATACATATCCAATATTAAGGACAATTGATGAACCAAGCAATTATGCTCTGGATGTTAAAAATCCCATAACAACTGAACCCAAGTACAATAGACATTGTAACTAGGCAATAAAACTCAATACTCAACAAATACGAACTTTGAAATTTTCTTAAGTGCTTCATAAACTTCACAAAAGCTATGTATAGAGATATAATACTAGCATACTAAAATCTAGTTGTATGCCAAAGAAGAATCAATTTAGAAAAAAAAGAAATGATACTAAGATCGGTACTATAGAGAAAGCATATGGTGTAGATTTTGGCGTGCGTTCTGATATGAAGCTGGAAACTTTTCTTGATAAAAAAGGGTACCCCTCCCTTAGTAAGGCAATCAAAAATATTAACAAAAAAAATAAGTAGATTTAATGTTTAAGGATAATGTCAACCGTAGAATAACCGCTGTTTCAGTGCAACTTAGTCATGCTGAAAAAAAGGGAATATCAAATGTAGCCAAATCGTCCTATTATAGGGCGGCAATTATATTACTTTGCACTATCATTGAGGGATTCGTATATCAATTGGTTAAACGTTCAACACCAAAACCCAAACATGTAATTGATAAGGCTCGGGAATATCCCATTAAGCATAAGATACCTGCTAAAAGTTTAGGGATTTCAACAGATCTCTATATATGCGAGAAAAAAGAAAAGGAAATTTCTATTGATGATAAAGGAGTTACTTTTGGTAGGTTGAATCTATACTTGAAAGACAAAAGTATAATAAGTGAGTCTCAGTACAAAATTCTAGATAAAGTCCGTACGGAAAGAAATAAGATACATTTACAAAGTCTAGAATCAAATGATACTGGATATACAAAGAAAAAATTTAATGAACTAGCAAAATCTTTAGATTTTCTACTGAAAAAGCTGTGATGTAAAAATTACTAAACTATGACCAACCAAGAAATTATAAATGAAGCTCTCAAAGTAGTTCACCCAATTCGTATTGATGATGCTGATATGGGTGGTGTGGGCTGCGCACTTGAAACCATGGATGGAACGGTATTCAAAGGTGTTTGTATAGACACCATATCAGGCATGGGATTTTGTGCTGAACATACTGCTGTAAGCCAGATGATCACCCAAGGCCAATATCAAATCAAAAAAATTGTAGCCGCTAAAAAAGACGACCAAGGAAACATCACCATTTTGCCACCTTGTGGACGATGTCGTGAATTTATCTACCAAATAAATAACAAAAATTTGAAAACTGAGGTAGTATTAGGTATGGAACAAACATCAACAATAAAAGATCTTTTACCATGTGCTGGAGATCAATATCCTATTGAGGTGAACTTATGAACTTCATGCACTTCTCAGGAGTGGTAGTAAAGAGCCCAACTTTTCATTCCCAGTTCTAACATCCTCCGTTACTCGGCTCCCCGTTTTTCAAGTTAAAAAATCGCTGTAATAAGCGGTTTTTGTTTTTTGTAGTGTTGTACTGGGAACCGAGGTTTGAACTGGAACATACCATATTACTCTGATATACTATCAACAACATAATCATATCGTCATTTTATGGAAATTTCACAAAAAATTATCAAACACTATAAACAGTTTAGCACCTTCACTTATCCTGGATGTTACCAAGAATATCTTAAAAAAAATCTTCCAGATGACATCGAGGATATTGGTCTTCTCGTACGTAAAAATATTATTCATCGTACCACCCTGGCTGCAGGAAATACAGGATCCAATGCTGACCTTCGCTTTGGAGATATGACAAAGCTTCCTTGGTGGAAACAACCCGAAGATGACATCCTACTAACGGCATCTTCGATGCTTGCTGAACTCTTTCGTAGAGACAAAAAAGGACTAACCCTCAAAAGAAAAACCGAAAATAAAATTATACTTACCTGTAGATATACCTCGATCCTCATGGCCTCAATTCTCAAATCAAAAGGAATTCCTTGCCGAGTAAGAGCTGGACATGCAAACTATTTTGATATGGGTTCTCTTGGTAAAGTAAGCACTGACCACTGGATAAATCAATATTGGGATAAAAAACAAAAACGTTGGGTCACAATCGACGTAGACGGATCTCTATCAATTTTTGACAAAAGCGTTGACCCTTATGATATCAAAAATGGTCAATTCGACTTCCCTGCACAAGCTTGGCGAGATGTTCGTTCAGGAAAGATCCCAGCAAAGCACTTTTACAATGCAGGACATGTATTTGGTATGCTCCCCGTGCTATGGTCTCTTTTTTATGATTTTCATAGTCTGATGAGTAATGAAATTCATTATAACCACGGACCAAAATATTCGAACCCCAAGGTTTTTGAAAACATGACAGAATCAGAGTTAAAAGAAGTTGATAAACTCGCGAATCTCCTTCTTGATCCTGATAAAAATTTTGAAAAACTCACAAAAATCTACAATACAAAAAAAGAATTTAGGCTATTGGTCGGAGGTTTATTGTAAGTTGCCATCTGCACTGCTCAGTTCTAACATCCTCCGTTACTCGGCTCACCGTTTTTCAAATTAAAAAATCGCTGTAATAAGCGGTTTTTGTTTTTTGAATTGTTGTACTGGGAACCAAGGTTTGAACTGAAGTGCTATTTTGCTATACTCTACTACAAATAACCTATATCTATGACCGATGCCTTTACAATTGAAAAAGTAGGAAAATTTCAAGTAGTACGCGACGATCTATATAAAGGAGGTACCAAAAGACGAGCATTCAAAAAACTCATTGATACCATACCAGAGGAAGAACTTGTCTACGCCTGCGATTACTATGGGCATGCAGCATACGCCATTGCTCTTACCGCACAAGAAGTAAATAAGAAAGTCACCCTCTTTTACCTGTCACCCAAAAAAGATACTGACATTTTTCAAAAGACGGTAGCAATGCCAAATGTAACCTACCATATTGTCGAAGGAGCACACACACAAGTAGAAGCGAGCAAAACTGCCCAGGAATATGCCAAGCAGAACAATGCACTTTTTTTACCAATAGGTCTCGACTTTCCAGCATTTGAATCAAAACTTACAGAAGTCGTCAAAGAAGCAAAGATAGATGCACCTGAAATTTGGTGTATGGGAGGATCTGGGACACTCAGTCGAGCACTCAAAAATGCTTATCCAGAAACGCCCGTACATGTTGTAAGTGTCGGCACCGCGAACTTTTTTGCTGGTGGCAATACTGTTTATAATGCTCCTGAAGATCTGGATGAAAAAGCACATAATAAGCCTCCATATCCATCAAGTGCACATTACGATGCAAAAACTTGGCAATTCGTTGAAAAACAGGCAAAAGACGGCGCTTGTATTTGGAATGTAGCATAATACATTAAAAATATACAAATGTAGACTATGGAAGATTTTCCAGGAGAGTTAAGGAATACTGATCCAAAAAAGTTGTATAAAAAAGATGGAGATATTGTGTTCTCTTTTTTTCTCAATCTTGCTTTTGTCTACAATGATCTTCAACGCCAAAAAAAAATAGTCCGCTTATTTCAGTCAACCTATCGAAAACCTAAACCTATTGAAACAACCGCTCATTCTGGATCTTACTGCGGTATGAATGTTCATCTAAACAAGTACTTTGTGGGTATTCTCCATGAATTTTTTGAATTCCTAAAACATACAGACAGTACAAACAGTAAACTATTCTCTACAAAGCTTTTTTCAGATGTTATCCAGTCTGTCTCTCATAAGACCCGATCTGACTGGGATGAACTGCTGAAAATTGCAAAAGGGCAAGACAAGTCTCATCTAAATTTAACTTTGGAGGCTGTCAGAAACAAAGTCTCCTTTCACTATAACAGAAAGGAACGCAAATTAGAGAACTCTTTTAAAAACGCATTTTTGAATAAAACTAGAAATCTTGGTGAAAAAACTAAATATGCATATTTTTCGACCATAGATAAAAAAGTTGACACAATTTTTTACTCAGATGCAGCCATCGAAGAGTATATGCGGGAGGAAATTAGCGACAAAGGCTTCCACACTTTGATTGACGAAACCATTGCCAAAACTATAGATGCACTTAGAGATATTCTCACCACTTACCTGGAACAAGTTCAAAAATGAACTTATGAACATAGTGAACTTATCAGGAGTGGCAATAAGCTACTAAATCCCCCATCCTCAGTTCTAACATCCTCCGTTACTCGGCTCAATCTTTTTTAAAAGAAAAAATCGCTGTAATAAGCGGTTTTTGTTTTTTGCATTGCTTTACCCGTAACCGAGGTTTGAACTACTTAGCCATTTCCGCTAAAGTATAAGTATATGAAAAAAACTATTGGTATTTTAGGAGGTATCGGTCCAGAGTCATCAGCCTGGCTATACGGTCATCTTATCAAGATGTGTAGAGAAAGACAACTTATCCGCAACAATGCCGATTATCCGCACATTGTAATAAATAGCATCCCTGCTCCTGATCTAATCACAGGAAAAATCACCAAAGAAACTCTTTGGCCGTATAAAGAAGGAATTGCTCTCCTTGAAAGAGCTGGGGTAGATTTTATAGCCATTGCATGCAATACTGCACATGTTTTTTTTGATGAGTTGCAAAGTACCACATCCATTAACATTCTAGATCTACGACAAGAGGTAAAAAAGAAGATTCTAGATATAGAAAAAAGGATTTTAATCTTATCTACCCAAACAAGCTATGACAATAGTCTATACAGTTATCCTGAAGCTAATTGTATTGTTCCATCTTCCGAAGACAGAGAGGCTATTTCGGATTGTATTAAAAAGTACGTCATAGGAACGACACCTCAGCAACAATCTAAAAAGGTAAGGGATATTATTGAAAAATACGTAGACAAAGAAGACATCCTTTTGACTGGGTGTACTGAACTCAGCCTTATGCTTAAAGATTGTCCATATGTAATAATTGATCCACTAGAGTTGTTGGCACAAGCAATTTTACGTTTATGGCAGACGCAATAAGCACAGAATTATATTTATCAAAGAGCAAAATTCATGGCAAAGGTGTTTTTGCTGGTATAAACATTAAAAGACATAAAAAATTCTATTGTGTTCCTCTAAACCAAATCTATAAGCATGCATTACCACAGCGTGCATACGTTCAAGATATTGTATGGGTAGACGATCCAAGTATTCTGAATTGGGTAAATCATTCTTGCAATCCAAATACCTCGTTGAAATTCGAAAACGGAAGTTTGTACTTGATTTCCCTTCAGAAAATCAACCAAGGGGATGAAATCACATGCGACTATTCTGAAACTGAAATAGATGGCTCCAGTAAAGTCTGCAGTTGCACAAGTATCAAGTGTAAAGGATATTATCTTTGTAAAAAGTAATTGCCAGTTCTAACATCCTCCGTTACTCGGCTCAATATTTTCTGCAATAAAAAATCGCTGTATTAAGCGGTTTTTGTTTTTTGCATTGTTGTACTGGGAACCGAGGTTTGAACTGAGTTACTATTTTGCTATACTTTATAAAAACAAAACCAAAGACATTTCTATGGCAAGAAAAAAATACAGCCCAGAAAATCAACCACATCTTTGTGTAGATGATGACTCAATATTTGATGATGGAACACCTGTTCGGGTTTTGCCTGGTGTTGCCATAGAAACAGAAAATGATGAAATACTGCAAAAAATCGAAAAAGAGGCTCTAGAAGCCCTCGGACTTAATATCGATTGGGAACCCTTAAGTGCTGCCGAAAAAGAAACCCTGCTCCATAGCCCGAGTCGCACAGCAGCATTTGAAAATATTGATACTACAACGAACCCTCGTCAAGCTAAAATCCGAGAAAAACAGGGAATCGTTTCTGAAATTCTAAGAAAAGAGCTCATCCCTGCGGGTATACTCAAGGATTTTCCAACCGTTTACCTTGGATCTGGAGATGATATTGAGTATGTATTAGCACTAGGAGCACGAAAAATTGAACTCGTTGACACCATCTTTTCAGATGAATCCGTCTTAGATAACTTTTTTCGCAAACTTAATCCCCTCGTTGGTGATACAATAGAAGTTACTGACGATGGAGTCATACAGGCACAATTTGACTTTGGTGATGGTCCTGAGCCTATTACAATAAAACTTGCTGATAAACCGTATTATCAGGAGGAAATGATGCACGAAAAACCTGACTCAGTCTATGAACTTCCAAACCAAATAGGAACCGCAGTCCTATTCGCATCACAAGGCCCATCTGGCAGCATACAGCTTACTCGTGACATTGAGGATAAAATTGTTGAAAATGGTGTTGCATTAGCTGGCCGTGTTCTATGTACCTATGCGTCTGATGAACACATGACTCTTGCACTTGGGGAAAAAAGGCCTGAATAATCTTTTCCAGTTCTAACATCCTCCGTTACTCGGCTCCATATTTTCCACAACAAAAAATCGCTGTAATAAGCGGTTTTTTTGGTTTTGCTTTGCCATTAATCGAAGAAGCTTAAACTTTTTTCCGTTTGACATTTCAGCCAGAACATGCTATATATAAATGTTCAGATTGTATCTGACAAACCTCAATTTGAGGTTGACAATTCACCGGCACTGCGAGTCATAGATGCACCTGCGACTTTTTCCTTTTTTCGACGAGATCACGGCAGAAGGTGTGTTCACCGTACTCAGGGCTCTGCTCTCCGTCAACCCTCCCAACGGGATCTACGTCAACTCCCCTGGAGGTCGATTCGACTTCTTCTCATCCCTCGGTCCTGCGATCGAACGCCAGGGTATCATCACACTCTCACAGGACGTCAGCTCCGCCGCTGTCCTCCTAACCCTTTTGGGACACAAGCGGTACGCTTTCGGTGACTCCACGTTCTACTTCCACGAAGTACGAGCCATGATTGGTGATCCGCTCGACGAGATCACCATCTGCGACATAGAAACGGTCATCGATGAGCAAGAACGCATCGAAGCAGAGGACAGAGAAAACCTGGAAGAGTGGCTATTCCAAATGCGGGTGGCGCAAAGCTGGTTTCTTCAGTTCATAGCAAGGCGTACCGGAGTACGCCCCGCGGTCTTCCTGGACCTCATGCGCCAAGAGGCCACGCTGAATGCGCGAGAGGCAGTGCATTACGGCATCATCCATGAGGTGCTCCCCATCCAGATCCGTGAGTCCCCACTCCTACTCACCCACTGACCCATCACGAAGAAGCATGTCGGCCCACCCCGCCAAGGCTGACATGTCACATCACCCCTTCATGCTCTATTGAAAACTCATTTTCAACTGAGCATGGCTGGGATGAGCGTATGAACTTCATGAACTCGTTAGGTGTGGCAATAACCTCCCCAATCCCCCATTCCCAGTTCTAACATCCTTCTCCACTCGGCTCCCCGTTTTTCAAATGAAAAAATCGCTGTAATAAGCGGTTTTTGTTTTTTATTGCACCAATAGTCCAGTTTACAACGTATAGACAAACCATATACAAAAGTATACAGTATACCTAAAACACCTATGAAATCTACACCAATCATTGAGATCGTCCTCTTCTTTTTCATTCTTACCTACACAGGAAAGTCCTTTTCATATCTATTCATACCACCAGTTGCGTCTTTTTTGTCATGGACTACGCCTATTGTCATTTTTTTAAGCTACGCCCTATTCTCTTACAAAAAAAGAGGCATCCGTCTATTGTGGCTCATCCCAGCACTGTTACTCTTGGTTTACAGTTTGTTTATTGTTCTGCTCTTCGATATGGCAACTACAACAGAAAAATACACAGACGGAAATGACACCTACCATTTCGAAGAAACAGGCCTCTTCTTGGTCGTAGAGGTAAAAATATGTGAGAGGACCGCTATTTTTTGCTCTATCGTAAAATCCTATGAAGCAGACTCGAGAGACTACCGAGGTGCAGACTTTACATTTACGTCCAAGGATGGATCTGAGTTCAAATACACCCACGAAGAAGGTCTTGAGAAAAAAGTAGAGGAAGCAAAGTACATAAAGATTCACAAGAGCACCTAGCAGAGAAAATCTTAAGGGCTATGGTAGCTTACCTGTTCTCACATACTCCGTTACTCGGCTCAATATCAAAAAACCACCGATTATCGGTGGTTTTTCCGCTTCACTTTTTATCACTTACTTCTTTTTTGTCTTATGGGCGACAGCTTTTTTCTTTGTCACTTTCTTGGCAGCGGACTTTTTTGCCACTGTTTTTTTTGTCGCGACTTTCTTTTTTGCTGCTTTCTTTGGCTTTTCTTCCTTGATTTTTTTCTCTACCGTCTTCTTTGATGAAGATTCTTCGTCAGGCATAACCTGTTTTTCTTCGTGAATTTGTTTCTCCAAATTTCTCACTTGCTCTAAAATTTTATCAAGCTTATCATGTAGGCTATCAAACTGCTTTTGTGATATACCGCTTGACTTTGGAGCCTCAAATTTTTTCTCAAATCTTTTTTGCCCTCCATCACGTTTTGAATAACCACCATCTGTTCCAAAGTTTCTTGATGATGAAAATGAAGACTTTTCTTTTCCACCTGATTGTCCTTTAAAGCAGTCCGAACAATACACAGGAAATTTTCCTGTTGGCTTAAACGGCACCTCGCAACGATTTCCACAGTCACCACAAGTGGCCGAAAACTTGTGCTTATCAAAATTACTTCTCTCCCCAAAATCTCGTCTTCCTCCTGAATCTCTTCTACTCCCAAAACTTCTTCTTTCACCAGAATTTCTTCTTCCTCCACCAGAACCAGTTGAGCGACCTCTGCCAAATTTAGTATAACCTGCCATATTGTTTATTGTCTACGAGTCAAAATTAAGTATGTAACACTGTCTTATTAAGGAAAATGATATTCATTCTCTTTATAAGAGTACTACAAATCGACTTTTAATACTATTCTCTAATCGCTCTTATTGCTAAGCCACTTTTATACCTTATTTCAGGTAAATTGTCAAGGTCAATGTATTTAATTGAAAGCCATGGCAGTAAACCACGAACAAAGAAGAATTTTTATTTCACTGAATTACTGCTACAAAAAAGTGAACTTATGAACTTGGAATACAGAGCAATAGGTGACTAAATCGCCTATGCTCAGTTCTACATCCTCCTTCGCTCGGCTCCACCTTTTTCAAACAAAAAAATCGCTGTAATATGCGGTTTTTATTTTTCCTTTGTTTGTACCCGCAAACGAGGTTTTAACTGGAAAGCTATTTTGCTATACTCAGATAAAAGTAACCTAACAACTCTACTCTTATGTACAACGCTGCTCCAAGCGACTATAACTGCCCCATCTGTATTGCTATTCAAGGAATCGAAAATGAAGATACTTGGATCGTCCAAGATGACATCTTTTATCGAGACGACCTAGTAATGGGATTTATTAGCTCAAAATCAGTACTTGGCAGCGAAGCGCATCCCCTTATTGTTCCATTAGAGCACCACGAAAATCTATACAACCTTCCACAAGGAGTTGGTCACAGGATAATGGATTTGTCCAAAAAAATAGCTATCGCACTCAAAGAGATACGGAATGTTGATGGCGTCACGATAACGCAGCATAATGAGCCTGCTGGCGGCCAACACGCGTTCCACTACCATATGCATGTTTTTCCTCGGTTTGAAGATGACAACTTTGAAACAGAATTATGGAAAGCCAAACGCTCCACACCTGAAGAGAGAAAATTCCACGCACAGGCACTACGTGAATACTTTGAATAGCTACATCAACGTGTCGATGATGTAGACAGCAAAACGCAAATTCAAACTCCTATGAACCTGGAAAATCCCACCTACAACGAACACCAACTTCGCAGAAAAAATGAAATACAAATAGCCACGCTTGAAATGCTTGGGTTGCTTGAAGAACCTGACACAAACAAAGCGATTGAGGAATGGATCCACTCTGGTGGAGCGTCATGGTTCGAATCGTTTTTGCAAAGTGAAGAAGGTCAAACAATGTTGTCTTCTACAACAGACACCTCACAAATTGCAAAAGCACTGGTCAAGGAATACCACAAAATGTTTCCTTCAGATATCTCTCACGCAGCATAGGATGCTATGTCATTTAACCTTGGACAACTCCCTTTTTATACCCCAAAGTCAATATATGCTGCCCCACTGGTCGATTTTGAAATACAAAACATTAATATACAATCATGGATAGACAAAAACGCTTTTGAAAATGATCATCATGTCAAAGAAGTGCGATTTTCACTAGACGACTTTCACAGAGACACGGTTCCATGGTGTGTAAAAAACCAAGTCGGTAACATTGTTCTTTTGCAGCAGGACATCGCAATAGCACATCTTTGTGTAACCCCCTGCGGACTCATCCACCTTACGATACTTCCCGATCAGTATTCCAGCGAAAGAGAACAAAAACTCCTCGAAATAGTACAGCCAACAACACTCAGTATCGCGCAACCGACAAAAAAACTCTGGGTTCAGCTCAAGGAGCAAGGTTTTTTTCTCAGATCTGAAATGGTACGCTGGTATGCCAAAGTTGGAAGCAAACTTGAACCATGGGAATACCTTCCTGCCCGAAGAGCCAAAAAAGCTCGCTACTATGTCAAAAAATCCGAAGAATACCGATTTGAAATTCTTCCCATGACCAGAGAAAGCTTTTCTGCCTGGCTTCCCATTTACGAGCAAGAAGTGGCTGAGCGCGAAAATGGCTTTGGCATTTTTTATCCAAAAATTTTTTTATCAGGGAGTAAAATGGATGATATGAAAATGATTCATATCTATAATGCCAATGATGAACTTATTGGGGGTGCCGTAGTCAATCCATGGGGTGGATTTGGAGATATCGGAAAACAACCACGTAAATACACTTCATTCCTATTGCAATCATACAAAAAAGGACACCGCAACAGCGCCCTTGCGTACCGACTTGCCCAGGAGGTTATGAATATCGCCAGAGACTACGATGATCACGTGTATGGCTATGGCGGAGACTTTAATTTTTGGGGAGAAACGATTCAACCTGGTCTCCTTTCACACAAATCTGTGCTCGGCATGATTCCTATTCCTGAACTTCAAGTAGAAGCTTTTCGTGTAGTTTCACAAAAAAATATCGAAAAATGGAGTAAAGAGTGGTATATTATGCAACTTCGTGAGGAGCATCATATTACCAAAAAGTATTTTGCATTGAGAGAAAGGACGCTCGTGCCAAACATTGCGGCTATCTCCCCTTCTCCATACGAAGACACGTGTATACTCAATGAAGTACCCAAACTCTGGAAAATCTTCCATAAAGGTACAGAGCCAAGCCACATACCTTTACCAGAAGACATCCCTCTCGTTCTCGTTGAACTCTCCTAAAATAACAGGAGCTCGACCATTGACAAAAACGAATCCTTCCTATATACTTGCGCCATCGGATTCCTCCCCATAGGGAGGTTTTTAGACTCAATTTTATGGATATTCGAAACATTGCCATCATCGCCCACGTAGACCACGGAAAAACCACCCTTACCGACGCACTTTTGCGCCAAACCGGTATGGTGGGTGACGATAACCAAAGTATGGATAATAACGCGCTCGAACAAGAGCGTGGTATTACGATTTACGCCAAAAACACAACTCTTTATTATAATGACACCAAAATCAATATCGTTGATACTCCTGGACATGCGGACTTTGGGTCAGAGGTAGAACGTGTTCTACGCTCTATTGACTCAGTGATTCTGGTCGTAGATGCGCAAGAAGGTCCGATGCCACAAACCAAATTTGTTTTGAAAAAAAGCCTTGAGCTTGGCTTGCGTCCTCTTGTCGTCCTTAATAAGATTGATAAACCGGCCGCCCGACCACAAGAAGCACATGATGAAGTACTCGAACTCTTCATGGACCTGGGTGCCAATGATGAGCAACTTGACTTCCCTACCTGTTATGCGATTGGAAAGCAAGGAATTGCCAAAAAATCCCTCGAAGATGACAGCCAAGACATGACACCACTCCTGGATATGATCCTTGAGCATGTTCCACAAGCTCCACATGACACGGCAGCGCCATTTCGCATGCAACCATTTAACCTTGGATATGACGACTTCGTTGGACGTCTTGCTATTGGTCGCATCTACGAAGGAACCGTAAAAGTTGGTGATAAGGTTTTTATTAGAACACCAGATGGAGAAACTCGAACCAGCGCTATCACCAAACTGCAACAGTTCAAAGGTTTTGAAACTATCGAAGTAAAGGAAGCATTCGCAGGAGATATCGTAATGCTCGCAGGTATTGCTGACATTGATATTGGAGAAACCATTTGTCAAAATGCCAATCAAGAGCCCCTTCCAGCTATCCGTGTTGATGAACCAACCATTGCCATGAACTTTTTGGTCAACAACTCTCCATTTGCCGGAAAAGAAGGAAAATTTGTGACAACCAGACAAATTAAAGAACGCCTTGAAAAAGAACTGGAAGTCAATGTAGGTCTACGCGTTGACTTTAGCCACTCAGATAAGTTTGAAGCATTTGGTCGTGGAGAACTTCACATTGCCATTTTGCTTGAACAAATGCGTCGTGAAGGATTTGAAATTCAGGTCAGTCAACCGCAGGTTATCATCAAAGATATTGATGGAGTCAAAAGCGAACCGTTTGAAGAAGTCACCATCGATGTACCAGAAGCATTTTCTGGAACGGTCATTGAAAAAATGGGAAAGAGAAAAGGAAACATGACTCACATGGGCAGCCACCATGGTCAAACTCGTATGATTTTTGAAATTCCTTCACGTGGGCTTCTCGGATACCGTGGGCAGTTTATTATGGATACCAAAGGAGAAGGGATTATGTCGAGTCAAACGATAGGATTTCGTCCGCATGTCGGTGACATCGAAAAACGCCATGTTGGTTCTATGATTTCCATGGAAACAGGAAAAGCCCTTGGATACTCACTCGCCAATCTCCAGGACCGTGGGGTACTCTACATTGAACCAGGTACTGACGTGTATGAAGGTATGGTGATTGGAAATGTTGCCAAAGGAGAAGATATGGTGGTCAACCCAATCAAGGGAAAGCAACTCACTAACATGCGTGCCAGTGGAGCTGATGATGCCCTGAACCTTACTCCTCCATTGAAAATTACCCTTGAGCGAGGCATGGAGATCATGGACGAAGATGAATATCTCGAAATCACACCACTTTCGATTCGTATCAGAAAGCAGCACCTTACGGAAAACGATCGAAAACGGGCAGGCAGGAAAAAGTAACAAAGAATACACACAAACACACCGCCGAGACGGTGTGTTTTTTATCCACAATTGCATCATCCTCCATGTCTTGTTAATATACCCATATGGGTATATTAACAAGACATCCTATGGAAACAAAAAAACTCATCCACCGGCTTTCAAGAATTGAGGGCCAACTGCATGCTCTCAAAAACACACTGGAAACTGAAAAACAAACTGACTGCACAGAAATCATCCGCCAAACGAAAACCATTATACAAGCTCTCAAAGGATTTGCCCGGGCCTACCTCCATTTGTACATGAACCGCTGCTTTACCCAAAGACACAGTAAAAAAGTCATGCACCAAAAACTTTCAAAAACCATTGACTCTCTCATAAAACTCTAATATGTCTCTCAAAGAAAAATACTTCACTTTTGGAAAAGTGATCCCAGGATTAACTATCGATGGTCAAGATGCCCCCTATCCGGTCATGAATGACCGTGAAGTACGTGCCATTGCTGGCATCATGTTCGTATTTGGGATTGTGGCCTTTTCATTTGCGTTTTTTCAGCAAAATTTTTTGCCGCTCAAGGTTGTCGTCGTCTTATTTTTTCTCGATTTCAGCTGGAGAGTTTTTTTTGGAATCACCCTCTCCCCTATTGCGATCCTCGCAAGAATTCTAATACGTGGACAAAAACCTGAATGGGTTGGTGCGGTACAAAAAAGATTTGCATGGTCTATTGGTGTTGCACTATCGAGTCTCATGATACTTCTGCTATTTATCTTTGATGTACGTGGCCCAATCAACCTTACTGTCTGTCTCATTTGTCTAACCTTTATGTGGCTCGAAACCAGCTTTGGCATATGTGTTGGTTGTAAAATATACTATGGGCTCATCAGAGCAAGTATACTAAAAGAACCGGATTATCGTCCGGCCTGTCCAGGAGGAGTTTGTACCATAAATAAACCTAAAAACTAACTCCCCCACCAAACAGAACAACCTCTTCTTCACCGTCAAAATCTATATCGAGCGATTTGATGTCTATATCAGCAATGGTATTTGTCTTGAGAGCTTGGGTTGATGATAGTTTTTGCAAATCATTTCCATATACATCAATGTATACATATCCAGACTCATATCGAGCGAGAACCAAATTTCCATCTTTCATTTGATGAATATCTACTATTCCTTTCGTTTGTAAAAGCTTCAATTCCTTGAAATCTATACCGTTTTGATAATACAAACCAAGTGATCCTTTACTTTCATCTGCAAAGAGTAACCCACCCTGGTAGGAAGTTGCCAAATATGACTTAGCATACTGACTTCCAAATGGATACCAATCACTTTTCAAAACAGACCCAGAGTAACCATACACAACGACAGGCTTTTCGCTTCCTGCGCCGGGAACAATAACAAATTCTTTTTTACCATCATCACCGAGAATATCTGCAACCAATACCTCAAAACCATCTTCATACTCAAAACCATACGGAAATTTTTTAAAAAACTTCTGACCGTCGTGTCTTATAACCTCGAGAGCATTGCCGGTTACATGGACGAAATCTCTTTGAGAATCTCCGTTTACATCAATTTCACCTATCTTGTCTCCCCCTTCGAACCGCTCGTCAAATACAAAAAAACCATTTCTACTTTTTTCACCGCTATCTTCAAAAAATCGGGCAAACGAGCCATTATCATACACAATATCCTCTATTGCCGCATCAGAAACCAATTTTCGCATTACCAAACCGTCTTTTGGATCAATAACAATCTGTGAAACAATAGAACCATCATTCACGGTAGGATCCTGTCCACCTTGGATCTTTTCAAAATCCTGTGAAAGTTCAACTGTCTGCTTTTCATCAGTGGCATTGACGACGACAACACCATTTTGAAACTCACGGACCCACACCGCCTGACTATACTCTGGCTCACCCACAAAATTTCCAGCAGGTCCATTGCTGATTCCAAGTAGAACATCATATTCATCATACCACCAAGTCTGTCCATGCCACTGATCCCCATGGTCAAAGCTATAGTACCCATCGGCCAAAAGTGCACTGGTGAGCCCAAATCGCATGGCGCGATAGTCATCTTGCCTACCAGAATTTTGTGTATTGTTGTTAATAATACCCACTTTTTTTCCGTTCAAATTACGCGTGTATGCGCTCATTGCTTGATTCCAATCATGCGTCTCCAAACTTTCCACCATCAAACCATCAAGAGGACCATAATAGGCATCGGTAAGACCATTGGCCAATATGATAAAATCTTTGTCGGTTTTCAATCGTGTCTGTTCAAATAAATCATAAAGTGCCATTCTCCACGCCTCGTCTATATCCCTTCTGAGATCTGGTTGCCCATCAAGATCAAGGTCTGCACCGTCTTTGATATACCAGTGCGTGTCTGCCCACGCATTATCAAAAAAGACTCCATCCCAAATACCGGTTGCGTAAAATTGATTTTGTACAAAATCAAGCACATACTTGCGATATTGATCATCAGTAATATTCATCAAATCAGTACCTTGCCAAAAACTCATCCTGCGCCCATGTATATCACGCAAATACCAATTCTGCTGCAAACCTGCACCAAAATATCTGCGCAAACGTGAACGAGATGCATAGTGCTTCACCGGGACTTCAAAAGGCGCCATGTAAGCAACAATTTTAATGTTTGGATTGAGCTGGCGCATGTACTGAATATGCTGTGGCCATTTTGCTCCGATCTCCTGATCCAAAATGACCAAATCCCATTTGGCGAGTTCCTTGGCTTGCAGCTGTGTAAGCTCCCAGTTTAGAAAATAATTGGCTTTCTTGGGAAAAGTCTGTGCGCTCACCGGAACGGAGATTCCAAATACCATGACCATACAAAATAAGAAGAGAGCTGCTCTTCTTGCATAACAAAGCATGTTTTTTTTCAAAGTGGACTTATCCGCTTTTTGCATAAACCTTTTCTAATTTTTTGATATATGCCTGTGGATCATTATTCTTCTCCACGTCAGCGCGCATTGCCTTGCCTACCTGATCGAGTATTTGAGGCTTCTTACCATACCATATTTTAAGCTTTTTAGCAAGATCAAGGCTATTTCCACGCTCAAAAAGGTATTCCCCAGGCAAAAGTTCAGGTATCCCCCCAGAATTGCTGGCAATAACCACTTTTCCCCTTGCTTTTGCCTCCAAGATACTCAGTGGATAATTTTCATAACACACCGAAGGAAGACACACGATCGTGGCCTGCTGCTGGAGCTTTTCAAGCTCTTTTCCTGTTTGAAAACCCATAAACTCAATATTTTGAAGTCCGTCACGTCTGGTGACCAACTTGAAATGCTCCAAAAGAGGACCGTCACCTACGATCTTGAACTTGAGCTTTGGTGAAAGCCTGGCGGCATCAATCAAAACATCAATCCCCTTTTCTTCGCTTATTCTCCCAAAATACATAACAAATCCACCAGCCTTATGTTTGTGGATCTCTGATGAAAGATCCGTAGGATGCTGAAGGTGACGAAATCGCCTCTTTTGCCAGCCATACTGCACGCACTTGTCCATCAAAAACTGACTCGGGCTGATAAAAGTGTCAACGTATTTGGCATAATACTTCTTGATCTTGTGCGCATAAACCATTTCGGCCACGGCAAGAACGCTTTTTGCTCTGCTATCAGCGATGCATTTATTCTTTACACAGCTCATGTACCATCCACGAGCATCTTCTTCGTGTATCGCCCCATGATGATACATCAAGTAGTTCGGACTAATAAGCTTGAGATCATGAAGGGTCATGATAATCGGCACATGTGCACGCCGAAGTTCTTCCAGGATAACCGGTGTAATATGATGATAAATATTGTGAACATGCGCAACATCAATTTTTTCGTCCTTAAATAATTGCCGAATATTTTTTTGAGCCTGACGATTCACGATAAACTGCTTTGCTTTTATACATCTTTGCCATATACTCCCCTGCTCATCTGCGCGCAAGTCTGTATAGTCAACAAAATACTTCTCATATGGCGTAGAGAGATTCTTCTCTGATTTGGTAGAAAATGGAATAACATCGTGTCCGGATTCTCTGAGTAAATCAGAAAGAAAGAGCATATGGTTGGTGGCTCCATCTTTTGGATAAAAAAACTTGTGAATCTGGAGGATTTTCATGGTATAATAAAGTTTATACTAGTATACTATGATTTCCTCTCCAAGCAAATGGACATTCCGAAGTTTTTTGGTGTTTTTGGGTGCTCTGACGGCGTTTGTCGTTATCAATCCTCTCTATGAGCTCGATATTTTTGCACTCATGATTGCTTTTTTGGCGATTGCCTATCTTTTTCTTTCGGAAAAACTTATCCTGGCATTTTTGCTGGTGCGACCAACGCTCGATTATTTTCGAGACTTTCACATTATCTCTTTTCAGGCTACCAGCATAAACCTCAACGCAGCATTTTCACTGCTTTTGACACTCTGGTGCCTGATGATCCTCTTGAAATACCGCGTACACCTCAAGGCAAGTACCGTTCACGTTGGTGCTATCGGTGTACTGATCGTAAGCGTTATGACCCTGCTGAGCTCTGTATCATTTGGTACCAGCATCGTAGAAATACTCAAACTACTGAATGTGTTTCTAATTTTCTTTGTTGGATATATCCTCTACAAGGCAAGAAAAATTACTTTGCATGAAATCTCGTTAGCTTTTTTGTGGTCATTGCTTATCCCTATACTGGTTGCACTTTTTCAGCTTATTACCAGTACGGGAATGGATACAGACGATGTGCGTAACCGTATATACGGAACTGTGGCACACCCCAATGTATTTGCCTTTTTGATACTGCTTGGACTCATGATGCTTAGCCGCTATGCCAAACAAATTCCTCACAAATACCTGTATATCATCTATACCCTCGGATGTTTCCTGCTACTCTTTACTTATACAAGGGCTGCGCTCATTGGACTGTTGATTTTTTTTATGGTGATTGGGTGGTATCGGTTTCGCAAACCTCTTTTGATCGGTGTTTCTGTGGTGGCTATATGTTATGGACTTTTCTTTCCTATTAACAGCTTGATCACTCACACGACCAACTATGACCTTACTGATATTGGTATCATCGGCAGACTTACCACCAGAAGTGAAGATGCTGATTCACTTTCATGGAGAACGTCAGTAATACAACAGAGCATTCCACTTGGCATCAAACGTTTGTGGACGGGGTATGGATACGGCACATTCCCCATGGTGTGGGAAGACGAACGTGGACAAGAACACATTTGGGATGCCGGAAAGGAAGCTCACAACGACTATTTACGTATGTTTGTTGAACTTGGTATCTTTGGGTTGTTTTTTTACATTATTTTTCTTGGAAGCCTTGCTGGCCAAAGTTTTGGTGAGCTTCATTACAAACAAAATTCAGACAAAATTCTCTTTTTTGCTATCCTCATCACCTTTTTGGCACTGAGTTTTTCCGACAACATGCTCAACCATACTCCCCTGATGTGGCCACTGTGGTTCTATCTTGGTGCACTTTTTGCAAAGGATTTTCAACATGAACTTTTGGGATGGCAACCAGAGAATATTCGTAAAAATTGATGTTTGACAGAATTTTCATTTCAGATATACTCACTGTATCAATCATTTTCACCTCAGGGTGAATAAACATTATTTGTGTATGCATAATACAACGGAGGGACAAATAACTCAGATACTTGAAGTGGTCACAGGCCTTTCAAGTAACCTAAGTCAGTTCAAAATCGAGGTGAACCAACGTTTTGATGGAATAGATCAAAGGTTCAATGGCATAGATCAACGCCTCGACGGCATGGATCAACGATTCGATGGCATGGATCAGCGCCTCGATGGCATGGACCAACGTTTTGACGGTATAGATGGGCGCCTCGATGGCATGGATCAACGCTTTGACCAAGTAGATAACCGGCTCAAAGACATGCTCGAAATAGTCAACTTTCTCAAAGATCATGCAGTGCACCGAGATGAATACGAAATAAACAATCACAAAGTGGATTGGAGGCTCAAGAGAATAGAGAGAAAATTGGAAATAATCTAGTGTATAAAAACAAAAAACCCCGTTGCGAATATGCAATGGGGTTTTTCATATGTGCCTATAAAACTTATAAGCACATATGAGGTTGAGGCGCGGTGGGGGCGCCTCGTGGGTTTTGCCCTAGGCGTACAGGGGGGGGTTAGTTGGTGGGGGGACCGTCGCGACCGGCGCTGCAGTCCCAACCGGAAAAGCCGAGCCCGGTGAGGTTCTGCGCACGCAGCGAGTACCACTCCGGAAGGCCCGCGAGTCGCTCGGGGTACCATGCCAGTGTGAATTGGCTGCACCACTGCTCGCGCTCCTCGACCGAGGTCTGCCACCACCAGTCACCCTCGGGTCGGAACCACATGCCGTCGGTCGACTCGTCGAGGATGCCGGAGAAGGTCGGCGCGCGCTCGGGAGTGGGGGCGAAGACCAGCTCATCTGCGAGGTTGGTGTTCGGGTCGATGACCGCGAAGCTACCCTCGATGATCTGGTTCTCTCCACGAATCCACCCGACGCGGACCATGCCCGCGAACTCGCAAGTCGGCTGGGCGCACCGGAAGCCGGCGCCGCCGAGGTTGCCCTCGGGCTGAGGCTCGGGGTTGGGGTCCTCGAACCCGTCGCACTCGGCATCGCCGGGGTTCTGCCGGCAGTAGTCCGCGACGCTCTCGAGCGCCCGGCGCCACTGGGCCAGGACCTCGGGGTCGCAGGCGGCGAGGGTGGACGAAATCACGATGATGAACAGGGGGGCGATGCGGTTCATGGGATTCTCCTCCATGTCGAACCGTTGTGGTTTCGGCTATGTGCCGGGCGATCAAGGAATACATGCTATATATTTCCTGATCGCACGACTTCACCAATTTTCAAATGTCTTTGAAACATTTGTCACAGATGACTTGAAGTAAGTCAGCTCTGATAAATGTTTTGATTTGGGTTCCCGAGCGCATGATGGACGGTCATGCGCTCAAGGGAATAAGGTGGGATTTTTTAGGTTAGAACGCGAGGTTCCGACGACCCGCGCCTCAGCCGAAGCTTTGGCGCGGGGTGAGGACTACTGACGCGGCGGCGCGTCGCTGCCGAGACGCGGGGCCTCGCAGTCGAAGTTTCCGGCGGTCAAGCGGCCACCGTTCGGGTACCAGACCCACTCACCTTCCGCGTAAAGCGGCCGGTAAGCACCCTCGAACTGCGCGCACCACGCCTGGCGCTGCGCCACGTTCCAGCCCCACCAGTCATCGGTGTCGGGGCGGAACCACATCCCGTCGGCGTCGATGTCTCGGACACCGGAGACCGACGGGGCGCGCGCGGGGTTGAGCTGCGGCTGGAACGGCTCCATCAGATCCTCGGCCGGATCGATGACGACGAAGCTGTTCTCGACCCTCTGGTCGATACCGCGGATCCACCCGACCCGAATGCGCCCGATGCCCGAGCACACCTCCTCGTCGATGCAACGGAAGCCCGCTCCCCCCAGCCCGAAGGCGTTGGGGCGGTCGTCGCACGCGTCGCCGAGGCCGTCGCCGTCCTGGTCCTCCTGACCGGGGTTGGCGTCGTCGGGGCAGTTGTCGACCTGGTCGGGGATGCCGTCGTGGTCGCGGTCGAGCTGGCAGGAGTCACCCATGCCGTCACCGTCGGCGTCGTAGCACACCTCGTCACCGATGCAGGTGTCGCACAAGGGGATGCAGTCCCCCTCGATGCAAACCTCCCGATCGGCGCAGACGATGTCCGCGCACGGGTTCGGATCGGGGTTGCAGACCCCATCGCTGCAGCCGAAGCCGCAGTGCTCGAGGTTCGGGGAGTACTGACACGCCCCATCGATGCACTGCCCGTTCCCGAAGGTGAGCAGGTCGTCGCCCGAGCACCGCGGGGCCGGAGGCTCCTCACACACCACGCCCTCACACGGATCCGGCTCACCCAGACACGCCCCGTCCTCGCACCCGAAGGCGCACTGACGGACCACGGTGGAGTAGCTGCACTCCCCGTCGTTGCACTCGCTCTGGCCGCCGAAGCTGACCAAGCTGTCCCCCTCGCACACCGGCTCGGGGGGCGAGTCGCAGACGATGTCCTCGCACGGGTCGGGCTCGGGATCGCAGACCCCGTCGGTGCACCCGAAGGCGCACTCGATCTCGCGGGCGACGGAGTAGTTGCACTCCCCGTCATCACCGCAGACGCCCGCCTGCTCGTAGATCACCCGGATGTTCCCGTCGCACGTCGCCGCCGGCGGGTCGTCGCAGGTCACCTCGACGCACGGGTCGGGGTTGCAAGCCCCGTCGACGCAGAGGAACCCTTGCGGGCACTCGTTGTCGTCCATGCACGGGCGCGCGATCACGTTGCCGTCCGCCTCCTGACCGACGTCCGGCTGGGGGCCGGCGTCGTCGAGCTGCATGCCGCTGTCCTGGTCGACGCCCCCGTCCGGGTCGCCGCCATCGTGCATGCAGATCCCTTCGACGCAGATCTCGCCCTGGCCGCACTCGATGCCGTCGCAGGGGTCGGGCTGCTCGCACCGGCCCTCGACGCACTCGAGGCCATCCCCGCAGGGGCGGTCCTCGGAGCACTCGGGCTGGCACTGTCCGGCGATGCACACCTCGTCCTGGCTGCACTCGACGCCGGCGCACAGGTCGACGCACTCCCCCTCCACGCAGGCGAACCCGTCGGCGCAGGGCACCTCGGGGCACGCCTCGATGTCGGGGCAGCCGTCCTCGTCCTCGACGCCGTCCATGTCCTCGGGCTCGTCCGGGCACTCGTCCACGATGTCGACGACGAAGTCGCCGTCGTGGTCCGGTCGGCAGACGTTGGCCTGTCCGTCGCACGCGAAGGCGACGGGACAGTCCTCGTGGTCCTCACACGGAACGCCGACGCACAGGCCGTCGACGCACATCTCACCCTGACCGCAGGCCACGTCACCGCACGGATCCGGCTCGTACTTGCAGCCGGCCGAGCAGCCGTCGCCGTCCTCGGTGTTGCCGTCGTCGCAGTCCTCGCCGTTCTCGACCTCGCCGTTGCCGCACTCGGGCGGCGGCTCGGTGCAGACCGGCTCCTGGCCGGGCTGCCCCTCGCACACCATGCCCTCGGGGCAGGGGTTGGGGTCGCAGGGGTCGGGCTCGCACACCCCCTCGACGCACTCGAGGTCACCCTCGCAGGGGCGGTCCTCGGCGCACTCGGGCATGCACTCTCCGGCGATGCACAGCTCGCGGTCGTCGCACTCGACGTCCGCGCACAGGTCGATGCACTCACCCTTCTCGCAGATCTCCCCCTGCGGGCACTCGATGCCCTCGCAGGGGTCGCCGGCGTCGGGGGCCGCGGCGTCGCCCGTGTCCATGTCGCCCTCGCCCGCGTCGGGCGCGGCGTCGGCGGCGGCGTCCTGCTGAACGTCCGCGTCACCGACCACCCGCCCCTGCGGGACGAGGGTCTCGTCCCCGCAGCCGCTCACGGCCGCGGAGACACCACAGGCCACGAGGGCCCACAACAAGTTGCGCATGATGTCCTCCTCAGGAGTCAGCGCTGACCGGGCCCACCCCGATCGGGTCAAAAAGACGCGGTAGCACACCGCAGGAAAAATCTTTACCGCGGTGGGCGCGGTCCCATTCCACTCCATCCCGACTCCGCTAACGCTTCGCCAGGCTTGCCCAAAGGACTTACCCAGCGACCCGCTTGCTTGCGGGACGGAGGGGTGTGGGATAGGACTCAAGCTCAACTGAGCCTGGGTTCTATCCCACAAGAAGCAAAAAGGGACCAAAAAATATTTGTTAACTCCTCGGCTCGGAAATATGAAAGCTCCGCTTTCCTATTTCTCTCGCCTGCGTCGTTAATAGTAGTCCTCAATTGTAATGTCCAAACGCAGTTTTCTGCGCAACACAGCCCGTCTTGAGGCTCTGTTTCACAGAAAATATCTACTTTACACTACATTTTCTATAATTATGCCTTATTTTAGATACTTTTCTATCTTCAAATCAACAAATAAGTATAGCACAATTTTACACTTTTGTCAATACCCTCTTCATATAGGCACAAAACTTATGCACACATGGAGAGTTGGGTCGATGTGGCGGGAACATCGACCCTTGGGTAGGTATAAGGTAGGGTTGACTACCAGCGGTAGCCGAAGGAGGTGGTGATCACCGGCGTGAACGTGCCGAAGCTCTCGGCCATGTTGGGGACGTAGGTTCCGTCGTCCTGCTTGAGGTACTTACGGTGGTCGAAGGTCCACCCCCCCAGCAGCTTGACGTCAGCGACCCACTCCCAGCCGTCTTCGACCGGGCTGTCGACCGACTCCCAGAGGATGGCGCCGAGGTTCAGCCCGACGCGATGGGAGTGCCACTTGAGGGCATTGTCGAAGGCGGTCGAGTAGGCCGAGTGACATCCGGCCACGCCCAGCAGGATCCAGCCGAAGCCGTCGCCCCAGATGCCCTGGACCTTGCCGTGGGTGTCCACCAGGCGGGCGTTCACGCTCCAGCACCCGGTGATGCTGGCGTCGTACTCGCCGTTGTCCTGGGAACCCACGATGCCGGGACCACCACCGAGGTCGACCATCAGACCCTGCCCGCGGAAGCCGAAGCTCACGTAGGGAAGACCGAAGATGGTGGCGTCGGGCTGACTCCCGATGCTGTCATGGTGGAGTGCAGTTCCCAGCCGGATGTGCCAGTGGACCTCGGGGTTCGAGGTGACCACCTGCCGCTGACGCTGCGCTGGCGGCTGGATCCCGGATCGGCTACGGAACTGCCGGAGCGGCTCCTCTTCGAGAAATCCGCACCCGATCTTCACCACGATGCCGACACCACGCTCCCCTTCGGGCGCGTCGGGCGCAGCACCACCGACACCGAGACGCTCCGCGGGGAACGTGTCGGGCAGGAGGGGCTTGACCATCTCGTAGATGTACTTCGCGCGCTCCTGCAGGAGCCCCTCGGTGACGCACTTGTCACGCTCGAGCCCCTTCATGTCGTCGCAGCGGTACTTCTTCGAGAGGTCCTTGTAGCCCCTGTTCTTCCGGTTGAGCTTCACCACGTCCTCGTACGAGACGACCGAGAAGCTCACGGCCTCCATGTTGCCCGCATTCTTGGCGAACTCCACGGCCGGCTTGGCACACTGCGTGTCCCATTCCGGTCGCCCGTCTCTGTACTTTCCGGACACGTCGGCGTTCAGGCACTGGAACACCCTCCGCTTGGTCGGGTCCGCGCAGGACTCGAGCGAGAACGTGTACCGGTCGGGGCACCCGTCGTTGTTGGTGTCCTTGCCCGGCACCGGCGCGACGGAGGGACACTGATCCTCGGGGTCGGCGATGCCGTCTCCGTCGAAGTCGTTGTCCGGTCCACCTTCCGGCTTCCCGTCGTTGTCCTCGACCCCATCGTAGTCCTCGGCCTGGTTGGGGTCCGCGTCCTCGGTGTCCGGAATGCCATCCTGGTCGTTGTCCAGATCCGGCATGCCGTCATCGTCCTGGAACCCGTCCATGTCCTCCGCCATGTTGTACATGGCGTCGAGCTCGTCCGGGATCCCATCGCCGTCGCAGTCGCCCGGTTGACACTCGCTGTCCGGAACCTTCCTCGCCTCCCAGTTGACCTTGAACTCCTTCCAGGAGTCGGGGGGTCGGCTGGTCGGCGGGGGCGTCGGCACCGGCGCCGGACACCCGTCCGCCGTGTCCGCGTACTGGGACGGGCAGGGGTCGGAGATGTCCACCACCCCGTCGCCGTCGGCGTCCGCGCAGACGTCGGCGTTCTGGTCGGGGTTGGGCACCGTCGGGCAGTTGTCCTCGTCGTCCTTGATCCCGTCGCCGTCACCGTCGGTGAAGGTCGGAACCCCCGCCGCCGGCTCGTCCTCGTCCTGGCCCCACGCCGCAGCGGGGACCAGGAACATCAGGCCCATCAGGGCCAGCAACATCGCGCGCATGAGTTACCTCCTCTCGCGCATACGTCGGCCGGTCCACACACCCGGCGTTACAGAACTGTCAAAACAAAGGGGTGCGTGGCCCCGTAACTTCTGTCTTACAAAAGACTTTTTTGCATAAATTAGCCAAAAACCTTCTCAAAGACAGAAGCTACAGGAAAAAATTCTGATCATCTGTAAAGAACCATCATTCCTGCGGGCAAAGACAAATCGCCCACCCTAAGGATTGACATGTGACTATAGCATATTTTGAAGGTTTTGTCAAGAGAGTTTGTGAATAAGTATTACTGTAAAACAAAACAAAAAAATGCCCTTTTCGTCAGGCATTTTTTGTCTTTTTTTTCTACTCGATTCTAGGTATGTTTTTGTCTATACAAAAGCGAAAATACCATCAAAAAAGCTCCAACCACAAACCCAATAGCACCATTGACGACCATATTTGGTTTGGCAGCAAACCTGGTTGCCACTGGCTTGTTGATAATTTTGAGAGTGACATCTCCTCCAACATACTCCCACCCTTTACTCACCAAGGTTTCCATAATGGCCTGAGCCATGTTGTTGGCTTCCTGTGGACTCGCATGATAACTCCGAATATCCACGACACCCGTACCGTAGCGAACCGCAACATCAACAGATTTTTCCCAAGCCTTTCGCCTTTGACGATCAGAAAGATTTTCGAATTTGCTCGTATCAAACTTGGTCGTCGCATCAAGCACCTTTCCATAAAAATCATCGGTCTTGATCACCTGCAAAAGATTTTCTCCAACTCTCTCTGAAGACTTTACCGAGGTATATGGATCAACACCATATCGACTTTTGGAAATGATAAGGACCTGCGCGTCTGATGCATACTGCTTTTCCATGACCAAAAAAGAAACAAGTGCCGAGAGGATTCCCATGAGAATACTGACGACAAGTATCACCTTCCATGAATGAAAAACTTTTTGAAGTGGGTTTTGTTTGAGAAACATACTTATGAATTTTGTAAAATAGCATTCAATGAACTTAGGCTTGCCTGAACACGAATGAGTTTGGTATCTCGTATAACATCCATCTCAAGTGACAGTGCCTTGTGTGATTGAACTTGTATGTCCATAGCTTCCGGAATGATTGTTTCCCCTTCTATAGCGACAATCACATCACCTTCTTGCAGTATAGCATCTTTCCATGTTTTTTCATATTCAAAAACATAAAAACCTTTTTCGAATTCTCGTGAAAACTGTGGATCATGAATATTTACAAACATTCCGCGCACCGGAAGCACATTCAAATCGGCAACCGATCGAGCAATTACTGATTCGAGCTCGCCGGCGATGTAATGACCAAAGACCAGGTGTGAATCATCTCCTACAACTCCAACAAACTTACCGCTTTGAGAAAAAACAAACGCACCGGGGGCAACATCTGGGAGTAACCGATATCCGTACCCAGACTGCCAGCTGCTAACCAGCTGCGCTGAAGGTGGTTTATCAAAACTACTCAGCAAAACTTCACTCCAGTGGTTTCCATCAAAAACCGAAAATTCTTTTGAATCGAGAGCGACTTTAAAGTTTTCAAATTCAATAACTCCAAGCCCCTGCGCTTCAAACTTCGCATACACAAACTGTCCGAGTGGGTCAGTAACAACCTGATCTGGTATGTGAACTTTTCCTAAATGATCCACCATCTCGAGTTTTACTCCCTGGGTAATAAGCGCCTGATGGTACGGAAGCAATACCCATCCATCACTACTGAGTATGAGCCCGCGCACCAACAAACCATCACTTCGATATAAACCGTCAGACAATTTCTTGCGCGCATCATAAACCGTAACCATACGTTGACGGATGCTGTGTTGAAGTGTCTGGTCAAACTCACTATCAACTCCTAGCTTAACCGGTGCGTGCGGTCTGGCAACCGAAAGCAAATCCATATCATACGGAATTATCCATGCAAACGCCGTCAGTGTTGCCGCAAGCCCAGCCAAAAAACCAATGATGGTAAAAATCAAAGTTTGCAACACAGAACGCAACTTACTGCGAGTGTCAACTCTGCATGTTGGATTGGGAAGATGTGGAGGTTTTTTACTCATAACTCTCTCTTAAGTCCATATATGTTAAAGCGTATTTTACACCCAGGCAACATAAAAAACAAGAGTAACGACAAACAAAAAAGCATTCGCTACAAAAAATGGAACTTGCCTTTTGATATCCAATCCCTTTTTGCTCAGTTCAAAACGAAGAATAAGCTGAATAATGTAAGCGACCCATGCATAAAAAAAGCCGTATACAAGATATCCAAACGGCAAAAACCTGAGAACAAAACCGAATTGAAGCATGAGAAAACTGCAAAGCAACGCCCACAAGATAAAGCTTTTTACTTCAACAGCAAAGTACATTCTCCAAATGAAAACAAAATAAACTCCTGTAATCAATGAGCTTACTAAAATGGTAGGCCAAAAAGGAATCTGCAAAAGTACATGCAAAGCATACATAAATGTTGCCACCGCAAAGATATCAAAAAGCGCTGTCATGGTTTTTACACGCCGAAGCGGCTTAAAAAGATAATGAAACTGTGAAACAAGCGGGCGCTCTGTCAAAAGCAGGCTCATCAAAGCAAACTCAGCAATCAAAAAAAGCAGTTGCACCACAGGAACTTTATGAATTTTTATTCCATGCATGATATACATCATGCACAAAAACGCAACAAACGTTGAAACATGCAACAACACATTTGATGGCGCAACTTTTTGTAGCACAAAAAACTCATACGAAAGTAAAAAAGCGAGCCATAACGCAACACACATAAAAATAACCCACCAATAGGGAAATCGATATGCAAGGGCGAGAAACACAACTGACAAAAAAGCAACTCCCCTACCAATGTATATAGTCAGTTTCGGTGACATAGCAAATAGCTTGATTTTCTTCTCTTTTTAGTATATACTAAATGCATTTCTAAGGCAAAATTATGCCAACTTTAGCGACAAACAAAAAGGCCAGACACGATTATGAAATCCTCACTACCTATGAGGCTGGTTTGATGCTCACTGGTCCTGAGGCAAAATCGCTACGAAATGGAGGCGGAAAGCTCACTGGCGCCTATGTTACCTTCCACAAAGGTGACCCCATGATCACAGGAATGCATGTTCGCAAGTACAAGTACGCAACGGTTCCAGACTATGACCCCACTCGCAGCCGAAAACTGCTGTTGCATACCAAAGAAATCGCTAAACTCTACGGAAAATCGCAAGAAAAGGGCTTGACAATCGTACCACTTTCAGTATATACTAAAGGGCGTTACATCAAAGTAGAAATCGCTGTTTGTCGAGGAAAAAAGCTCCATGACAAGCGTGAAGCCCTCAAAAAGCGCGACAGTGACAGACAAGTCAGACGCGCCATCAAGGGTGACTACTGACTAAAACATACAAGGGGATGACAGGATTCGATAGTTGGATCCGTTATCACTGTGTGCATACCAAGACGTCACACTTGTAAAACAGGACACATCGATACGTGCAAACGTTATCAGTCGAGCAAAAAACGCACTTGCAAACGCATTTCGCGTACCAATGCTCGCATCTGCTGTAGCTTAATATTGCTCAGCCATCAGACCTGTGATACTCAATAGCAGACATCTGGTGCCAACCACATTGAGTGTAGGAGAGAATGCATCGCTTGCTGCACCTCTTTGAAAGCACAATTGCAGGCAACCTCATGTCTTTTTTCCGCTTTTCAAGGCATGTGGATACCAAAGCGGATATGTATGTAGAACATAGGGTTAACCCAATCTAGACCCGGGTTCAAATCCCGGCATCTCCACAAATTGCTTATTGACCGCTTCAAGCGGGTCCGCCTTTGGCGGATTAATTCACACGACCATGCGCATCTCACGAAAAAAAAGAAAGCCTACACCCCTGATCCCAATCTATCGAGTCAATGAAAAGATTCGAGAAGACGAAGTGCGGGTTCTTGGAAGCGAAGGAGAAAACCTTGGTGTTCTTTCTGTTGGTGAGGCAATCCGCATGGCCAAGCAGCAAGAAATGGATCTGGTAGAAATCAATCCAAAGGCGCAGCCTCCAGTCTGTAAAATTATCGAGTTTAGCCATTTCAAATACCAAAAGGAAAAAGAGGTCCGCAAACAAAAATCACAACAACATGTTACGGATATCAAAGGAATACGTCTCTCTGTGCGTATTGGTCCCGGTGACCTTGATGTGAGAAAAAAGCAGGCTGAAAAGTTCCTTTCACGTGGGGATAAAGTCAAGACAGAGGTAATTTTGCGTGGAAGAGAACGAGGAAGGGCTGATCTTGCTTTCGACGTTACCAAGCAGTTTTTTGCCTTACTTGAGGAAAATAATGAGGTAAAATTCGAGCAAGAACCAACCAAGCAAGGAAACAAGGTGACCTCGATTGTTACGAAAAAATAGGACTTGACAAAAAAAGTCAGATTCTGTATAATCGTGGTACTCATTTTTTCGCTGATAAAAGCCAAAAATATGGCAAAGATGAAAACACATAAGGCTACTGCAAAACGTATTAAGGTGAAAAAGACCAAAAAGAACGGAAAAACCGTTGTTACCATGATTAAACGTCAGGATGGTCAAGATCACTTTAACGCACGTGAGTCAGGAAAAGTCAAAAGAAACAAGCGTAGTGATAATGCTTTGGCAAATGCTCACAAGAAGACCGTTCTTCGAGCACTTCCACATGCATAAGACGCACTAAACGAATATATATGCCACGAGTTAAACGAGGTCTGATTCACGCTAAAAAACGTCGATCACTTCTCAAACGTGTAAAAGGGTTTCGATTGGGACGCAAGAGTCTGATCAAACTTGCCAAGACTGCTGACATGAAGGCAGGAGCGCACGCTTATAGAGACAGACGCAACAAAAAGCGTGAAATGCGTCGCCTCTGGCAAATACGCATCAACGCAGCGGTTCGAAACCTCGGTTCAACCTACAGTCAGTTCATGGGAGCACTCAAGAAAAAGAACATCAGTCTTGATCGAAAAGTACTCTCAGAGCTTGCAGCCGGTGAGCCAAAGGTATTTGAAAAGATCGTGCAGCAGACAAAATAAAGAGACTGGCGAAAGCCAGTTTTTTTATTTCAATGCATTACAAAAGTACACCTTTTGAGGTGTACTCACTTATCCACATTATAAGGTTGACAGAAACAGTACCTTTGGCTATACTTCCAGAGTAAGGTCATTGCATGTTTGGCGCAGAGATGAGGTACCCCCTCCTTTGCCTCAGATCTCGCTAAACATGTAGTGACTTTTTTATTTTCACAAAATATCCCCTTGACAAAAGACGGATTATGCCGTATACTTGGGCCATTACATGTTAATCCTTCTGATATGGGAATGCGCAAAAAGAACAACGCAAAGATGAAAATTGAGCGAGAAAAGGCAAAAATTCGCCGCGACAAAAAGAAGCTCAAGCGTCTTGCAAAAGACACTGCTGCTCCAGCTAAAAAAGCTGCGTAGTGTGCATAGCCAAGAGCCATAGGCTCTTGCTTTTTTTTTGTCTCTTTGCTATACTATTCTCACTTTCATGAGGACCAGTAGTTCAACTGGTTAGAGCACCGCCCTGTCACGGCGGAAGTTGCGGGTTCGAGTCCCGTCTGGTCCGCAAGGAAAGATCCTTATACGAGGATCTTTTTTTATATCTTGATCATTGCAGGTTCTGCGCCCAAGGCGCACCCGCCTAGGGCGGGGAGTCCCGTCTGGTCCGCAGAACACAAAACCCCGGTCTTATCGGGGTTTTGTGTTCTCGAGATAATTGAAACTATTCTACCTTCTTCACAAACTCAGACTTCAATGCCATAGCGCCAAAACCAGCTATCTTGCAATCTATATTATGATCACCGTCAGTAAGTCGAATATTTTTTACCTTTGTACCAGACCTGAGTGGGGATGAAGCACCTTTTACGGGAAGGTCTTTCATGACAATAACGGTATCACCATCTTGCAAAACATTCCCATACATGTCTTTTACTACTGATTCATCGTACTGAGAAACCTCTTCAGGATTCCACTCATGACCGCACTCCGGACACGCGTATATATACGCATCCATGGCATACGTATGTGGAGAATGACATTTTGGGCAAAGGATATTTGTTGTATCAGGCATAAAAAAGTTATGTAAATCAATACCATGATAACAGTCTTTCTTGAAACAAACAAGCTTTAGACGTCTCGTAGCTAGCTGCTCCCCCACTTCTATGCTACAATATTTGCATGAAAAATATCCAGAACAAACAAAAAGGTGTACTCCTCATCCTATTGTCAGCACTCATGTTTGGAAGCTATGGCGTCTGGTCACGGCTTATTGGCAGTTCTTTTGATGTCTTCTATCAGGGCTGGACTCGTGGTCTCATCGTTACAGTTTTGCTGATACCATTATTATGGTATAGAAAGGAATTTGTTCGAATTGAAAAAAAAGATCGCCCTTGGCTCAGCGTCTATTTGATCTTTACGGCTTTTACACAAGCACCGATTTTTTATGCCTTTAACCACATGGACATAGGCAGTGCAACCCTCCTCTTTTTTGTATCAATGCTCATAACTATGTACACGTTTGGTTTTATCTTCCTTGGAGAAAAGCTCACACGTGTGAAATGTATATCATTCATTCTTGCATGTGCCGGGCTTTATTATACCTTTTCATTTTCATGGGTACTTTTTTCTCTCCTCGCAGCTGGTGCTGCCATTGTCAACGGGCTAGCCAGTGGTGGTGAAGTTGCTTCATCCAAAAAACTCTCGGGGAACTATTCACCACTCTATCTCACCTGGCTGAGTTGGGTTATCATAGCTGTTACCAACATTGTTCCTTCGCTTTTACTTGGAGAAAGACAAGTTGTCCCGTCATTTAACATGGTTTGGTTTTATCAATTTTGCTATGTCATTGCAAGCTTTGTTGGATTTTGGTCTATTATTGCTGGACTGAAGTACGTAGAGGCAAGCATAGGTGGACTTATTGGGCTTCTCGAAATAATCTTCAGTATTTCATTTGGTATCATTTTGTTTCATGAAGCACTTACTGAGAAAGTTCTCATTGGAGCAGTCCTCATTCTTCTTGCAGCTGCCCTTCCTCATATACGTGATTTACACAAAAACAAACAACCTCTCTAAAAAATCACTGATACCTCCAACTCATCATCATTCACCGGCTCACCACTTGGATTTGCCTTGTGGAGTATGAGCGTTCCCGTTGGAGTTGATGGTGGGACAAAACTAATTGTCCCACTAAACGGTACATAGTCCTCTGTCATCCAATCTGAAAGTGCCGTAGCGATACCACTACCAATCTCCACACCGAGTCCATCTTGCACCGTTACATCAAACTGCGCCTCAAAATACCAATATCCTCTTGCCTTTCCTTCTATATTAACAGGGCTTGAAATAGTATCTCCAGGACTTATATTACTCAACTCAATCAAATTCGGAATCTCAGCCATACCGACTTCTTCAATTTTTTCTACAAAATGATTGCCCTGATCATCGTTGCACTGACGTGGATACGATTCCATAACAGGGTATCCTTTATCCACACAATCTTGAAATGATGTTGCAGCAGGCTGCATATCTGTTACGCCATCACCAGAAACATTCATTGGCTCAGATGGAGTACCAATACATCCAAACCCCGATACCGCCACCAATCCAACGACAGTAAAAAGCTTTTTCATAATATCCTTTGCTTATTTATACATCAAGCAGTATAGCATGGCACCAAAATGTTGCAAACAAAAAACCGCACCATAAGTGCGATACTCCATTCCCCCTTTGTAACAATCTTCCCGCTCCGCGATGCTATCCTACATATCCCATCAATCGTCCCCAACATTCTTAAGATATGGGGATTCAGATCGGTGCGTGGGCAGCTACGATCTGAGCGCGGGCGGGGCCGAGGCGGCTGTGGTGAGAGGCCTTGGAGGCCTAGTGGGAGGCGACGAAGAGGACGATGATGAGTACGACATGGAAGGCCATGCTGCCCCACAGTGCCATCAAGTAACGGTCCTTGATCTTCTGGTCGTTGCTGTTCAACCCTAGTCTCCCCGTGAAGTCGGAAAATTCACCCTTTGCCAAACGGCAAAAGCAAGTATACACAAATAGAAAAAATTCGTCAAGTGTTTGCAAAAATAGCGCACTTACCCTAGTGCGCTATTACTTGCCCAAAAGACAAAAAACTGACTACTTGCTCTCGCTATAGTTCAAAAGCCATAATTGCAGTTCCTCTAATTGAGCCTGAAAATCATCGACCTCAAAGGCCGCATCAACCCGTGCTTGTTGTTCAAGCTCTTCAATTTTTTCTTTAAACTCGACCCAACGTGCCTGTGATGCTTCACCAAACTTTTCTGCCCTCATTTCCATTTCAATCCGAACTTCCTCCAAATCATCGGCGGCTTCTTGTAATTCTTCTTGTGTATCGATTTGCATCTTAATCATCCATAATTGAGTCTGTGCCTTAAATACGGCATAATCTTCTTGCACTTCTTTTTGTGCATCCTCATATGAACGCTCGACATCCTTCGCTGCCATATTAACAGATGTCGGCTCGATATACGCAAAATAACTGACGAACAACGCAACAATAGCGATAACGAGAGACACCCATGCGATAACTTTTCCATTGTTTCTTTCTTTTGCCATATGCGTTCAAAATTATTGATGACTTTTTGCATTTAACACCAGAGCGCGATAGAGATATATGAGAATACATGCTCCCAGCAGTGCCACCAGGAAACTGTAAATATCAAAGCTCATTACATCACGAGCCCCGAAAAAAGACATAATGCCTCCACCCAAAATAGCTCCGAGTACACCAAATAGTATATTTGCGAGAGCCCCTTGCTCTGCATCAGTCTTCATGATTTTTGATGCAACCCAGCCGACAAGTGCACCGAATATAATCCAAAGTAAAATACCCATATGTTTCAACTTAGATGAATAAATAATTTTTTTAAGTTCGGTAGGGCTCCCCTCGCGGGTTTTCCGTTCGGTTCACCCTACCACACCCATCATTATCCGGCACTCTCCGGGTCTGTCCCTACTCACACCAACTGGTGTTTTCAGAACTTGCCTTCGATGCAGGGAGTCATTTGAACTTTTTTCTGATGGGCTTATTATAAGTATATCAAAGTTGTACATTTTGTCAAATTTTATCAATTTTATAAAAAAATGAATTTTACAAAAAACACTTTACATAATTACGTTTGTGTGCTAAAATAGGCACAAAGTATTGTTTTATGAAAATAGTAAGTGCATCAAACCTTAGAAAAGAGCTCCAGCTTATCCTCAATGAGGTATTTTTTCTCAAAAAAAAGGTGCTTGTTACCAAAAATGGTAAACCGAAAGCCATTATCCATCCAATACCAGATGATGGAGAGATCCTCATAACCTTAGATCAAATTAGTAAAGAAATGGGTGGTGACAGCAAAAAATAACACATCACCAACAAAAAAACTCCGCACAAAGCGGAGTTTTTGAATATTTTGGAGAGCTTAGTCCTCTTTTGGACGAGCAAGGCTTACCTTGATTGGGCGACCATCAAGCTCTTTTCCATCGAGCATGTCGATAGCTTTTTGAGCTTCCTCTGGTGATCCCATTTCAACGAAACCAAATCCTCTTGAACGACCAGTGAACTTATCAGTAATCACTGCAGCTGAGGTAACAGTTCCAGCAGCTTCAAAGTGAGCCTGGAGACTTTCCTGAGTTGTATCGTATGAGAGGTTTCCTACGTAAAGTTTTTGCATAATGTATCATTCTTACACAGAATAACGGCAATTCGACCTGCTTCTGTCCACGAACTTTGTCTGTGTGAAGAAAATTGCTGCCATTAGTATACACTATTTTTGCAGATCTGTCAAGTGCTGACCAAGCGCGGGCCTAGCTATAGCGAAGGAACAATCGAATACAGTATATCGTCCCCAGCTCTGAACGTCCCACGACCATCTCGGTTACTGGTGGTGAAATATATATGTCCATCAGGACCCTCTACCACCTCACGTACCCTTCCGACATCAATATCCAATTTTTCATATTCCACGACCTGAAATTCCTGGTCAAAACTCACTACATATATCCCTTCTCCCCTTAGTCCACCAAACAACAACTTCCCAGTCCACTGTGGAAAAACCTTCCCAGAATATACCAATGCCGATCCAGGCGCCACAGCAGGCGTAAACTGAATACGAGGAGACTCCATCCCCTGTTTATTTTCATCATGAGACACAATGGGCCACCCATAATTTTTTCCTGGAAAAATAACATTCACTTCGTCCCCACCCGGTGGACCATCAAAGGTAGAAGGCCCGTGTTCTGTTGATACCAGTACACCGTCACCTGTCCAATCAATTCCCTGCGGATTTCTGTGACCATAACTATAGACATATGATCCGGCAATGGGGTTGTCATCCGGGATACTCCCATCGGTGTTTAGACGTAAAATCTTTCCACCGAGTGATTCCACGTCCTGCGCAATATTTTTACTCGTAGCATCACCAGTTGTGACATACAACTTGTCGTCTGGTCCAAATTTGATCCTGCATCCTGCATGATACTGCGCTGCAGGAATATTGTCGATCACAGTACTCTCAAAAAGCAAGCTGTCACCCTGATCGATCATTCGAACAACCTTATCTTGTAAAATCCCACCATCCTCGTAAGCATAACAAAAATACACAAAATGATTTGAACGGTACTGCGGGTCGAGTGCCATTCCCATAAGTCCTTCTTCTGAGCGTGTAGATACTTCATCAAATACATGCACTGGTTCCTCTTGCAATTGGCCATCTTGAATCTGGCGAACCTGACCACTACGCTCAGTCACCAAAATACGACCTTCTGATGGAAACGCAACACTCCATGGTACAAACAGCCCATTTGCCACTGGCTTAATATTGTATGGGACATACCCACTATCCAGCTGTGTTGGCTCCGTTTGATCTTCATCCATCGTGGCATCTGCTTGCATCACCTGCACTTTTTTTCCGCTTTCCACCTGTGCGCCGTCTTTATGAAAATATGAATACAACCAAAGACCAGTACCAATAATCACGATAGCTATCAGTATTGCGAGTATTCTTGTGCGTGTACTGTTCATAATCCTAAAAATGTTACAGTTCAAAATATCCCAGCTTTTCCTTGAGATCCCTCAGTCTGGCATAAAAACCAGAGGTATGGATGGAATTGAGACCGAGCTTTTTGTGGTCATAATGGTGCATCCATTCATGCAAAAGCGTATCAAGAAAAGTTTTGGCAGCAAGCACCTGACCACGCACCGCCGTCCTGTTATTGATGTAAATGTACTTTGAAGCTACCCGATAGTATCCGTACTGTTTGTATACCACCCTACCACCAGACTTTTTGTGGTATTGCTTTTTTTCTGAAATTTTTACATTGACAATATCTATTCTCGCCAAATCGCAAAGCTCATCTACCAAGTCCACAGAAAACTGCTGTCGCTGCTTATGTTGCTTAGCCTGTGACAAAGCCAAAAACAACTCCCTTGCATACGGTGATATAGGAAATTTTACCTTTTCGATGTCTTTGCTTCTTTGATAATTGCTTTTGAAAAAAAACATAGCATGCTAGCCATAGGCTAGATAAGAAAACCTAGACAATGCTAGGTTTTTTTTCGTCGTGTATGCAGCTACTTTTTCTTTTTGGTCGTTTTCTTGGCAGTTGCTTTTTTCTTGGGTTTGGCTCGCGAGACTTTTGACTTGACTTTGCTCTCTAACTTTTCTGTGAGCTTGCCAAGGACGAATCTTTCGACAAACCCGGCCATGGTCTTGCTTACAAATCCCATGTTCTTGGACACAGAATCGATCCGCTGACGCATGAACTGTACGGCTTCGTTGATAAGATCAAGCTTTTCTGAAACCAAATCGATAACACGATTCACATTACTGAGAATCTTGGCTGCTTGAAACAAAAGCCAACACAAAAAGATGGTTAGCCACACAATACAAATAGCCAAAATCAAGTATAAAATATCTTGCATTCCGTCAAACGGCATAAAATTTCCTCCACGCCAGTGCCAACGGCGTTAAGAGTAAGACAGGCACGTTAGTATTATACCACAAAAAAACCACAGCGTGAAATCTGTAGTCTTTTTTTTACAGTAAACTGTGGAAAACTATGCTCGCATCTTTGCACTGAATTTCTTTTCAAGCATCCCCAAAACCTTTGCATGTTCTTTTTCGATCTCATCACTTGTGAGGGTTTTTTCTTTTGATCGATAAACGATTTTATATGCCATGCTCTTGTGTCCCGCATCGACATGCTCACCGCTGTATACGTCAAATAGTTCAATAGATTCAATCAGATCACTTGCAGCTTCGAGTTCATTGACTATTTGCGCATGTACAGCTGAAGCGTCTACCACAAACGCGATGTCTCTGGTGATACTCGGAAACTCCGGAATGGGCTGATAATGCACACTATCCCCTGCCAAAAGCGCGATCTTGCTGAGTACAAGCTCGGCACACGCCACACGATGATCAATATCTAATCGCTGCAACGCAACCGGATGAAATTCTGTGATTACCCCAATCTGCTCCCCATCAACAAGGATCTGCGCACATCTCCCATTGTGTACAAAGTCAACGGGCATGCTAAATTTTTCAATGATATAATCCTCTACCCCCATCTGATCAAGCACAGCCCGAGCAGCATCAGCAACCACCAAAAATGGCGTCTGATCTTTTTTGTCGGCATAGGCAATTCCCAAAAACAGATCCTGTCGAGGCAGTAAATCCGAAGAAGTTGGATGTATTCTTTCACCCGGATCTTCTCGATGAAAAACCTTTCCTATTTCAAACAATTTTACAGTATCTCGGCGATGGAGGTTGTTTGCAACATTTGAAAGCAAATTTGGATAAAGATGCCTTCTCACGAGTGGACGATCCTTTGCAACCGGATTGTCGAGTCGAATATAGTGAGAGATGTCTTCTCCAATACGCTTGAGCCATTCTGGTGACTCAAAAGAATAGTTGTATGTTTCGGTAAAACTTTTTTCATAGGCCAAAACGCGCCTAGCAGTCTTTTGTGCTATCTTGAAAGGGCTCTTGCTTGGAGGCGCTCCTTCATAGGTAGGAAGTATAGCCTCAATATTTCCATACCCGTACATGCGAGCAATTTCTTCTACCAAATCATCAGCAATAGAGACATCCTTGGTAGCTCGCCAGGTTGGAACCGTCACAAGCAGTGAATTCTTTTTGGTCTTTACCTCAAATCCAAGTCTCTCCAAAATATCAACCGCCTGTTTTTCTGAAATTTCTACTCCCATTTTTCTTCTCAAAAATTCCAAAGAGAGTTCAATTGGTCCCTGGCTTAGCTTAAAACTTTTGGCATCAGCGACATTGCTGACAACTTTTGCTTCAGGACAAAGCTGGAGGGTCAATTCCACGGCTCTTCGCAAGGAGTCTTCACAGCTGGTTGGATCGATAGATTTTTCAAAACGAGCAGAAGAATCGCTTCGCAATCCAAGTCGCATCGAAGTTCGACGAATATTCGTTGGATCAAAGTGTGCTGACTCAAAAACAATTCTCTGCGTTTCATCATGTACGCTACTGTCCAAGCACCCCATCACTCCCGCAAGTGCCACCGGTATGTCACAGCTCGTAATAAGCAAATTTTCTTTTCCTAAAATGTGCTCGCTGTCGTCAAGCGTGGTTATTTGCTCATCGTCATCAGCAAAACGAACCTCGATATTTATCTGTCCTTCTTTGTTTCCAGAAAGTCCCTCTGCATCAAATGCGTGAATCGGCTTTCCCAAATCATACATCACGTAGTTGGTAATATCGACAATGTTATTAATTGGTCGAAGTCCAACAGCAACGAGTCTATCTTGCAACCACTGTGGTGAAGGTTCTATTTTGACACCATCAACAACGACGGCCATATACCGACCACAGACCTCTGGATTTTTTATATCCACTTCAATTTTGACATCTTTCCCTTCCTGAATCTTTGGTGGATCGTACTTTTCGAGTTTTTTTCGATAAATAGCAGAGAGCTCACGCGCAATTCCATAGTGTCCCCACAGGTCAGGACGGTGTGTCATAGACTTGTTGTCTATATCAATAATCACGTCGTCTAGACCCAGTGCATGCGTTACCGGAGTTCCAAGTTTTACGTCTTTATCAAACTCAGGAGCTTCAAGCGGTTCATCCTCATCTCGAAGACCAAGTTCTTGGTACAAACACAACATCCCTTCCGATACTTGTCCTGCGATTTTTATTTTGTTAATTTCTTTTCCCTGCAAAACTGTAGGCGCCAAGGCAACAGCCGTTCTTCTTCCGACATGCATTTCTGCCAAAGTGCCAAATAAAATCTGACGTGGTTTTTCTTCTCCCACATCAACTTGGGCAATACTCAATTTGGTCGATTCTGGATGCTTTTCAATACTAAGAATTTTTCCGACAACGACCCCCTCAAGCCCCTCAGATTGCTTTTTGACTTCTTCTACTTCAACGGTGTGAATGGTTAAATCATTTGCAAGATCAGCTGAGTCGAGTGAATCAGGAAGAAAAACATAATCTTGTAGCCACTTTCTTGAAACCAACATACTTTAGAATTGCTGTAAAAAACGAAGATCACCAGACATAAAATGCCTGATATCTTCTATACTATATCGCATCATGGCAAGGCGAGTCAGTCCCATACCAAAGGCCAAACCACTCCACTCCTGTGGGTCATATCCACCTTCACGCAGCACATTTGGGTGCATGAGACCGCACCCAAGCATTTCTACCCAACCAAGGTGCTTACAGACACGACATCCCTCTCCACGGCAAAACAAACACTTCATATCCATCTCAAATCCTGGTTCAACGAACGGAAAATACCCTGGTCGAAGACGAACATCAACCTCTCTTCCATACAATCCTCGCAAAAGCTCTTTGATAACGGCGACCAGATTCCCGATGTTAATATTTCGGTCTACCACAAAGGCTTCAAACTGGTGAAACGTATGTTCGTGCGTGGCATCAAGTGCTTCATTGCGGAACACTTTTCCAGGATAAGCGGCGCGAACGGCTTTGGTTCCGTCTTCATTGTATTTGCGCATCAAACGCACCTGCATGTTTGACACATGAGCGCGCATACACCAATCAGTGTTATCAGAAATATAAAACGTATCCATGCTCTCACGTGCCGGATGATCATCTGGAAAGTTAAGCGCTCCAAAAACATAGTAATCACTCTCAAGCTCCGGACCATCTTCGATGACAAATCCCATATTGGAAGCTATCTCTTCCATTTTATCCTGTGCTTGCGTGATGGGATGCAAATGTCCTTTTGCCTTCTTTGGCAAAAGCGGCTGTGTCACGTCAATTGATTCGCGCTCTACTATGTCTGCCATTTCTTTTTGTTGAATCTGCAATCTTTTGTCTTCAAACAGTCCTTCCAAGTCTTTTTTGACGTCATTGGCCATCTGTCCCATCTCTTTCTTGACATCATCAGTAAGCTCCTTGAGCCCTTTCATGATACTGGTAAACTCACCATTTTTTCTACTAAAAAATTTCTGCTCCAGATCAGACAGTCCAGCAAAATCAGCAACTTCCTTCAGTTGTTTTTTGAATTCTTCTTGAATTTTTTTGAGCTCTTGCTTCATATCAATTTCTAATTGCTCACGACATTATCGATAACACTCATACTGTACATACAACTGTCTATAAAAAACACTCCACTTGCCTCAAAGGTTTATAGAAAAATCTCCCTCAACCAGGCGAAAAAATCATAGATAGAGTATCATAGAAATGCCTTTTACGCAAGGATGTTTTTGGTGCATCACTTATGAGCTTTGCCTAGAAAAGTCCCATAATATCCCTAGCGGTTACGACCACAATGAGGACCATAAGCAGAAGAAAACCAATTGTGTGTGCTGCCTGCTCGTACTTGAGCGGAACCGGTTTTTTAAAAATAGCCTCAATGATCACAAACAAAGCTCTTCCACCATCAAGTGCCGGGATCGGCAGAATATTGATCGCCGCCAGTGAAAGCGATATCATCGCGGTGATATTCAAAAGATAATTGATACCCAGACGCGCTGAATCCCCTACCATCGTGGCAATACCTACTGGCCCTGCGACATCAAATATGAGTCCTTGTCCCAAAATAAGGCCTTTGATGAGCAAGAAAAATCCAATAAAAATATTGATGAGGGAAATCGCCGCCCCAACAAACCCCTTCCAAATACTCTGGTACCAAGGGTACTGAACTATCGCAGCATCGGCCATATATACTCCCAGCCGTGGAGCATCTGCCCCCTCTGGAATCTTTGGTGCAACAGAAAGCGTGTTTACCTCTTCACCCCTTTGGGCAACAATAGTGATGGGTTCCTCGCCAACGCTTTTGATGTAAGCAATCATCTCAGAAACACTATTTGCCTGCGCCCCGTCGATCGACAAGATTTTATCTCCCATTTGCAACCCAACCTCTTCTGCTGCAGAATCCTTTTCTACTTGCTGGATCACCACCGCAGGCTCACCAATGAGCGTAGCTCCATCAGGGACGCCTTGGGATACATCGGTAGGCAGACCAATCATAAATCCAATTCCAAGCACCACGGCCGCAAGCAAAAAATTCATGGTGACTCCGGCGACGAGCACGACGAGCTTTTTCCAGGTTTTTTGATAACCAAAACTATCGCTTTCCTTGGCATCTTCACCATTTTCTCCCTTAATCTTACAAAATCCCCCAAGCGGCAAAAGATTCAGTGAATACAGTGTGGCTGGATACTCTTGCTCAAACTCTTCACCTCCGGCAACCTTGGCAATTTTGCCGTCGGTTTTTTTCTTTTTGGGCCACACCCAAACAAATTTTCCGGTCTTTGGATCTTTGTATACCCCAACGATCATTGGAGGAAAACCAAGAGCAAACTCGTAAACTTTCATCCCGGTCTTGCGCGCAGCAATAAAATGGCCAAATTCATGCACAAAGACCAGAATCCCAAGGACAATGATAAACAATATAACAGTTCCCATAATTTTTGTATTCTTTGCAAAAAAGTGGTATCATTATGACATACGTTTACCCAGTTTGCAAGCAAAAAAATATGCAACTTGACCACTCCAAGATGGGAATGATCCTTGCCGTCGTGCTGGTGCTCACGCTCATCAATTCTTTTTTTATCTTTACCAATGCCAAACAAACCAATGCCATCAAACGCATTGTCGAAGTTGACAGTGGACTTGTTTATGATTCGATTGAAGGAATAAAAGTCAAACTCAGCAGTAACGACGAAAAAATTCATGATCAGCTTGCCGCTCTCAAAGCTTCTACTCCTGACGGCGAAAACACAGCATTTACCAAACGTATTCTCAAAGAAGTCTACAACAACACCGAATCAAACATTTGTCTTCACTTTACCCAAACAGATGATGGGATTGGCAGAAGTTTTATCCCGGTCTTTCCACAATACCAATGGAGTTTCTTTGCGCAGGCCTTTACCATGGATGACTGTGGTATGTTTCGCGAGGTTAGCGGCATTGCTTTTGCACAGGAAAATGGTGGATTTACCCCACCAAACGGCGACTATCGCATCAGCTACGATCCTGCGGAAATGCTCTTCACAGAAGGAAAAAATATTGTCTTCACCAAACCAGCCGGTCTCGAGCTTTCCAGTGCACTCATAGAAGTCGGTTTTGAATGCCAGGAACTTTCTGCCGATGGTCAGGTCGCTCTTGAGCCCGAGCAGTGTCGATACTGGCGACTTGACAAGCCGGTAGCACTTGATAAGATACTTTTACTCAAACCTTTCTCTAGCATCTCTATAGAAAGCTCAGATTGTGTTAACTGCGGATAGTAGCAGCGCAATCGATTAATTTAAACCATATGTCAACACTCGGATACATTATTCTCGCCATCGTGGTCGTCATCGCCCTTTGGCTCATTGCCAGCTACAACAAGTTCGTTAAAATGAAAAACCGCACTGACGAAGGCTGGAGCGATATTGATGTACAACTCAAGCGCCGTCATGATCTGATCCCAAACCTGGTAAGTTCAGTAAAGGGATACATGAAGCATGAAAAAGAACTTTTGGAAAACATTACCAAGGCTCGTTCACAGGCCATGAGCGCCCAAGAATCTGGTGACACCAAAGCGCTTGCAAGCGCCGAAGGTATGCTTGGTGGAATGCTTGGAAAATTGCAGATTGCCGTAGAAGCCTATCCAGATCTCAAAGCGAACCAAAATGTTGGTCAGCTCATGGATGAGCTTTCTGATACAGAAAACAAAATCCAAGCTGCCCGCCGCTTCTACAACGGTATGGTTCGTGACTTCAACACTGCCGTACAACAATTTCCTGGCAACCTGATTGCTGGAATGCTTGGCTTCAAGGCATACGAATTCTTTGAAGTTGAAGATGCAAGCGAAAGAAAAAATGTTGAGGTGTCTTTATAATGATATTCTCATACTAACTTTGGCAACTCGTTTTTATGTATAACCAGATAGATGCCAACAAACGAAAAACCCGCTTACTCATAGCCATATTCCTCTGCTTTGTCGTGGGGATCGGATATGTGTTTTACCTGCTTGGTTATGGGTATGAATCTGTAGTGATTGCGCTGATCATATCTTTGTTTATGAGTTGGTTTTCGTATTACCACTCAGACAAAATTGCCATCAAGTCTGCAGGCGCGGTTGAGATTTCCAAAGAAGACAATCCATACGTCTACCGTATGGTGGAAAATTTGTGTCTAAGCATCGGAATGCCCATGCCAAAGGTGCATATTATCAACTCTCCTGCGCTCAACGCCTTTGCCACCGGTCGCGACCCTGAGCACGCTTCTATTGCCTTGACCACAGGGATCATCCAGGCGCTCGAGAACGAAGAACTTGAAGGCGTTATAGCCCATGAACTTTCCCATGTCCAAAATTACGACATCCGTGTCATGACGATTGTGGTCGTGCTCGTCGGGGCTATTGCCCTGCTCAGTGATTTTTTCTTTCGCGCAAGCTTTTCTGGACGTGGCAGTGACAAAAAAGGACACCCGGCACTGATGATTATTGGTATTGTCCTTATCATCCTGTCACCACTGATTGCCGAGCTGATCAAAATGGCCGTATCACGAAAACGAGAGTTTTTGGCTGATGCCTCTGGAGCGCTGATGACCAGATATCCAGAGGGACTCGCACGAGCTCTAGAAAAAATTTCAGCTTCAAACATTCCTTTTGATCGAGCGAGCAAAGCAACGGCGCATTTGTTTATCTCCAATCCATTCAAAGGCAGCAAAGTCAAAAATCTCTTCTCCACACACCCTCCGGCAGAAGAAAGAATTGCCAAACTTCGGGGCATGGCGTAAAGTGTATTGACTATGGCAAGTGTGTTCATCTTTCCCAATAGCCAAAGTGATGGTGTATACCCCATCGTAAATTTTGGGGATTTTGATACTGCAAAGTCTAAACTCTAAACTATGCAGCAATCGCAAAGCAAAAACCAACTGGTTTTTCAGATTACTGATCAGTTTCGTTCTTATGCCAAAATGTACGCAAAAGCCATTCCCTGGCTTTTTGTATTGGTGAACATTTATCTGTTTATAAACACATTTTACAGCTCATCGCTCGAAACGATTGCACGATTTGTGGTTTCCCTGCTCCCAGATTACATCACTGAACCGGTAAAACAAGATGAGCAAAAAATGGGGAAATCCATACTTGCGTCAGTAGTCTATTTTCAATCTATTCTCACACTCATCTATTACATAGTAAAAACCTATGTACTCAAAATAAAGCCAAAAAAGACCTCGCATTCACTCAGCAGGACGGCCTTGCAAACTCTGCTCAAATGCTTGTACTTCATTGTCTTTGTGGGCGCAAATGCCTTGATTACCTACTCACTGATTGATTCAATAGATCCGACCATGGACGATTTTTCCCGACTCATGCTCACCGTCATTGGCTATAGTGTGGGAATCATGTATTATGCCTCTGCTTGGTCTTTATACCTTTTTATCGACCTCTTCCAAAAAGTCTCCCTTCACATTGAAAAACTTCCACAAACACCGAAAAAGGATACCCAAACATAAACCTCTCCTATGCCACACATCCACGAAAAAGTTGACTTCACCGCAGAAGTTTTTGTTTTCTATGAAAACAAAGTCCTTTTGCGCAAACATGACAAGTATGGAATCTGGCTCAGTGTCGGAGGGCATATTGAGCTTGAGGAAGACCCCGCTCAGGCGGCAGTTCGCGAGGTCAAGGAAGAAGTTGGCCTTGATGTCACCCTGATTAGTCCAAGAGGAAAAGAAGGCGTCATGGATACAACCTATCCGTTCATTGCTGAAGGCTACCAAGAAATCATTCCGCCCTTTTTTATCAATCGTCACCGCATTTCTGATACGCACGAGCATGTGACCTGCACCTATGCGGGAATAGCTTCACATGATAAGGTGACTCTGAGCGAAGATGAAAAGACTGATGATTGCGAGTGGTTCACCCGTGAGCAGATAGAACATCATCCGGAGCTGCTAGAGAATGTGAGGAGGTATGCTTTGTATTTGTTTGGGAGGGTTGGGGAAAAGCAGTAGTTCGTATATAATGCAAATTTATG